>CAJUKS010000001.1 GCA_910587405.1 uncultured Alphaproteobacteria bacterium
GCGACGACTACAAAGCCTCGACCTTCGGTTTGGGTCTCAGTTACAATTGGTAGTTTGGGCTAAACATAAACAAAGAACGCCTCCGAGTTATGCCGGAGGCGTTTTTTGTTGAGAGTATGTTGAATTGTAACCGGAAGAAATGTGATCGGTTGAAAGGTTAACGATAATTTTTGGTTACGGAAATAATTTTACCCAAAGTTGATATTTTGTCGGGGTTTTTAATGGTAATCGGAGGATAAAGGGTATTGTCCGAGATGAGAGAAGCGGTTTGGTTGAAGGTGTCTAACTGCAGACGTTTAACAAAAAGCTCGCCTTTGAGAGTAAAGAGATACAGGCCGTCGCCGGTCGGGGATGTGACGGAGGTGTCGACCCAAATCAGGTCGCCGTCGTTGACAGTCGGCTGCATGGCATCACCGCGGGCAAACATGATTTTTATATTGTCGGGGATGGCGGCGGTTAATAATTTCAGGATATCGGTCGTGATTTGTTGTTTTCCGATTCGGTGAAAAGAAACGTTGGTGTCTTTTTGGTCACCGCAAGGCGCCACGATGTCGATCGTTGTCAGAGTATCTGCCGGTTGAAGCGGTTTTTTGCCGTTGGTGGAGGGAATCGTTTTGGAGAAACCGGAATTATATTTGGTGAATTCTTCCAAATCGAGGTTAAAAAACTGCGCGGCGGGGAAGACTTTGTTGACCGGAAAGTCTCTTTTGCCGCATAAAAGTTCGGAAACCCGGGTTTTTTGCCACTTCAGCGCGTCGGCAACATCTCCTTGGGAGATGTTGTTTTTTTGCATATATTCTTTTAGCCATGTCCATTTGTTATTCATTATACGCTCCTTTTTTTATTACATATTATGTAATAAAAAAAACTGTTTGTAAATTACATATATAGTATTGACACTCCTTACATTAAATGTATATATAAGATATACGTTTATAAGGAGGATGTTATGAAAAAAGATCAACAATATGTCAGCAGGGAGGACTGTGTACGCCGCGGTTTTGTAAGAAAAAACGGCGGAATTTACAAGATGTCGGTGTTGGAAAGGTTTGCTGAAAAAGGATGGCTTGATTTCGGAGATTCGAAATATTCGGCCCAAGACCGGTTGAAGGCGGCGGAAAAACTGCAGAAAGATTATGAACAATCGTATTTTATGTCGATGTCTGCCGGAGGGATTCGCGAGAGAATCGACAGTAAAGGAAAAAATGCAAATGATGTGGAAATGATTTGCAAGGCCAGAAAGCGTTATGAGGAAGCGGCGCGTCATGTTCCGGGGGAATTTTGGAGTGCGGTTAAAAGGGTGTGTTTGGAAAACAGGGATTTTGAGGTGTCTAAGCAATTTTCGGAACGGCGTCGGATGGAAATCGGTTTTTTGTTAAAATGTGATTTGTGCCGGGGTTTGGATCGGTTAATCAAATTTTATTGGTCACTGTGATTTACTTATATCTTTATTTATGCTTTAAAAAACTGTTATTATTTGTAATAAAATATTATTAAAAATTTTAGTTGTGTATTAGATTAATTTTGATGGATTTAAAATGTAAAGGACTACTTCAATGAATATTCAAAAATATCAACCTGTTAGTTTTTATGATAAATATCAGTACCCTGAGAAGTTGAGAAATGATTTTCGCAGGCTTCTGAATATTGCGGAACATTCTGATATAACTACACCGTCAGCCGTAAATACATATAATTTATTATGTGGAATTGAAGCTTTGTTATGTCGATATGAAACGGTGAGCAGGGAAACCATATTGGCAGTTAATGCAATTGACAGTACCGAACAACGTTCGGAGTATCTGTTGAATTTGCATGATAATGCTATGCACCAAAAAGTTTATACTCCGCGCATGATTATTAACGATTTGTGCAAGGGAGCGTAAGTTTTGTTTGATGAAGAATACGGATTGTGAAAATAATCTGATCTGATGGGGCAGGCGGACAAAGCTGATTTATTTGTTCGCCCCCTCTAACTAATTGTTATTATTAATTTAAAATTATTTTTATTAAAGTTATCCACAACCTGGTGTAGAAAGTGTTGATTTTTACGACAATTTGTAGTATAAGCATTTCCATAATGGATGAAGTGGATGTTTTTTCCGGTTCGTCCATTTTTTTTGAATATTTATACCGCGAGGATGCTTAAGCAGACGGACGGTAAAGTCAGATAATCTTGTATTGATCAGTCCTTTATAGTTAAATCTTGTTTCCTGGTGATGCCGCTTTCAAAAAAGCGGCATCATTTTTTTGTTGCATGTCCAAGTTGATTGAACAGGGATCGGAGGCATGGCGTGTTGCGGCGGTCGAGGGAACGGGGAAATGTCGGGAACGGCGCAGGATCGGAAAACTGACGGCGGGTATCATCGGAGTGATAGTGGTTGTTACCAAAGCTGAGATCGGTGCAGCGGGTATGTTGGGCCCGGGTCGAGGTTAGAGATGAGTTGCTGCGGTCGGGGAAGCCGTAAGATCAATATAACAATTTAATTAATGTCAGGGGAGAAAATGCGAAAAAAACTAAAGGCGGACGAATATCGTCCCGAGTATGCCAAGCAGTTGGTTTCATGGTTTAAAAACGCGCCGTTGTATCATCGGGAGATGCGGACGGTATACAACAAGAAAAGCGATAAGAGCGAGGAGATTTGTGAAAAAGTGCCGGCGCCGTGTCCGTCGCTGGTGCGGTTTGCCGATGAGATTGACGTGGCTTTCGGTACGTTGGAAAAATGGCGGCAGAAGTATCCTGAGTTTGCCGAAGCATATGTAAAGGCGCTTTTATATCAGGAAGAATGGCTGATGAATGCGGCGGGGTTGGGTTTTTACAATTCGTCGATGTCGATTACGGCCTTGAAAGCCAACCATGGCTGGATTGAGAAAAACGATGTCAAAAACAAAGCCGACGGCGAATTGAAGCAGGTGTTGGTACGTTTTGTCAAAGACAGTGAACTTAAATCGGAACGGGGAGGAGAAAATGAAAAGAATAACAGCGCATATTCCGGAAGTGTTTGCGCCGTTGATGATGAAGAAATACCGGATTAAATTTTGTTATGGCGGCCGGGCAGGAGGCAAAAGCTATGCCTTTGCCGACAGTTTGCTTATTTTGGGACGTAAGAAAAAGCTGTTGATTGCATGTTTGCGTGAAATTCAGGATTCTATCAAAGATTCGGTACATAAGCTTTTGTGCGACCGTATAGCGTTTTATGGTTTAAATGACTATAAGGTATATGAAGACCGGATCGACAATCTGATTACCGGGACACGATTTATTTTTAAGGGATTGCGTGAACAGGACAGTCAGAAGATCAAATCGTTGGAAGGGGTGGATATTGCCTGGATTGAGGAAGCGCAGACGATCAGCCGCAAAAGTTGGGAAATTTTGGAACCGACGATCCGTAAGGACGGGTCGGAAATTTGGATTTCGATGAACCGCTTGTATGAAAACGATCCGTTATGGATGGCGGTGGCCGCTAATCCGGACAAACGAACCTGGGTGCGGCGGGTTAATTACTGCGATAATCCGTTTTGTCCGGAAGAGATGAAATATCTGGCCGAAAAGTGTCGGCGCGAGAACCCTGAAAGTTATTTGCATATCTGGATGGGGGCGCCGATGTCGCAGGGTGATGCACGGTTGATTTCCGCCGAATCCGTACGGCGGGCGTTTGAACCGAAGATTGAATCAACAACTTCGCCGTTGATTGTCGGGTTGGATATTGCCCGCTTTGGTAATGACAAAACGACGTTTTGTTTTCGTAAAGGCCGGTTGTGCACGGGTTTTGAATGTTATGAAAAACTGAGTAACGTCGAAGTTGCCAATGCCGCGACGGCAATTATCGAAGAGTATCGTCCGGTGAGGATGTTTATGGACGTCGGCGGTCAGGGAGCCGGGGTATATGACATTTTGAAAGATCGCGGTTTTGGCGAAATTATCCGCGGGATCTATTTTGGCGAGAAAGCATTGAAAGCGGACCGGTATTTTAACCGACGCGCGGAGATGTGGGATAAAATCAACCGTTGGTTGGAAGAACTTCCGCCGCCGCAACTGCCGTCGGACGAAGATTTGTTTGACGAACTGGTGAGTATCAATAAAAAATTTGACGGCAAAGGGCGGTTGCAGCTGGAAGATAAGGACGAAATTAAAAAACGGTTGGGGCGCTCGCCGGATAAAGCGGACGCGTTGGCGTTGACATTTGCCGAGCCTGTTTATGATTACGGTGTTCCGAAATTGTATGGCAACGGTAAGGTGTCGGTGGAAGAAATGTTCGGACTGGCCGAACAAAAGCCGGGCAGCGGTTGGTAACCGGTTGCGGCGGCAAATAGGGAGCAGAGCGGCATGAAGCCGTTTTTTTTTGTATAAAAAAGCGGGACGGATTATGTGGCTTTGCAATTGTTTTAATGAGTAAAAAATAGGGAAAATAAAATGAGTTATGACAGATTTAAGGCCCAGAGGGAAGGCTGGGAAAGAACTCAGCAACTGGTTGAAGACGAGTTTGAAAGACGCAATTTGGATGAATGGGGATATCCTAAGAAAGAACCGGTTCGGCAACTGACGCCGCAAGAAATTGTGGCTGAACGCAATCGTCAACAGGCGGAAAAATGGAACAATGCCAATTCGTTGTGGCAGGGGCTTAAAAACATGAACCTGGATGATTGGCTGGATGTCGGCGGACAGTCGCTGCAGGGTGCCGAGCGTGTGCTGAGCGGGGCGACTTTCGGCGGTTATGACTGGTTGAACCGCAAGTTGGGCGGTAATTATGAAGAACGCAAACAAAGATTACAGCAAGCGGCGGACGATGCCGGAATCGGTTTAGTCAATTCTCTGACCGGCGCCGGTTTGGAAATTGCCGGCAATATGGTCGGCGGCGGTTCTGCCTTGTCCGGCGGTTTGGCAAAAGCGGGCCTCAAAGGTGTGGCTCAGAGTTCGGTCGGCGGCGGTATTGAAGGTATGATAAATTCAGCTTTTGCGACTGAGAATCCGGAAGATCTTTTAGTAAATATGGTTAATGGCGGTGTAGAAGGCTTAATCTCAGGATATGGTTTTGGTAAAGCGTTGCAAGCCGGCGGGCGTTATTTGCAGCCAATAGTAACAAAATACAGTCCGAAATTGCAGAATATTACGAAGATGCGTCGCGGACCGACCGGGGAAGCCGGTGTGGATTTTGCGATGCAGGAAGCGCGGAACTTACAGCAAAGCGGTATGCTTCCTAAAAACTACAGGGATGACGTTGCGTCATTTAAGCGGCGTGCCAATTTGAAAACCAAGCCGATGCTGGATGAGTTGGGAAAAGTGGGAGATATGGAAGTTTATGAAATTTCAGGTCATTTTAACAAAATTCCGGGGACGCCGAGGGTTCCTTATAAAGTGCGGAACGAAAGCGTTTATGGCGAAATTTTGAACGAAGAAGCACGTAAAATTAATAAAACTTTGTATTCTGACGGTACGAGCAAGGTGAACCATTTTATGAAAGACGAAGGCCGAAAAGGAATGTTGAATACGTTATCGAACACTTATACCAAGCCTGATGTTGCAGCGTGGAAATTTACCCAACAACGGCCGACCAAGTATTTTATGACCAAATATCATAACCAAGGTTCTAAGAGAGACATGTATGATTTGGTTATTCAGCGGAAAGACGGGGAAATTTTTAACAAATTTGCAACCCCGAACAGCCGATACATTGCCAATGAGTTTAGACATCCGGTTAATGATCTGCAGGTTAGTAACCGTTTCATGCAATCGACCGGTATTAATCCCCAGGCGGTTAAAGACGGTTATTTGTCTGAAATAGCTCATATGGCGGATAAGAATGCGGCTGTACAAAAAGCAATTGAGATCTCAAAGGGCAGTGATAAGCATCTGAGAGATCTTTCAAATACAGATTTTATGGTGCTGGATCGAACAAGAAAGGTTTTGGAAGGTTCGGGTGCAAAGAAGGCTGCGAGCAAATTGCAAGGGCTGATGGATCGGAGCGTTCCGCAGTATGCAAACTATCGGCAGGGATGGAATCAGGCCTATAATCAGGAAATGGCAAATATGCTTTCCCATCAGGATTTGAATTCTTTTCAACGTTATCTTGATTTTAGCCGCGGAATTGTCGATCCGTTGTTTCCGATGGCGGTGAGCGGACAGATCGGAAGATATCAGGGCGAATAGGACACTGAGCCGGCGGCGGTTTTGACTGAACGCCGGCTTTTTTGTGCCCGCACGGAGACTTTTTAAAAGGAGGAAAAATGAAAATAAAAGCAATTGCCGACCGGGTTTTTATCCGGGTGGAACCAAAGCAGGAAAAAACACCCGGTGGGGTGCTGCTGGCGGTTGATATTGAAGAACCGCGGACGAGCGGCGTCGTGGAAAGCGTGGGTGAACAGGTGAAGACAGTGAAGCCGGGCGAACGGGTTTTGTTTCATGTGTTTGATGAACTGGAAACCCCGGACGAAAATGTGGTTGTGGTTCGCGAAAACAGTATTTTGGGAGTGTTATGCGATGAGTGAAGATAAACAAAACGAGCGCAGTCAGGTCGAAGAATGGCTGAAAAAAATCGGCGATGCCGAGAAGGTGTATGCGAAGTATTATGATTTGGTGAAGGAGACCAGAGAGTTTTACAAAGACAGCAAAAGCAGCCGCGGCGGAAAATATAATATTTTTTGGTCGTCGATAGAAACGTTGAAACCTTTTTTGTATTTCAGGCAGCCGAAGTTTTATGTCGAGCGTTCGGATAAGAATTCGGGCAAGGCTGAGAAGCTGGCCTGCGAAATGTTGGAAAAGGCGTTGAAATGGGATTTGGAACAGTTTGATTTTGACAGTGTGATCAAGTATGCACGCAACGACTTTCTGATTTCCGGCGCCGGAATCATTTGGGAACAGTATAAGCCCAAGATTGAAACAACCGCAGATCCGCTTGATCCGGAAGCTGAGATTACGGTAAAAAGCGGGGAAACCGTGGAATCCGTTTATTTGGATCCGCGGTATTTTCTGACTGACACTGACCGTGTCGGCGTATGGGAAGACGTGACCTGGGTGGCGAGAAAGATCTATATGAGCCGAGAAAAAGCCTCGGACGAATTTGGCGAGAGTTTATGGAAGGGTGAGGACGACAGTCGCGATATTTGTATATATGAAGTATGGGACAAATTGTCGGGCAAGATCTTCTGGCTATCCAAGGCAGTGTCGGACCGCTTTTTGAAAGTTGGAGAAAATTTGTTGAATATCAACGGTTTTTTCCCGTGTCCGAAGCCGATTTACGCTACCGCCACCAACGACAGCATTATTCCGGTGCCGGATTATTGCATGATTCGGGAAATGTTGAATGAACTGAACGGCATTAATTCGCGGATGAAGCTGACAATGCAGGCGTTAAAAGTGAGCGGTGCTTATGACAACGCCTTTCCCGAGTTGGCGGATATTTTGAGCAAAGATGTCACGCTGGTGGCGGTCAGCGATTTTGTGAAACTACGGGAATCGGGCGGTATTCGCGGGATTGTCGATTTTGCGCCGATTGAGCAGTATGTGACGGCGCTGGAGCAACTGGCGTTGCGGCGGCAGGAAGTAATTGCCAGCATTTTTGACGTTACCGGCGTGAGTGACATTATGCGCGGAAATTCCAATGAGAGCGATACGGCGACGGCGGTGATTAAGAAAACCAACTTCGGTACTTTGCGTAATCAGGATCGGCAGAATGACATGCAGCGTTTTATCCGTGATCTGTTGCGGATTAAGGCTGAAATTATCTGTGAAATGTTTGAACCGGCGCGTTTGGCAAGCTTTTTGGATGAGGCTAAACGTCAGGATGCGCAGACCGTGGATGCGGCGGTAAATATTCTGAAAACCGAAAAGCTGCGCGGGATGGTTTTCAGTATTGAGACCGACGCGGTGTTTAACCGTGATGAAGAAAGCAATCGGGCGATTATGGCGGTGAAGACGATTAATGAAATGGTGATGACGGCCCTGACCACGGTTACTCAGCAGCCGTTGTTGCTGCCGCTGTATAAAACCATGATTGAAGTGGTGGTGGATACGTTGCCGCGCGGCCGGGTTTTTGAAAATATGCTGGAAAAAGTGTTTGCCGATGTTTCGGTATTTTTGGAACAACAGCAGAAGGCGCAGGAACTGCAGCAACAGCAGGCAGCTCTTCAGCAGCCGCAGGAAAACCCGGTCTTGGCGATTGAATTGCAGAAAAACCAGTTAAAAGCCAAAGAGCTGGAAGTGAAAGAGAAACTTGAACAACAACGGATTGATCTGGAAAACCGTCAGCTGGCGGCGGAGACGATGATCAAGGCACAAAAGCTTGAACTGGAGGCGAAAGGAGAGGTGAGACGGTGACCTACTTTAACAAGCAGTGGACGGAAGAGATTGTGCTTCCGGACGGTTCTACGGCATCCTGCCAGCAGGATGTCGATCGTTTTTTAAAGGCAAACAATCTTGCCTTGGCAGGAGATTATTCGGACGAATTTCGCAAAGAGGTGCGTCTTAATAATGAACGGGCTTTGCGCAGGGATCTGTGGGCAGAGTTTATTCGTAATTATAAAAGGAGTATATGGTATGCAAAAAAGTGACACCAGACGGTTCCTGGAGGAACAGTTTGAGAAATATGAAAATTTAGGACCGGCTTCGGCGGATTATCCGCAAAGTCCGGAAATGGAAGAAGAGCTGATGGATGCAGATGAATATTTGCAGGCACCGCCTTCTTACAAGAAAGAGTATTGGGAAATTTTTAAATCTCTTCCGCCCGTTATGCGGCGTTATCTGTATGAACGGGAGAGCGAGATTGAAAGAGCTTTTTCCAGACTCAACAATGAACTGCAGGCTAAACGTTTTTTAGATGAAGCTTTTTCGACCAAAGGGTGCCGACACGGTTTTAAGTCGGCGCGCGACTGGATTGAGAAGCTGATTTTTGCCGAAGAAATGTTGGAAGCTTCACCGCGCGAAACCTTGCGCCATTTGGCCAAGGCATATGGTGTAGAGTCTGATTTTGCGGGAAAAACGGATCATGCCTCGGAAATCAGCGAATTTAAAATTGCCCTGTTGACGGAAGGTTTGCGCCGGTTGCAGCAACGTTTTGACGAACGTGAACGCCGGTATGCGGAAACCGCCGCCGCAGCGGAAGCTGCCCGTAAGGCAAAGGCTGCCGGTTTTTCGCCGCAAGGCAAAGCGGCGGCGCCGGGCGGTTTGGAAAACCTGACAACCCGTCAGATTTTGGAAAGAAAATTCGCCGAATTGGAAGATTAAACAAATAATTATGAAACAACAATCTATTAAATCATTTTTTATAAAGGAAAAATAAAATGGCTAATGAAAACTACAATGAAATTTTTACGTTCACTTTGGAAAACCGCAGCGGTCAGATCGCTGACGCCGTTTCCAGCAACAATGCGCTTTTGAATCGTCTGCGTGCCAAAGGGCACAACCGTGTGATTCACGGCGGTTCCAAAATTTTGGAAGAACTGGAATACGGTCAGGGCGATATGAGCTGGTATTCGGGTTATGATTCGATTCAGTATACGCCGAAACAGCTGTTTACCGCTGCCGAGTACAGTCTGAAACTGTGCGCGGTTCCGGTTGCGGTTTCGGGTGAAGACATGTTGAAGAACTCGGGTAAATATCAGGTAATGGATTTGTTTGAAAAACGAATTGACAACGCTCAGAAAACCATGTGCAACAAGATGTCCGAAGCCGTATACGGTGACGGTACCGCTGCCGGCGGCAAAGCAATCGGCGGTTTGGCCCTGTTGGTGGCCGATGCACCGGAGACCGGTACGGTGGGCGGAATTAACCGCGCAACTTCGGGCAACGAATTCTGGCGCAACAAGTCGGTGACGGCAACCAAGGCCTTTACGGCGGAAACCCTTCGTCCGGCCATGGATAAAATGTTTCTGTCGCTGTGCCGCGGTTCGGACAAACCGGATCTGATTATTGCCGGCAACAACATGTATGTTAACTTTGAACAGTCGTTGACGGCTTTGCAGCGTTATACCGAACCGAAACTGGCAGAAGCCGGTTTTACTTCTCTGCGCTATAAAGGTGCCGACGTGGTGTTTGACGGCGGTCAGGGCGGTAATTGTCCGGATGACAAAATGTATTTTCTGAATACGAACTACATTTATCTGCGCACCCACAAGGATCGCGATATGAAAGTGATCGGCGGTGACCGGATGGCTGTTAATCAGGACGCGATTTATAAGATTGTCGGCTGGGCCGGTAATATGACGATGTCTAATGCCGCTTTGCAGGGCGTTTTGATTGACAAATCTGCTGATGATTCTGAAAACGCCGAAACCAAAACGGAAAGCAATCCGGAATAGGGACGTAAAAAAACGGTGTAATGGTAGAGGAGAAAGCCCGGGTTGGCCGGGCTTTCTTTTTGTATTGACGAGATTGTGAAAATGAGGATTGTGGGTGAAGAACCGGTTATCCTGCTGAGAGGAGCCGCGGCGATCGGTGAGGACGGTCGAATTGTTACACACGGAAAAAATTTGCATAGTGATCAAACAAAAAGAAATTTTGGTTTGAACAAAATTATGTATAAACATGATATGAATCGGGAGGAAGTGAAAAAGCTGCCACAGATTATAAGGGAATATCGGCCGGTGGAAGAAACGGAACGCGGATTGAAAATTTATGTAACTGACAATCCTAGCGGGAACCCTTATGTTGTGGCTACTAACATGAAGGACGGAAGACGAATTGTTTCGAGTATGTATCGTGATGACAATAATCCGTATCGTGCTTTTTCGAACAGCCGGTTTGAACCGATGAGTGAGAGGGGAAATATCAAAATCCGTGCGTGGAATGGTGCCGTTTTGACCGTGCCACCGGAAAAATTGGCGGATGCATTAAAAGCAGGTGGGCAAATTATTGAGTAGATAAGTGTTCCGTCAATCCCGTCGGGAAGCCTAGCAAGCCTAGCCCGACGGATACACAGCAGGCGATTTCTGTTTCATTCCTGCCGGTGACGGAACAATTTAAATATAGTCTGTTCTCAAAAGTTGTCAAGGATTAGGGTTTGAGAGCGTGACTGAAGGGAGAGGGATACAAAAAGTGTTCCGTCAATCCCGCCGGGAAGCCTACCAAGCCTAGCCCGACGGATACGCAGCAGGCGATTTCTGTTTCGTTCCTGCCGGTGACGGAACAATTTAAATATAGTACAGAATCGGAAATTGTCAATTTAAACCGCAGAGCGTTACTGATGGTTGCAGAGCGGAAATTGTTTGTGATTTCTATTATAAATTGTAAAAACCGGTTACGGTTAAAATAGGATTTTTGAAGGCAGCAGGTGAGAATTTGCCTGCATTTTTTTAATTATCGCGGCAAAATTGCCGCTTTTTTTGTTAAGGAGAAAAAAATGGATTTTGCGATGTTTGAAAAAATTGCAAATAACAGTTGCAGCGAAGAGGGCGTGGTTGCGCGTTTTTATGACCGGGCGGTGAAGACCGGTGAAGTGGGGGCAAACGGGTTGCCGAAGTTCAGACTGGCCTGTTTTTGCGAGATCAGGATTAAGGACAATAATTCCGAAGTTTATGATCAGCCGGCAACGGCGGAAAAAATCCGGCGTTTTCCGGTCGAGTATGCCCGTTATCAGCTGGGTAAGAAACAAGTGGTGGAAGGAACCCCGCTGGAACAATTTGCCTTTTTGAACCGGGCCGAAGTGGAAACGTTGAAAGTACACGGAATTTTTACGGTGGAAGCTTTGAACGAAATGCCCGAAGACAAAGCCGTGCAACTGGGAATTGCCGATGAACGACATTTGGCTCAGAAGTTTTTGCAGCAGGCTAAAAACAATCTCTCGCTTAAGCAGTGGCAGCAAAAAGAAGAACAATATCTGGATCGGATCAAATATTTGGAAGAACAGGTTGCCGAACTTAAGAAGCAGAAAGGCGCTGCCGCGGATGAAAAGAAAAGCAACAGGAGAAAGAAATGAAAAACATATTACAGATTTGTCAAGACGTGGCGGCGGTTGCCTGTGTGCAGGTGCCGACAAGCTTGTTTAAAAGCGCCGGACAAAACGAAAAGATTTTTTTGAGCGTGGCAAATGACGCCTTGAACGGTTTGTTGCGTTACGGCGACTGGCAGGAACTGACCAAAGACGGTGTTTTGAGAACAGTGGCCGGCAAGAGTGATTATCCGATTTGTGATTTTTGTCCGGACTTTTATCAGTTGTTGAATAATACCGTTTATATTCGCGACGGTGCCGAAAAACTGATCGGCGCGGTGACGCCCGAACAGTGGCAGCGGGAAAAATATTTTCATGACAACAGCGGCGAAGTTAAGTTTAAAATTCAGAATTCGATGTTTCGCTTTTTAACGCCGCCGCCGGGAGATATCAAAATCGCTTTTCAGTACCGTTCGGCCGTTATCGCGTATGACCGGCAAATGTTTACCGAAAAAACAGAACTTTCCGAGGACACCGATATTCCGGTGTTTGACGAATATTTGGTCAAGCTGGCCATTCGGTGGCGGTTGCAGGCAAGAAACGGCCAAAGCTACGAAGAAGAATACAATGAATATGAAAAAGAATGCCGAAAACGCTTTGGGGCGACGCTGGCGACCCGTGACATCAATCTTGCCGGCGGTTTGGTAACGGATTTAACCAGTTCAGGAGTGATTATTCATGGAAAAGCAAGAAGTTAACCGCGGAGGGCGGTCTTATAACTATACCCTTCCGGCACCAACCGGCGGTCTTAATGCCCGTGACAGTTTGGATATGATGAGCGAAACCGATGCGATTGTTATGGATAATTATTATCCGTCGGAAACCAAAGTGTGTCTTCGCGGCGGTTATCGTTCGTATGCCCTCAATAACACCGATACGGCGATAGAAACTCTGATGGAATTTCGCCACGCCGGGGGAGATCGTTTGTTTGCCTGCGGCGACGGAAAAATATGGGACATAACCACGCCGACAGCGGTTACGGAAAGCGGCAGCGGCTATTTGAACAACAAATGGCAGTATGCACAATTTAAGGAGCGGTTGCTGGCTTGCAACGGTTATGACCTGCCGGCCAGTTATCATCGCAACAGTGACGGCGAATGGGGATGGCATGATTGCGCAATCAGCGGTACCGGGCTTGATCCCCGCAAACTGATTTCGGTGGCGGTTTCCAAACAACGGTTGTTTTATATTGAGCACAATTCTTTGAAATGCTGGTACTCCGAAAATGCCGGTGAGGTGCAGGGAAAACTGATCGAACTGGATTTTTCGACCCTGGTGACCCGCGGCGGTCATTTGAAAGCCGTTGCCTGTTGGACTCAGGACGGCGGACAGGGAATTGATGACCTGACGTTGTTTATTACTTCGGAAGGCGAAGTGTTGGTTTATGCCGGAAACGATCCCGGAAATGCCAATGACTGGAGTCTGAAGGGAAAATATTATGTCAGCCGGCCGATCGGCTGGCGCTGCGTGTTCCAGTATCAGGGCGACGTCGTGATGATTTCCGAAGACGGATATATTCCGCTTTCTCAGGTAATGCCGCTGGCTCAGGGCGGGACGGCAGGCATGGCATACAGTGACAAAATCCGCGGGCTGGTGTTGGAACGGGTTAGGGACAACAAAAGCCTGGCCGGGTGGCAGGGTATTATTTATCCGCGCGGCGGTTACGCTCTGTTTAACGTGCCGGTGCGCAGCCAGTTTGAGCAGCATGTCATTAATTTGAGTTCGGGAGCGTGGTGCCGCTTTACCGGTATTCGTTCTTTATGCTGGGGACTGTTGAACGGAAGGCTGTATTTCGGTTCGGCAAGCGGGGTGTATTTGTTTGATGAAGGGTATTCGGATAACGGGTTGCATATTTTGGGAAATATTCGGCAGGCTTATTCGAATTTCGGCAATGAGAATTTGAAAAAAATTCAGATGATCAATCCGCGAACCAAAAGTTCGACCCGGTTTGCGCTTAACATCTTTGTTGATACCGATTTTGACGATACGGAACAGAATTATGTTGAAAATATCGGCAATACCGGGATGACAAAGTGGTCGTCCGGCGATGTGAAAACCAAGTGGAGCCGGTTGGCTTCGCCTACGGGAACCAAATGGGCGACTCTGAAAGGAGCCGTGTACAGCCAGTGGATATGCAGCAGTGCCAGCGGTTTTAAAGGGGCGGTCGTCTTTAAGACCAAAACACGCGGCAATTTGGTGGAATGGTATAACACGGGAGTGCGCTATGAACAAGGCAGCGGAATCTTGTAAGATTGTCATAGACGATGACGGCAGGATTGCAAAGCTGATCGCCGGCAAACTGGAAATGGAGGAAGCAAATCCGGAGAATTCTGCCGCTCTGGGCTTTTTGATCAACGGGAAAATGGCGGGCGGTATTTTATATACCGCTTTGAAACCGGGAAATGAGGTATGGCTCAGTATTTATAGCGACGATAAACGTTGGTGCACCCGCCGGGTGCTGAAAATAATTTTCGGTATTGTCTTTGACCTGTGGGGCTGCCGGAGAGTGAACGCCCTGATTGACGTTGACAATCAGGCGTCTCTTCGGCTGGCGACCGGGGTCGGTTTTCGCAAAGAGGGAAAAATGCGGCAATATCGGGAAAACGGCCGGGACGTGTACGTTCTGGGTATGTTGAAAAACGAATGTAAATTTTTTAAAACAAAGGAGAAAAACAATGTCTAGCAATTTTGGAGGCGATAACAGTTCACGTTCTGTAACCACTCGTCCGCAGGCTCTTTGGGCTGCCGGAAAATTTTCTAATTATCTTGACGGGTTGGACACCTCAACGGTGGACAACACTTATAAAAATGTGGCCAACAATGCCTATGCCTTGTCTTCGCAACTGCCGAATTATGTTTATAGTGTGGACGGTTCGGATGAGGCCCGGCAGCGTATGGAAAACGCCGTGTATAACCAGGCTGCGGATAAATTGAACAAGCAGTTTTCGCTTGATGCGGCGGATTTGAATACCCGTTTGCAAAATCAGGGGTTGGCGGTGGGGAGCAATGCCTATCAGAATGCGTTCTCTACTTTGCAGGATTCGCAATATGATGCGTTGCAGAATGCGGCCTACAACAGTATTATTCAGGGACAGAGCGCATTTTCAAACAGTTTGAACGATATGGTGACGGCCGGTAACTTTACCAACAATGCCCGTCAATTGTCGTTGAGCGAGATTTTGCAGTCTCTGCAGAACAGCATCAGCGGATATCAGGTACAGAAGGATAAATTTAATGCCTGGAATACGGCTTCGGATCAGATTACCGATCAAGGCCAACGGTCGTCCCAAGGCTTGACTCTTAAAGACGGGGTACAGATTATGAATTCGATGGCGATGCTGGCGTCAGCGTCTTCGGATCTGCGTCTGAAGGAAAATATCAGTCCGGTCGGACAGCTGGATAACGGTTTGACGGTTTACCGTTTTAATTATATCGGTTCGCCGCAAACACAGATCGGTTTGATTGCTCAGGAAGTGCGTGACGTTAAACCGGATGCGGTAACGGTCGGCGAAGACGGTTATCTGCGGGTTAATTATGCGCTGGCATGTGAAAAGTAATTATTTTTATCAGTTGTTTTTGTTGAAACGTAAACCCGGAACAATACTTCCGGGTTTTTTTATAAGGAGAAAATCGATGCCTTTTGATTCACAGGGGAATTTTACCCGGCTGCACAGCTGGGAACAGGACAGAATAGACGATATTGACATTGTGACGGATCATCACGATGCCGAAGACGATAATTTTGCCGAGGGGTTAAACCAGTGTTTTTTGCGCAGCGGAACAGTAGCGATGAAAGGAAACGTCAATGCCGGAGGTTTTAAGGTGGTTCGGCTGGGTAATGCAGTGGAAGAAACCGATGCCGTCAACCTGAAACAGGTTGATGACAAAGTGGAGCAGGTTAAGACCGAAGTGACCACGACCATCAACGGTTCGCTGATGGTGGGAGATATCAAATGCTCGGCGTTGCAGAAAGATCACGGAAAGTGGATGATCTGTAACGGACGTGCGGTGTCGCGTGGGGAATATGAGGATTTGTTTAAAGCGATCGGAACCGCTTTCGGTGAAGGAAACGGGGTAACAACCTTTAATTTGCCGGATTGTCGCGGGGTTGTCGTGCGTGGTTATGACAATGGGCGCGGTTATGACAGCAGCCGCGTTTTCGGCAGTTATCAGGCGGATCAGATTCAAAGCCATACGCACGGATTGCCGGGTGCTCAATCGGCCTGTGCCGGCGGCGGTCGTATCATCGGAGTTTATAATGCCAGTGATGCTTCCGCAACCGCAGGTTTTCGAACTTCGGGCGGAGCGTCGGGTCGAACCGGCAGCGAGACCCGGATGAAGAATATTGCGCTTAATTATTTCATTAAAGTGAAGGAGGACTGATCAATGGCGGGATATATGACATCGAACGGGATTGTCGTTCGACAGGGCGACAGTTTTGATATTTTGCTGCATTTGCGGGACAGTCGAAGCAAAGATGTGGATTTGAGCGGATGCGTTTTGCGGATGACTGTCAAAGATCAGGAAAAAAACAAGGTCATGTTTACGGCGGAAGGAGAAATTCTTGATGCCGGAAAAGGGAAGGCCGTTATCGCTCTGACGCCTAAAAATACCGATATTGAAGTCGGGGATTATGTTTGTGACATTGAGCTGAAATTTGCAAATGGTGCGGTTCATACCATTTATCCGCAACAAGTGGGAAAAGTCGGCGTTTTTAAGATAACCGAACAGGTGACGAGGTGAGAAATGGCAGAAAAACAAACAATATTAGCGCTTGCCGCGGCTGAAGAAGCCTCGGTAGAAGTGTTGTTTCAGAAAGAAGTGCAGTTGGAAATTGACGTGCCGGTATTTCATGTTCAATACGGGCGCGATGAAATTTGCCGGTATGTCAAAGATGTTTCGAAACCGGAACTGGAAGCTTTTGCTTCGGTTAAGAAAACAGAAATAGAGCAGAGCAAAACCGAGGCGGTGAGTGCCGCGGAAGAGGAGATTGACCGTTATACCGAAGAAAACATAAAACCGGCCCTTGAGCTGTTTGATCAGGAGACGATCCGGCCGGCTTTGCAGGATTATGCGGACGATTCACTGAAGGTGGATTTGCAAAATTTTGCCGATAATCTCAGTGAGGAGTTTAATCAGAACGCCGAGGAAAAAACCGCGATTGTCAATCAGGCGGTGGAAGAAGCACAAGAGGCGGCTACTAACGCTTCTAATATACTTGTTACAGTTGAAAACTGTCAACAGGAGGTCGAAATCAATAGGGCTCACGTTGAGATGTTGCAGGATATCATGGTTTCCAGTACAGAAGCGGCTTTGTCTCATGAAGAGGAAGCTCAGAAGTGGGCGATCGGGTCGATTACGCAGCGTCCGCAGGGATCGGCAAAATATTGGGCGGAGAGTATTAATTCCTCTCATTTTGTACGTCCGGGGACGGTTATCATGTATCCGAAAGCGTCTTTGAGCGGTTATTTGATCTGTAACGGTGCTGCGGTCAGCCGCACGACTTATGCGGATTTGTTCAGCGTTCTCGGCACCACTTACGGCAGCGGCGACGGTTCGACCACCTTTAACCTGCCGGATTTTCGCGGTGATTTTATTCGCGGTTATTTGTCGGGAACTTCGAAAGAAGTCGGAAAACGGCAAGGCGAAGGTTTGCCGGAGATTACCGGGTGGTTTGCTACAAATACCGGGTGGTTTAATGCCTCTAACAGCGGGTGCTTTTCTTCCAACGGTTCGGAGTCGGCCCTAACCTTTGCCAACGCCAGTACGGCAAATGTCAAGACCGTCTATACGATGAAAGCGTCGGCGTCGTCTTCGATTTACGGCAGTTCATCGCATGTGACACCGCGCAACCATGCGTTGAACTTTTTAATTAAATATTAGGGAGAAACCATATGTTAGCATATAATTACAATCAAAAAGGTGAATATTTGGGGAGTGAGGAAGTGCAGCCTAATCCGTTGGAGCCGGGCAAATGGCTGTTTCCTGCAAGTGCCACGCCTGCGGAACCGCCGGCATTTGATCCGGTGCGGCAGAGTTGTTGCTTTGACGGCGAAAAATGGGTGGTAGAAAATTTTCCCGAGCAAGAACCGGAACCGGTATTGAGCGAGGAAGAGAAAAGAGAGCGACAATGTGCCGAAATCCGGCTTAAACGCGATATGCTGCTGCTGGGTACCGATAAGGTGATGTTGGAAGATTATCCGGTTACCGTCGAAGAACGGGAACAGTATCTGCGGTATCGACAGTATTTGCGCGATATTACAAAAGCCAAAGAATTTCCGGAACTGGAAGTCAAAACTTTTGAAGAATGGAAGGGGGCCTGAGGCTCCCTTTTTTGATGGAGGAGAAAATGGATTGGGGATTAATCAGCGGCAGCTCGGCGCTTTTGGGCGTGTTGTATAATTTTGTCCGCCTGGGAGAGTGGAAAGCCCGACAGGAAACCAAGTTGGACGGGTTGGAAAAAAGGCAGGACAGTTATGACGGACGGGTGGAAGGCTTGATTTTGCTGATAAACAAACAAAACGAACTTTTGACCGAATTGAAGGTCAAACTGGATTTGATGCTGGCGGATAAGAATCGGAGGAAACGCAAGGATGAGTAACAGAGATGTTGAGATTATGGCCAAAACGATTTACGGCGAAGCACGGGGCGAGGGTGCAGAAGGCATGGAAGCGGTGGCGCTGGTGATTATCAACCGGTTTAATGCCCGGAAGTGGTTTACCGGCTATCGGACCGAATATGGGGTGAAAATTCCGGGAATTGCCGAGACTTGCCTGAAACCGCGTCAGTTTTCGTGCTGGAACGAGAAAGATCCGAATTATCGGCTTTTGCAGAAGGTTGACGAAAGTGATCCGTTGTTTGCCGAGTGTCTGCATTTGGCAGCGCGGGCCATCGGCGGTTTGTTGGTGGATTTTACCAACAATGCCACTTTTTATCATACCAAAGCGGTTCGCCCCAAGTGGACCGCTCACAAAAGTCCGTGCTATGAAGTGGGGAATCACTTATTTTACAACGATATAGATTGAGGAGAATTTAATGGATAAAAACGGAAATTTGAGTTTGCGCGAGGAGTTGGAAGCGCGGATGGAAGGGCGTTTGCCGATCCGCGGTTTTGACGGACGCATGTATTATGCACGTTATAATGACGATACGGAAGAGATGGAGGAAATTCCCGGCCCGTACGAGGCGGAGAAAACCTTGTTTCATCCGCGGTTTGGACAGACAAAGTTAAATCGGACCACCCAAACGGAAATACCGGAGTGGTATAAAGCGGGGTATCAGCGTCCTGATTTTGAAGTGATGGACATACGGGGACGCAGCTTCCGTCCGGATGAATGGCGCGAAAGCGGTGCCGGAGGATTCTGGCATCCCGAAAATTACGGGATTTATGATTCTTACCAGGAGGACAATTCGGTCTTTCGTGGGCATAATCAACTGCCGATGACGCCTGAAGCCGTTGTTAAACCCAACATGTCGCATGTTTTTCAAAAGCCGTATCGTTACCGCGTGGCGCCAGCGGCAGAAAAATTTGTGGATCCCTATGTGACGCCGCCGCAGAAAAAAACGGTTGAGGAAAAGCTGAGGATGCTGATTGAGGATGCGTTTGACGAAACGATGGATCAGGAGGGGAACAAGGAGTTTCCGTATCTTGATCCGCGAAAGATTATAACCGTAGGTGTCGGACACAATGTTAACGACTATGATGAATTTGTAAAAGTGTTTTCCCCTTATTATTCTATCGAAACAATTAAGGCGGCTTATGGCAGGATGGTTGCCAAACGCCAGGAGATGGAAAAAGAGGGTGAGAGCTTTGATGTTCTTGCCGACCATTATAAGGGTGTTGCGGAAATTGAAATTCCACGGGAGATTTTGGCCAAAGAATATTATCCGAAGGCACGCGCATTGATGAACAGTTGGCTGAAAAAGGTGGAAGGGCTGAAAAGAGAAGGCGTTTTGCCGCCGGATTTTGATTTCTTTCAACAACCGGAAGCGGCTCAGCTGGCGCTGTTTGATATGGTTTATAATCTGGGGCCCAACAAAATGATGCCGGTGTATATGAAGAATGGAAAAAACGTCGGTTATCCGCGATTTTTTGATGCTCTTGCACGCGGTGATTTTGAAGAGATGGCGTTGCAGTCGAGACGCAACGGTGTCGGCAACCGGCGTAATATAATGGTTGCCGAAAAACTGAAGGAAGCGGCAGAAATCAAAAAAAGGTTGCGAACTCCGGCAGAACAAATATTATATCAGCAGAGTTGGTAAAGTATTTGTCTGAATGAGGAGGAGAAGGGTGATGAAGAAACTGATGTTGAAAGTGGGGGTATTTTGTTTATTTTCGGCGTTGTCAATATGGAGCATGCCGGTTGCAGCGAAAGCCAAAGCGCCGTTGGAACTGGGGGCTTATTTCAAGAACCCGGTTTTTCATCACCCTTTTTACCTGAACGGGACGCTGCCGTATTATTTGTATGAGAACGGGATGCTGCGAATCACGAGCGATTGGGTTTTTTTTGCGCGTTGTAAGTTAGCGGCGGACAATGACAGCCATTTGCATTATAAATGTTCCAATGAACGGGCAGACAGCTGCCGGGGGAGGGAAGAAGAGCAGTGTGACTTGTGCCCGCTTTGGGATCGGGAAAAGGATCGCGATCCTGATTTTGACGTTTATTTGTATTCGGTCGGGAAAGGCGCGGACGGGAAGTGCCGGATCGGAGTCGAATTGTCTTCACCGCGAACGAAGGTGAATATGTATTATTACGGAAAGTCGGAATCGTCGGCGTGCGGAAAGACGGAAAAGATGGAGGACAAAACGATATGGGTTTATCCGGATGCGGAAGAAGGCTGGGATAAGGTTAACCCGGTTTTTAAGCGGAAGTTGGATGCTCTGTCAAGAAGTACTCATAGTAAGCAATTAACGGCAACCGGTATTTATGATTTGGAACAAAAAGTGTTGTCTCAGAGATGTCATCTAATTAAAGTTGAAACGGACCGGATCTTGTATGAATGTAAGAAACTTGAAGGATTTGACAGTTTTAACGCTGAACCGTATCGGCGTTATGTGGAATATAAAATCAGAGGAAAGAGGAGGGAAGGTGAAATCGATATTATCGAGCAACGTTATGATGCCAACCCGGAATTGTGTCAGATAAGCTCTGATTCTTGGGCTGTTTTGGTTTCCCAAGAGGAAACGGCGATGAGTAAAAAAGAGCTGAAAGAATATAAGGATACTCTGAAAAAGCTGGGCTTGGAGAAGCAGAAGTAAGAAGTGGCGGTTTAACGATCAACCGTCGATATTATTATTTTGGAAAAAGCAAAAGCCGCATTCTGCCGTTTGTTGCGGATGCGGCTTTACAAAACCGGTCAAAAACCGGGTGATTTTGACAAGTTTTAATATTTCCCCGCAAGGGGATTTTTTTGTTGGTGAAAGGTGGACAATGAAAGAACATGAAAATTGCCGGTACCGATTTTGGAAATGGCTGATCCGGCTGGCGCTGCGGCATCGGCGGATATATTGGCTGTTGTGGGGCGTACTGGCGGTAGGCGCCGTATGTGCCTGGCGTTTCGGGCTGGCGGGGCTGGCTTTGTTATAATTTTTGACGGAAAGGATGAAAATGATAAGACTTTTGTGGATGGCCGCCGGGGCATTGCTTAACCGGGTGCGCGGCGGATTGTTTGATTTTGGCGGAAACAAACTGTTGTTTCCGCTTTTTTTGGCTTTGTTTGCCCGCGATATCGAAACGACGGTTTGCGTATTTGTTGCCGCCTATGTGGGACAGCAATTCGGATGGGGAACCTATATCGGCGCTTTGTTCGGGACAGCGCCGTCGCAGGCGGAAGTGCCGCAGATTGATGAAATCGTCAATTCGGTCCGGATAACACTGCACGGTAAAGTTGTGCGTTTGTCGGAATATCCGCGGTTGTGGGGATTTGCCGCTTTGGGGTTGCGCGGGTTGATGTGGAGTTTTTTTATCGGGCTGGCCGTGAGGTCAATCCCGGTGATGCTTTGCGGCGCTTTAATGCCGTTGTGTTATTTGTTTGGAGAAGCAATTGACCGGCGGCTACTCAGAAAAGGCGGCAAAACGGCGTGGAATCTGGGAGAATGGCTGTGGGGAGCGGCGCTGACCGGGTTTGTGGTATGGTAAATTCCTTGGTGCGTTGGGTGGTGACGCTGGTAACGGCGGCCGCCCTTTGTTTTGCCTTTTATGAAACGGGACTGAAAGTTGGCGAAAGCCGGGCAAAGGTGCAGGTGGTGGAGAAACAAATAGAGGTGATCAAATATGTGGAAAAGAAAAAAGCGCTTATTCAGAGCCGGCCTAATGCCGGCCGTAATGATCTGCTTAAGCTCATGCGCGCCGGCAAATTGTAACGTTTGTTACGTTTATCCGCCGGCGGGCCAAGAAGTGGCTTTGGAGTTGGAGAAAGTCAGCTATGAACAGGCACCGCGTTTTTGGGAATGGCTCGGAAGGCTGGATAAACTGCGGCGTGAGCTGGAACTTTGCCGCTCGTGAAGGAAAAATTGTATAAAATTGTTGGCTTTTGGAGAAAAAACGAATATAATGCCCCCAAAATGTAACTGTGTATGTTGTAACATGTTAAAAAAATTAAAAGAAAAAATAGACTCCCTGTACGTTATTCAAAATTATCGAAAAATTTTCCCGTATATCAAACCTTATTGGTGGCGGGCATTGCTTTCGGTTTTGATAACGATCCCGATCGGATCGATGGATGCGGTTATTGCCTGGTCGCTGAAGCCTTATATGGATGTGGTTATGGTGGAGAAAAACACCAACGCCACCAATTATATTCCGATTTTGATCATTATATTCAGTTGTTTGCAAAGTCTGCTCAATTATGCCGCAACTTATCTGAATACGTGGGTCGGGCGCAAAATTGCCAACGATGTTAAAATGGACTTGTTTGACCGTTTGATGGCCAACGAAGCCACTTTTTTTGATACGACGACCTCGGGTCAGGTGATGATCAGCTACAATACCGACGTTGACATAGCATGCAACGGGCTGCTTTCTAATTTGAAATTGTTTACAACCCGGGTTTTTTCTTCGGTATCGCTGATTTTTGTGCTTTTTTACAATTCGTGGCAGTTGGCGCTGATTGCGGTGGTGGTGCTGTTTGGCGCTTTGTATCCGCTGACGACGGTGCGACGCCGGATTAAGTCGGTGATGGACAAAACTATTTTTTCCGGCGCGGCGGTGATGAGCCATTATAACGAGACTTATAACGGCAACCGGATTATTGCTTCGTACAATCTTTACAAGTATCAGAGCGCCCGTTTTCGCGAAACGCTGCGGTCGGTGTTTAAGCTTGGGATCAAAATGATTCAGCGGACGGGAATGATGTCGCCGCTGATGCATTTTATTGTGTCGCTGGGTATTGCCGCGGTGATTTGGACCGGGAGTTATTTGATCGTTCACCAGCAAATCAGCGCCGGAAACTTCGTTTCTTTTATTACGGCGCTGATCATGCTCTACAATCCGATTAAGTCGATCGGCAACAATTACAATAACGTGCAAATGGCGCTGATGGCGATGGAACGCGTCTTCAGAAATTTGGGACGGGTACCGTTGATCCGGAGCAATCCGGAAGCGCAGGAGCTGACGACAGTCGGTGATTGTATAGAATACCGGGATGTTTGTTTCGGGTATAAACCCGGTCATCCGGTTTTGAAACACGTCAATTTGAAAATTGCGGTTGGACAGACCGTGGCTTTTGTCGGCAATTCCGGCGGCGGTAAAACAACGTTGGTCAATCTGCTGCCGCGTTTTTATGACGTCAATTCGGGGCAAGTGACAATTGACGGCACCGATATCCGGCGTTTTTCGCTTGATTCGCTGCGAGACAAAATTGCGGTGGTTTTTCAGGATAATTTTTTGTTTGACGGGACCATTCGCGATAATATTCTGTTGGGAAAAGAAAATGCTACCAAACAGGAGTTGGACGCTGCGGTTCGCGACGCTTGTCTGGAAGAATTTGTCGGCGGTCTCGATTTGGGGTTGGATACCCGGATCGGCGAACGAGGCGTTTTGCTTTCCGGCGGACAAAAACAGCGGATTGCGATTGCGCGTGCCTTTTTGAAAAACGCGCCGATCGTTATTTTGGACGAAGCGACCTCGGCGTTGGACAACAAGTCGGAAGCTGTGGTACAGAAGGCTATTGACAATCTGATGAAAGACCGTACCGTGTTTATTGTCGCTCACCGCTTGTCAACGGTGCGGAATGCCGATCGGATTGTGGTGGTGAATTACGGCGAAATTGTAGAAAGCGGAACTCATCAGGAACTTTTGGAAAAAGAAAACGGAGTTTATGCTTCTTTGTATAAAAGTCAGCTGCGATAGGAATGGGAAAAATGAAAAAGGAACTTTTGTCACCGGCCGGCGATCCGGAAGCCGGGTATGCCGCTTTATATTACGGCGCCGATGCCGTTTACCTCGGACTGAAACATTTTTCGGCCCGGGCGACGGCAACTAATTTTGACGAAGAGGCGTTGGACGAGTTTGTCGGATTTGCCCATAGCCGGGGAAAAAAAGTTTATGCGGCGGTCAATACCTTGGTTACGGAAGCCGAATTGCCTCAGCTTTTGAACAGTTTGGATATTTGTTCGCGTTGCCGGATTGATGCCGTGATTTTGCAGGATTTGGGCGTGGCACGAGTTATTCGGGAAAAATATCCCGAGTTGGAATTGCATGCCAGCACCCAAATGGCGGTTCATAATAAACAGGGAGCGCTGGCGCTGCAGAAACTCGGTTTTTCGCGGGTTGTTTTGGCACGGGAACTCAGTTTGGCGGAAATTAAGGACATCGCTTCCATCCCGGGGTTGGAAACGGAAGCTTTTATCCACGGAGCCTTATGTTATTCTTACAGCGGAATGTGTTTGTTTTCGTCGCTGGAATGCGGCCGCAGCGCCAATCGCGGCAAATGTTTGTATCCCTGCCGTTCGGAATTTGAGGGGGAAAGCGGTAGCCGACATTATTTTTCAATGAAAGACATGGCGCTGAAAGAAGATATTTTGCAAATGCCGGTGACTTCGCTGAAGATTGAAGGGCGTAAGAAAAACGCTTTGTATGTGGCGGCGGTTACGGACTATTACCGGCGGATTTTGGACGGTCGGGGATGTGACGGCGAAAGGGAAGAAAACATTAAGCAGATTTTTTCGCGGCCGTGGTCGTCGTTTCATTTGCGCGGCAAAGACAAAACGGTGGTGGAACCCGATTTCGTCGGACATCGGGGTTTGTCGGCCGGTCATATTGAACAGATTTTGAAAGGGCGGATGATTTTGCATATTCGCCATGACATTGCCCGTCATGACGGGATTCAGATTGATGTGCCGGGAGAGGAAAAACCGTTCGGTTTTTCGTTGCAGTCAATGCAGGTTAAGGGGAAAAGCGTTTTTGAAGCCAAGGCCGGCGAAGAAGTAATGATCTTTTTGCCTCCGCAAACGCCGCGTCTGGAAAAAGGGATGAAAGTTTATTTGGCTTCGTCAAGCCGGGTTAAGGGAGCCTATGATTATAAAAAACCGAAACCGGGCGAGTTCAGGCAGCGTTGTCCGATTGACGTTTCGGTAACAGTCGAAGCCGAAAAAATCACAGCGTCGGCAAACGGTTTTACGGCCTCGGCAGAGGGAGAATTTGCGGCTGCCAACGATCCGGAAAAGGTAAAGAGTGCCGTAGAAGCGGCGTTTGCCAAAACCGGCGATACCCGATTGAGTTTACAAAAAATAGAAGTTCGTAATCCGCAAGAACGTTTTGTGCCGTTATCAAAATTAAACGAGCTGCGACGTGAACTCTATGCGAAAATTGTTCCGCAAACGGCCGTTTCGACCTTGCCGGTTACCGGAGTACCGGCAGCAACAACAGAACCCGCGCGTTGGATTATACGGACAGACAACCCGAATTGTCTGGCTAAAATCGATCTGAAGCAGGTCGATGAAATTGTATGTATTTTGAAACCCGGTTTCGAAAGCGAATGTTTGAATCGGTTGCCGAAAAACAAGTTGCGGCTGGCGCTGCCGGCTTTGTCACGCTCGCCGCTGCAATTTGCCGAAACGGTCAGGCGCCTGCTTGCTGGCGGTTATAAAAAGTGGGAAATCGGTAACTGGTGGGGGCTGGAGATGCTGCCGGACAAAGGCATCGACCTGAGTTTTGATACCAGTCTTTATATGTTGAACACTCAGGCGGTTGAAGCGGCGAAAGAGATCGGCGCCTCGCGGGTGACCCTGTCGGTTGAGGACAGCATTGAGAATATGAAAAAAATAGCGGAAACGGCGTCGTTGCCGGTTGTGATGCCGGTTTATCAGGATGCACCGTTGTTTACCAGCGCGGTTTGTATTCGCGCCAACCCCTGCAAGAGCTGTCCCAAAGGTGAAAAATGGCTTAAGCTGCGTCACAACGGAAAAGAATATATGGCCTTGTCGAAAGATTGCCAAACCGTTCTTCTTGCCGGTCGTCCGTTATGTTTTGCTGCCGAAGCGGGTGCGGTGTCGGCGGCATTTTATCGGGCAGATTTTGTTTATCGGCCGTATACGCCGGAAGCTGCCGCTGCGGTATGGAATAAAATATGTCGCTTTGAAGATGTTTCAGGGTGTGCCAAAGGGAATTTGATTTCGGGAAGAGACTTCTGAGCAGAAAGCTTGTCGGAAGGGTAAAAGTTTTCTTATGAAAAAAGCCTGCTGTAAAGCAGGCTTTCGGATTATGGTAGGCGCGTGGGGGTTCGAACCCCAGACCCACTGATTAAGAGTCAGTTGCTCTGCCAGCTGAGCTACGCACCCATAATTCATATGAGCGGACTATAAACCGCAATATTTTTTTTTGCAACATTTTTTTTACAGCAGCGGATAAAAATTTTATTTGGGAAGAAAAAACGTCGATAAAGAATAAAATTTTATATCTGTTGTCGTTAAAGATGAATTATCGGTTGTCAAAATGATGAAACTTTTTTATAACAAAATACGATAGACTAACATAAAAACGAGGAACTTTAGATGAAAAAACTTATGATCGTTTTGTTGATTTTGGCGGCAGCCGGTGTTGCAGCCTATTTTATGACGCCGTCGGCAGAAGATATCGTTAAGACCGTCGTTCACAAATACGGAAGTCAGGTAACCGGGACCGAGGTCAATTTGGGCGGTTTCCGTCTCGATATTTTTAACGGTGAGGTTGAAGTAAAAAAACTGACGGTGGCCAATCCGCAGAATTACAGTCAGCCGAATATTATGAGTGTCGGACGGGTTGCGGTTAAGGTTAATCTCAAATCATTGCTGGACAAGACTATCGTGATTGAAAACGTAGAAGTCGAAAAGCCGGAAATTACCTATGAACTGCTTTCGGTAACCCAGAATAATATTTCCCAGTTGATGGAGAACATTAAGAAAAATACCGCCAAAGCCGATCAGAAAGCGGCCGCGGAAAAGGTCGAAAAAGATGCAAAAGCGGAAAGCAAAGCAGGAGAGGGCAAAAAAGTGGTTGTTAACCGTTTGAAGGTTGCCGGGGGCAGCATCAATGTCGCTGCTTCGTTGGCCGGTCACGCCGCTTCGGCTTCGGTTCCGTTGCCCGAAATCAAGATGCAGGATATCGGCAAAGAAAAAAATAACAACGGTGCCAGCATTGCAGACACGTTATCGGTAGTTTTGCAGAAGATCTTTAATACCGCGTATGATACGGTTTTAAGCAGCAAGCTGGCCGATTTGAAAGGTGCCGCCGAAGAAAGCCTGAATTCGGTTGTTGACAGCGTCAAGGAAAAGTCCGGTCTGAAGGACTGGTTCGGTTTCGGAAAGTAAACCGCTTTGAAAAAAAGCCCCGGAGATTCCGGGGCTTTTTGTTTTTTTAAATGTGATTGTAAAAAACAGCTTGTTCCCACTCGGAAACAAGCCGTTTTAAAAGTTGTGAAATAAAGGAAAAATTACACAGACTGCAGCAGAGCATAATCAGCCGCTGCGGCAGCGTGGAGATTCGTGGTGTTGAATAACGGTACGCCACAGCATTTTTCCTGATCTTCGTCGAACAGCAACGGCAGTTCGGTACAGCCGAGAATGATGCCCTGGCATCCTTTTTCTTCGACCAACCGCCGGATGATGTTTTCCAGTTTGTTTTTGGCTTCGACGGAAATGACGCCCTTGACCAGTTCATCGTAGATGATGCCGTCAACCTGGTTGATCTCTGTCAGTTCGGGGACGGCAACCTCAATTTCGTAATTGCGGAGACGGTCCTTGTAGAAGTTCTCTTGCATGGTGAAACGGGTCCCGAGCAAACCGACCTTGGTCAACTGTTCGCGTTTGACAGCGCGGGCGGTCACATCACCGATATGCAATACTTTTTTGCCGCTGACTTGTTCGATCTGTTCGGCAACTTTGTGCATGGTGTTGGTCGCAATGACCAAAACGTCGGCTTCCGGCAAAAACCGTTTGGCCAGCAAAGCCAGCATTGAACCCAGTTCTTCCCAGCGGCCGGCTTTTTGCATCTTTTCGACGGCGGCGAAATCGACGCTGTAAAGGATGATCTGAGCCGAGTGATTTCCGCCGAGGGCTTCGTTGATACGCTGGTTAATGATACGGTAATACTCAATGGTCGAAGGCCATGACATTCCGCCTAAAATTCCAATTTTTTTCATACGCAAATCGTTTAATAAGTGAATAAATAATCAATTTCAGGAAAGCAATATAAATGATTTGGCATATAAAGTCAATCTCCGGGGTGGGTCAAGATCACAATAAGGCGGATGGCAGATGCGCGTATGAACCGAATCGGCCGGAGAACTGCGGTCGCTGGTTATGTTTTTCGATATTTTATCGTTATAAAGGTCGGGGGGACAAAAGGAGTTTTGGGCAGTAAAGGGAAAACTTTAATTGCCAATTCCCGAAAAGCCCATAAACGCCATTGAAAGCAACGCTGCCGTGATCAGAACAATCGGTGCGCCGCGCATGCCCCGCGGCAAAGCATCCTGATTTTGGTTGATGCGTTCCCGCAGTCCTGCCATCAGAACGATTGCCAGAGTGAAGCCGATCGCGTTCGCCAACCCGAAACAGACCGAGTGCGACAGCGAAAATTCTTTCTGGACCGCCAAAATTGCAACGCCGAGAACCGCACAGTTGGTGGTGATCAACGGCAGAAAGATACCTAAAGCCTGATATAAGAGGGGGGAAACTTTTTTAATGACGATTTCCACCATTTGGACCAACGCGGCAATCACCAGAATAAAAACGACCGTATTCATAAACTCCAGTTGATGCGGTACCAGCAACCGGTAATAGATCAGATATGTGGCAACCGACGAGATCGTCATTACAAACATCACTGCCAGTCCCATTCCGAAGGCGGTGGATATTTTTTTAGAAACGCCGAGAAACGGACAAATGCCCAAGAACTGGGATAAAACAATATTATTGACCAAGACGGCCGAAACGAAAATCATGGTAATGCTCATCGGTTTACTCCCCGTAAACGGTTAAATGCCATAATCAAACCCGCCAACGCCAAAAAAGCGCCAGGCGGCATGATGAATAACAAAAGCGGATAACCTTCTTCGCCGATAAAATTATGCCCCAGCAAACTGCCGGCGCCGAGGATTTCGCGTACCGATCCCAGCAGACAAAGAGCCGCCGTAAATCCGATTCCCATACCCATAGCATCCAGAAACGATTGCACAATGTTGTTTTTGGAGGCAAAGGCTTCCGCTCGTCCCAAAATGATGCAGTTGACCACGATCAGCGGAATGTAAATGCCCAGTTTGGCATGCAGCGCCGGATAGTAGGCCGCCATCATCATGTCAATGACGGTAACGATGGAAGCGATCAGGACAATATAACAGGGAATCCGCACCATTGAAGGGATAAAGTTTTTGACCAGCGAGATAAAGCTGTTGGACAAGAGCAGGGTAAAAGCGGTGGCAATTCCCATGCCGAATGCGTTTTCCAAGGAGGTGGTTACGCCGAGAGTGGGGCACATGCCCAACATCATGACAAAAACGGGGTTGTCGCGAACAATGCCGCGGGTAAGGTTGGAAATGCTGGTGCTATTCTTCATATCCGGTTGCTCCTGCGTTAAACTTTTTGTAAGTCTGCACGGCTTTTTGCACGGCATCAATAACGGCGCGCGAACTGATGGTTGCGCCGGTAACGGCGTCGATTTCTCCGCCGTCTTTCTGCAGCTTAAACTGATCCTGATAGGCATTGAGGCCGACAAACTGACCGGCAAATTTTTTCTCCGCAATTTTGGAACCCAGTCCGGGGGTTTCTTTTTGCTCAATAACTTTATATCCAGTGACGGTTCCGTCCATCAGCATACCGATAATCAATTCCACTTTGCCGCCAAAACCGCCGTCTGAAAATGTTTCGATGGCAACTGCCGTAATGGTTCCGTTTTCGCGTGCCGGATAAAGCTGAAGCTTATATTTGCCGTCGGGTGTTGTAATGGTGGTTTTTTCGGCAAAAGGATCGTTATCGAATGAGCCGACCACTTCGCGGATGGCGTCCAGAGTTTTGCGGTTTTTGGCTTCGGCAATCGGCTCTTTGGTGATTTGGTAAACATACCCGAGGGTGAAAGCCGATACGGCCGCAACGGCCAGCAATGAAAATATCATGTTGAAAAGGGTAGATTTTATCGGTTTCATTTATTTTCTCCCGGTTCCGAAAATGCGGGGGTGTGCATATTTGTCAATCAAAGGGACGAAAGCGTTCATAATCAGAATGGCAAACGAAACGCCTTCGGGATAGGAGCTGTATCGGCGGATCACAAAGGTGAGAACACCGCAGCCGACGGCAAAAATGATTTTGCCGTTCTCACTCATCGGCGAAGTGGTATAATCGGTTGCCATAAAAAACGCCCCCAGCAGCAGGCCGCCCGACAAAAGATGGGTTATCGGTTCAACGGCCGGCGAGGACGTGGTCAGCCAGCAGATGCCGGTAAGGATAAAGAAAGTGCCGAGGTAATAAAACGGAATATGCCAGGAAACGACTTTGCGGTATAACAGGTAGAGGAAACCCAGCAAAAGCGCCAGCGCCGAAACTTCGCCCATTGAACCGCCGGTGTAACCGAGAAACATTTCCAGATAATCGGGAAGCTTGTCCAATTTTGCGGTCAGTTGCGTCGCGGAACTGGCAGCGTCGACATGTTTGAGGATATTCAGAGTGGTGGCCGAGGTGGTGACGTCGGTGTTCATAAAGTCAAACAGGTGCGGACGAACCCAGGTCGTCATCTGCACCGGAAAGGAAATGAACAGAAAAACCCGTCCGACCAGCGCCGGATTGAAAAGGTTTTTGCCGATGCCGCCGAAAGCGGTTTTGGTGATGACGATTGCGACAAAGCAACCGATCAGGGTCATCCATACCGGCATATTGCAGGGGAGGTTATAAGCCAGCAAAATACCGGTGACAACGGCCGAAAGGTCGCGGGTGGCAGGCGCCTGCTTAAACCACCATTTGGCGCTTGCATATTCAAAAAACACGCATCCGGCAACGGCGGTCACAAGCGTGGTTAAGGCAGCGATGCCGAAAAGGGCGATCGCAACCGCACCGGCCGGAAGCAGGGCAATGATCACATCCCGCATGATTGAACGGGTGTCGGTGGAAGAATAAAAGTGAGGGGCAGTCGAAATTTTAAGCATCGTCGGTGTGGTCCTATTTCTTTTTGCGTATTTCGTATTTGGCCAGTTTGCAGTAGTCGGTAAGCGGAATTCTTGCCGGGCAGGTGTATGAACAGCTGCCGCACTCCATGCAATCGAGAACATGAATCTTTTTGGCTTCCTGATATTCGCCGCGGCGGACATATCCGGTAATGGCAAACGGCTGCAATCCTTGCGGACAAACTTCGATGCAGCGGCCGCAGCGGATGCAGGCGGTTTGTTCGGGATCAAGAACCGAAGCTGTTTTCAACAGCAAAATTCCGGATGTGGTTTTGGTAACCGGCGCCGCCAAATTGGTTGCCGCGGTTCCCATCATCGGACCGCCGAAAATGATTTTGCCCGGTGTTTCCGACGGTTGGACCTGCTCAATCAGATAAGAAGCGGGGGTACCGATTCTGACCCGGTAGTTGCCGGGGTTTTTAACGTCGTCGCCGCTGACGGTCACAATACGTTCAAACAACGGCTTGTGTTTCTGAACTGCTTCATAAACCGCGTAGACGGTACCGACGTTTTGCACCACGCAGTTGACGTCGACCGGCAGGCATCCGGGTGGCACTTCGCGGCCGGTGACGGCGGCAATCAATTGTTTTTCCGAGCCCTGAGGGTATTTGGTGGCGCAGACGGCCACGTTGACGCCGACATAGCTTCGGGTCAATTTGCGCATGGTTTCGATTGCGTGCGGTTTGTTTTCGTCAATGGCAATAATCGCTTTTTGGATTCCCAGCGCTTTGTTGAGAATTTTGGCGCCGATGATGATTTGTTCGGCCTTTTCCTGCATCAGGCGGTCATCGGCGGTCAGGTAAGGCTCGCATTCGATACCGTTCAAAATGATGCAATCGATTTTTTTGCCGGCGGGTACGGTTGCCTTAATCGGCGTCGGATAGCCGGCGCCGCCCATGCCGACAATGCCGGCGGCGCGGATGGTCGCGACGATTTGTTCCGGAGAGGCGGTAATTTCGCGGACGATGTCAAGACTGCGGTCAATACTTTCTTCCCACTCGTCGCCGTCGGTTTTGATGGTGATCATCTGTTCGAGGTAACCGACTTCGCCGACAATCTCTTCAATTTTGACCACTTCGCCGGAGGCAGGTGCATGAACGTCGGCGGAAACAATGCCGTCGGCATCGGCGAGCAACGTACCGACTTTGACCCGGTCGCCTTTTTTGACCAGGATTTTTGCCGGTGCGCCGATATGTTGTTTGACCGGAACATACAGCATATCGGGAATGCCGGCGTCCCTGATCGGAAGGTCGGAGGTTATTTTGTATTTGTCGGGATGAATACCGCCGACTGAAAAGGTTTTAATCTTGCTCATTTTTCACTCCGGTATAAATGATCGCGCCGGTCGGGCAGTTGGCCGCCAGTTCAGCCCCGTATGTTTCGGCCGAGACAGTGGCGGGAATATGGGAGAGATTGTTTTCTACCTTGACTTCCGGGCAGATTTTTGTGCATTTCATACAGGCAATGCAGGCGGCCTTGCAGTTTTTGCGGGCCAGAGCGCCTTTTTGGCGATTGCTGCAGGCGACGTATACGCGAACGCCGTTTTTGCCGCGCGGCCTGATTTCGTACAATCCGCGCGGACAAATGCGTACACAGGCCCCGCAGGAGGTGCATTTGTCGGGGTTGACTTCCGGCAGTCCGGTTTGCGGATTCATTTCAATGGCGCCGAAGGGGCAGTTGCGAACGCAGTCACCCAGACGCAGACAGCCGTCGGGACAGCCGGTTTTGCCGACAAAGGCGCGATTGGCAAGCCGGCAGCTCTGGAGGCCGATGTATTCGACTTTGTCGGGAGCGTTTTCGCAAGTGCCGTTGCAATGCAAAACCGCAACCGTCGGTTCATGTTCGGCGGAAGAATAGCCGAGCCGTGCGGCAACAGTGTTCATCACTTTGGCACCGCCGACCGGACAGTAAAGGCGGGCGAAAGATTCGGCGTCGGCAGCGGCGCAGGCGTTAGCGAAATCCTGACAGCCCGCTTTGCCGCAGGCACCGCAGTTGGCTTGCGGCAGCATTGCTGCAATTTCGTCGGCGACCGGATTGCTTTCGGTCTTAAATTTTTGGGCTGCAAAATACAATATGATTGCCGCGGCGACGGCAATTGACGATAAAACGATAATGTTGGCTACAATAACTTCACTCATCAATCAGTCTCTTGCTTTCGTTTACAATGCCTTATTCATAGCACAAATTCGGGGGATGCAAAATGTTTTTTTTCAGTTATCGCAATTTAATTTTTATTCGCGGCTTAAAATGACGGCGGAACAGATACAAAAGGGCGTAATAGAGCGGCAATACGGCAAGAGTTGCGGTTGCCGCCGCCGTTTCGCTGCCGCCGAAGGTGAGAAATGCGGCCAGGACCGACAACATCAAAAACAAGGGCAGGACATATGCCCAAAGGGCCGCCGTCAGCGCGTTTTCGACCGAAATTTCGAGAGTGATGTTTTGGCCGGTCCGATAATTTTGCGGCGTATCGGTTTTGACTTCGACGCTGAGCGGGCGGCCGCCGCTTAAACCGCAGGCATTTTTTGCCGCACAGCCGCTGCAGGCTTCGTTGCGAATGAAAGTGACGGTGACCGAACCGGGATTGACAGCCGTAACGATGCCGCAGCGGGTAATGTTTTCCATGGCTATTTCCGCCCGACCAGTCTTTTGGCTCTTTCCGACAACAACGGTTTGACGGTGTTGTCTTCACCGCGAACAAACAAAACGGCGGCGACGTTATAACGGTTGGCATAGTCCAACGCCGCTTTTTCGCCCATGGCCATCATCGCCGTCGTCATACCGTCGGCAATCATGCAGCTGGAATGAAAGACAGTCGCGGAGATAAGGTTGTTTTCGACCGGATAGCCGTTTTTGGGGGAGATGGTATGAGAGTATTTTTTGTCATCGACGTAAATGAAATTGCGATAATCGCCGGAAGTGGCCACGGCCTGGTTTTTGAGGGTAATGACATAGGCGTTTTCGGTATAATCGTTTTCGGGGCGGATGATGCCGACGTTCCAGCCGTCCACCTGATCGGATTTGCGGCCGCCGGCACGGACTTCGCCGCCGATTTCCACCACATAATCGTGATAACCCAGTTTTTCCAACAGTTCGGCAACCCGGTCAACACCGTATCCTTTGGCAATTGCCGACAGGTTGATCATTGTTTCTTCGTGTTCTTTTTTGATCTTGTCAAAATCGTGGGTAAAGCGGATTTTATTAAAACCGGAGGTTTTCAAAACCTCGCGGATGTCTTCTTCGGAAGGCGCTTTTTTAGGACGAATGGTCCCGAAGCCCCACAAATCGACCAACCGGCCGACCGTCGGATCGAAGGCGCCGTTGCTCTGACTGTAAATGGTGTAGGCATTTTGAAGAACCTTTTGCATCGGCGGCGAAAGCTCAATCCATTTGTCTGCCGGTTCGCGGTTAATCCGCGAAATTTCGGAATTGTTGTCAAAAACCGACATTTCGGCGTTGACAGCTTCAAGCTCTTCTTTGATATTTTTATGCAACAGTTTGTTTTCGCGTCCGGTTTTTACTTTTACACTGTAGTAAGTTCCCATCGTTTGGCCGCTCATGATCTGATAGGGAGCCGGTTCGTGCCAAATATAGAAAATGGCGGCTGCCGCCAGAAAAAATATTGAAATATATTTAAAAATGCGCATATGTTTTACACCTGAAATTAGTAATTATTTCACCTTTTTGTGCTATCTCGTTCTTATTAGAAACCGTTTGTTTGGAAAGGCAGCTTATTATGAAAGAATATTTTGAAATTCTCAAGAAAAAAGTACAAGATATTTGGTCCCGCATCCGGGTGAAAGATACTTGTCTGTATATAAGCCGGCTTTCGCAAAAAATCTATGCACAGGCGTATAATAAAATCAACGTCGCCGGAACTTATCTCGGGCAGATCGGCATTTCTGCCAACGTTGTCAGCTGGACCGGTTTTGTCATCGGAATTTTCGCCGTTAACTTTATTGCGATGGAAATGTACGGATGGGCGCTGCTTGCCATTTTGCTCAACCGGTTGTCCGACGGTTTGGACGGCGCGATTGCCCGTTCGACCAAAGTGACCGATTTCGGTGTCTTTCTTGATGCCACGTTGGATTATATTTTTTACGGCGGGGTCATTTTTGCTTTTGCGTTGGCCAACCCGGCGGCCAACGGCGTTGCGGCGGCTTGCATGCTGTTTGGTTTTGCCGCGGCGGCTTGCGCAATGCTGGCTTATTCGGTCATCGCCTACAAAAATCATGCCGAGCAGCAGCTTAACCTTGATCATTCGCCTTTTTATCTCGGCGGTTTGGCTCAGGGGTCGGAAACGTTGTTCGCTTTGGTGGTGTTGTGTCTGTTTCCGGGATGGTTTCCGGTAATGGGGGTTGTTTTGGGCGTTTTTTCGCTGGTGAAAGCCTTCAGTGTCATTGTGGCCGCTTATTACAGTTTTGTGATTGTTCCCTATCGTAAAGGAAAATAAATGAAAGTCTTCTTTATCCTGCTTACGGCACTGGCAACAGTGTTTTCCGCAGAGGCAGGCGCCGCGGTAAAAAAACAGACGTTGAGAAATTCGGTTGAAGTGTCGGCGGTTGAAAAAGAAGACCGGATCGAAGTGCGGCTGAAGATCGAACCTCAAAACGGTTGGCAGATCTATTCTCATCAGCCGGGAGACGTCGGTTTGCCGACGGACGTTAAATGGAATCTTTATGATCATCGTCTGGTATCCGAACAGTGGAGCGAAGGCGAAGACGTTATTTACGAAGGGTTCGGGCTTAATGTTTACCGCAAACCGGCATGGTATACCGCCATGTTGGGAAAAGCGGCCGGGGAAATGCCCGACCTGGAAATTTCGTGGATGGCCTGCAAGGGGGAATGTGTACCGGAAAGTCTGATTTTTAAATTAACTCCGGAAGTGTTTGCTCATCTGATGCCGTCACAGGGGGATGAGATTCGGGCTGCACCGGTGTCGGAAGCTTTTTACCGTTCCCAACTCTTGCCGGCGTCCCAACCGAAAACGCCGCCTGCGGCAACGGAAAAAGGCTGGCTCAGTATCTTGCTGCTGGCGTTCGGCGGCGGGATTGTGCTCAATTTTATGCCTTGCGTTTTTCCGATTTTGTTCATTAAAATTATGTCGATTGCCGGCCGGAAGAGCAAACGCCGCAATGTTACCGAGGCCTTTCAATATCTCGGCGGCGTTTTGTCCTGCTTTTTGCTGATGGCGGCGTTGTTGGCCTGGCTGCGGCATCGCGGTGCCGATATCGGATGGGGTTTTCAGTTACAGTCACCGTATTTTGTTGCGGTAATGGCGGTTGTGTTTTTGCTGCTGGCACTGATGTTTTTGAATGTCATCCGGGTGAATTGGAGTTTGAGATATTTGCCTGCGGGATCGTTTATGACCGGTTTTCTGGCGGTGTTGATCGCCAGTCCGTGTACGGCGCCGTTTATGGGGGCTGCCGTCGGTTGGGCGCTGACGACCGAACGGCCGGGTTATTTTTATTATCCGGTGTTTTTGTCTCTTGGTGCCGGGTATGCGTTGCCGTTTTTTCTGGCCGGTATTTATCCGCGTTTTTTGCAAAGAATTTTACCGCGTCCCGGCAAATGGATGGAAGTGTTAAAAAAATTGTTTGCCTTGCCGATGCTGGCGACCTGCGGATGGCTGTTGTGGGTTTTGTGGGGAGATTCCGACGCCGGCCGTTCGCAATGGCAGCCTTATCAGCCGCAAAAAGTGGAACAGGCGCTGCAAAACGGTGATAAAGTTTTGATCAATTTTACCGCCAAATGGTGCATTACCTGTCTGGTTAATGAAAATGCCGTTTTTTCAACCCGCGAATTTGCGCGGTTGGTTAAAGAACATCGGATTAAACTGTTCAAGGCCGACTGGACCAACCGCAGCCCGGAAATTGCGCGGGCGCTGGCAAAATTCGGACGCAGCAGCATTCCGTTATATGTATACTATAACGGCGACGGCGGTTATGTTTTGCTGCCGCAACTGATAACCGTCGGAGACTTTCGCAAGCTGTTAAGCGCAAATGATACCGCCGCCCAGCAGTAGATCGTTATCGTAGAAAACGGCCGATTGTCCGGGAGCGACGGCCTTTTGCAAATCGTCAAAACAGATTTCCGCACGGTCGGGGGAGGTTGGCGTAAGGAGCGCGGCCGCCGGAGTTTGCGAAGAACGGATTTTGACGGTGAGTCGCCGCGGAGAAGCAATGTCTGAAACGGAAAGCCAACTCAGATTTTGACAATACAGTTTTTGCCGAAGGGTATCGTCGTCATATCCGAGGACGACTTCGCGACGTTCGGGGCGGATGGCGATAACATAAAGCGGACGTTCGGCGGCGATCCCCATCCCGCGCCGTTGGCCGATGGTATAATTCCAAATTCCCTGATGCTGCCCCAGAATTTTGCCTTCTTTGTCGACAAAATTACCCGGTTCGGGGGCTTTTTGCAAAATGTCGTTGATATTGCCGGAATAAAAGTCCTGACTGTCGGGCTTGTCGCATACTTCCAACCCAGCCAAACGGGCAAACTCGCGAACTTCGGATTTTTGGTAACCGCCCAACGGCAGCAGAATGCGGCTCAGTTGTTCCTGACGGAGGCGGTACAGAAAATAGGACTGATCTTTTTTGGGATCAATGCCGCGGCTGATCTGATAACGTCCGGCGGCAGCATTGTAGCCGAGACGGGCATAGTGGCCGGTGGCAAATTTTTCGAACTCCAGGCCGGCTTTGCGGGCGGTGGCGGGAAGGGCGTCAAATTTGATGGTGGCGTTGCACCAGACACAGGGATTGGGCGTTCTGCCGGCCGTATATTCTTCTTTGAAATTGCGCAGCACAATTCGTTTGTATTCTTCGGCACAGTCAAACACATAATAGGGAATGTTAAGTTCGCGGCAGATTTTACGGGCCGAATCAATATCTTTTTCTTCGTGAGGGCTGAAGCATGAATCGGCAGCGCCGTTGCTGCGGAAATTGGTGTTTTTGTCCCAGATCGACATGGTTGCGCCGATCACTTCGTGTCCGGCTTTTTTTAGCAGATAAGCAGCGGCCGCGGAATCGACACCACCGCTCAATCCGACGAGAATCTTCATTTGTTTGGTCCTTGTGTTCGTAGTTTTCGCTGATTATGATCGGTTCGGAGTCAGGAATCAAGAGTTTTCTGCAACTGTCGTCAAAACTTGCGGATACTCGGAGCGGATTGAACTTTTTTGTCAAAAAATATTTGACAAAATTGTGGCAGTCACTTATATTAAGTGCGATTTTCAATTATTAACTTAATCATTTTTGCTTATGAACGAAATTGATGTAAAAATCAGGAAGTGCAATATCCTTGCGCTGGGAGCCAAAGGTATTGTCGTTCCGCAGTTCGCCGACAATATGTGTCTGACCGGTGTTGCCGGAATCGTATCTCACGGCGGTCATTATCGCGGACTCCTTGATTACGCGATCGCCGCCCGTCAAATGCGCCTTCCTTACGGATACGCGCTGACCACCAAAGGCCACAAAAACGTCAAACTGATCAACGTCTCTTTGCTCGGCGTGCCGGAAGCTGAAGCTTTCAACATGGTTCAACTGGCGACTTTCGCGGCCTTGGCAGAAGCCGAAAAACAAGGGCTCTCGTCAATCGCCGTTCCCGCACTCGGAACCGGAAAAAGCGGAAGTCTCGGTTTCAAAAAATCGGCCAAAGCAATGCTTTCGGCAATCGAAAGCTATCAGGAGTGTGCTCAGGGATGTCTGAAAAAAGTCAGCATCTGCGTGTTTAAAAGCGACAATGCACTTGCCGCCTTTAACCATGTCATGGAAACGAAGGAATATTCCGCTTACCTCAATCGGGAGCTGGATATCTGGTATCAGGCAAACCACGACAAGCTGATGCAGAAACCCGACTGATCCCCCCTGACCGTTAAAGTCTTAATGTAAGAAGCCTGCGCCCGTGTGCCCGGGCTTCTTGCTTTTTAAAGTATTTATGCTATAAAAGACAAAAATGTTGGGGTAAAGAAATGAAAATTTTACTTTTGTCATGCTGTGCACCTTGTTCTTGTGCCGTGATTGAAAAAATGGCGCGGGAAGGGACAGATTTTTCTGTGCTTTTTTACAATCCTAATATTGTTCCGGCAGCGGAATATGAAAAGAGAAAAGAAGAGAACAGCCGTTTGTGCCGGCAATGGCAGGTGCCGTTTATTGAACTCGAGTATGATAATTTCCGCTGGTGTTCGCTGATCAAAGGGTTGGAAAACGAACCCGAACGCGGGCGGCGGTGTGACATTTGTTTTTATATGCGTTTGAAGCGGGCGATGGAATATGCCAAAAGCGGCGGATTTGATGCCGTCGCTTCCGTCCTCGGGGTTTCCCGCTATAAAAATTTGGAACAGGTCAACCGGGCAGCCGCCAAAGCTTCGGCTGAAACCGGCGTCGCTTATGTTGCCGTGGAAGGACGCAAAGGCGGCATGCAGGAACGGCGGCAAACCCTGATCAAACAGCTTGGACTGTATTCTCAGGATTATTGCGGCTGCAAGCCGCGCCTGGCTTAAAAATTCTTACGGCGCGTTTTTATCGACGCTCAAATTCGAAAAAGACGGGGCGGCGTCCTTCGCGGATGGCTTTGCGCTGATATTTGGTTTCGACCCAGTCGGCAGGTTGACGTTTCCAGTCGTTGCCGCATGTGGCGGTCCAACGAAAGTCGGGATGTCGGCCCAGTTGCTTCAGTACCCAGCGTTTGTAAACCGGATGGTCGGTGGCAATTTGCAGAATTCCGCCTTTTTTTAAGATCCGCGCCAGTTGTTTCAAATTGTCGGGATTAACAAAACGGCGGCTTTCGTGACGTTTTTTGGGCCACGGATCGGGAAACAATAAAAACACTTTGTCCAGTGATCGGGCCGGCAGCAACGGAAATAACAGCCGAATGTCGTCACCGTATACGCGGATATTGTCGGTGCGTTCGGGCAGCAGACTAATGTCGTCGCCGATTTCCGCCCCTTCTTTGATGCCGGTCAGCAAACTGAGGAGGTTGGCAACTCCGTTTTGAAAAACTTCGGCGCCGATATAACCGGTATTGGGATTGGCTGCCGCAATTCCTGCCAAATGCGCGCCGTCGCCGAAACCGATTTCCAAACAAATTTGACGGACTTCGGCGCCGAATTGCAGCGGTTGTCGGGGATTGAGGGCTACCTGCAGCAAAAAGGTTTCCAACAATGCGGTTTTGGCCTTGCGGATGCGGCGGCCTTTACGGCGGCCGAAGAACTGAGGCTTGTCGTCTAAAAACATGAGGCGAGTTCCTTGCTTAAATCGGTTTCTTCCCATGAAAATTCACCGTTTTGGCCCGGAAGACGTCCAAAATGTCCATAAGCGGCAGAAGGCGCGTAGATCGGACGGCAAAGTCGGAGACGGCGGATAATGCCGGCCGGCGTCAGGTCCGCCAACTCGGAAATTTTTTGCAAAATCTTTTGTTCGTCAACCTTGGCGGTTCCTTTGCAGTCGATATACAACGACAACGGTTCTTTTTTGCCGATGGCGTAGGAAACCTGCAACAGACACTCGTCGGCAATTCCGGAGGCAACGATATTCTTTGCCAAATAGCGCATCATGTAAGCTGCCGAACGGTCAACCTTGCTGGGATCTTTTCCCGAAAAAGCTCCGCCGCCGTGAGGCGCATAACCGCCGTAGGTGTCGGCGACAATTTTGCGTCCGGTAAGGCCGCAGTCACCGTCGGGACCGCCGATGACAAAACGTCCGGCCGGATTGATCAGCAGCCGAATGTCATCGGAAAAAAGCGTTTCCGGAATGCTGCGACGGATGATCGGCAAAACCAGTTCCCGAACTTCTTCCAGAGACAAATGCTCGCTATGCTGGGTGGATAAAACAACCGAACCGACTCTGCAAACCCGGTTTTGATCGTCATATTCGAGGGTGACCTGAGATTTGGCGTCGGGTTCCAGTCCCGGCAAGGCCGCCTGACGCAAGTTGGTCAGCAACAGGTTGGCCAGATAAATGGCCATCGGCATATAACAGGTTTCAAAACCCGTTTCTTTTTTGGCATAACCAAACATGATTCCCTGATCTCCGGCGCCGCAATCTTTGATGCCGTTGGCAATGTCGGCGGATTGGCAATGAAGAAGATTGTCGATTTGCAGGTTCTTATAACTGAACCCGGGTTGATCATAGCCGATTTTTTTAATTAAAGTACGAACCGTTTCTTCCGCCGTCTCAGGATCGACCGGGTTGTTGCTCAGCGTTTCACCGGCAATGATTACCCGGTTGGTGGTGGCCATGGTTTCAATAGCCGTATGGGCGCAAGGGTCTGCCTGCAGATGCAAATCGAGCAGGGTATCGGAAATCTGATCGCATATTTTGTCAGGGTGTCCGGCCGAAACGGCTTCACTGGTAAAAAGGTAGCTCATCGTGATTCTTTCGTATTTGTTTTAGTATCTTTTTGCGCATAATAAAAAGCCGGCGTTCAAAATGCCAGCTTTTTTTTAAAGATGTGTGTATTTTGATTTATTCGTCTTCGTCTCCGTCTCCGATTTCGTTCCCGTCATCTTCGCGGTCAAAAGTAGTTTTTGACATCGTAATGATCAGATCAAAAAGATGTTTTGCCGCTTTGCGGTTGGGGATGCGGTAATATGCTTTGACCAGTTCCAGCGTTTCCTGACGCTTCATCGGGTCCATATCAATTTCCTGATAGTTTTCTTCAAAACACATTGCGGTTTCGGGAGAACTGAAAACGCGCGGACTTTGTTGGGCAACTTCCTTATCCATATCTTCGTAGAAGAAGTTGATCGGCACGTTCAGAACGTTGCCGATATCCCACAAGCGGCTTGCGCCGACGCGGTTGTTCCCGCGCTCATATTTCTGAACCTGTTGAAATGTGAGTCCCAGCAGAGAGGCTAATTTTTCCTGAGAATATCCGAGCAGGGTCCGGCGTAACCGGATGCGGTTGCCGACATGGACATCAATCGGATTTGGTTGTCCGTTAGGCGTCCGGCCGCGGCTGGCCTTCTTTGATTTAGTCATGTTCATCATATAGCTCCACAAAAGTCTATCCACATATTGCAATTTTTAGTGGTTAATGTCAATATTTTTATATAGTAGTTTATATAGACAATTGGATGGACCGAAGGTTCCCTTATATTTCTTTATAAAAACAATCGCTTAAGAATGCTTTCGGTTTAAAACAACGGCGAAAACGATGCAAAGAAGGCAAAGAAACAATAACGGAAAGTTGTGGTACTTTTTATACCAAGTATCAATAGATAAAGACTGAGGCAGATAAACGTCTAAAGCGCCGGAAACATTGAGCGGAAGTTGTTTGATGACGGTTCCCGTTTTGGAAATCAGGGCACTGATTCCCGAGTTGGCTGCGCGAACGATTGTCAACCCTTCTTCAACGGCGCGCATCCGGGTTGCAACCAGATGTTGACGGGGACCGGCACTGTCGCCGTACCAGCCGTCATTGGTCAGATTGATCAGCCATTGAGGACGGTCGGCATCGTCGGCAACTTCGGCGGGAAAAATAATCTCGTAACAGATCAAAACGCCGAACGGCGGGACGCCGGGCAAATGTATGGTTTCAACGCCGTTTCCCGGCATGAAGTCGGCAATGACGTTGGTAACCGGTTTCAGGCGATCGGGAAGGTAGCGACGCAGCGGGATGTATTCGCCGAACGGAACCAAATGTGATTTGGCATAAGAGGCGACAATTCCGTCGCGGTCAAAAGCCTGCATGGCATTTAACGGGCGCCATTTTTCACCGTCATAATCATAATCGAGGATCCCCGTGATCAGAAATCCTTGCGGCGGAACGGCCGGCAACAGCATCTCGAGATATTGCGGTTCCAGCCGGAGGACGAACGGCGTTGCCGTTTCGCCCCAAATGACCAAATCAGGATTGAACGGGCGCTCGGAATCGCCGTCGGCCGACCGCGACATATTTACGTATGTTTGCAAATTTTGTTCAAGCATTTCCGGTTGCCATTTCATTTGCTGAGGAATTGCCGGTTGGACCACCCGCACTTTTATCTCGGAAAAGCGGTCATCGGGATAACGGCTGAGCCGCCAGGTTCCGTAACCGAACAAAGATCCGGAGATAAGAACCGGAATTGCAATCGCCAGAACCGCCGCTTTGCGGTTGCGGCTGAAAAATAAGAAACCCGGCGCCGCGGCCGCAAAGACGGTCAGCAGCGACAGACCGTAGGTTCCGAAGCATGAGGCTGCTTGAATGGCCGCATTGCTGAAACTCCATACCGTCCCGAGGAGGTTCCACGGAAAACCGGTCAAAACAAAACTCCGCAACCACTCAAAAACGGTCCATGCCGCGGCAAAGGCCGACAGCTTGGGCCAAAAGGGTTTGAACCGGCTGCAAAACAAAGCCGGAAAAGCGGTGAATAAACCAAAGAAACCGCCGCTGCCGACAAAAACCAGCGGGATCAGCCAGCCTAAGCGCGGCAGGTCGAGCATCAAAGCGTTGGCGATCCAGAAAAAACCGCAGGCGTAATGGCCAAAACCGAACCAGTAGCCGAGCAGAAACGATTTTTTGGCCGAAGAAGCGCGGCCCAGCATAATCAACAGGCCGCTGAAAGAGATTATCAGAAACGGCAACAGGTAATAGGGCGGCAGCGCGGCCACGGACAGGCAGCCGAGGGCAAATGCGACGATTTTGGGATATTGTGCCAGCTTGCCGGGCATTTTATTCATCCGTTGCTGAGGGAGTGGTGATAATCATGATTTTCTTGATGCGGTTGGGATCCGCTTCCAGAATTTTAAATCGGATTCCGGTAGGGCCGTTAATGATTTCGCCGTGTCCCGGAATTCTTTGCGCCAGCTGAAAGACATAGCCGCCGATGGTATCGACGCTGCTTTCTTCTTCTTCCCAATCATCCTTAAACAGGCTGATGCCGGTTTTTTCTTCGACGTCTTCCAACGGCGCTTTGGCGTCGGCAACGTAAATACCGTTTTCCTGAAGGGAAATGACCGGATCCTGTTCGAGGTCATATTCGTCTTCGATATCGCCGACGATTTCTTCCAACAGGTCCTCAATTGTAATCAGACCGCACAGACCGCCGTATTCGTCCATCACCATCGCCATATGGGTTTTTTCCTGCTGCATTTCCTGCAGCAGATCGGGAACCAGACTGTCCGGCGAAACGATTTTGAGGTTGGGCGTCGTAATTTGTGCGACCGGCATTTTGCCGTCTCCCCGCAGCAAGCATTTGGCGAGGTCAATAATATGAAGGACACCGGTGACGTCATCCAGAGATTCGCCGTAAACCGGAATGCGCGAGTGGCCTTTTTCGACCATCAGCCGTGCCAGTTCTTCCGCGGTTCCGTTTTGCTGAAAAGCGACGATATCGGCGCGCGGAATCATTACCCGGCAGACTTTTTTGTCTTTGAGGTAGAGCAGATTGTTAAACAACTGCTGTTCATGGGGGCTGAAACCGTCATCACCCGAACCGGCCTCTTCGATCAGGTCTTCAATGGTTTCGCGCACGTCTTCGTTGTTGGCGTGAGTGGTGAACAGTTTTTTAAAGTAACTGCCCAAACCGTGAGGGGTGTCGTTCATTTTCAGGCTTTCTCCTCATAGGGATCGGCAATACCGAAACCATGCAGCAGGCGGGTTTCCAAAGCTTCCATTTCAAGCCGTTCCGCTTCTTCGATATGATCATAGCCCAGCAGATGCAAAATGCCGTGAATCAAAATGTGCACATAATGGTCGTTAAAACCGATTTCCTGTTCAAGACTCTGGTTTTCCATCGTCTCCAGCGCAATGATGATATCACCGAGTTCAACTTCTTCCGTTTGCGGCAGCGTCTCAAAAAAATCGTCATCGTCAAGGTTGGCAAAGGACAGAATGTTGGTCGGCTTGTCAATTTGGCGAAATTCGCGGTTGAGGCAGCGGATTTCTTCATCGTTTCCAAGTTCCAGATTGATGCAAACCTCCGATTTGCCGTCCAAAAAGCCGGGTTTCAATTCGGCAATGACCTTTTCGAAGACCGCTGCGGATAATGCTGCGGCATCGGGCAGGCGGCTGTTCCAGTTTTCGTCGCCGAGCGTCAGGTTAATTGTTGTTTTCATGATTCTGTTTTTCTTCCTGATGATTTTTCTGTTCGTAAGCGCGGACGATTTTGGCGACCAGCCCGTGACGGACGACGTCGTTGGCGCTGAAGGTGACGGAACCGATCCCTTTGACATTATGCAAGGTGTCCAGCGCGTCCCGAAGACCCGAGACGACGCCCCGCGGCAGGTCAACCTGACTTAAGTCGCCGTTGACGACCATGCGGGAATTTTCACCGAGACGGGTCAGAAACATTTTCATCTGCATCGGCGTGGTGTTCTGGGCTTCGTCCAGAATGACGAAAGCGTTGGAAAGCGTGCGGCCGCGCATGAACGCCAGCGGTGCAATTTCGATTTCGCCGGCAGCCAGTTTTTTGTCGACCTGTTCGGCCGGGAGCATTTCATACAAAGCGTCGTAAAGGGGGCGCAGATAGGGGTCGACCTTGTCTTTAAGGTCTCCGGGCAGAAAACCGAGGTTTTCGCCGGCTTCCACGGCCGGACGCGAAAGGATGATTTTGTCGATCGCGCCTTCCAGCATCATGGTAACGGCCAGCGCCACCGCCAAATAGGTTTTGCCGGTACCGGCGGGTCCGAGGCCGAAAACCAACTCGTTATTCATCATTTCGACGATATATTGTGCCTGTGTGGCCGAACGCGGATAGATATGACGTTTTTTGGTTTTCAAAACAATTTCGTCGATATTGATTTTCGGTTTTTGGTCGGTTTCGGCACCGCTGATGCGGACGGCGGCTCTCACTTCCTGCTCGCCGATTTCAATGCCGCGACTGACTTTGGAGTAAAGGGAATCGATGGCGCTTTTGGCCTGACCGACGGCTTCGTCGCCGCCTTTGATGTGAATATGGTTGCCGAAAGTGGCAATTTCGACGTTCAAAGCCTCTTCAATGATTTTCAGATTGCCGTCCTGCGGGCCGACAAGCTGCTGAACCAGTTGATTGTTAAAAAGTTCTAATTCTGTTTCTGCCATAATTGCACCTTTAATCTGATTGTTGAATAACGGTTCCGCCAAGCGAGTTTGTGGTGGCATCGGTGACGCGCACCGGCAGAATGCGGTTGATCAGTTCCGGCGGAACCTGGGCATGCAGATTTTGCATATACGGGGTTCTGCCGAACAGCTGGCCTTTTTTTCTGCCTTTGCTTTCAAAGAGTACCGGCATAATTCTACCGATACATCCTTTATTAAAGTTTAACTGTTGAGAAAATAATTTTTCCTGCAGGATGTTTAAACGCTCTGATTTGATTTTTTCGTCAATCTGATCGGGATATGTCGCGGCCGGGGTACCGGCACGGCGGCTGTATTTAAATGAAAACGCCTGAATGTAACCGACTTGTTCCACCATGTCGAGAGTGGCTTCAAAATCTTGATCGGTTTCACCGGGAAAACCGACGATAAAATCGGAAGAGAAGCCCAGTTCGGGGTTGGCGTCGCGCAGTTTGGCGATGATTTCGAGATATTGTCCGCGGTTGTGACGGCGGTTCATGGCCTTGAGAATGCGGTCCGAGCCCGATTGCAGAGGCAAATGCAGGTAAGGCATCAGTTTTTTTAAGTCGCGGTGGCAGGCGATCAGGTCATCGTTGACGTCGGCAGGGTAGGAAGTGGTGTAACGAAGGCGTTGCAAGCCGTCAATTTCGGCGAGACGGCGCAACAGATAAGCCAGGTCTCTTTCCCGGCCGGCGGCGTCTTCGCCGTGGTAAGCGTTGACGTTTTGACCCAGCAGGTTGATTTCGAGAGTTCCCGTTTCGACCAGCCGGCGGGCTTCTTTCAACACGTCTTCCACCGGACGCGAAGTTTCGACGCCGCGGGTATAGGGAACAATGCAATAGGTGCAGAAATTGTTGCAGCCTTCCTGAATGGCGAGATAGGAACATCCGCCCTCGGCCCGGTTTTGCGGCAGATGGTCGAATTTGCTTTCCGAAGTGAACTCGGTGTCGATCAGACAAATATTTTTCTGTTGCGCGATTTTGCCCAAAATTTCGGGAATGCGGTAATAAGTCAGCGGACCGGTGGCAAAATTGACAAAGGGTGCGCGTTTGGCGATTTGCTCGTCTTCTGCCTGAACAACGCAGCCGACGACGCCGATGATTGTTCCTTTGCCGGCGGCCTGACGTTCTTCTTTAATCAGATTAATGCGTCCGAGGTCCGAAAACAGTTTTTCGGCGGCTTTTTCTCGGATATGACAAGTGTTGAAAATGATTATGTCTGCATCCTCAGGGGCGTCGGCAGCCGTGTGTCCCATGTTTTGCAGAATGTGGGCAATGCGCTGAGAATCGTAAACGTTCATCTGGCAGCCAAAGGTTTTGATATAGTATTTCACCTTGTCTCGGATATCCTCTAAAATTGTGTTAAACAGACGCATATTAGCCTCAAACGGAAAGATTTTCAAATGTTTTTTCTTTCACGGAAGGAAAATTTGCTTTTTTAGAAATTTTGTCGTTTTTTTGGCGTAAAAAGTGTTTTTTTGTTGCCAATTAGACGGCTCTTTGTTATCATAAGGAAAAAATAAGCGGTAAAATTAATTTTTTTGGGAGAATTCTGATGGATCAGCACTTGGAAGAAATGCTTAAACTGGATGAAGAAACGCGGGTCGCCTATCTGAAGGCGTTTGTCCGTCTGGCCTGTGCTGACGGCTATTTCGATGAAAACGAAAAACGTTTTGTAAAGAATTTGGCCAAAACCTATGAAATATCGGAAAATCGTCTTGACGAAGTGTTGAACTGCGGGGACGATGACACGATTATAGAAGAAGTCAAAAAAATTAAAAACCGCCGGGTGGCGCTGGAGCTGATTAAAGAATTGTGCATTTTGGCGCATGCCGACGATGTCCTGACTGATGAAGAAACGCTGTTTATCGGCCGGGTCGGGCAGGCGATGGGAGTTGAACTGGATAAAATTGAACAGATCAGCAACTGGGTTATTGATAAAATTATTCTTGCCGAAGAAGCTAAAATTATTTTCGAAGAAGTCGGAAGTCAAGCGTAAACTCAGGAGGTTTTATCATGGACGAAACTGAAAAAAGCAGAATGGCACAGCAGGAAAGGCTGGAACGCCTGCGGCGAATTCAGCTGGGACGACAAGATCGTCTCGACAGCCCGAAGAATATTATTCAGCGGGCGGTTCAGCGCGAATATCCCGATATGGACCGTATGCAGGCCGAAAAAGTCACCCGCGAGTTGGTGCTGGCGCCGAAAAAATCGACAATTAAAATCGGTAATGATGAAATTAAAGTTGCCGATTTGCAGTTTCAGATTGCGGAATCTCTCGAAATGATCAGTTCCGAAACTTCTTCTTCGCAGGAATATTTCAGCTGGTTTACCGAAAGTTCGGAAATCATGCAGCATATGAACGACGGTTTCGTGTCCGAAGACGACCTGAAAAAACGCAACGAGTGGATTGAGATGTCATATTCCCGTGAGGCCGAAATACTGACCTGTCTCGGTTTGTACCAGGGCAGTGCTTTCCCCGAAGCCAAGAAAAAATATGCGGACATTTACAATAAGCTGGTCAAGCTGCGTCAGATTCGCAACGCTATCAAAGAAAGCACCGCCAACAAGGCGGACAAACCGCAGGAAGTCGACATTAAGAAAAAAGAAAACGACTATAAAAAGGCGGTCGTCTATGTTGCGGCAATGCGAGAGTTTATGAAACGTCCGCCGCGCTGGAACATGCCCAAACGGACTTTACAAAAACTTAACATGTATCATGGCGATGATGACGATCTGGACGACGATTACGATGATTTCTACGAACAGTACGAAGATGACGATCTGCGCCGTTCCGACGAAGAAAACCGGATTTATCAGGGCGAGGCAAACGAAATTACCGAATTGAATTTCAGTTTTAACGATTCTTTGAAAGAAGAAATTCTTTTCCACTGGGATGACGATCGGATGCAGTCGTATGAACGCAGCGCCGCCGAAGAATTTATCGAAAAGATTGACGAAGCCCAACCGGCGTTGCAGACCGAAGAAGACATCCGCGATCATATTGCCCGCCTTTCCGGCCGCCGCCCGCCGCTGAAAAACCGTCCGTCCGGTTATACGATGGACCGGGCACGGGCTTTTAGCAGCATGCATTACAATTCGTTGTCGGCAACCCGGCGGCAGTATGCATAAAAAAACTGGACAATTGATCGGGAATTGTTTAAATTAACCCTGCAATGTTTTAAAATTATGAGGAGAATTTTTTATGGGTGCTTTGCTTGAACCGTTTGTGTGGATGCTTGGAATTATCGTAGATATCTATTTTACGGTCGTCTTGGCGGAAGTTGCCGTTCACTGGCTGATTCATTTCAAAATACTGGACGTTAAAAGCGTTTATGTGGCTAAGGCTGTCGAAATTTTAACCAAGGTTACCCAGCCGGTTTATAAGAAAATTTCGGAAAAAGTTCCCGCCTTTTCGGGAGTGGACTTCTCTCCGTTTATTCTGCTGATGGCATTGTTGTTTTTAAGCCGTTTCATCTATCGGCTTGACGTGATGCTGATGTAACCGGTGAACTCGAAAAACAAGTCGGGCGGCTTTGGCTGCCCGATTATACTTTTAAAAGGAAAAAAATGTTTTTTACGGAAACGGATGACGGAATTATCCTGCGGGTGCGCTTGACACCGAACGCGGCCGCGGCGGCGGTAAAAGGCGTCTTTGTCGACGAAAAGGGAACGGCGTATTTGAAAATCAGCGTTGTCAGCGTTCCGGAGAAAGGGCGTGCCAACCGCGAATTGATCAAACTTCTGAGTGCAAAGTTGAAGGTTGCCAAATCGGAATTAGAACTTGTCAACGGTGAAATTTCCCATTATAAGAAAATTCTGATTACCGGTGACCGGCAAAACGTTTTAAGACAGATGGAAATATGGGTAAAGGAGAATCGACATGACGGCGCAGATTATTGACGGCAAAACGGCGGCGCGGGAATTGCGCGACCGACTGGCGGAAAAAATTGCGGAATGGCAGGTCAAGCCCTATCTGGCGGTCATTTTGGTCGGGAACGATCCGGCCAGTCTCATTTATGACCGCAATAAACAAAAAGCGGCGTTGGAAATGGGGATGAAATGCGATATTCATCATTTGCCCGAAACGACGACCGAATCCGAATTGTCCGCTTTAATTCGTCGCCTGAACGAAGACCGGGAGGTGAACGGCATCTTGGTGCAAATGCCGCTGCCGCGCCATATCGACAGCTCAAAAATTATCGAAACGATTGCTCACGAAAAGGATGTTGACGGTTTTGGCCCTTATAATGCCGGGTTGTTGCATGAAAACGATCCGCGGGCCATGGTGGCGGCAACGCCGAAAGGCATTCTGTATCTTTTGCAGCAGCATCTGGGGGATTTGAGCGGTAAACATGCAGTCATTATCGGCCGTTCCAACATCGTCGGCCGTCCGCTGGCTTCGCTTTTGCTCAACCATCACTGCACGGTAACCGTAACCCACAGCAAGACGGTCGGATTGCCGGAGATTACGCGGCAGGCCGATATTTTGGTGGCGGCTTGCGGATGCCCGCGAATGGTGAAAAAAGACTGGGTTAAAAAGGGGGCGACGGTGATTGATGTCGGTATCAACCGGATCGACGGAAAGTTGTGCGGAGACGTTGACTTTGAGGAAGTAAAAGAGCAGGCCGCCCATATCACGCCGGTTCCCGGCGGGGTCGGTCCGATGACGATTGCCATGCTGCTCGACAATACCTGTCAGGCTTATCTAAACCAAAATAACAATCTTAAAAAATAGGCGCAGAAATATTATATAGACTCTGAGTTGTTTATTCATCATGCCGAAAAGGGAATAAAAACATGGAGCAGGCGGGGCGCATCTTTATGATTGACGGCAATAACGGTCTGAACAGCCGTTACCAGCATTTGTTGGAGGAACATGGGTATGAAGTTTTTGCCACCGACAACGCGTATAAGTTGATCCGTTATGCGCCGGAGCTTCAGCCGCGATTGTACGTGGTTGACAATGAAGCCGAAAATGTCGATGCCTGGCAGGTGTTAAACTACCTTGTCGCCAACCGTTATTTGGATGAAGCGCCGGCCGTCATGTTGAACGCGGAGGCTTCGCCCGACGTTGTTAAAGGTGCGGCTCATTATGTTGCCCGACAGGATACGGATCGGTTGCTTGAAATTGTCGACGCTTATTTTAAAGGCGGTGCCGGTTACCGGGTGCTGTTGTTGGAAGATAACCTTCCTTATTCGGACAAAGACTTCAGCGGCATGGACGAGTTTCGCGTTTCTTATTTCAAAGTTTATGACGCCCACGGCGCCAAAATGTTTTTGCAGCGCAACGCACCGCAGGCGTTGATTGTCCACAGTGCGGAAGAGGATTATGATAAAATAAAAAGCGAGATCGGTTTTAAAAATACTTTTTATGTGGAAAATCGCAACAATCTGCAAAAATTATTTTCGTTTCTTAAATAAGTTGTGTTATAACCCTGACTTATAAATATGACGGGGTGGTGACTGATGAAATATTTGAGACGAATGTACGACTGGCTGATTAACGCGGCTTCGGGGCCTTATGCTCTGCCGATTCTGCTGGCGGTATCGTTTATGGAAAGTTCTTTTTTTCCGATCCCCCCTGATATTATGTTGATCCCGATGGTGTTGGCGACGCCGAAAAAAGCGTGGCATATTGCCGGTTTGGCAACGGCTGCAAGCGTGGTCGGCGGCTATTTCGGCTATGCGATCGGTTTTTACGGATATGATCTGATTGCACGGCCGATTTTGGATTTTTACGGTTACAGTCACCAGTTTGACGTTTTTAAGGGATATTATCATGAATGGGGGGCGTGGATCGTTTTCGGAGCGGGGATTACGCCGTTTCCCTACAAAGTGATTACGATTGCCAGCGGTGCGGTGGATCTGAATCTGTGGGTTTTCGGGCTGGCTTCGGTGGCTGCGCGCGGTTTGCGCTTTTTTATCGTCGCCTGGTTGTTAAAAAAATTCGGCGAACCGATCCGAACTTTTATCGAAAAGAATCTGGGAATACTTTCGGTTTTGTTTTTGCTGCTGTTAATCGGCGGTTTTGCCGCGATAAAATATTTGTAATTCGAAAATGTAAGATAACGACAAAACCCGGCAATGCCGGGTTTTGTCGTTAATGGTTTGTTTCCGTCAGTCTTTGTGGCGGAAAGTGATTCGGCCTTTGGTTAAGTCGTAAGGGGTCATTTCGATGTCAACTTTGTCTCCGACCATAACCCGAATGCGGAATTTGCGCATTTTCCCGGCGGTATGAGCCAGAATTTCGACGCCGTTTTCCAATTTTACCCTGAACATGGCATTAGGCAGTTTTTCAATAACCGTACCGGCCAACTCCAGCAATTCTTCTTTCATAAATTGTTACCTCATTGTTTTTTAGCTAAGTGTATAAACCCTAAATTCTTTTTTGGCAAATTATTTCTGCAATCCTTTGGAAAAAAGTGTATTTTTTATTAGCCAAATGTTAATAAGAGGAGTATATATAAAAGCAGATGAATGAAAATTTTTGTATAGGGCATTAAAATGAAAAAAGATATGCTGCAGGAAAATCGCCGGGCTTTGCTTACGGAAGAAGATTATGAAGCGATGTTGAGCTGGGGGGATCAGGAAGTTGCTTTTATCAAAAGCGACAAAATCTCCGATAACGAAGTGTGGAAAATCTATACCGCCGACGGAACGCAGCTGGCAATTGCCGACAGCCGGGATTTTGCCTTTATTCTGGCGCGTCAGAACGACCTTGATCCCAAAAGCGTTCATTGATTTTTGAAATAAGACGTTTCGGCGAACGACTGGAAACGAATGTAAAAAATGCGGCTGAGTAAGCCGCATTTTTTATGTAACGTGACGTGATTTATTCCGCCTGTTTTTCCTTGAACTCCAACACCTTGATCTGCTGTTCGATTTTAGAACGGTCATAAAACGGGATAAGCGGCTTATCAAGGCCGTTTTCGAGCTTTTTGAGCGTGGCATCACGATCAAATTCTCCGGTATTGTCCTTTAAACCCAGAGCATGATTCCACTGAAAAACGGCTTCCCGTTTGCGGCCGATTTGCCAGTAGGCATCTCCGAGATGATCATAAATCAGAGCTTCGGAAGAAGCTTGATCGGAAGCTTTTTCGAGATATTCCGCCGCCCGGTCATATTCGCCGATTTTGTAAAAAGCCCAGCCGATGCTGTCGGTGATAGTTCCTTCGGCGGCGGCGGGCGCATAGGCGGAAACAATCAATTCAAAAGCTTCTTCAATGTTTTTGTTTTGCTGCAGCAAAATATATCCGAGATGATTTTTGGTCATCCGGTTGGGCCGGAGCTGCAGAACTTTACGAAAATAGCGTTCGGCGGTATCGTGATCGCCGGCGGCGTCGTAAGAAACTCCGAGGGCAAAGTAAAGCGGCCAGACTTCGGCAACGGCTTCGCCGGGATAGAGGTCGATCGCTTTTTGATAATACTGCGCCGCCTCGGCATATTTATGATTAAGGCGGGCCACTTCGCCGAGGTTGGTCAAAATATCGGGATTGGGCGGATAGTCGCTGTACAGCCGACGGAAGATTTTTTCGGCGGCGGCGGTGTCATTCATGCGCATGAGGTTTTTGCCGCGTTGAAACAATGCCGTGTAGGCGGCATAACTGTCGGGTGCCACTTTCTGATAAACCTGGTTGGCCTCGGCATACAATTCCCTTTTTTCGAGCATGTCGGCGGTGAGCAAAAGCGGCAGCGGATAGCCGGGATTGCTGTACGAAGCCAGCGAGGAGAACAGAAGGGCAAGATCGTTGTTGTTATTGTCCTGTTGCAGAAGCAGGGCGATGCTGAACAAAGCGTCGGACAGTCCGATTTCGGGAGATTTCAGAACCGGGGCAACGGACGAATCGCTTTTTTTGAGGTCTTCAATCACCGATTTCATCATCAGATTGTTTTTGTTGACGGCATTGCGGGTGGCAGACAAAGCTTTGTCGGGTTCGTTTTGCCGCAAATAAAAGTTGGCAATCACCTGCAACGGAAAAACCGCGAGTTCCATATGTTTAATGTTCATCAGCGCCGTGTAATGCGCGGCGGCGGCTTTGGTATTGCCGAGATAGTCGTTGATGGCGCCGGCATGGAAAAAATACAGCGGTTTAAAGGCTTCGTTTTCACCGAGCGGCGCAAGAGCTTTGAGGGCGGCGGGGCCGTCGTTCATGCCGGCATGACTCCAAGCGGTGATCAACGGGTTGAAAACGGCCTGAGCAAACGGGTTGTTACATTTGGATATGGTTTCTGCCGCTTGCCGATACTGTTTGTTCTTAACCAGATGGATAGCTTCGAGGGTGTAAATAAACGGACTGTCGTCGCCTTTTTTCTGAGCGATTTTGGCATATTTTATTGCTTCGTCAATTCTGCCCTGAGAGGTGAGAATAATATACAACTGGTTGGGCAGCATCTGGTTGTCGGGAGTGTCGGCGACGGCGGCCATGTAATAATCGGCGGCGGTGTTGAGATCATGGCGGATATGTGCAACCCGTCCGGCAAGGTAACTGCCGTAGTTGGTTGCGGCGGCTTGCGGGGCAGGCATCGGGTTTGCCGTCGTTTCCGCCGGAGCCGGGAGATCGGAAACGGGCGTTGTTTCCGATTTAAAAAGGGTACAGGAATTGGCAATGACAATTCCGATCAGGATGGAAAGTAGATATGCTGCTTTTTCAATCACTTTTATAACTCCGTTCATTTTTCCAGGCGTCTCCAGTTTAGTTCAGACTCGCCCATCTTACAACATAATTGTAATAATATGAAGATAATTTAATTATTTGTTTGCAAAAGAAAACGGAACGGCATAGCATAATCATCATGATGAACGAAAAAGAATTGCTGGAATGGTATATTGCTGCCGGGGTCGATGCGATCTTCGGCGACGTTCCCGGTTGCGTGCAAAAAATGCCGACACAGCCGGCAAAGCCCGAGAATCCGGCAGAATTTTCGCCGCGTCCGGCCATTACCGATTTGGCACAAATGAGTCTGAAAGCCTGCAAAAACGCCCGAGATGTCTGCGAGGCAGCCTCATCGTTGGACGAACTGCGGGCAGCGGTGGAGGCCTTTGACGGCTGTTCGCTGAAACTGACTTCCAACAAAACCGTTTTCGGCGGCGGCAATCCGAATGCAAAAATCATGATTGTCGGCGAAGCGCCGGGAGCAGACGAAGACAGAATCGGGGAACCGTTTGTCGGTCGCAGCGGTCGGCTTCTGGACAAGATGCTGTCCGCAATCGGATTGGATCGTACGACGGTTTATATCACCAACGTTTTGCCGTGGCGGCCGCCCGGAAACCGAACGCCGACGGATGCCGAAGTTGCGGTATGCCTGCCTTTTCTGAAACGCCAGATTGAATTGATGAAACCGGAGATTATTTTGGTTTTGGGCGGAAGTGCGGCCAACAGTCTGTTGGATAACGAAGAATCTATTTCACGGCTGCGGGGCAAATGGCTTGAATATAAGACCTTAAAAGGCGACGCCTGTGCGGTGTTGGCGAGTTTCCACCCCGCCTATCTGCTGCGCAATCCGGCGCAAAAGTCCAAAGTCTGGGCAGATTTGTTGCGTTTGGCGAAAAAATTGCACAATAATTAGGTTTTTATTCATAATTTGTTGGTAAATTTAAAAAAATTGAATTATTATTTGGTAAATCTTGATAAATAACTTTTGAGGAAAGCAAAATGAACATTAACAAAAAAGTTTTCGGTTTGGCACTCAGCCTTCTGTTGGCAACCAATATCAGCTCGGCGGGAGCAGCGCCGGCTGCCGCCGCTGCCGGTGACAGCGACAATGTCGAAGAAGTGTTGTTTAAAATTCATGACGTTACACCGGTTAAAAATCGTGACGGTGAAGTCATTGCCTGTGACTTTAATACCACTTTCTATAACCGTTCGTCCTACAATATCAAAGAAGCTTTGTTGGATTTTGCATGGAAAGATGCTTCTCTTGAAGAAGTTATCAACGAAGAAAAAGAAGAAGATGCCGCCAAACAAAACCGCAATGTTAACCGTTCTTATTCGGAAACCGAGAGAAGAACTTCCAAGGACGTCAGTGTCATGATTGAAGTTCCTTCCGTCAAGTCTTACAAGCAGGTTACCATTAACAACCGTATCAATACCGACCGCTGCTTTCTTTTGATCGAAAAAGTTGATTTTAATGTCAAATCCTGCAGTGCCGACGGTCTGTCCGGTGCCAACCGGTCTGCTCGCCGCAGCAGCCAGGGAAATGCCTGCAGCCGCATGTTCAAATACGTTTCTCCCGAAGATGCTCAGTATTATTTGGACTTTAAGGAAATTACCCCCGACGAAGAAAAAGCGCGCGAAGATGCCAAAAAGCAGGAAAGCAAGGATGAAGCCGAAAGCATTTACGCCAAAACGGTTGAAACTTTGGGAGCCGCCGGAAGTATTATCAGCGGAATCAAATAATATTTTAACAAGGGTGTGCCGATGAAGAGAATAAATATATTCATAATATTTTCGGCTGTTGTTGCCGGGCTTGTGCTTGCACAACCGGCAGCCGCCCAGTTTTTTAACGCGGCAGGCAACCGCGCGACGGTTCAGTCTCCGGCAGCCGCTTCGGTTTCCGATACTCAGGCGGCGCCAAAAGCTGACGCCGGCCCCTCTCGGCCGGAAGCCAAGCATTCGGTTGTCGAGACGGCCGAAAACACCGAAGCCGGCGAGGTCGAAAAACAGCCGGTCAATTCTCCTTTTGATTATGCCTACGGCAAAAAACAATCTCAACCGCAGGCTCAAAAGACCCAGGAACCGTTCCGTCGCTATTCGCAGGTCGGTGGGATAACGGTCGAAACAACCGAGGATCATCCCGAAGACGAATTGATTATGTTGTTTATGCGCGATTTTAGCATTTATCGCAGCCCCTCGGGAAGAATCCGCTGCAGCGCCCGCTTTGCCGTAATGACAACCTTGCCGTTTAAGCTGTCAAACATCAGCTATCGGCTCAAATGGCCGGGAATGGAAACGGTCTTGACCTTCAGCGATGTTGAACCCGGGGTGGAAAACCATTTCGATTACGGTTTGCTGGGAGACGGCTGTTACAGCATGGACAAGCAACCCAACATCATCGTCAACCGCTGCCGGGTCAAAGGAATGACACAGCGGCAATGTGCGGCAAAAATTCGTTGGCTTAAGGAAATTTAGAAGTTGGTTTGAGTAAAAAATTGAAAAAAGTTTTGACAGTGTTTTTGGCGTTGCTGATGCTTCCGTGGGAGGCCGCGGCAGCGTCAAAAAATTTTAAAATTATCGACCCGACGGTTTATCGTCGGGTACGGGAGCAGGCTGCCGTTTCCGAAGCCGACGTCAAACTTTACCGTGATATTTTCGCCGCTTTGAAAGCCAACGACATTAAAACGGCGGAAGAATTGCAGAAACAACTCAAAGGCCATGCGTTGCTCGGGCATGTGCTGGCCGAAAAATATCTGCATAAAGATTACAAATCTTCTTATGAAGAATTGCAAAACTGGCTAAAAAAGTATCCGATGCTTCCGCAATATCAGAGGATTAAAAATCTGGCAGTGACGAAAGCGCCCGGCTACAAGCCTCCCAAGCCGGTCAAGGAAAAGAAAAAGATTTATGCGTCCTACAGCTGGTACAAGGACGGTTATACGCGTCTTAAAGCGGCCGACCGCAAATATGTCAAAACCAAAATTGACGAATTTCTCAAATCGATCCGCAGTTCCAAGCATGAGACGGCGGTCAAAATATTAAATGACAAAAAGTTCAAAAAACTGATGCCGGTGAAGAATTATGATGCGATGAGCGCGACTTTGGCCTCGGCTTATTTTCTGGAAGGTGACAATAAAGCGGCCTTAAAATGGAGCCGGCAGCCGATTTTACGCAGTCGTGACGCGACGGCGAGCTGGTTTGGCGGTCTGGCAGCCTGGAAGGAAAAAAATTATAAACTGGCGGCCGATTATTTTGGCAGGCTGGCACGCCTGAAGGATAATGATCCCTGGTTGATAGCCGCCGGCGCTTATTGGGCATATCGCGCCAACATCAAGTTAAAGCGTCCTGACGGCGCAACGGCCAACTTGCGGCTTGCCACCAAATATCCGCGTACTTTTTACGGGATTCTGGCCCGTTACATGCTGACGGACAAAGTCAGCTATGACTGGCAGCCGCGTCATTATTTTAACCGTTTGGACGACAAATCTTACATAAAAGAAATCGCGGCATCTCCGGCGATCCGGCGCGGGGTTCTGCTGGCGGAAGCGGGGCAGCCGGATTTGGCCGAAAGTGATTTGCGCCGCAATTACGGCAAAATGAACATTCGCCAGAAAGAACTTTTGCTTTATATCAGCAGCCAGTACAGCCTAGCAAATTTGAGCTTTGTGGTGGCCAACGATCTGAAAAACTATGAAAAAGGTCGCGCCTATGATCCGTTTTTATATCCGCAGCCCGCTTGGCAGCCCGAGCCGGGGTGGACGGTTAATCCGGCATGGGTATGGGCGCTTACCCGTCAGGAATCTTTGTTTGCGCCGACGGTGCGCAGCCATGCCGGTGCTTGCGGACTGATGCAGGTGATGCCGGCAACCGCAGCCGAAGTGACCGGCGATAAGTCTTTTAAAACCAACTGGCGGCCGTTGTTTGATCGTCAGGTTAATCTGAAGATCGGTCAGGATTATGTTTCTCTGTTGCGGCAAAAAGAACATGTCGGCGACAATTTGATTTTTTTGGCGGCTTCTTATAACGGCGGCCCGCATAATCTGAAACGATGGGTTGAAAATATTGATTATCAAAACGATCCCTTGTTGTTTATGGAAATGATTCCGTGGCGGGAAACCCGCTTGTATGTTAAGCGGGTGATTACCAACTATTGGATGTATGGATCGCGGTTGCGGCAAAAGCAGCAAAGTTTGCAGCAATTTTTGGAAGGCAAGTGGCCGTTGTTGGATGAAGTGCCGCAATCGTAATTTTGCCCCGGAGACGGGGCTTTTTTATGAAATAAGGAATTTTCCGCCGGAAAACGTCGGCAAAAGCAGTCGTACCTTTGCGATTGAGAGGATTTGTTGCTGACGCTTCCGAAGTTTATTCTCTCTCTGTTTTGTCAAAAAAAAGCGCTGAGTTTGAAAAAATGACAAAAAAGTAGGATTTTGCTTGCAATTTGTGACAAAAAACATATAATAAAGGTATAACAAAATTAATCTGTTCAATTTTTCTATTCAATTATTCGCAAGCTTGCCATCATAAAATTAGGTTTTACCTTTTTTATCGGTTGTAACTGTCGAAAATTTGAGTGAAAACTTGAACAGACAGCAGTAATAACCTTTAAATCTAAATATTATGGAAACAACGACAATAACTGAGACCGTAACTTTATGTTTATCTCTAAAAATTAGTTTGGGTGTAATGATATTGACCGGTTTATGGTTGATGTTTACCACTAAAACCGATGATGCCATAGAGACATGGGTATCTTTGTTTGTAAATTTCTTACCGGTTTTGGTAGGAGGGATAATCGACGGTATCATTAATAAGTTTTTCCCGGGATATACGGAGATGATTGTGACCTTAACAGGCATCGTGATTGTCAATGTTTTTCTGGTGATTGTTCACTGGGGATCTTGGAGAAAAACAAAAAATGAGTTTTTGTTCTGACAACACCAAGTCTCCGGTGTTGAAGGCTAACAATAGGAGACAAATGTAAAATTTAAAAAAAATTAAGACTATGATAGCAAGTATTATTTTCGGAGGTTTCATTCTGTGCGTTATTTGCGGCGCATGCAAAGAATTGTTTTACAACGGTTTGAGTTATGGGCTTGAACTGGTAATTACGGCATTCCTCGGCGCGCTTATCGGCTGGATTTTCGGCGGTATGTGGGCTTTTGGTGCTGTGATCGGCGGAATCTATACGATCTTTTGCTGGGTGACCGGTAGAAGAAACGTTTTGATTTCGTGGTGGTTCTACAGAGGTTAACCCCTGAAATCAAAGAAAAGACTGCTTCCGTAAGGGAGCAGTCTTTTCTTATGTGAAAATAACGGGATATCGAATAGCAAGCTGCCGGCAAATAAAAAAATCCGGCGGTTGTTGAAAAGACCGGAAGCATCATTATCTTATTTAGCGAAAGATAATTAAGAGGTATACGATGATGGAATTATATTTATTTGTGGCTTTGTTTTTAATTTATGCCCTGACGTCTCTGATGGCGGACAAGTTTGTGATGCGCCGGGTGTGGATGGGGGCTTTTTTGGTTTCTTTTGTTGTCACCGCGGTGTCGATCAGCTTTTTGCGTTTTACCAACCAGGAAGTGATGATGAATGCGACCGAACTGAGCTGGTATTATATTTTGTATCTTTTTGCTTCGCTGATGGTTGTGCTCGGACTGATCAACATCTGGATGTTCAGACGCCAGATCTGGAACGTTTTGTTTACCAGAACGCCGGATGCCGAAGCGGACGATGACGACGACGATGACGTTACCGCGAAAAAACACCGTAAGATCTAGTTGACCTTGCGGATATATACCGGTTGCCGCGATTTGCCGATTTCGATCGAATATTTATGGATTCCCGGAATTGAAAAATGGCTGGAAGCATTGAGAATCCGGCGGGCGAGATCGGCATTGCGGCTGTGAATCAGATAAGAGTTTTTATAGGCCTTGACCCGTGTAAACGGAACTTTCTTGACGGCTTCGAGGGCCTGTTCCAAACTTTCCCATACCGGGCAGCCGACCAAATCCCGTCCGTAAGGCGTGATGGCGGTGTCGGGACCTTCCTGTTCAAAATCCTTAATTGTTTTTCCGAACAACAGCAAAAGGTTTTCGTTGGTTTCCTGCGGATTGTCGCTGGCGTGTACCAGATTGCCGCCGCCGGTTAACTGACGGTATTCGTATTTGCTTTTGACAATGTTGACATTTTTGCCGTTTGCATACTGGGGGTTGTGGTCGTATACCAAATACACCCGAAAAGTCCCGGCGCCGGTTTCTTTTTCTTTTTTACATCCTTTGGGCAGTTTTTTGCCGTAGAATCGTGCCAAATTGAGGGAAAAATTTTCCGGTTTCCAAGTCACTTCGAGAACTCGGAAAATTTCGAATTTCTTTTTGAGATCGGCCGCGATCTGTTTTTCCATAAACCGGGCGTTCTGCCATACAATAAACAGGTAAAGCTCTTTTTGCATCTTTTTCCTCAAATTAAGTTTTAAAAAATATAGTGTTTTTTAACGACTTGCGCAATACAAATTATAAGTCGTGTGCAAAATGTAATCAGTACTTGTGTTTTAATGTTGCGATACTATAATTAGTTGTGATCTGACTAAACTAAAAGTATGTAATAATTGTATTAGTGAGGATATTCTATAATGAAGAAAGTTGCTATTATCGGAACCGGATATGTCGGGCTGCCAACCGGGGTCGGCCTTGCCGAACTGGGTAACCGCGTCGTTTGCGTTGACAAACTGGCAGACAAGATCGACAAACTCAACCGGGGCGAGTTGACTTTATATGAAGACGGAATGGAAGAATTGTTTTGCAAGAACGTTGCAGCCGGCGCGCTTTCTTTTACCACCGATATGGAATCGGCGGTGAAAGGGGCGGATATTGTCATGCTGGCGGTCGGAACGCCGCCGCATCCGGTGACAAAGGAAGCCGATCTTAAATATATTTATGCAGCTGCCGAAGAGTTGGCCGGATATCTGGACGGCTATACGGTTGTGGCAACCAAATCGACGGTTCCGGTCGGAACCGGTGACGAGATTGAACAAATCATCGCCAAAGTCAATCCGAAGGCCGATTTTGACGTTGTTTCTCTGCCCGAATTCCTGCGGGAAGGTTTTGCAATTCACGATTTCTTCAATCCGGATCGGATTGTAATCGGCACCGACAGCGAAAAAGCGCGGGGCGTGATGCTGGAATTGTATCGTCCGTTTGAAGGAAAAAGCGAATTTTTGTGTGTTAAGCGCCGTTCTTCGGAAACCATCAAATATGCATCCAACGCCTTTTTGGCAATGAAAATTCATTATGTTAACGAAATGGCGGATTTCTGCGAATGCTCCGGAGCCGACATCCGCGAAGTGGCGAAAGGGATGGGGTTGGACTCCCGTATCGGCAAAAAATTCCTCAATCCGGGGCCCGGTTACGGCGGATCGTGTTTTCCGAAAGATACCAACGCAATGGCGCAAATGGGCAAAAAATTCGGTTCGCATCTCAATCTGATTGAAACGACAATTGCCGAAAACGACAACCGCAAGGTGAAAATGGGGCAACGCGTCATTGAGGCGATTAAAGAACATCCGGAAGGAAAAATTGCCGTTCTCGGGTTGGCGTTCAAAGGCGGAACCGATGACTGCCGCGAATCTCCGGCTATTGATATTATTAAGGAAATGATTAAATATTCCCGCAATATCACGGTATACGACCCGAAAGCGCTGAATAACGCCAAATCCATCTTGAACAATACGGTGTCTTATGCCAATGATGCGGAAGAAGCCTGCACGGGAGCCGACGTCGCGGTAATTCTGACCGAATGGGAAGATTTCCGTACGCTTGATCTCGGGCGGCTGGCAAAAATTATGAACTGTGCCAAGATCGTCGATCTGCGCAATATGCTCAGTGCCGATGCGGTTAAACAGGCCGGTTTTGAATATCAGTGTATCGGACAAAGGAAATAAGCAAATGAAAGTTTTGGTGATCGGCGGTGCAGGTTATATCGGTTCTCACGTTGTTAAAGAGCTTTTGGACCGGGGCGCGCAAGCGGTGGTTTATGACGATCTTTCAAGCGGCCACAAAATTAACCTGTTCCCCGGCGCCGGCTTTGTCGAAGGCAATATCCTCGATTATCCGAAGCTCAAGACGGCAATGGAAGACGGAATTGACGCCGTGGTTCATCTGGCCGCTAAAAAAGCGGTGGGAGAATCGATGGACAATCCCGAACTGTATGCCGAGAACAATCTGATCGGGGCAGTTAATATTTTGAACGCGATGGCCAAAAGCAACGTCAAGGCGTTTGTCTTTTCTTCTTCGGCAGCGGTTTACGGCATGCCCGAATATTGGCCGATTGACGAGACGCATCCGCTCAATCCGATCAGTTTCTATGGTTTTACCAAAGTTGAAATGGAACGCCTGATGGAATGGTATGACCGGCTGCGGGGCATCAAATATACCGCGCTGCGATACTTCAACGCGGCCGGTTACGATGCCGGCGGCGCAATTAAGGGCCGTGACCGCAATCCGCAAAATCTGCTGCCGATTATTCGTGAAGTGGTGGACGGCAAACGCGAATGCCTGCAGATTTTCGGCAATGATTATGAAACCCCCGACGGAACCTGCATACGGGATTATGTGCATGTATCCGATCTGGCGGCCGCCCATGTACAGGCAATTAACCGCCTGCTCGAAGGCAAACCGTCTGCGGTCTTCAATTTGGGAACAAACAACGGCGTTACGGTGAAGGAAGTGGTGGCGGCCACTGAGAAGGTAACCGGCAAGCCGCTTCCGGTGCGGTATGCGCCGCGGCGCCCGGGAGATCCGGCCGTGTTGCTTGCTTCTAACCGCAAGGCCGAAACCGAGTTGGGGTGGAAACCGGTCTACACTTCCATTGAAGATATTATACGTACCGAACTGGCCTGAACAGGGTGTGGAACGACAGGCAGACGGAATAAAAGCGCTTCAGAAGCATTGAAGGGAGGAGACAACAATGATATATATGATCCGACATGCAGAAAGCATGAGTAATGCCGGTGCCAGAACCTCGAGTCACGGCGGCGCCGTGTTGTCGGAAAACGGAAAAAAACAAGCGCTGGCGCTTGCCGAAAAGCTGAATTTTCGACCGGATCTGATTGTTGTTTCGCCGTTTGTACGCACACGGCAGACGGCAGCGCCGTTGTTGGAAAAATATCCTGAGACACCGGTCGAGGTCTGGCCGGTGCAGGAATTTTCGTTTTTGGATGCAGACCGTTGCAACAACACCACTCAGGAAGAAAGACTTCCGTGGGTAGAAGCGTATTTTGCCCGTAACGATCCCGATTATGTTGACGAACGTGATGCCGAATCCTTCAACCAAATGCTGTCGCGGGTTGATGATATGCTGGCTCGTTTACGAAAGCTGCGCAAACGCAATGTGGTCGTTTTCAGCCACGGGAACTTTATGCGGGCGGTTAGGCTGCGTTTGCACAATCTGCCGCCGGAACTGCCGGTATTTGTGCAGCAGCCGGTATGGGAAAATACGGCAGTGTTCGATTTGACCTCTTATTTGTAAAAAGGCGTATGGCCGGTAAACGGTGATAAGTACGACAATTTGTTTGCCAAGTCGGGCAGCGGGTGTATTATGACAGGGTCAGCCAACTGTAAGGAAACCTGCCATGAAAAAGCTTTTTTCATCAAAAATTTTTTTAATTATCGGCGCCGCAACCGCCTTTTTGGGCTTGTCCGCCGGCGCCGTTTATTTGTACTTGACGCCTAAAAGTTACACTCTGCACGAAAAACAGCCGACAGAGGTTTCCGTACGTTCGGTTTCACATCCGATGTACACGACTGTCCGGGATGACGGGATTGTCGTGGATACGGTTGAGGCATATTTCAGTGATGCGGCGTTTAAGCTGGGGTTGAGCGAAGAGGAATTAAACCGGGGGCTGACGGTCAATCCGCCGGTCAAGGGCAGCTGGTCTTTGCCCAACGACCGCACCCTGCGGCTGACGCCTTCCGCCGATTGGATTCCCGCTGCCGAATATACGGTAAGGATTGCCGACAGTCTTCTGAGTGACGGGATTGTCTTAAAAGACCGGACTTTTTCTTTCCGTGCCCCCGATTTTCGGGCAACCGCGGAAAACAAGGATTTTTACGAATCGCCTCAGGACGTGCGTTCCAAACATGCGGTGGCCACCTTTTCCTTTACCTATCCGCTGCAAACAAAAGATCTTCAGAAACAAATCCGGGTTTATTCGGACAACGGCGAAGAATACGATTTCACTTATAATCTGACCGACCAAGATCATAAGCTGCATGTGATGTCTTCTCCGGTGACGATCAAGAAAGACGCCGATTTTATCAATATCGAAGTAGATAAGGTTGCCAACGCCTATAACGATCGCAAACTGCAGGCTGCGGTGCGGGCGGTGGTTTCGGTGCCGGGAATTTCCGATTTTTTCAAAGTGACGTCGGTTGACAGCCGTATTGTGCGCAATGAGCAAAAAGAAAACCGGCCGGAACAGATTTTGCTGACGGAGTTTTCGACCGCGGTCAGCGGCGAAGAGGCAAAAGCCAATATTGAGTTGTATGTCAGTGATGAAACGTATTGCGGCAATTTGCAATCAAAGTCGGCCAAAAAGAACGACAACGAGAAGACAGCGCTTGTTTCTGCCTTCCCGAAATTAGAGCTGAACCGGATTGATTCGGGACAAAAGGCAGCCAAGACATATAATTTCCGATATGATTACAGCGGCGAACCGCGTTGTCTGGTCGTACTGATCAAGCGGAATATCCGTTCCGAAGAAGGGTATAAGCTGGGAAGCGACGAAGTTTACTTCCTTCCGACGTCGGCTTACCCGGTTGAAGCGGGAATAGCTTTTGACGGCGCGGTTCTTCCGCTTAAAAGCGATAAGAACCTGCCGTTGGTTTCGCGCGGGGCAGATAAGCTGAAAGTCAAAGTGGCGCGGATTGCTTCCGTCAACCTTAATCATCTGGTGACCCAGACCGGTGGCAATTTTGCGACGCCTTATTTTATTAACCGTTACAGTTTTAACGAAGACAACATTGCCGAAGTTTTTGAAAAAGAATTGAGCATTAATTTGCAGCACCCGGCAGATCAGGTTTATTCGTCACTTGATCTCGGCGAATATTTTCAGGATAAAAAAGGCATTTTTCTGGTTAAAGTGAGCGGAAGTTTGCGTCAATCGGGCGCAAGCGCGGAAGACTCGCGACTGATCGTTATTACCGATCTGGGCATTATTGTCAAAGACAATGCCGACGGTACGCATGCGGTTTTGGTTTCTTCGATTGCCGAGGAAGGGCCGGTTGAGGGCGCGTTGGTAGAAGTGTTGGGCAAAAACGGACGCCCTGTCGTTTCCGGGTATACCGATGCGCAGGGTTTTACGGAGATTCCCGATTTTTCGGCGTTTCGCAATGACAAGCAGGCCGTCGTTTATAAAGTAAGCCGACAGGGAGACCTTTCTTATTTGCCGGTCAACCGTTACGATCGTCGCACCGACGTTTCGCGTTTTGATGTCGGCGGCGTTTATGATGACGATTATATGCCCAAGGATATTGTTTCCGCTTACGGTTTTTCCGATCGCGGAATCTACCGTCCCGGCGAAGAAGCTTATTTCGGGCTGATTGTCCGGCAAAAAGATCTCAGTATACCGCAGAATCTGCCGATGAGTTTGGAAATCCGCAATCAAAACGATGATAAAGTGGCCGAGAAAAAAGTATGGCCTGACAAATTCGGCCTGATAGAATACAAATATTCGGTTCCGTCAACGGCGGGTTTGGGGCGTTACAGCCTTAATCTTCGGCAAATCCGCGGAAACAACGAATATTATCCTGTGGCTTCGGTCAGTTTCAGCGTTCAGGAATTTATGCCCGATACAATGCGGATAAAACTCAAGTTGGAAGACGCGCCAGCCAAAGGCTGGTACCGGAAGAAAGATGTGCGGGCAACGGTCGATCTGCAGAACCTTTACGGCAATCCGGCGTCGGGTCATAAGGTGAAGGGGAATTATACGCTGGTTCCGGCTTCTTTCTCGTTTAAGGAATTTGAGGGGTATCATTTTCGTGATCCGTTGCGTGTCGAAGGGGCCGGCCTGGCAAGTTACCAAAAAACGCTCCCCGAGGTCGAAACCGATGCCGACGGCCGGGTTTCGCTGGCGATTGACCTTAATGAATATACCGAAGGAACTTATCGTTTGAATATCAATGTTGACGGGTTGGAACTGACCGGAGGCCGCGGCGTGTCGGCATCGGCGGGAATGCTGGTGTCGCCGAACGCTTATCTGGTCGGTTTTAAAGCCGACGGCGACTTGAACTATATCTATAAGTCTTCAGTTCGTCAGGTGAGACTGGTGGCGGTTGATTCGTCTCTGCAGCCGATTGCGCTCAGTGATTTGAAACTGAGTCTGTATCAGCGCGAATATGTTTCCAGTCTGGTTCAAATGCCGGACCGTACCTATCGTTACAAAGCGGTTCCGGTAGAAAAGAAACTCAAAAGCGAGAATTTTTCGATTGACGCCGGCGGAAGCAGCCGTTTTCTCAATACCGAAGCGCCGGGCGACTATTATTTGCAGGCGGAAGATGCGGACGGAAATGTTGTGATGCGGATCGATTACAGTGTGACCGGAGATACCAATTCGACTTATGCCACCGATACCGAAGCCGGGCTGGAAATTAAACTGAATCGCAGCGAATATAGCGACGGCGAACAAATTCAGATGCAAATATCGGCGCCGTACTCCGGTTACGGGCTGATCACGATTGAACGGGAAAAAGTGTATGCATACAAATGGTTCAAATCCGAGACTTCGTCCACGACGCAGGAAATTGAACTGCCGCAGGGAATAGAGGGGAACGCTTATGTTAATGTTTCGTGGATCCGGAGTCTCGATTCCGACAAGATATTCGTTTCGCCGCTGAGTTATGCCGTGGTTCCGTTTTCGATCAACAAGTCGGCGCGCCGCCTCAAGATCGGTCTGAACGCGCCGGCAACAGTAAAACCCGGGCGCGAACTGACGATCGAATATCAGGCGGATTATCCGGGAGAAGTGATTATTTACGGTGTCAATACCGGCATTTTGCAAGTGGCCCGTTACCAGACGCCGCAGCCGTTGAACTATTTTATCCAAAAGAAAGCGCTGCAGGTGGTAACTTCGCAAATTCTTGACCTGATTTTGCCCGATATCAAAATCGTACGTTATCTGAAAGGAATCGGCGGCGATATGGAAACGGGCGTTAAACCCGATTTGCGGGTTAATCCGTTTGCCCGCAAGCAGAACTGTCCGGTGGTTTTCTGGAGCGGAATTGTGCCGGTTGAAACGACGCCGCGGACCTACGTTTATCAGGTTCCCGAAAACTTTAACGGCGAAATCAAAATCATGGCGGTCGGCGTTTCCGAGCGCCGGATGGGAGAAGCGGAACGGCAGACGGCCGTGCGCGGAGACTTTGCGCTGGTTCCTTCCGGCGCATATAACGTCTCGCCGGGAGATGTTTTCGACGCTGCCGTCAGTGTTGCCAACATGATGGAAAATTCGCCGGCGATTCCGGTGGAAGTGCGTCTGATGACGGGACAGGGACTGGAAGTTGTCGGCAACGACGTTCAGGTTCTGAAGTTGGCTTACGGCGAAGAAGGGCAAGCGCGTTTTAAGGTTAAAAGCGGCGAACGTCTGGGATCGGTGCCGCTGGTGTTCAGCGCTGCCAACCGTGATAACAGCGATCAGTCGTCCCGAATATCTTACGAAGCGGGGATACGTCCGGCAAGTTCGTTTGTTTCCGAGAATAAGATGGGGTTTGCCGCCAACAGCCTGAAGCTGAAAGATTTTGTGCGGCCGATGTTTGAAGAATATCGTTCTCAGGAAGTCGTTGCATCGGCTTCGCCGTTGGTGTTGACACAAGGGCTGCTGACGTTTTTGAACGCCTTTCCGCATTTTTGCACCGAGCAGTCGGTCAGTAAGGTGTTTCCGGCAATGGAAATCTTCTTTAACAAGCCGGAATTGTTGAAAGACGTGGATATCTACGCGCTTTATGACGACGTTTTGGCCAAGCTGACGGAACGGCAAACGCTGGAGGGGAGTTTTAAGGCCTGGTCTTCGGAGTGGTCGCAGGCTAAAGAGTATGACAGCCTCTATGCTTTGCACTTTTTGCTTTCGGCACGCAAAAACAACCTCGAGGTTCCGGCTTCGCTGCTGAACAAAGCGTTGCAGTATGCACGCAATGTGGCCGCGCGTCCGGTGCTGGGAGCCACGGATGACAATCCGGCTTATGCGGCTTATTTGCTGACGCTGAACGGAGAAATGACTTCGGGATATCTGACACGGATTGAGCGGGATCTCCGGTTGCCGGATTCTTCCGAAGCGCGTTCTTCGCTGGCGTCGGCTTATCTGGCCGCTTCTTATAAACTGCTGCAAAATGATACCAAAGCGCGGCAACTGACCGGTTATTACAAAACCGGGCGGAATACGGTAAAAGATGCCCGCTATATTTATCTGACGGCAGTTCATTTTCCCGATGATCTCAAAAGTTTGGGTCAGGAAAGCGTTGAGGCGCTGCTGAAACCGTTAAAGCAGGGCAACTTCACCACCGCTTCGGCCGGAAATGCGTTGCTGGCGCTGAATGCGGTCGGGCGCAGCGACAGCGACAACGATATTTTGTTTAACGGTGTAAAATATCAGGGAAAAGGGTTTGCCCGTTTTCCGTTGGATGCTTCGGTCAAAGAACTGGAAGTTGCTTCCGACCGACCGTTTTACTATGTGATCAGCGAAAACGGCTTTTTGAAAGAGCCGGCAGGCAAACCGCTTTCGCAAGGGCTGGAAATCAGCAAGACCTACCTCAACAAAGACGGTGAGCGCTTGCAAACGGCGGAAATCGGCGATGAAATTACGGTGGTTTTGAAAATCCGCAGCCAAAACGGCAAATATGTTAACGACGTGGCGATTGTTGATTTGATACCCGGATGTTTGGAGATGGTGCAAAACTCGCTTAAAGGAGAAACGGACAACTATGAATTGCGTGAGGACCGGGCGCTGGTGTATCTGACGGCGTCACCGTCGGCAAGAACCGTGACTTATAAAACCAAGGTGATTGCACGGGGCAGTTTTGTGGTTCCGCCGGCGGTTGCCGAAGCTTTGTACGATCCGGCCGTGCGCGCGACCACCAAAGCAGACCGGATCGATGTGGAACCGTAAGCAAATTTTTCGCAGGATATTGTTGGGGGCGGCAGCAACGGCAGTTGCCGTTGCTGCCCTTTATGCGGCGGTGCCGCGGCCGGAACTGTTGGAAAAATATACTTACTCCACAGCCGTTTATGACCGTAACGGCCGTTTGCTGCATTTGGGACTGAGCATGGACGACAAATACCGGCTGCGGGTTTCTTATCGGCAAATCCCGCCGGAAGCGGTAAAAGCGTTGTTGCTTTATGAAGATCGTTATTTCTTTTTTCATTTTGGGGTAAATCCGCTGCGGGCGGTTAAATCGGCGTTGCTGATGCTGGTCGGTGCGCGCAAACAGGGCGCATCGACAATTACGATGCAGCTGGCGCGAATGGTGTACGGTATCGACTCGTCAACTCTCAGCGGTAAATTTGAACAGATTTTGCGAGCGTTGCAGATAGAAATGTTCTATTCCAAGCAGGAAATTCTGGAAGCCTATTTTAATTTGGCGCCCTACGGCATGAATATTGAAGGTATCGCCGCCGCCGCGCAAATCTATTTTGAAACCGTTCCCGAAAAACTGAATCGCGATCAGATCATGACATTGACGGTTATTCCGCAAAATCCGTCGAAAAGAGGGCCGGGCAGTCGCGACGGCAAAGCCGAAGCCGTACGGGCATATCAAAGATTGGCGAAAACATGGCAAAAAGAATACGGCGACGACGGAAAATCGGCTGCCATGCCGCCGGCCGTCAGTCTTCACCGGCCGTTTGCGGCGCCGCATCTGGTGCAGCAGCTTAAAAGGCAGCGGCACGGCAGCGTGTTTACCACAATTGACCTCAATTATCAACAAATGACGGAAGATATTGTCTCGCGGTATGTTAAAGCAAGCAAAAAATACGGCATTGACAATGCGGCGGTGCTGATTGTGAACCGGCGCGATATGAGCGTGTTGGTCAAAGTGGGGTCAGCCGGTTTTTTCAATGCGGGGATTGAAGGCCAGGTGGACGGTACGCGGGCTTTTCGATCGCCGGGTTCGGTGATGAAACCGTTTATTTATGCTTTGGCGCTGGAACAGGGTCTTATCCATCCGCACAGCCGTTTGAAAGACGTTCCGCGCAATTTTGCCAATTATGCGCCCGAAAATTATGATCGCCGATTTTACGGAATGATGGATGCCACTTCGGCGCTGGTGAAAAGCCGCAATGTTCCGGCGGTGGAACTGCTTTTGAAAATCGGAATCGAAAAATATTATATGTTGCTGAAAGAAAGCGAAATTAAAAGATTGAAAAACGCCGATTTTTATGGTTTGGCACTGGCGTTGGGCGGTTATGAGCTAACGATGGAAAATGTGGCGGAGATGTATGCGATGCTGGCGGGCGGCGGCCGTTTTCGCAAACTGAGATGGATCAGGGAAGCGCCAACAGACGACGGAAAGCCGCTGCTCAGTCCCGAAGCGGCTTTTCTGACCATGGACATGTTAAGGCACAATCCTCCGGCAGATCGGGATTATTATGCTTTTGCCGCGGCGCACGAGCCCTATAAAGTATACTGGAAAACCGGAACGTCGTTTGGCTATCGCGACGCCTGGGCGGCCGGTGTCGTCGGTGATTATGCGGTGGTGGTATGGCTGGGCAATTTTGACGGGCGACCGAATCCGGCCTTGACAGGACAAGAGGCTGCCGCACCGTTGTTTTTCAAAATTGTCCGCAGTCTTGCTAAAAACTTGGGAATAAACGGGGATGACGTCTCCTCCGCAGGGCTTAACCTGTCCCAAACGGATGTTTGTCGTTCCACCGGTGACATTGCCGACGCCGATTGTCAGGAAACGATCAAGTCGTATTTTATTCCCGGAGTGACCCGAATTAAGGTTTCTAACATATCGCGGCGGATTCCGGTTGACCGCGTTACCGGAAAAAGGGCCTGCCGTCACCGGCCGCCGCAGACCGTGATGAAAAGTTTTGAGTTTTGGCCGTCGGACGTGTTGGCGGCATATCGTGCCGCCGGGGTGGCGGTGCGCCGTCCGCCCGAATTCGGTGAGAATTGCGATTTGATCGAAACCGCGCACATCGGCAATGTACCGCAAATATTAAATCCGGCCGACGGCAGTGTTTTGTTGACCGGTCTGACCAACGGCGGCAAGGAAAAAGTTTTGCTGAAGGCTTCTGCCGATGCCGATGCGCGGCGCATTTTCTGGTTTCAAAACGGAACCCTGATCGGGGATTGCGATGTCGGAGAAACCCTGGAAACGAAGCTTGGACAAGGGGAGTGGGAGTTAAAAGCGGTTGACGACAAAGGACGCTTTACGGCTGTTCGGGTCACGGTGCGACCGGTTTTGAGCGAGTAGGCTTGGAAAAACCGCTGCTGCGCCGGTTTTTGCCGCCAAATCAGGTATTTTAGGCGACGGATGTTGAAAAATCAGTTTCTGCTATAATATCATAAAAGTATTAAAAAACATACAGGAGATAAGTTATGAATAATTTGATTTACAATATCGCCTTGATTTTGACCATTATCGGCGGTTTGAACTGGGGGCTGATCGGTTTGTTCGGCTTCGACGCCGTGGCTTTTCTTTTCGGTCCTCTGAGCGTTTTGAGCCGTATCGTATATATTTTGGTCGGCGCTTCAGCGGTGGTACTCATTTTTTCGTGGTTTGTTCCGGTAACCAGATTGTCGGATACCAAATAACCAACGATACTTCCGAAGTAAAATTTAAAAAAAGAAAAACCCTAGGAAAACCTAGGGTTTTTTGATGGTAGCGAGGGTCGGATTCGAACCAACGACACGCGGATTATGATTCCGCTGCTCTAACCACCTGAGCTACCCCGCCATCGTGACAGCACATTTATTAAGGTTATTTTGTGCAATTGTCAAGCATTATTTTTGAGAAAAATCACAATTTTCCCACAGGGCGCCGAGGATCGGGCGGGCATTCTTTTCATATTCCTCAAACAGGGACGTCCATTCTCTTTTGCGGTCAAAATAGCGGCTGCGGTCGTGCATGTCATAATAGCGTGCCTGCAGGACCACGTCGAGTTTATCCATTTTCTTGACAAACACGGCCTCCGGGGTGTCGCGCCGCTCATACTCGACAAACAGGTCGACCAGACGCGGGCAGTTCGATTTGGCGGCGATATCCTGCATGGCCTTCAGCTCAAGGGCATATTTTTGTCGGGGTTCAATGTGGTCGCCGGGGGTATAGTCGCCGGTGACGGATTCCGCAAGATCGTGCACGACGGCAAATTCAAGGCATTTCAGGCGGTCGAGTTCCGGCGGGCACAAAATAAGAGTCAGCAGGCACAATCCGTAGGAATGGTCGGCAACCGATTCCGGATTTTCGACCTCACGGCGAATCCAGCCGTTGCGGGGAGTGTCTTTGAGGGTGCAGATGACTTCAGCAAGTTTATCAATGTTCATGATGTTTTTCCAAATATAAGGCCGAAAATTAAAAGATCGGATTAAAAACTTGTTAGTATTGCATATTTTTATACTTGTCAAGCGAACTCTCTCTTTATATACGTTAAGGTGCTAATGAACTTACAGACAGCGGAGGCTACATGACTATCAAATATAACTTGATGACGGCGGTTTTATTTTCCGGCGTTTTTTTGGGATTTAACACGGCGGCGGCTGATGACGGCGAAAAAAGCGATCTGCGGGCAAATTTCCGGCGGGTGGCGTTGGAGATGTCATCGACCGAGGTAAAAAATGCCGATTTGTATGTTGACAATCCCAACTCTCAGCTCAGTGCTGACAGCAAAACAATGATCAAAGGCGTGTTTGACTTTGTGTTGGAATACGAACAGCCGAATTGGCAGTGGAACAACAGCTTGTTTATGGAATACGGGCGTACCGAACTGAAACCGGTTGACGAAGAGCATACCACCAACGAAGACGCCGATAAAATCCTTCTGACCAGTGATTATAACTGCAAATTGTGGAAACTGGATTTTGACGATGCCGATGCCGGACCGTTTGCGAGCGTGGCGTATCAGACCGAGTTTACCCGTAACAATGACGCCCCGCGGATGAAAGTTGTTCGCGGCAAAAGCGGGTTGAAGTTGTTTAACGGCGACGTTATCAAGGAATTGTACGCAGCGGCGGTTGGTGAATATGACTTTACCTACAGCAATGCCGAAGTGACGAAAAGCGCCTATGAAATCGGCATCCGGGCCGAGAAACCGATTTCCGACCAGGTGAAGTTTCAACTGGAAGGATATTTCCGCGACTATTTGAGCTACAGCGAATATGTGGCGACGGATTTGGAATATGAACTGAGCGTGACCGGGCGGATGGATGTGAAAGTCTATCAAAAATTCAGTCTGGCCCCTTATGTCAGCTATTTTCAGGGAAAAGCAAGAAGCGCCAGCCGGGAAGGGTCAAATTTCCTGATCGGGCTTTCGTTCGCTTATGCGGATTTGTTTGACCTGTAAAGGACATTATTACAAAATAATGACATTTTGAAGCCGGGCGGCGCGATGGTTGACTATTGCGCCGCCTGATGTTATCATTTAACTGTGATTCAGACTATTATGGAGAGAATGTCATGCCTGATGCAAACGTTTTGTACCGAGAAAAAAGAAAACAGGAACTGGAACAGCGTTTGCAGGATTCGCAGCGTAAAATGGCGCAAAGAAGCACGACGATAGAGTTTCAGGCCGATACACTGAGTCGTTATTCCTCCACCAACGCCTATTATGATCCCCAAAGCGGCCGAGTGGTGAGAAACGTTTATTCCAATCAGGATAGCGAAAGCAAAATCAAAGAAAACATTTCGCACGAGGCCAAACATGCGGCGAACGCCCGGTTGGGGATTCCGGATCTCAGCGCCGAGCAGTTTTATAAGCTGAGGGTGTTGGACGAAGTTTCGGCATGGACGGTTTCGGTGTTGTGCTGGCGCGAAGAATATCTGGCGGCCGAAAACAAGGAAAAGTTTTTGGAAGAGGCCGGCAAATCTTCCTTCTGGAACAGCGCCACCGTTCCTTATGATTATTTGGAGGCAATCCGGCAGGGAAAAGTCAATCCGGAAAGCAAAGATCCCAAAGAGTTTGACAAGGAGATGGAACTGTTGGTGGGTGAACAGTTCAGAAATATGGCGGCGCAAAATTCGGGATATGTCAAAGATTTTGAGGCGGCAACCCGGTTGTTTATGAATACTTCCGATCGTAAGTTTCAGCAAGATGACGCAGAGTTTGAGCGTTTTTCGCAGCACTATATGACAATCGGCGGACTCGATTTTCGCAAATATCTGACAAATGACTGGCAGGATCGTATTTATGTTCCCGAAAGAATCGGCAATGCCGGTGCCAGTCTGGCTCAGGACGGTAATGCCGATAATGCCCAAATGCTGGCGGTTGACGGTTTGGTCTATGACGGAACGGTGAGTCTGGAGCAGTACCATAATCTGCTTCAGCATAAAAAAATTGCCGAGAATGTTTTCCATAACCTTGACGATAAGATGAAAAAAGACCTGCAGTCCGGCGGCTGGATGTATGACGAGCAAATCTCCCAGAGTTATGATCTGTTCAGTAAACTGGGCACTTATCGCGGGATGTCCGGCAATAACGAAATGGAAAGCTTTTTGGACGTTAACATGGCGTTGGCTTTGAACAGCGGCGACGGCAAGGTCGGAGAAAATCAGGCCGAATATCTGAAAAAACTCAAAGAGATATACACGGTACCGGGTACGGATATCGATTTGACCGCGCATATTGACGGTTTTGACCCCAACAATGTTCCGGTTAAAGAATGTCCGGCGATTGACGAGTTTCGCCGCAATCCCGATCAGTATCGTCAGGATCACCCTTATCAGCCGATGCTTTCAAGCGCCCTTGAATATAATCAGGGAGATGCCAAATGGCAGGAACACTCCGAAGAAAACAGAGTTTCCGACGTGTTGAAAATGGATGTGCTGGACAGCGGTTCCGACTTTCTGAAAGCCGAGCGGGAAAACCGGGCGATCAATCAGGAGTTGGAAAGAATAAAAAAACAGGAAGAAGCGGAAAAGGTGGAACCGTTGACCGTCAAGCCGCAAACGCGAATTTACGGAATGTTGGACGGGGTTAAGTTCTATCTCAACCGTCCCACGGTGTTTCAAAAGGCAGAGCTGAAATCGTATGTTAACGAGCAGGGCGAAAAAATTGAAGTGACAATGATTGACGGCAAAAAACACGGCGCCGCTTTTTTGCGGGACGAAAACGGAAACATCAAGGACGTGAAACTTTATGATCAGGGCAAGGAAATTGATTTAAGCCAACACACGATAAACATTAAGGACGGAAAGTATATCGAAAACGGCAAAGAAGTTTCGCGGACGGAAGTTACGTTGGACGGAAAGCCCTTTGGGGCCGTTGTTGAGAAAAGTTCTGCCGGAACCAAAGCTGATTTTTATGACAGTAAAGGCGTCCGGATGGAAGGTGCGCCCAACGCCAAAATGACGCAGACGGAAGAATACGTCTCCGGCGGCAAACCGGGCCGTGGTTCGGAAAATGCCGAAACAGCGGAGGCGACACCGGCACCTGCAGAGAACAAAGCGGAAGTTCAGCCGTCCGAGGTTTTAACCCAGCCGGCCGACAGCGTACAGATAGCGGCACCGGAAAAAACGGCGGAACCTGTCACGGCAGAGAAAACGGAAACCGAAAACGGCGACAAACAGGGAACGGAAACCGAAAAAACGGAACCGGTACCGGCACCTGCAGAGAACAAAGCGGAAGTTCAGACGTCCGAGGTTTTAACCCAGCCGGCCGACAGCGTGCAAAAAGTGGCGGAGGATATGAAGCGCGGCCATGACCGGATTGCGGCAATGCGGGCGAAAGTTGCCGCCGGGCATGAGGCGGAAAGAACGGCAATGTATGCGGAATTTCTGGAACGTCATGACAATACGGAAGCCATTCGTCGTTTGCGCAGTTCGAAAACAATCAGCAGCGGCATCGTCCGTCCGACTTCGATCCGTGCCGATTTGCTGCAAAAACAATTGCAAGAGTTTCAGATCCGGCCCTGAACGGATTAAGGTCTTGCCAAAAGCCCGGATATCCGGGCTTTTGGCATTTATGCCTTTTTGACGTAATCTTTCAACAGCTTTTTGTGACCGGCGCGGTCAAACCAGATTTCCAACTTATTACCCTCAATTTTCAGCACTTTTCCGTAACCGAAAGTTTCGTGAAAGATGCGGGAACCGACCGGTGTGTCGGAGGCGTCGTTTTTGGCCTTTTGTTTGGCACGGTACATGCTGCCGCTCCAACCGAAATCGTCACGGACATAACTGAAACGTTCGCTGTCGTGAACGACTTGTTCGTCCGCAGCCTGTTTCTGATTGTACCAGTTGGAACTGCTTTTGTATTTGCTGCTCCAGTTGTTGGAATAACTTGCGCCGCCGTTGCCGAAATAAGCCGCGGCCTGATTGCAGATCTCGATGTTTGCGGGCGGAAGCTCATTGATAAAACGCGACGGCATGTTGTTTTGCCACTGACCGTAAATCCGCCGGTTGAGCGCCGTCAGAATATACAGCTTTTGTTTGGCACGGGTCATGGCAACATAGGCCAGCCGCCGCTCTTCTTCCAACGAATTGCTGCCGCCTTCGTCGAGAGCCCGCTGATGCGGGAACAGCCCTTCTTCCCAACCGGGCAGAAAAACGGCGTCAAATTCCAGTCCCTTGGCCGAATGCAACGTGATCAGCATCACTTTGTTGGTATCGAAATTATTGTCGGTGTCCATCACCAGACTGACATGTTCCATGAAGTCGTTTAAAGTCGGATATTGCGCGGTGTCGCTCATGACGTTGATCAGTTCTTTGAGGTTTTCGATTCTTCCTTCGGCTTCGGCAGATTTGTCGTTTTTCAGCATTTCCATATAGCCGGAATCTTCCAGCACCTGAGCGGCCAGATCATCGGGAGACACCGCGTTAATGATTTGCCGCCATTGGTAGAAATTGGCGATCAGCTGTGCGGCGTTGGTTTTGACTTTGCCGCTCAAAGTTCCTTCGGCAAGCATTTTTTCAATTGCCATAAACATGGAAATATGGTTGGTGCGGGCCTCAATCTGAAATTTTTCGATTGTTTTGGCGCCGATGCCGCGCGCCGGTTTGTTAATGATACGTTCCAAAGCCAGATCGTCGGCCGGTTGCATCACCACGCGCAAATAGGCGAGGGCATCGCGGATTTCGGCCCGTTCATAGAATTTCGGACCGCCGATGACCTGGTAGGGGATTGCTTCGGCAATGAATTTCTCTTCAAATTCCCGGGTTTGCGCGGCGGTGCGTACTAAAATGGCCATTTGGCTGTATTCGGTACCGTCCCGGCGCAGGTTTTCGATTTCGTCGGCAATATAGGCGGCTTCTTCCGAACCGCTGTAGGTGCTGACGACTTTTATTTTGGCGTTGTCGCAGCGGGCGGCGGGCGAGTTCTCGGCCACTTTCAGCGTTTTGCCGAGGCGTCCCTGATTATGGCGGATCAAAGCGGAGGCGGCGGCCAGAATGTTGGCGGTGGAACGATAGTTGCGCTCCAGCCGTACCACTTTGGCGTCGGCAAAATCTTTTTCAAAACGCAGGATGTTTTCGATTTCGGCGCCGCGCCACGAATAAATCGACTGGTCGTCATCGCCGACGCAGCACAAGTTGCGATATTTTTGGCAAAGCAGGCGCAGAAACAGATACTGGGTGACGTTGGTGTCCTGATACTCATCGACCATGATGTATCTGAAACGTTCCTGATACTGGTCCAAAATTTCGGAATCCGACATCAAGATGCTCAGCGTATAGAGCAGGATGTCGCCGAAGTCGACGCAATTGAGTTCGAGCAGACGGGCCTGATACTTTTTATAAACTTCGGTGACGACGTTGGCGCGAAAACCGCTGTCAATTTTATCCACGGTCAATCCTTTGTCTTTCCATAGCTGGATCTTGTCCAAAATTGATTGCGGCGGATATTTCTTGTCGTCGATTCCTTCTGCTTCAAGAATTTGTTTGATTAAACGGCGCTGGTCGTCTTCGCCGAGAATGGTAAAGTTGCTCTTTAAACCGACGACTTCGGCATGGCGGCGCAGAATTTTGGCGGCAATGCCGTGAAAAGTTCCCATCCAGACCGAATCTGCAATATTGCCGATCAGTCCGTGGGCACGGTTTTGCATCTCGCGTGCGGCACGGTTGGTAAAAGTCACCACCAGGCAGTTCCACGGGTTTGCTTTCATGGTGGCCAAGATATAGGCCAGCCGGGCGGTCAGCACTTTGGTCTTGCCGGTGCCGGCGCCCGAAAGCACCAGCAAAGGGCCTTCGGTGGTGGTGGCGGCCAGTTTTTGTTCGGGATTAAGCTGTTCCAGCCACGGCAGTTCGGGCATCAGCCGGGCGGTATTGTCATAAGTGGCCGCAGGCTCTTCGCAGGCCAAATCAAATATGTCGTTCATTGTCAGGATACTTCTTGTTTTTTTATTTGTCTCCGCCTATATTATATTATTATTGATCTAAATAAAAGCGCTTTATTAAACTATAAACAAGAGGATAGTTATGTCAGAGACACGCGATAAAATCATCGGCTTAAAGAAATACATGGAAAGCAGAATCATCGGTCAGAGGGATTTGGTGAAAAAAATGATCATCACCCTGTTGGCCGAAGGACACGCTTTGGTCGAAGGGGCGCCCGGTCTGGCCAAAACCAAGGCGGTCAAAACGCTTGCCGACGGTATTTCCGCCAGTTTTAACCGGATTCAGTTTACGCCCGACCTGCTGCCGTCGGATATTACCGGAAGCGAGATTTACGTCAGTCAGAAAGGCGAGTTCGAATTTCGCAAGGGGCCGATTTTTGCCAACTTGGTTTTGGCCGATGAAATCAACCGCGCGCCGGCCAAGGTTCAATCGGCATTGCTTGAAGCGATGGCGGAACGTCAGGTCAGCGTCGGCGGACAGCGTTTTTTGCTGCCGCGTTTGTTTATGGTGATGGCAACCCAGAACCCGATTGAGCACGAAGGTACCTACAATCTGCCCGAAGCCCAGTTGGATCGTTTTTTAATGTATATCCGCATTGATCAGCCGGGTGCCGAAGACGAACACAAGATATTGGAGTTGGTCCGCGGCGAAGGGACACTCAGTACGCCGAATCTGCAAAAAAGTTTTGACAAGATCGAAATTGCCGATGTGGAAGCGGCAACGCGGGAAGCGCTGTCGGTGCATATCAGCAAGGAACTGGAAGAATATCTGGTCCAGTTGATTGTGGCGACCCGCAAGCCGGAAAAATATGATCAGGAATTGGCGGGGATGGTGATGTTCGGCGCCAGTCCGCGGGCGACAATCGCCCTGGACCGTTGCGCAAAAATCAATGCCTGGCTGGACGATCGCGATTTTGTAACGCCGGAAGACATTCATGCCGTGGTCTATGATGTTTTGCGCCATCGGATTATCCTGAGTTTTGAAGCTCAGGCAGAAGGTTACAGTACCGATGACATTATCGGCCGTCTGCTCAATTTGGTACCGCTGCCGTAAGCAGCCGCAACGGCAGGAGGAGTGTTATGCAAAAATTTGCCGAAATGGCGGCCGGTTGGTTCCGCCGCCGCGAAGAAAACGCCGGAGGTCTGTATGCATCGCTGGAAGAACTGATGGAACAGCGAAAGAATCTGGCATATCTCCGCCAAAGCGGCAAAATACAGCCTTCGGACCGTGCCGGCGAGGTAAAGTCGGCTTTTAAGGGACGCGGCATCGAAATGGAAGAAATCCGCGCCTACAGTTTCGGGGATGACGTGCGCGATATTGACTGGCGGGTTACGGCGCGCAAGAAAAGCCCTTATACCAAAATTTATGCCGAAGAAAAAGACCGTGAAATTTATGTGCTGCTCGATTTGTCGCCGAGCATGGTTTTCGGAACCCGCAAGGAACTGAAGTCGGTCACTGCCAGCAAGGCGGCTGCTTTGATCGGCTGGCTGGCGCAGGAAAATAAAGACCGATTCGGCGCGGCCCTTTATGACGGGAAAGAAACCTGGACGTTTAAGCCGCAGCAAAACCGCGCTCATCTGTTGGCGGTTTTGAAAAAAATTTCGGAAACCGGGCGCAAAGTTTTGCCCAACGCGGGAAAGGCCAAAGCGGACGATGGCCTGACGCGGCCGTTGCAGTTGATGACCAAAATGATCAAAAGTCAGGCGGCGGTGTTTGTGATCAGTGATTTTGCCTTTTTTGACGATGCGGCTCGCAAAGCGCTGGCTGCGTTAGCCAAAAAAAGCCAGGTTTTTTGTATTAACATTTTTGATATGTTGGAAGAACTGGCGCCGAAAAGCGGGGAATATATGGTGGAAAACAACGGCGAAACGTTGGTGTTTGACAGCCGTCCGCCGTCTTTCCGCAAAGAATATCAGAACTTTTTTACCCTCCGAAGGGCAGCCGTGCGCGATTTTTGCCGCAAATTCAATTGCCGGTACATGGAAGCCCGGACCGATGTTGAACTGTTTCGCCAGTTGAAATTTATTTAACGGCGATGTTGACAAAAAACGTTTTTGGTGATAATTTCAAATTCAAATTATTTTGTGAAGAGAGAAATTAATGGTTAAGACAAATGAAAATAACGCATACCGAAGAGGTCAGGAGCTGTTGGACCAAGGTATGTACAAAGAAGCAATTGCCCAGTTTGACGAAGCAATTAAAGAACAGCCGCAATCTTGGAAAGCTCTTAATTCTAAAGGGTTTGCCCTGCAGAAATTGAGCAGATATACCGAAGCCGTCGAGTGTTTTGACAAGGCGCTGGAACTCAATCCGCAATCGGTTGAAGTCATTAATAACAAAGGCGTGACGCTGTCCATGCGCGGCCTGTATAAAGATGCCATTGCCCAGTTTGATCAGGCGGTGGTAAATGACCCGACGTCGCTCGAAGCTCTGAACGGCAAGGCGATTGCCCTGCAGCATATGTATTTGTACAAAGAAGCGTTGGATGTGTTGGAACAGGCAATGAAAATTGACAACAAACACACCCAGACACTGCTCAGCATTGCGGTAACGCTGCAAAAGCTGAAACAGTTTGAACGCGCGATTTCGTTCTTCAAAAAAGTTCTGACATACGATAAGTCGAACATCAAAGCGTGGAACGGTATCGGTGTAACATATCAGCTGATGGGTGATAACAATTCTGCTTTGAAATGCTTTACCAAAATTCTGAATATCAACAGTCGCGAAATTCAGGCATGGATCAGTATCGGTTTCGTTTATCAGAAAATGATGAAGTTTAACGATGCTCTTAAATGTTATAAAAAAGCGCAGATGATTAACGAAAACCGCTATCATCACAAGCTCTATGACGGTCTGGCCAGTTGTTTGACCAAACTTTCCGAGTTTGATCAGGCGATTGAGATTTATAAACAGATCTTCCAGATCGAAGAAGGCAAGAAAAAGTGGGATGCCCAGCGTTCGATTAAGTTTGTCAGCAAACTCAAACGCAAAAAGGCTACCGGAATGCTGCCTGATTTGGTACCTGCCGAAGAAGAATAGGCTTGACCCGAATTTTGAAACTCCCCGATTTTGGGGAGTTTTTTTGTATCCCGGAAAATTCCGTGCCCGCTGAGAATATGAAAAATTTCACTTGCTTTATTATATCTTTGGCTAAAATCCTTGATTATTTAGCCGTGAGAGGGGACGATTGTTGAGGCCGGAGGGGGGTATAATTTAACTTTACATCATTTTTCATTTAGCCTAAAGTTTTAGGAAGGGAGAAGAAATGATGTTGCAAGTTTTGAAGAATGAGAAATTTTTGAAATACGGCCGGATATTGTTTGAGGTGGTGAGAGCGCTGTATTTTATCGGCTCGACTATAGTTGGATTTTTTGGTTTGGCAATATATACTGATCCTAAGTTTAAAACGAGTGTAACACAATCTATGTTGGATGGAGTGGCAAGTTTATTCACCACTCCTGAGACGGTAGCATTTTTAGCGTATATTTTGGCTGTTTTCAGCTACAATAAGCGACAATTTCTTGCGCGGGCAACGTGGATATCCTTATCTATGACAGTGGTGTTTTTTATTATGAGCATCATATATTCTCTTATTCCTTTTCGTCATCAGTTGGAAACGGGTTCCATGTATATTTTCTTTGCTTCCGCTTTTTGGGGAATGGTCGGCTTGTGTTTGCCCAAAGACTGTTTCTTGGACCATCAGCCGACCCGTACCACCCAAGTGCTGAGGATAATTTTTTATTTTGCCCTTTTTTCCACTTATTTTGCTTTTTTGCTTAATTAAAAGCCCCGATTATTTCCGCCGCGACTGTACCATAACTTGATATGTATCCCTATAGTTGGGATTTTTATCAACGATATAGTTGCGGTGGTTATCGGAAAAACGCATCATTTCGCCCTGAGGTTGGTTGATGTCGCTCATACAAATAATAATAAGCTCGCTGTTACAGCGAGCTTATTACAAAAATATTTTATAACTTGTCAAACTCCGGAAATTTTAAAAAGGACAAGAAGCAATATACAAATAGCAATCGGTGGAAAAACCAATGTAGCTATTAAAAAGATTTTAAGTTCTTTGTAAAATTGCTCTTTATCTGATTTTTGCATTTCGCATATTCTCCGTTCTTAGATGATCAAGCAAATCAACGCATGGTCGCTTTTTATTATTATCTCCCGTTATACTACCGTAATCGTTGTTATTCAAGTCCTTTTGGCTGTCTTAGATAATTACTGAATGACTTTTTCCGTTATATCTTTTTTGCGGATAGTCCCAAAAATACTCTTTTACAATTCCAAGCAACAAGCCGTTCACTCGATCGGTGTCACTCATTTGCGCTAAATGACACTGTAATAGGGGGTGATAATAATCATCTGTGCCGGCAGCAGCTCCAGGGCCATATTTTTTTATGAGAGAGCTATTTGCTTTTTTCATATCTTGCCAGTGATCATAGGCGATTTTTGTATCGGCAATAGCTCTTCCTATTTCATAAGTTCCCGGGGTAATCATCTTTAATATGGTATCGGCTTTATCGTTCTCGCGGCCGAAATAATAAGCGGAGCGAAAACCGGTTTGCGGATCGGTTCGGACGATCGGAAGGGTTCCGTTAAAGCGGCCTTCCAGTTCTTCACGCAGGCTCAAGCCCGAAGTATCGGGCAACGCTGTTGCAATCGGCCGGAAATTTTGCGGGTCACGGCTGAGTTGATTGAGTTTGCGGAGGGTTTCGCCGCCGGCTTTGATTACACCGTCCACCTGCAGGCCGTGATCTTTCTGAAACTGTTTGATTCCGGCGATCAGGCTGTTGTCCAAACCGCCGTATCCCAGCCGGTTGAGTTGCTCTTGTATCTGCCGGACCGGTTCCGGTCCGGAGTCTGACAAAGCGTCAATCTGTCGGGCAAGCACCGGCGCAGCGAAGTTAAAGCGGTTGTGTTTGTCGTGGCGATTATTGTTAGTGTTTTGTAGTTTGTTAGTCATTTTATTTTATCCTTGATTATACGTTTAAAACAAAACCACCATAGCACACGGCTATGGCGGTCAAAAAAAGCCTGAAACAGGACGGACCTGATTCAAGCTACGCGCGAATAATATCAAAGATACACCTAAAAGTAAATAATTTGTTAACTTTTATCCACAACTTTTTGTATAAATTTTGAAAGATCTGTTACCGAAGGTTTGCCAAAAAGCGATAGGGTGACAGTTTAAGCACAAGAAAAAGGCTCTCCGTATTTGACGGAGAGCCGAGAGACGGATAGGGGGAAGTGTTGTCAGTCGACCGGTTGAGCCGGACGACGGGCGGCAACGCGTTGAGAGTCGGGTGCGGACGGACGGGCAACCGGCGCCTGATCGGCAACCCGGGCGGCATCGCTGCTGTTGTCGTCAATTGCGCGTTTGGTTTCGTTGACCAGTTGTTCGGTGCCGGCGGCAATGTTGCTGCCGACTTCTTTAACCGTGGTGTCTTCGGTAATTCGGCCTTCGTAGATACCTCTGGCGACCAGATAGATGACCAAGATAAGTGCAACGTAAAAGATATATTTTAATATGGTTCCCATGGCATTTTCCTCTTTTTGTGAAAATATAACTGATTTTTAGATAAGCCGCAGTTGTCGCTTTTCAAGGTTTTGGGCGGAAATAAATTGATTTTGGCATTTAAGTTTGCACTTGCCGGCACCGGGGCAAAACATGGCCTGACGGTATTTAAAAATACCTCAAAATCGGCCGCCGGCACCACCGCCGCCAAAACTGCCGCCGCCGCCTCGGAACCCGCCGCCACCGCCGCCGCGGCGAAAGAAAGATCTGCCGCCGCCCAAAAAACGTCCGCGTCCCGAAAGAATAAGATAAATCATAAGCAAGGTCAGCAGAGTGGAAGCTGCATCTTCCAGCGGAGAGGCCTCTTCGTTCGCCAACCCCGGTTCACCGCCCGCCAATACCGTCATCACCGCTTTGGTTCCGTTAAGCAAAGCGGTGCCGTAGTCGAGATTGCGCTGCAACGGCGGAAAAACTTCCTGTCTCAAAATCCGGCCGGTCAGGCTGTCGGGTAAAATATCCTCCAGTCCGTAGCCGACTTCAATGCCGGCATAGCGGTCTTTGGGCGAAAGCAGAATCAACACGCCGTTGTCCTTGCCCTTTTGTCCCAGTTGCCAGCGGCGGGCCAGTTCGATCCCGTATTCGCGTCCGTTCCGTCCCCGCAGGTCTTTGACCACGGCAACGGCCACCTGATTGTTTTTGTCGGCGGCCAGCAGTTGCAGCAGCTGCGACTTTTGTTGCGGGGTGAGGACGCCGGCTTCATCAACCACTTGCCCGGTCAGGGGCGGATAATCGGTTTCCGCCGCCCGGACCGGGGTCATAAAAATACAAAACAGTATGAATGCAAGGAGAATCTTTTTCATTTGACTTTCCGCCTAAAAAGCGACAATCGGCGCTTTTTGTGCATCTTGGGCCGCATCAAAAGTCGGTTTGGCGCCCAACCCCGAAATCATTGCCCATAAAACACCCGGGAAGGTACGAACCTGCTGGTTGAAATGCCGTACAACCGCAATGTAATCCTTTCGGGCCACCGCAATGCGGTTTTCGGTTCCTTCCAGTTGATTCTGCAGGGCCAGAAAGTTTTGGTTAGCCTTCAGATCCGGGTATCTTTCGGAAACGGCCAACAGGCGGGAAAGCGCCGAGCTTAAACCGCTTTGGGCGTTCATGTATTCCTGAAACTGTTTGGCGTTGTCGAGATTGACCGAAACCTTGGTGGCGTTGGCGCGCGCTTCGATAACCGCCTGCAAGGTTTCCTTTTCGTGAGAAGCGTAACCCTTGACGGTTGAAACCAGGTTGGGAATCAGATCCATGCGGCGTTGATATTGATTCTGTACCTGTGCCCAGGCGGCGTTGACGTCTTCGTCCTGGCGGACCAGACCGTTAACGCCGTTGACGCCCCAAATTCCCAGCAAAACGGCGATAATGACAATCGGAATTAAAATTTTCATTGAGATAATCCTTTCTGAACAAAACTAAAAAGACAAATCTTAATAAGAAAAAAACTTTTTACCGAATTTATATATTCTTTTTTCGGCCTTTTATAAGGCACTTGCAAAATATTTATTGTGTAGACGCGTCTCAAAAAAACACTCCGGAATATCCGGAGTGTTTTTAATTTGAACCAAAGTTGAAGGTTGTTCAGTTTTGCTGAACTTTAGCCTTCAGATCTTTAATCAGTCCGTCAATGCCGTTCGGCGACTTCTTGATAAAGGCTGTGTATTCGTTGCGGGCGGTAATGGCAAGGCTGACGTTTTCGATAATAATGTCAACGATTTTGAAACTGTTGCCGCTTTGTTTGACCCGCCAAACGACCGAGGCCGGATTTCCCTGATCCATCGGCACCGACGAGTTTACGAAAATCTGGTTGGCGGAAGAAGAAGGGGAAGTTCCGTTAAAAATGAATTTCTTGCCTCTGAACTCGTCAAAACGTTTTGACCAGGTCTTGACGTTCAACTGGCGATAAACCTCAATAAACTCTTTCTTTTGTTCCGGCGTGGCGGTTCTCCAGTAACGGCCGAGAACAAACTGGCCGATGAATTTGAGATCCAACGCTTCGTTGAACAGTTTTTCAAACCGGCGGTCTTTTTCCTGTTGCGAAACATTTGAGTTGATAATGTCGACCAACCCTTCCTGAGTGACTTTTTCGACAAAAGCCTTTGCTTGGCCGGCGTCTACCGTGGCCGAGGCGGAAAATGCCGTCAGCATCAGACAGGAAATTAAAACGCCAAAAATATTTTTCTTCATCAGACAGTCTCCTGTAAAAAATTAAAATTCATCTTCGTCTTCGATTTCAAAATCAAAGTCATAGCTGGCTTTGCCGTCGTCTTTTGCGGTACCGCACAACTGTCTGAGGGCTTGGCGGTTTTGCATATAAGCGGAACGAACGGTGGTATAAAAGTCAACCGAGTTCTTTTCCAGATCGTCAAGCAGATCCAGCGAGCGTTCGCGGCTGGCAATCGCGTCAACTGCCGTATAACTCCAAGTGATTTTGTCGCTGTAGTTGGCGTCGTTGAGCGTTGACAGATAAACCGGATTGCTGACGGCGCCGACGGCAGTACCTGTCAAAGCCCGCGGTGTGGTGGGGCCTAAGATCGGCATCATAAAAAACGGACCGTCCGGTACACACCAGGTTGCAAGGGTTTCGTCAAAGTTGGTGCGGTCTTTTTTCAGTCCCCAGCCTTCGGCCACATCAAACATACCGCCGAGACCGAGTGTGGAGTTGATCAGAAAACGAGCGACCGAAGTCACGGCTTTTTGACCGTTTCCCTGCAAGGCATGGTTGCCGGCAGAAACCGGTTCAATAACATTGAACAGAGCTGAATTGACCCGGTTGCGGATATCGGGCGTGGTAACGGCACGGTAACCTTTGGCAATCGGCTTAAGCGTATATTTATCGAGTTGGTAGTTGAAGTTGAAAACGGCGCGATTGTAGCTTTCCAGCCAATCGGAATTGTCTTCGGCGGCGTGAACGCCGAAAGCGGTTCCGCTCAATAAAACGGCCAACAGAAATGAATATTTGGACAACATATGACCCTTTCTCGTTAAATCAGTAAATTTTCGCCTAATATAGCAACAGTATAACTTAATATCAACGGGAAAAAGCATTGCCGTGGGTATAACTTTGCCGATTTTCGGGAAAAAGCCGGACTACGGGACAGCGATTGTTACAATCCGGAAATTTTTTGTGTTTTGCAATCGGCGTTTTTTTGACATAGTATGCCTCTCAGTTAAAAACTTTTTGATAAGGATACCAAATATGACGAGCAAACCCAACAAACCGATTATGTTGTTTGACTGCAAAACTTCCCAGAGCGTTATCGGTCAGGACAAGTTTTTGAAAGCTTTTGAAAATATTCTTAACCACGGTGCCTATTGTCAGGGACCGGAAACCAGAGAACTGGATGAAAAGCTGGCCGCTTATTCCGGTACCAAATATTGCTCAACCTGCGGTTCGGGAACCGATGCGCTGACCTTGGCCCTGATGGCCTGGGGCGTTAAGGAAGGCGATGCCGTCTTTGTATCTTCCTTTACTTTCGTTGCCTCGGCCGAAGCGCCGGTTTTGTTGGGCGCCACCCCGGTTTTCGTAGATTCCGATCCCGATACTTACAACATGGATCCCAAGGATTTGCAACGGGCGATTGACGAAGTCAAGAAAGAAGGAAAGCTGAATTTGAAAGCCGTGGTTGCGGTTGATATTTTCGGTTCTCCGTGCGATTACGACGCCATTATTAAAATTGCCCACGACAACGGAATGAAAGTTTTGTCTGACTCCTGCCAGTCTTACGGTTCGGTTTACAAAGGCAAAAAAGCCGGTTCAATTGCCGATATGTCCGCCACGTCTTTCTATCCGACCAAACCGCTCGGCTGCTATGGTGACGGCGGTGCCGTATTCAGCAATTCCGAAGAAGAAAACGAACTGGTTAAATCTTGCCGTGTTCACGGTATGAGCCCCGAAGACCACTATGATAACGTCCGTTTGGGAATGACGGGCCGTATGAATTCTTTCCAGGGGGCGGTTTTGTTGCAGAAACTGACCGTGTTTGATCAGGAACTGCAAGATCGTTGCCGGGTTGCCAAACGTTATGATAACGAATTGAGCGAATATTTCGGCAAACAGAAGATTCTGGACAACTGCCGGTCGGCTTATGCTTTGTATACCGTTCATTGCGAAGAAAGAGACGAATTGATGGCGTTTCTGAAAGAAAACGGAATTCCGTGCGGGGCTTATTATCCGCGTCCGGTCAATACCCAGACGGCCTATGCCAAATGGAATACCCGCTCGCTGCCGGTTTGCGAACATCTTTCCAAAACGGCTCTGTCCATCCCGATGACTCCGTATCTGGATGACGAAGATCTGGATTATGTTATTGCAAAAATGAACGAGTTTGCTTCCAGAAAAATGAGCAAAGCCGCCTAAGCGGGAAAATCAGTCTCAAAAAATATACAACAACCTCCCCGGATAACTTTTTGTTAACCGGGGATTTTTTTTGCGGCTTGCGGTTTTGGATAAGAATTCGGTGTAATAAATACGTCACAGAGGTTGCAGTTTAAATATAATTACCTATATATTAGAAATCATAATTAATCAGGACAAAGAGCTAATGAACAAAGAAATATATCCAATCCTTCCGCTGCGTGATATCGTTGTTTATCCGAAAATGATCGTGCCGTTGTTTGTCGGCCGGGAGAAATCGATAAAAGCCCTGCAGTCGGCGATTGATAATGATCAAAATATTGTGCTGGCAACTCAGAAAGACGCCGCCATCGAAGATCCGGTCCCCGATGATATTTTCAGAATAGGGACGCTGGGTACCGTCGTACAGCTGGTCAGGCTGCCGGACGGAACGGTGAAGGTGTTGGTCGAAGGGCTGGAACGGGTAAAAATAGACGAGTTCGTCCCCGGCGAAGGTTTTATGAAAGTAACGGCGGAAATACTGCCGGAAGACAATGTCAACGACGTTGAAACCGAGGCGTTGGCCCGTGCGGTTATGTCGCAATTTGAAGAATATGTCAAGCTGTCTAAAAAAGTGCCGCCGGAAGTTTTGGTTTCAGTCAGCCAAATTGACGATTACAACAAACTGGCGGACACGATTGCTTCGCATCTGACGTTAAAAATTGATGAGAAGCAAATTCTTTTGGAAGGGCGTACTCTCAAAGACCGCTTCAATAAAATTCTCGAATTCATGGACAGCGAAATCACCTTGCTGGAGGTGGAAAATAAAATTAAGTCGCGCGTTAAGAAACAAATGGAAAAGAGTCAGAAAGAGTATTATCTGAACGAACAAATGCGCGCCATTCAGAAAGAACTCGGCGACGGTGACGAGGAAAGCGAGATCGACGCCTATATGCAAAAGATCGAAAAGACCAAGCTTTCCAAAGAAGCCAAGGAAAAAGCGCTTTCCGAAGTCAAAAAGCTGAAAACCATGAGCATGATGTCGGCAGAAGCCACGGTCGTGCGCAACTATCTGGATTGGCTGTTGGACATTCCGTGGCATAAACGTTCCAAAGTCAATAAAGATTTGAAAAAAGCGGCGGAGATTCTTGACGCCGACCATTACGGGTTGGAAAAGGTCAAAGAGCGGATTATCGAATATCTGGCGGTACAGTCGCGGGCCGACAAGATTAAAGGACCGATTTTGTGTTTGTTCGGACCTCCGGGCGTGGGCAAAACTTCTCTGGGTAAATCGATTGCCCGCGCCACCGGACGCAGTTTTGTCCGCACATCATTGGGCGGTATGCGGGACGAAGCCGAAATTCGCGGCCACCGCCGTACTTACATCGGATCAATGCCGGGAAAAATCATTAAAGGAATGAAAAAAGCCGGAACTTCCAACCCGCTGTTTTTGCTTGACGAGATTGACAAGCTGGGCAGTGATTGGCGCGGTGATCCGTCGTCGGCGCTGCTGGAGGTTTTGGATCCGGAACAAAACAACAGCTTTAACGACCATTATTTGGAAGTTGATTACGATTTGTCGGATGTGATGTTTGTTACCACGGCCAACAGTCTGGATATGCCACGGCCGCTTTTGGACCGTATGGAAATCATCCGTTTGTCGGGTTATACCGAAGATGAAAAGATTCAGATTGCCAAGCGCCATCTGATGCCGAAAATTTTTGCAGAAAATGCGGTTAAGCCGGAAGAGCTGTTTATCAGTGACGAAGCGATCCGCGACATTATCCGCTATTATACGCGTGAAGCCGGGGTACGCAATCTGGAACGCGAGCTCACCAACATCGCGCGCAAGGCGATAAAAAATCTGCTGTTGAACCAAAGCAGCGACAAAGTAACGGTCGATGCCGCCAACCTCGGTGACTATCTCGGGGTGCGCAAATTCCGTTACGGCGAAGCGGAAGACGAAGACCATATCGGTGTTACAACCGGACTGGCATGGACCGAAGTCGGCGGCGACATCCTGTTTATCGAAGCGGTCGATATGCCCGGAAAGGGAACGGTCAAACAAACCGGAAAACTGGGCGACGTGATGAAAGAGTCGATCGAAACCGCTTATTCGGTGGTTCGTTCTCATGCCGAAAAACTGGGAATTAAGCCGGAAGTGTTTGAGAAGACCGATATTCACGTTCACGTGCCGGAAGGCGCAACTCCCAAGGACGGTCCGTCGGCCGGTATTGCAATGTATACGACTCTGGTGTCGGTTTTGACGAAAATTCCGGTACGCAAAGACGTTGCGATGACCGGTGAGATCACGCTTCAGGGCAGGGTGCTGCCGATCGGCGGCCTTAAGGAAAAGCTGTTGTCGGCTTTGCGCGGCGGGATTAAAACGGTTATTATTCCCAAGGATAACGAGAAGGATCTGGTCGAGATACCCGACAACGTTAAAGAAGGGCTCAGGATTATTCCGGTTTCGACAGCCGATGAGGTTTTGGAGATTGCGCTGCATCGTGATTGCAAACTTCCGGAATAATTCGTCACATTGATGGCGATGTTTCGCAAAACAAACGGCATTGTTGACAAAACAATGCCGTTTGTTTTGGAATATGCGGGCGGCGGCTATATGGATGTTGTCCCGTTTTCTCGCAGAAGAAATGTTAAAAAAGCATATGGAAGAATCGCGGCGGCGAAAAAATCGGGGAGTCGGCGCAAAGCGGCAGAATCGGTAATGATCGGCGAAAATGGGCGCGAAATCCTGTTAATAACTGCCGCAACGGGTAAAATGACAACGAAAAATGCCTTTTTTATGCGGAAAAGCTTTGATTTTATTTGACTTAAGCGCAAAAACGTTCTTAAATTCCGTTGTGGCGGTGTTGTGCCGCTTTGTTTAACATAACTTACATTTATAGGGAGTTTCTTCATGAATAAAAATGAACTTATCGCCAGCATTGCCGCTGCAACCGGTCTGACAAAAACTGATTCTGCCAAGGCTCTGGACGCATTCATTAATTCTGTTGCCAAATCTTTGAAAGACGGCAAAGAAGTTCGTCTGGTCGGTTTTGGTACTTTCGGTGTTACCAAACGTGCTGCCACGACCGGCCGCAATCCCCGCACTGGCGAAGCTATCAAAATCCCTGCACGTAAAGTTGCTAAATTCAAACCGGGTAAAGCTTTGCAGGATTCTGTCAACTAATTGTACTTTTTACAGGTTTGATAAACTTGAGGGAACAGTGATCTTATGCTGTTCCTTTTTTTGTGATTATCGGCTGCAAAAGCGGTGCCAACTTTTCATAGACAAAAATCAGCGATTGTGCTAAATTAGATAAAAATGGGAAAGACGGGCGATGGCACAACTTGATTCGGCAGAAAATCTGGAAAAAATTGCTGCGTTGGCAGAGCATTTGAAGCTCTCCGGCTATGAAAACGCCCGACCGGAACAAAAGGCGGAAATTGCCGAAACGCTCGATTTCCTCTATGCCGGGCGAGATGAACCGGAAACGCGGAAAAAGCTGATGTCTTTGTTGGAGCTTATATCCGAACCGCGTGCCGATGCTCCCGTCGGCAATACCGATTTTGATTTGCATGCTCATCTGGCCGGTATGATCGAGGAACAAAACGGGCAGTCGTTTTACCGCAATTTGCAACAAGAAGGCGAAACGCTCAACCGCAGTCTGAACGTTAAAGAGCTGTGGCGTTCGGGTAAAATGCTGCCGGACAGCGAAAATACGGATAAAATCAAAAAGGCTGAAGAAATTTTTGCGCGTCTGTGCGCCGCTGACGGAAAGATCAACCGTCATCTGCAGGCGATGAGCGAACAATATCCGGTTTTTTTCGGAGTTGTCGCAGGGCAAAACAAAGACGGCGAATGCCGGATGATTGATGACGAAAAGGGCAGACGGTGTCTGATATGCCTGAATGAGGGCGCCTTTGCCGACGCAAAGTTATGCTGAAAAAATGCCGCTGAGGGATCAAGGCAGTCGTTAAGTCGTTGTAAAATTGCTTGTATTTGTGATAACGACCTTAAATGTTTATGATTTGCAAACTTCCTTGCCCGGGCGTTTTCACCGGAGTTGCATTCATAAAAAAAGCCGCCTTGCGGCGGGTTTTTTATGGTGGGCGCTGAGAGGTTCGAACTCCCGACCCTCTCGGTGTAAACGAGATGCTCTTCCAGCTGAGCTAAGCGCCCATCGTGTTTACGGAAAGCTTTATACACGTATTAAATCAATAAATCAAGCAAAAAATTATCCGATTTATATTTTTTTTGATAAATTGAGGATAAACAATTATTTATATAAACGTTCAAAAAATGGCGCGACCGATTATATAGTATCAGAACCTAAGGAGGGTGATAACGCCGATCAATGAGTTTTACAGGAGAATGTTAATGGCAGAACAAATGCGGACCGACACTTGGCAGAGCAGAAGTTTTCAACCCTGCAATTGCTGCCGTCCGATCCCCGAAGTCAACTGGATTCCCAAAGAAGTGGTGGTGAACGATAAGATGCAGCAAAATTATCGTTATCTGCTCAGTGAACCGGAGGGGCAGAACTTTCATCCCGATTTCAAACCGGAGTTGACGCCGATCCAGATGCTGGATATGGGGGTTTTTGAAGGAAAGTATATGACCGATTGTTGGGAGGAGTTTCCCGAACGATGGTTTGATCATGCCATTTTATCACCGGAAAGAAGTAATCCGCTGTATAATTATTTCGGCGTCAAATCACGCCTTTCGTTGTCGGAATGGCGGCGGCGCGGTTGGATTATCGGTCCGGACGTGCGCGGCTGGTTTCAATGGTATTGCCGTTATTATTACGGGCGGCGGCTGCCGGAAATTGACGAAGTTCAGATAAAAAGGTGGCGCTCGTTCCGCCGTCATTTGGCTCAGGTAGAAAAAAACTGCATGCCTTTTGATGTCGGCTGTCGGGCGCGGCAACGCCAAGCCTTGTTGCAATGGGCCTATAATCCGGTGATTTGAAAGAACGGTAAATTTATTTTTTGACAAGTTTATGTCCCAAATGTTATATTGAAGCAATATTTAATACGGGGGACTTAAACAGTGTCTGATAACCGGCAAGATGTCTATAGAGTAAAAAATCCGAACGTTGATTTGGATTTGGCAAATTTTAATCATTTCGTTTCGCCGGAGAGCGAGGCAGGGCACAGTTTTGATGTATTTATGCAGCAGATGGCGCATAAATTGATTGATAACTCCTACAGTGGCGCGCGTTCTTTGAAAGAGTATCAGGTTTGTTTTTATCTGCAAGATCGCGAGGATGACAGTCCGGCCAGAATCAGCAGCATTGAAGACCGTATGAATTCGGCCGATTTGAGCGGTAACGATTTTGTGGTGATGTTTAACCGTGACAAGCTGCAACAGCTGCAAAGCGAGGATGAACTGGCGTTTATACTGGCGCATGAGCTTTCTCACCTCGGCTGGCAGCACGGCGATTCCGAAATTCGCGGTTTGCATGGTAATGAGGAAGCTGCTTGCGACATCAATGCGCTCAAGATGATGGATGCGGCCGGCTATAATGTGCGGGTGGTAGAAAACATGGACCGTCATGTGCCGTCGAGCCCGGAATGGCAACAACGCAAGGAAGCCCGCCGGCAAACAATGATGTATATGTTTAGCCGCGAAATGCCGAAACCGTTGGATACATCTTTGTGGGAAAGCGGTCGCCATGTGAGATGGATGCACGATTTTCAGGTTCCCGGTATCGATACGCCTGAGGCCGAAGCCATTTCGATGATGAGTGACAACTTGCGCAAAGTGTCGGAAAAAGGCGGCCGGGAGGAGTGCGTCGAGATGATCGGCAATTATGTGCGGGAACTGGGCAGTGCGCAGGGAAGCAAGTTTTTTCTGCGGCTTTCGGCTGCTTTGACAACCGAATTTCCGCCGATTGACGAAGTGAAACGTACCGAAGGGTATCGAGCTCTTTTGCGTCATCCGTTTAACGTGGCAGCCAATGCAATTCCGCAAGTGGAAGCGCTGCCGGGAAATAAATTTTATCCGCCCGAAGCCTGCTGCAGGATAAGCGGCTACTTGAAAGAAAATCCCGATTATCATCGGATCATGAAACGTTATTGGGACAAAGTGCTGCTTTCGGGAAATCAGCTTGCGGCCGGCCGCGGCGAACGGCAATAGCGCCGTGCGGATGTCACGATATAACTGAATTTGACATCATCAATTTAAAAATCCTTGAAACCGATTATTTTTTATTATATCGTCATCGACATTGAAATTAAATTATTTTTGGAAAGGATTGAATAAATGCTGCATCCATGGCACGGCGTCAGCGCCGGGAAAAAAAGGCCTGAAATCATCAATGCAATCATCGAAGTGCCGAAAGGTTCCAACGTTAAATATGAGCTTGACAAACTGAGCGGTCTGCTGAAAGTTGACCGCATTTTGTACAGTGCGGTTCACTATCCGGCCAACTATGGCTTTATTCCGCGCAGCTATTGCGGCGACAATGATCCGCTGGATATTCTGGTGCTGGGACAGGAACCGGTGTTGCCGCTGTCGATTTTGCGGGCGCGGCCGATCGGTGTCATGAAGATGATTGACCAGGGTGAAAACGATGACAAGATTATCGCCGTTCATGTCGACGATCCGGAGTATAATCACTATACGTCGATTGACGAACTGCCGCCGCACTGTCTGAAAACTTTGAGACGTTTTTTTGAAGATTATAAAATATTGGAAAACAAAGAAGTGATTATCGAGACTTTCCTCGGTCCTGACGACGCCCGCAAAGCGGTCGCGGAAGCGTTGAAGCTTTATGACGAAAGCAAAGAATCTCTGCCGGGTTACGGCGGATAAAGCAAAGCCCCGGTTGATAAAACCGGGGCTTTTGCTTTGACAGGGGAATTTTAACAACATTTCCTGAAATATTTGCGGTCAAAGCTGCGTTCAAGCTGCTGCTGCCATTTGGCGATGCTGCCGAACTTGTGCTCAAACTGATACACAAAGCCGTAGTTACGCATCACCGCCAGTTTCCAGATGTAGCGGTTGCCCGACTTTTTGATGATCCGGCTGGCTTCGTAACTCAGCACGTGATGAAAGACCAGTTCCCAGGTGAGAACGCTGTCGTTGCGGAAGATCAGAGCGCGCTCTGCCTCAACGCTTTGGGGGCGGAAAAGGAAAATATATGCGAAAAGCAACTCCAGCGGCGCGGTCTGAAAGAACAGAACTTCCGCCTTGGGATGAAATTTACGCAGATATTTTTGTACACGGTCCCAGTCCTTGGTCAGCAGCAACGAAATCTCTTCGGTCTCGTTCATTGCTTTAGAAGGTTTGGCACCGGCGGCCATCAGTCGTTGTGATGTTTTACCATATTCCTCTTCGCTTGCAAAAGCGGTCGGTGAGCGAAACATGTTGTGATACAGCCAGTTCTGAAAGGCTTCTTTAAGCTCTGTTTCCGACATTTCGTCCGGCGGGAGTATTCCTTGCTGCCGCAGACTTTGCAAAATGTCGTAGTGCCACATTTCGGCGTGGACGGTGTTTTGCAGATGAATCCATCTGGCGTCGCCTTGAGCAAGCGCATTTTGACCCTCCCGACTTCGAATGCCGCGACAACAGATGTAGTAGAAGCGTTCCTGATCCTGACCGTTCTGCATGAGAGCGGTTTCTTCGGCTGCCGTCTTGTCGAAGACCTGGTGTTTCCCCTTAATAATAATTTTTTTAACCATGTTTTTTATGTGTTTTGTTGTGAATAATAGGTTTATTAAATAATTGGTATCTGACTTAAATTGTACATATAATGAAAATTTTGTCAAGAATATTTAGGAGTGGACTTTTAAAAGTGAAAAGGTTATACTGTCCTTAGTTTTTATATTATTAAATTTTATAAATAAGTTTTTTATGAACAGATTCTTGAGAGATTCCTTATTGCAGGCATTGATGGTGTTTGCATGGGGGTGTGTATTGGGTCTGGCGTGTATTTTTACGGCTGCCGAACGGATCAATGAAGGATTCTTGCGGTTCAGTGTCGTTATGAGTTTCTGTGCTTTGCTGGGTTCGGCCGTATATGCCGTTTACGTTTTCTGGCTGTACCGCCGTTATCGTAAGATGGCCGCAAAACTCGGAAACAGGGGAGAAGAACTTCGTATGCGTTATTTGCGTTGTTGTTCCGCCGCTCGTCGTCAGGCTTATTTTCATTTTGTCGGAAATGACGAAATGAACGTTTTTCTGGGATTCTGCTGCATGAGGGCGGAGAAAACTCCAGAGAAATGCGTTACCAAATCTTTTGTGAATTGATGCGTGGTTACCGCAATTGAATGCGGTCTTCAGAAACAAAACGTCCTCCGGAGGAGTCCGGAGGACGTTTTGTTTTCGGTTGCAGCATTTTATTCGGCCGGAATCAAATTTGCCGCTTCGTTTTCGCAAAACTTGTAAGAATATATGTAGCAGTCATCTTTGTCGTCATAGTATTCTTTTAAAACCGCTTCCAGCCTGAAACCGCACGATTCGTAGAATTTGCGGGTAGGGAGGTACTGCCGAGTTCCTTCTGTTTTGACAAAAACCTTCTTACCGCCGAGACGGCGAACGGTTTCCAGCAGGCGTTGAACCAGCCGGCGGCCGATCCCGTGTCCGCGATAACTGTTTAGGGTAGAAATCAGATACAGCTCATAAGCCGAACAGCAGTCCTGAATTTTGCCGAAACAAGCATAGCCGACGGTTTGGCCGCCGTCTTCGGCAAACAGAAATTCGGGTTTTTCCGCATTGTCGTTGGCATATTGCCGGTTTAGAACGGCATGAGCCAAATTGACGCCGATTTCAATGTCGGTATCGTCAAAAAATCCGGTCGAAGCCGTGATGTTACGAATGGTTTCGGGATCACGGGCGTTTAATTTATCTCTGAAAGAAAGCATAATTACACTCCTTTCAGAACCGATAAGCCCTCACTTGTGTAAGAAAAACCAGCAATTTGGTTCGAAAATTGAAATAAATTGTTTAATTCCCGGAAAAAATTGTTCCGGTGGGTTGTTTTGCATTGCACCGCAAACGGTGTTACAGCGTACATAAAAACTCCATACTTGTTAATCCGATGTCAAAGGCGGATCAAAAGCCGACCTTCCTTTAACAAGTTTATTATACTATTTTTTTAGCGGTTTGACAAGGGGGTATGGCATTTTTTGTTGCAATAAGCCGATGTATAACCGTTGAGAGACGATTGACGGATCGGTAAAATCAGTCTATAACAGGGCAGATTTAAGACTTTTAAGGATAAAAAAATGGAAAAGCTCAAAGATTTGTTTACCAACCATTATGTCATTCCTCAGGAATGGTTGTGGGCAATTTTCGGTGTGGTTGTGCTCTTGCTGCTGTTTTTCGACCTGTTTTTGTTTAACCGCAAAAACGAAGTGCCGAACTTTTGGCATACCCTGGTTCTGTGTATCATCTATATTCTGGCGGCCTGTATTTTCGGCGTGTTTATCATTTATGAAGAAGGGCTGGACAAGGGAATGGATTTCTTTACCGGTTTTTTGGTTGAGAAAAGCCTTTCGTTGGACAATATTTTTATCATGTCTCTGATTTTTGCCTCTCTCGGGGTGCCGCGGATGTACCAGCACCGCGTTTTGTTCTGGGGCATTCTCGGCGCGATTGTGATGCGTGCTCTGTTGATCTGGGTCGGCGAAACGCTGATTTCCAACTTCCATTGGATTTTGTATGTCTTTTCGGCTTTTCTGGTCTATACCGGCGTTAAAATGCTGTTACACAAAGGAGAAGACGAACCGGCCTTTGAAGAGACGCGGTTGTTTAAGTTTCTGTCGAAAATTTTTCATGTCACCGGCAAAATCCACGGGGAACATTTCTTTGTTAAGGAAAACGGGCGCCATTATATTACGCCGCTGTTTTTTGCCCTGTTGACGATTGAGACGATGGACGTGATTTTTGCGTTGGACAGCATTCCGGCCATCTTTCTGATTACCAACGACGTCTTCATCGTATACACCAGCAATATTTTTGCGATTTTGGGATTGCGTGCGCTGTATTTTCTGTTGGAAGCCGCGGTGCATAAATTCACTTATCTGAAACCGGCGCTTTCGATCATTCTGATCTTTATCGGCCTTAAGATTTTTGCGCCGTATATTTTGGGCTTTGAACTGGAAGCCTGGCATTCGCTGACGGTTACGTTCGGTTTGCTGTTTGCAGGAATCGGAATTTCATTGTGGAAAAACCGCAATGCCGAGGCAACGCCGCAATAAACGACGAGATGAACAAAAGCCGTGTCCTGTTTGACACGGCTTTTGCTTTTGAGCGTCATACCATCCTTGTCGGCTTGAAACGGCAGCGGTATTTCTTATATTGAGAGATAAGAAGATTTCAGCAAAGAGAGGACAGGATGGAAGAAATAAGAAATGACAGCTGCAGTATGTCCGGATGTCCGTGCGGCGCCAAGCTGGCACGGGCCCTGATTTTGGCCGCCGGCCTTATGCTGGGCGGTTTTTTCCCCGGATATTATTACTATCAGGCCAAGATGAACGCCAACAGCGTCACGGTTAAGGGATTGGCGGAAACGGAAGTTAAGGCCGATTTGGCAATTTGGTCGCTGCAATTTGTGGCAACCGGCAACGATTTGGCCGAAATCCAAAGCCGGATGGAAAAACAGGCGCAGATGATCGTTGATTTTCTGAACCGGCACAAATTTGCCAAAGACGAGATCACGCTGGGGCCGATCATTACCAACGACCTTTTGGCCAATCCTTACCAAAATGCTGCGGAAACCGGCAACCGCCGTTTTATTCTGACGCAGACGGTTGAATTGCAGACCGAGAAGGTTGATGCGGTGGCGGACGCTTTGTCGGCGGCTAACGAGCTGATTGCCAAAGGGATTGTGTTCTCTCAGGATTACGGCGGCGGTTCGCGGGCCTCGTTTTTGTTTACCCGTCTTAACGAAATAAAACCGCAAATGCTGGAAGAGGCAACCCGCAATGCGCGGAAAGCGGCTTTTGAATTTGCCAAAAGCAGCGGCAGTCGGGTCGGAAAAATCCGCCGCGCCAGCCAGGGCGTGTTCTCGGTGCTGCCGAAGGTTGATGCGGCAAATATAAACGAGAGCAGCCAGATTGAGAAAAAAGTGCGCGTGGTCTCCACGGTTGAGTATTGGCTGCAATGACCGAAAAAATAAAAAACCTTCCGTTGCGGAAGGTTTTTTATTGTGCTGATACGGATCAGCTTTTGCAAAACAAGACGTTATGGGCTTGTATTTTATCTTTTGTCATGCTAACATCAAAAGTGACTTAGAACTATCCGGACCGGGGAGGACTTGCAATGGAAACAAAGGTTGCCGTTGTCGCGATTGTGGTGGAAGAGCGCGATTCCGTAGAAAAACTGAACGAAATTCTGCATGATTATTCCGCTTATATCATCGGGCGCATGGGGATTCCGTATCGTAGCAGAGGAATCAATATCATCAGTGTTGTCGTGGACGCGCCGCATGACGTGATCAGCGCCTTGTCGGGCAAGATCGGCAATTTGAAGGGAGTTTCCGCCAAAACGGCCTATTCCGGCACCGGTAATTGATTTTTTGTAACTGACGGGGAAGATGCTTCTGACCCATAAGAAAGAGGTTTGTATGTATAATCCGAAATCCTTAAAGGCTGAGGAATTTATCAGCCATGACGAAATATTGTCAACGCTTGCCTATGCCGAAGCCAACCGAAACAATGCGGCGCTGATTGATGAAATTATCGAAAAAGCCAAACAACGCAAAGGTCTTTCCCACCGGGAAGCATCGGTGTTGCTGGCCTGTGAACTGCCGGAGAAAAATGCCGAAATCTATGCGTTGGCCGAGCAGATAAAAAAAGACTTTTACGGCAACCGCATCGTGTTGTTTGCGCCTCTCTATCTGTCCAACTATTGCGTCAACGGCTGTGTCTACTGCCCCTATCACGCCAAAAACAAGCATATTGCCCGTAAAAAGATGACACAGGACGAAGTGCGCCGCGAAGTGATTGCGTTGCAGGACATGGGGCATAAACGGCTGGCGATTGAAGCCGGAGAAGATCCGATCAATAACCCGATCGAATATATTTTGGAATGTATCGACACCATTTACGGCATCAAGCACAAAAACGGCGCCATTAGGCGCGTAAACGTCAATATTGCCGCCACCACGGTCGAAAACTACCGCAAGCTGCACGAAGCGGGAATCGGGACCTATATCCTGTTTCAGGAAACTTATCATAAAGAGTCTTATGAAAAACTGCATCCGACCGGTCCGAAACATAATTATGCTTACCATACCGAAGCGATGGACCGTGCCATGGAAGGCGGCATTGACGATGTCGGTCTGGGCGTTTTGTTCGGGTTGGAAATGTACAAGTACGAGTTTGCGGGTTTGCTGATGCATGCCGAGCATTTGGAAGCCGTTCACGGCGTCGGGCCGCATACGATCAGCGTCCCGCGGATCCGGGCGGCCGACGATATCGATCCGTCGAGCTTTGAAAATGGCATTGATGATGACATTTTTGCCAAGATTGTTGCCTGTATCAGAATTGCTGTGCCTTATACCGGAATGATCGTTTCCACCCGGGAGAGTCAGGCTTCGCGCGAACGGGTCCTGCATTTGGGAATTTCTCAGATCAGCGGCGGTTCCAAAACCAGCGTCGGCGGATATGCGGAGCCGGAACCGGAAGCCGAAAATTCGGCTCAATTTGACGTCAGCGACACCCGTACCCTTGACGAAGTTATCAACTGGCTGATGACAATGGGCTATATTCCCAGTTTTTGCACCGCTTGTTACCGGGAAGGGCGTACCGGCGACCGTTTTATGGCCCTTTGCAAAAGCAAACAGATCCAAAATTGCTGCCATCCCAACGCCTTGATGACATTAAAGGAATATCTGACCGATTATGCTTCGCCGGCAACCCGGGAGTTGGGGTTGTCCCTGATCCAAAAGGAATTGCAAAATATTCCGCGGGAAAAAGTGCGCGAGATTGTGACCGAGCGCCTGACCAAAATCGAAAACGGCGATCGCGATTTCCGTTTCTGAGTGATAAAACCCCGCCCTTCGGCGGGGTTTGTCTTTTGCGGAAAACAAATGCGAGTCTGCGGAAGATTTGCGCAAAAAAATATTGCAATTTTTGTCCAAAAGATTTAATCTGAAAATCTAGTGAGAATTATTTGCAAGTTATTAATTAAAATACAAAGCGTATGAAAGAGAATGAATACCTCTTGCCGCCCGGTGACGAAGTTTGTGCCGGCTCGGCAGTCGAAGCATTTTATCTGTTTCGCGATCACGGCGTTGCGATTGAACAACTTCCCGTTTTGGGAACGATCCGCCGCAAAAGCGATCCCCGGATCTCTTATTGCGTATGGGCCGTTAACCAAGGACGTTTTCATGTGATGTCTTTGTTCACGCAGATCAAAATTCCCGTATGCAACGATTGGCAGTTTGCCCCGGTCGGTGTCGATGAGATGATCATGTATACCAACCGCCGCACCTATAAGACGGTGTATGATCCCGACCTCGGCCTGTGCGTGCGCATCATCGACGTCTATTGGCATGAGCGTTACCCGAGGACCGAAGCGGCTATCATCGGTTATCCGGAAGCCCGCTTTATGTTGTGCCGGATTTATGTGACTGCAGAAAACAGCCGTTTTCTGACAGTATGCTGGATCGGGTATGAGGAAGCCACAAATGCGACCCTGTTTATCAAAATGTTTGAAGAGGACAAGATTCTGCTGGCCGGTTATTCGTATACCGAACTGGGCCGCAAGGCAATCGATATCGGCGAACGTTTTGAAGTGAACGGAAGGCATTTGGTCTTGCGCGAAGACAAAGACGGTTACCAATTTGCGGAACCCGTTTTTTATAATTCGCAAATGCAGCTGATCCGTCGCAAATGATTTTTTCGTTTCGGCGGAAAACAATCAGATTATTTTGGTTTTATTTAAAATCTCAGATTATGAAAGAGCGTGATTACATGGCGGCGCCGGGAAAAGAATGTGTTGCTCCCTCGTCGCAGGCAGCATTTCGGCATCTGCAGGCAAAAGGCATCGATCCCGAGGAACTGCCGGTTCCGGGGGTTGCGGTACGTCCGGGTGATGAGGAAGATACCGGTTTTTTTGTCTGGAATGCACGAAGCAGCCGCGGAATCCATGTGTTGCCCTTTTTTAATTACAAAGAGCTGACACAGCGTTATGAACGGATGGTTTTCCGGGCAATGGAACCGGGAGAAATGTTCTTGTACGACAACCGCCTCTATATGGTCAAATATGACCGGCGACGCGGTTTTTATCTGCGGAACGTTTTCTTTTATCATCACGAGTTCTATGCCAAGTGCGAAGCGGCGATCCGCGGATATGTCGGCGCAGAGTTTATGCTGTGTCGGATCTATGTGATCGGCCGGGTCAAAAAACTGCTCGGAATCTGTTGGATCGGTTATGTCGAAGAAACCGGAGACACCATATTTGTCAAATTGTTTCAAGATGATTTGAGCAAATTTGCGGAATACGATCCGAGAGATCTTGCCCGCGAAGCGGTTGACCTTGGTGAGATATTTTCTTATCAGGGGCGGTGTTGGAAACTTTGTCAGGACGACAAGGGCTTTTATCAGGTCAATCCGGTGACCGCACCGAAACTGACGTTGGTAAGGCCGGTAACCGCGGAGTAAAACGGCACTGAAATTAAAAAAATCTCTTCTGGGAATCAGAAGAGATTTTTTTGTTGTGTTGTTTCCTATAAGAATGTAGAAGCTTTGGCGGTCAAAACGGACAAAAAAGACTTTTTTAAAACGAAAATTGCGCTTGCGTTGCCGTATAAAACTGTTATGATAAACCCATAAATATAGAATGCATATGGAGTTTTTAAAGACTATGGCTGATGAATTAATTGATATTTTTGACGAAAACATGAATTTGCTGGGTACGGCAATGAAATCTCAGGCACACCGCGAAGGCTTGTGGCATAAGACTTTTCATTGTTGGCTGGCACGTAAAAACGACGAAGGAAAGATCATGGTGTGGCTTCAGCTTCGCAATAAGGACAAGTCGATCTATCCCGATATACTGGACGTTTCGGCAGCCGGTCACGTCCGATCCGGCGAAGAAGTGAAAGACGGTTACCGCGAAGTGACCGAAGAGTTGGGGCTTTGCCTGCAAAAAGATGATCTGATCAAAATGTTTACCACCAAAGAAATCTATCAGCAGGGCGATGTTTATAACCGTGAGTTTGAAGTTTTGTATATGGCGGTGGTCGATAATCTGTTGGCCAAAGTCCGTTTGCAGCCCGAAGAAGTGGCCGGACTGTACGAGGTGGAACTGGAAGACTTTGTCGGTTTGATAAACGGCGACTGTAAGAGCATCGGGGCCTATGGGGTGCGGCGCAACAATGACAATTCATACACCTGGGAAGGAATTACGGTAACCATGGACAGAATCGCCGGGCACAGCAAAGATTATTATCTGAAATCAATGGAAATGCTGCAGCGTTATATGAACAATGTGTGATCGTGTCGAAGTTGCTTGTTTTTTCCTGAGGGGTTGAAAACAGAGCAGACGACATAATATCGCATTGTCGGCGGAAGAGGGGGACTCATGTCCGTTAAATTTGGTTGTTCTTGCGTTTTGAGGTTGAAAAAATGGATTTCAGCTATGCTAATGAGTTAATTTTACGTGAAAAAAAGTTTGAAATAGCTCACGGGCGCCCGGAAAATACCTGGTATTTGTTTCATAACCACATTTTCGGGGCAGCCGAAGTCGCCCGTGCAATAGCCGAATTGTCCGGTTTGGATTGCAGTCGGGCTTATTTTTCAGCATTATTGCATGATATCGGCAAAATCCGTGAAAAGTATTTGCAGCGTTTTCACGGTATTGTGGGATACGAAATGCTGAAAAACGAAGATGAAAACGTGGCACGCGCGTGTTTGGTGCATACGTTTCCGTTTAATCGGCTTGACAGTTTCGAAAAATGTCAGAGCATGTTTTTCGGCAATGTCGAAGACTATGAACAAACGGCCGAATTTATGGCTTTGCATCCGCTCGACGATTATGACCGGTTGGTGCAGATGTGCGATTGGGTTTCCAACGCATACGGTTTGGTGACGATTGAAGAACGGGCAGAGGAATATGCGCTCCGTCACGGCGTTGAAGTGGCGCCGGAAATGCTGGAAGCAACCCATGAGTTAAAAAGTTATTTTGATCGCAAGATCGGCGGCGACATATATTCTTTGTTCGAAAAAGTGGCTGCCAAGGATATTTTTATCGCTTACCCGTGTCGGCGTTGAGTTGCCGGGACGGAATACTGACCGTCATCACACCGGCAATAACAATCGCACCGCCGAAAATCTGGGACAGTCCGATTTGTTCGCCCAGAACCAAATAAGCTTCGGCGGCGCTGAAAACCGGCAGCAGATAGTAGATAATGCCGGCTTTGACGTTGCCGATTTTGTTGAGGGCGGTGTTCCATGACAAATACGATATGACCGAATTGAAAATGCCGAGATAAGCCACCACGGCCAAATCTTCGAGATTAAAAGCCTCCAGCCGGGAGGTCGGTACCGCGAACAGCATCCACACGGCCAAGATCAATACGCCGATGACGGCAGTGGCCGCAAGCATGGCCGTCTGGTCGATTTGCGGCGGTCGTTTGGATTGCAGCAGCGAATATACCGCAAAGGCAAAAGTGTTGGCCAGAACGTACAAATCGCCGCTTACCAGTTTGATTTTGGAAAGAGCTGTAAAATCGCCGCGCAAAATGATGATCACGACGCCGATGACGGCAACTGTCAGGCCGATAAGCTGACGGTTGGTGATCGGTGTTTTTAAGAAAATGCGTGACAACAATACCAGAAAAATCGGACCGGTGGTATCAAGCATGCCGATATTGACGGCAGAAGCCGTCCGTCCGGCATAATAGATCAGAGTATTGTCGATAACAATGCCGGTAACCGCCAGTCCCAGTATCAGAGGAAAAGCAGACCATAAAACCTGTCGTGCGGCAACCATCTTGCGCCAGGCCAACGGCAGCAGAATCGCCGTTGCAATGATCCAGCGTCCGCAGGCAAGTTCCAGCGGCGCAAGCGCAGTGGCAAAACCGGCAGCGATAACAATGTTCCAGCTCCAGAAAAAAACGGCGGTCAGCGCCAGGATGTATCCCATCAATGTTCTCCTTCTTTAAGAAAAGATATAATTAACAATGTCGTAAAAACAAGATTTGCCAAATTGTTGGAAAAAGGCTATACTTGCCGGCAAAAGATGAAAGGAAAGCACCAATGATCAGATATTGTTTGTGGGACGTCGGTAAAACAATTTATGACTATACGCTCAATCCGCTGGGTGACTGGGTTGTCGAAAATGCGCAAAGAAAGGTGTCGGTTACAGATGTCAAAAGATTTGATTTTGGTCCTTATATGCGCGGGCAAACAGAATTTGAACAATTGTGCCGCCAGATCTGTCATGCTTTTGAGGTACCGTATCACGCGGCGATACCGGCGGCGATCAATCGGGCGTTTCATCGCGGCATCGGCGCCTATTTTCCCGAAACCCGGCAAATGATGGCCTATTTGCAACGGCGCGGCATTGAGAACGTTATTTTTTCCAACGCCTTGCCGATATTGTCGCAAAGCCTTAAAACCGAAGGTCTGGTCAAGGCGGAACATATTTTTACTTCTTATGAAAGCGGATTGCTCAAACCCGATCCGGCGGTTTATGAATATGTTCGTTCCCGGCTCGGATGCCGCTTTGAAGAAATGATGGCGGTTGACGACAAAATACAAAACATTGAAACCGTGCGGAACTTGGGGATCAACGGTGTGGTTTTCAGTCCGCAAACGATTGAAGAATCGGTTAAAAGTTTGGTCGGTTATGATAACCGGGAAGAAGTGGAAAACGCTTTGCGGCGGGCATCGAAAGGACAGGAACGGGCACGGATTTTGCAAAACGGGCATAACCGCAGCCTGATTGCCGGCAGCGGCGCCAACGTGACCCTGTGGAGCGGAAAAGCCGAGACTGCGGGGAGCATGAAAAAACGCCTGCAAAATGTTTATGTCGGCGTTTTAATGCGTCGCAACCCGAAGAACGGCAAAGCTGACGGGTGGGGTGCCCTGGGCGGGTTGGCCGAAATGACCGGCGAAGCCGAGTTCTTAAGCGCCGACGAGCGGCAGCGGCGCATGCTGGCAACCTTGCGCGACGATGTGGTTCTGGAAAACGGCAAGCCGGTTTTGATTCGCGATCGGCAAAAAATTGCAGCCGCCAACATCCGCCGCGAAACGCGTGAGGAACTGGGTAATCTGGGGATTTATGATTTTAATTTGGATGAGGCGGTTTTTGAAGAAGTGGTTATTCCGGGCTTAAAGGATGATAATTTTGTTATCAACCGCTGGAACGGCGAAGGAACGGTGTGGGCAATTACGCCGCATTGCCATCTTTTGCAGGTTGAAGAGGAAAAGTTGGATTATCTGCAGAAAATGAGCACAGAACGGAAACACGAAGCAGATTCCGAAGCGCGAAACTACCGGAAGGTGCCTTTGTTTGAAGCGCTTTCGCATTTTGGCAAAAAAGGCGGCGCCGAAGTTTCGGAAGACGGACGCGATTTGGTGTCCGACTATCGTTATCCCCACGAATGGATAACCTTGTGGGCGTTGGCGGCAAAGCAACTGCGGTACGATGACCGGGCAATGCTTGAATTGGCGTCCGAAGTTCAGGCCGAGTGCCGTTATCGGATCGGTTTTGCCGAAGCGTTGCGCCAAATGAATATCGCTTATGATGAAGCTGCGGCGGCGTTAGGGATAAAAAGCGAGACGGTTGAAAAAATGCAGCATAATACGGAAGCGGTTTTTAACGGTCGGTTGCAAAATGGCCGGATGTTGTAAAACAGTGATGTTTTTTGGACATAAATAAACAAAAGAGGCTTGCTTTTTTGCTTTTTAGGTTTATACTGAATTCGTTTAAGAATTTATTTTTACTATAAATATGTTTTACTAATTTAAATTCATCGCCGTATGAAAGAAAAAAAGAAAATTTTGCTCGATCTGTTAAGCATGATCGAAGCGCTGGAACTGTCACGCGAAGATTACGCCGAATTTGCCCGCGAACTGATGAAACATTTCGGACTGTCTCTGGCAGACTGTTTTCCGACCGATCAGACAACCGCACTGCTGCAGGAAGTACAAACCAAATGCAACGAACTGCTGCTGCTGACGACGAAACTTCCGGCGGCCGGTGTCAATGACGCCTGCAACGGAAACAATGCAACGGAAATGGCCGCCGCATCAGAAGTCGTTTCGGAAGAATCGGCAGGCGTATCCGCAACGGCCGTTCCGGACAACGGTAATCATACCGTCATGTCGGCGCAAGCGATCGTCGCCGCCGGTAATATTCCGATTGAAGACGAAAACGGAATTGTCGGTTACGTCGAGGGAACAAAAACGGAAGACGAGAAAGGCATTTCGCCGGTTTCTTCCCCGTATCCCAAAGGCTACAGCCGCAACGGCCGCAAACTCGGGCGCCCGCGCAAGCAAAAAACGAACGAGGAACAGGCACCGGCTTCCTCCGACACTTCTGCAAACGAAAAGACCGAGGACACAACCGACGGTACTGATGCAGAAGCGTGCTCAACCGCCGGAGAAAACAGCGGCACAGCGGCAACCGAAGCCATGCAAGTGCCGGATGCATCCGCGGTGACGGAAGGAGAAGACTTTTCGGAGGCTGAAAAGGATGAAATCGAAAAGCTCAAAATGGGCAAGGTATATTCGATGGATATTCTTTATCGCTGGAAAGGACGCTTGGTGGTTTCGAACCGGGTAATGCAGGATGCGACGCCGTTGGGAATTTTTGTTCCGTACAAACGTCGTGCCGCCGGCTATGCCAAGTTCATTTTGGGGGCGACCGACGAGATTGCGGGCCTTCAGCTTTCAAAAGCGCAGAAGTATGCCCGTAACCAGCTTCCGCCTTACGAAGGTGAAAAGTGGGACGTTATCAACGACTGGCAAATCGAAGCGGCAAAACAAGCGCAGCCCGAACTCAATCAGATGCTGAAAAAAGTGGGCGGCGATCCTTTTGTCGGTTTGTATCTGGTTCCGAGAAGCGTGAATTATCACGGAATGCCCGACAAGATTCGTTATGCGGTCAATGTCGGCAAGCTGTAAAAAGACCTCAGCTTTGGAAAGCACCCCTTTTGGGGTGCTTTCTTGCATCGGGGGCAGCCGGTTGTCCCAAAAAAACGGTTTGGGCATTTACAAAATATTCAAAACGATATATAAATAAAACGATTTGTCAGATTATTAATTAATATATTTATGAGCAAGAAACTAATTTTGATTTTGCTGGTGTTGACGTTTACGGCATGCAGCAAAGAGGACGAACCGGACGATAATTTTTCTCCTTCGATAGAACAGGAAAAATGCGCTGTTATCGAAAAGCTCTACCCGGTTTATATGCGTCGTGAAGTGCCGCTGCCGTTTCCGGCCTATGTTATGCGTCTTTCCGACGGCAACGACCTTTACATGTTGCGGACGCGGTATAACCGGGATCTGCATCAGGGAGACCGTATCGATTACCGGGTTTTTTCCTTTTGTCCGAACGAGATTGCCGTTATCGACGGGTTTGAACTCGGAGACGGCAGCGAAGCCGAAAAAGATGCGGCAATGCAAAAGACCCGGAGCCTGGTCGCAAGTGATCCGGTTGAGGGATGTGTGGCGGAAACATTTGACATGCAAATCCGTTACAGTCTGACTTTTGTGCCGATTGACACCCGTTTCATTGTCCTTGAGGACGGAAAACTGATTTATGTCAAGAAAAGTAAACTGTCGCTTGAACTTGTGCCGGGAGACCGCATTGTGTATAACGTTTATGCGCTTTCTCCCAACGAAGTGCTGGCCGTTAAAAAACTTGACTGATTATTTTTTAAAGTTCCCGTACCGGCCGGTACGGGAACTTTTTTGTTGGCAAGCCGGGAAAGCGTTTGCTTTTTGGGTGTTTTGGCTTTATCTTGTTTGATGATGACGGTCAAAAAATCGGAACAAAGGCTATGAAAAAACATTTTTATATTTTTCGTCACGGACAAACAATTTGGAATGCGGAGGGACGTCCTCAGGGACAGCATCCTTATCCGGTGCCGCTGACGATGACCGGCCGTGAACAGGCGGCGGCTTTGGCGGCCCGGCTGGCCGATAAAAAAATTAAGAAAATTATCAGTTCCGATTTGTTGCGGGCGCAGCAAACGGCGGAAATCGTGGCCGAAAAACTGGGGGTTGAAATTGTGTTTGACCCGCGTTTGCGGGAAGTGGACTACGGGCGTCTGAACGGTATGTATACGATTGAACGCGAAGAAATGTACCCCGATTTTAAAAAATGTTATATTGATTATGCGGCGCGTTTTCCCGACGGCGAAAGTTTCGGAGAAGTGGGAGAGCGGCTGAAAGACGCCATCCGCGACGCGGCTCTGGGTTACAATCACCGTAACATTGCGATTTCGACGCACGGAAATGCGATGACGGTGTTGTTGAACGTGTTGTTTAACCATAAAATTTACCGGTTGGCGAATTGCGACTATATTCACATTACCTACGATTCCGAGAAGGACCGGTGGGAAGCGGTGAATATTCCGCCGGCGCAGCCGACTTTTGAACCGTCGTTTTTAAACTATTAGGAGAAGATTATGGGGTTGTCGGTTAACGGTGAAAACAACCGCTTGACGATCGTGGTTGAAGGCAGGGAACGCGAACTGACGGAAGAAGTTCCGGGTCTGGATATTGCGGTCGAGGGTAACGATAACCGCGTGCGGATCGAATATCCGCAAACATTTGAAAACAGTCGTCTGAAAATAACAGGAAACGGCAACTGTTTTGAAGCGGCAGCCTCATACCGGCGGACGGACGGTGTTTTTTTCTGTCTTGGTGACGGTTGCCGGATCAGCATCGGCCGCAATTGTTTTTTCAATCGCGATATTGCGGTGCTGGCCAAAGAAAAGAAGGCGGTTTCGGTTGTCTTCGGCGATGACGTCATTGTCGGTACCGGCACGATTATCCGATGCGGCGACGGTCATACGGTGGTGGACGCCGGCAGCCGCGATCCGCTTAACCCGCCGGCGGATATTGCGATCGGCAGCCATGTATGGATCGGTGCCCGGTGCATGATCCTCAAAGGGGCGGTGATCGGACGCAATTCGATTGTGGGCGCGATGTCACTGGTAAATAAAAAGTTTGCGCAACCGAATCAGATACTGGCCGGTGTTCCGGCTGCCGTGATTCGTTGCGGGGTTGACTGGGATATGGCCGATTATGCGTCTTATACCGAAATCTGAGTACGGTTGTCAAATCTGAAAATAGTAGAAGACGGTGGCTGCCCCGTGTCGGAAGATGACTAAAACACCCGTGTGTTTCACTTGTTTTTCTCGTTGTTAAAAATAATTGCCAAAAATATTGACAAATCGCTTGTAAGGTTTTATAAGCTTTGTTTGTAGTTAACAATTATTTATTCATTTTTATTTTCATACATATGGAAAAGTTTAAATTGAACAATGGTGTAACCGTTGTTATCGCGAATCGCGTGTCGGAAGTTCTTTCCGTGTCTGTAACCGTCAACGTCGGCCATGTAAACGAGCCCAAGCTCGGAATCGCCGCCCTGTACGAAAACGTCCTGATGAAGCAGGTAAGCCGTGTTCAAACGGTCTACGGCGGCACCATCACCAGTTTTCTGACCGGCTGTCCCGCTGACGAACTCGGCATGACAATGTCGAAAATGGCCAACCTGATCAAGGCGCCTCATCTGGGGATCGATCTGATCGAAGCCGCCGCCTACGACATTGTCAAACATACGCGTGATCTGGCGCCGGTGCTGAAGCGACAGATGAAACTGCTCTACAAGCACACGGCCTTCGGTAAGAAACGCGTGCTGTGGGATACGGACAGTTACATCGCCGCCGTCGAAAGCTATTCGGTTGACGATCTGCGGGAATTTGCCGCCAAGTACTATACCGGAAAGAATCTGGTCGTTGTCATTGCCGGTGCCGGTGTCGACAAGGAAAATGTCCGTACACTGGCCGAGAAGTATTTCGGCGATGTTGTCGAAGGTGAACGTCATCGCCTGGTCAAGAACATGTACACCGGCGGTTACAGCCGAATTTGTTCTTACGACGACTACCGTCAGGTTATGATGGGCTGGGACGTGACCGAAATCAAGAACTCGCCCGAAGCCAACGTGATGATGTCGATGCTGGCCGGTCGTCTCGAACGTTCGTTCAACGAAGCGGAAGATCCGCAAAATCCCGGCAAGAAAATCATGCGCCCCACCGATGCGCAGATCGAAGTGAAAATCGCCGGCTATTACGGCCGCCGTACGCTGCGTATTTCGGTAACGTCGTCCCAGCTTTCGGTAAACGCAATCATCGATACCGTCTGCCGGAACATCAACCGCCTGTGTGGGAGCGAAGCTTCCGACCGCCGGATGGAAACATCGAGAAACCGCGCGATGTCGGAGAAACTGTTCCTGTTTTCACAACCGCAGGATGCCGCTGTGGAAACCGCATGGCAGGTGCTCGGCCGAGGCGATATGTATGACGTCAATGCCCGTATCAACTTCATCTGGGGAGTTACGGCACATGATGTCAAAATCGTTTCGCGGGAGATTTTCTCGACGCCGCTGACAATGGTTGCTTGTACCAACGAGCCTCACTATTCCTATGAGGAAGTGCAGGAAAAGCTAAAGTAAAAAAACTTTTTCCATTCAAAAAAAGAGACTGCCGCGGGCAGCCTCTTTTTTTATTTTGTTTTCGTAAATAGCCGGGATTTTCAACTGAAAAAAGACATTTTGCGCCAAAGAAGAACATCACGGCTTGTATATTTGAAAAAAATGGCTTACCTTATCGTCAGTATATAATTTTGATAAGGAGAAAAATTGATGCGTTTAGCTTCCTGGCTTTTGATGGGCTGTGTCGGTCTGTCTGCAGCGGCTTCGGCGGCCGAAAATACGGTTGGAGACAGTCAAAAAACAGATCTGGAAATCAGTATTTACAATAATAATCTGGCGTTAGTGAAAGACCGTCGGACAGTAGACTTGAAACAGGGAATCAATGATATTGCCTTTGAAGGCGTGGCCACGCAGATCAAACCGGAGACCGCACTGTTGGATGCGCCGGGAATTAAGGTGCTGGAGCAAAATTATGACTATGATCTTCTGACCGCAAACAACATTATTGACAAATCGGTCGGGCAAACCGTCAAAACCGTTGTTTCCAACCCGACAACCGGCCAGAACATTTATGACAGCGCCGAAATTGTCAGTGCCGTTTACGGGCAACCCTTGTTAAAGTTCAATTATGGAATTGAAACTCATTTTCCCGGCCGTCTGGTATTTGAAAAGTTGCCCGACAGCCTGCGCAGCGAACCGACGCTGGTGGCAAAAATCGACAGCAGCAGTGCGGCATCCAAAAGTATATCGCTGGCATATTTGACCAACGGTATCAGCTGGAAAACAAACTATGTTGCCAAAGTGGTTTCCAACAATAAGCTCAATCTGACCGGTTGGGTGACAATCAACAACGAATCGGGAACGGATTACAGCAATGCCAAAGTGCAGCTGATTGCCGGAGATGTGAACCAGGTGAGCAGCGACAGCGGGGTACGGCCGTTGATGATGATGGCAAAAGCGACGCGGGCAATGAACGGTTATGCGGTGGCGGAAAGCGCTGCCGGCGCACCGCAGAGCCTGAGCGGTTATCACTTGTACAACCTGCCGATGAAGACGGATATTAAAGATAAGCAGACCAAACAAATCAGTTTGTTGGAAAAAAATGACGTCGTTTATAAAAAAGAAGCCTACATGAATTCGCCGCTTTATTTTAACGTCAATTATACGCCCGAATTCCGCCAGCAGCATCCGGAAATGATTTATATTCTGCAAAATAAGGAAAGTGACAATCTGGGAATTCCGCTGCCGTCGGGCATTGTGCGTTTTTATGAAAACGACAATGACGGCAATATGCAGTTTATCGGCGAAAATTCGATTTCCCATGTGGCCAAAGGGGAAGAAATGCGTCTCAATCTGGGCAGTTATTTTAATATTTTCGTCAACGGAAAAATTAAAAAAGTTACCAAGCTTTCCGAAAACAAAACTCAGGAAGCCGATAATGCCTGTATCACCGTGACGACCCGGTATGCCTATGATGCCGAAGTCAGTTTTAACAATGCCAATACCTATGCTCAGGAGGTGGTTTTTGAACAAGGTATTGCCAACGACATGAAGGTCGAAAGCGCCAGCATTGACGGCCGCTTGAAAGATGCCGGCACTTATGCATGGAAAGTGACGATCCCGGCCGAAGGCAAACAGACGCTTACTTTCAGGGTTGTTGCGCCGTATAAGAAACGCAGCTGCGGCAAATAAGAAATGTGTCTGCCGTTTAAGGAAAAGCCCCGATTTAGATCGGGGTTTTTTCTTTACATTTTTTCAAAAACCTCTTTCAGGTAGTTGATCACGGCACGAACCCGCGGCAGGTCTTTGGTCTTTTTGTGGCATGACAGATAGAGGCTGATATGACATATTTTGTTGAAGTTGTCGAGACAAACCAGCCCTTCATCGGCAAAACGGGTCGGCATGATGCAAATTCCGGCATTGTTTTTAACTGCGTCGATTATGGAACCGCTGGAGTTGGAAGTATAACAGACCTTTTCGGCTTTCTTTAAAATTTCGCGGTATTCTTTGTCATAATAGCTCATGCCCGACTTGCAGACAATCCGGTGATTTTTGATAATGTCTTCAATGTCTTGCGGATAACCGTTTTCCGACAGATATTGCGGCGAGGCAAATAATTTGCATTCAATTTGTTTGACCGCCAGCGAGACGACGTCTTTTTCGCGCGGTTCGCTGTAAGAAATGCCGATGTCTAAATCGTTGTAACAAAGTTTAAGGCTGTCCTGAAACATCATCGTCTGAATTTGTACTTTTGGATAGCGGGTAAAGAACTTGTCAATCTGATACAAAATACAATTGGCGCTGACACCGATGTCCATGCCGACTTTTACCAACCCCGAAGCGGTGTTGTTTTCGGGTTTTTCGGCATATATTTTCATCAGAATTTCTTTGATCTCGGAAGTGCTGCTGACAACGTTGCGTCCTTTAGGCGTAAGTTGGCAGCCGAGTCCGGAACTGATCACCAACTGAAAACCGAGTTCGGCTTCCAGATTGTTAATGTATTTGTTCAAGGTATCGACCGAAGAGCCGATTGATTGAGCAGCTTTGCGTTTGCTGCTGTGTTCATGTACCGCTGCCAACATAAACAGACTTTCTATATTTTGCACGTCTTTGCGATTTATCATGGGCTTTCTTTCTTGCTAATAGTAGATTTAATATAATTAATGTCGGATTAGTTGTAGAAAAGATCATACAATCTAGTCGTGCGTAGTCAATAAGAAAGTTTAGGATTTAAATAGAAAAATTGTTATATACCAAAGTTTTATTTTTATAAAAATGTCAGAATTTCGGTTTAAATTCACCTTAAAATAGAAACTGCCAGTTCAATGTCCGCTTTCATATTTTCACGGCTTTCCTGTCCGCATTTAAGGTTGGTAAAGGCGGTAGCGCGGTCGATACGGATGTTTTCCACCGCATGATAAGTGCAGTAATCGGGGATAAGGCCGATTTTATCGATTTTCTGCCCGGATGGCGTGTAAAAATGAGCTGTGGTAAGCGCCAGTCTGCCGCCGTTGGCAAAACTGTACATTTCCTGAATGCTGCCTTTGCCGAAACTGTTGGTTCCGACCAGTTTGGCCTGAGCCTGTTCCATGAGCGCGGCGGCAACCACTTCGGCGGAAGAAGCGGTGTTACCGTCGATCAGGATAACGATCGGCAGGCTGAAACCGTCATTGTCTTCGGCGTTGTAGTATTTGACCGAGCTTTCGTCGCGTCCTTTGACCGAAGCGACGATGCCCCCGTCGATAAACAGTGCGGCCACGTCAATGGCGGCCGTCAGCAGGCCGCCGCGATTGCCGCGCAGGTCGAGGATAAGCCCCTGAGCCTGTGGATAATCGTTTAAGGCGGTGACGATATTTTGACGGGTCGCGGTGTTAAAAGTTCCTATTTTGAGGTATAGGACATTGCCGAACATCCGGCGCCCGAACGAACGAATCGGTTTGGGCTGCGAATCCGGTTCGGGATCGAGTTCGGAATAATAATGAGAATTGTCCTCCAGACTTTCCGCGGCCGCGGCCATGACTTTTTCCAACAGTTCAAAATCACGTTCGGCGGCGTGGGGAGATTTTTTAACCGCGGTTTCCAGCACTTTGAGCGTCAGATCGCTCCAAGCTTTGACATCGCCGTTTTCCTTCGGTTTATGCCATAATCCGGCCTGCTGTTTTTTGTAATAGAGATAAATCATTTCTTTGCCGTTGGCAAACAGCAGTTCGCGGTCAATTGCCGAAAGCCCCTCGAGAGCGCCGGTTGCCAGCCGTTCGGCACTGACCGGTTCGGCATGTTTTTCCATAATCGTGGAATAGAACGAAGCAAGCAGGGCGCGGTCATCGGCTTGCAAATTGAAGGAAAAAACAAGACAGAAGGCAAATACTAACAATTTCGGCATTTTCAAACAGACTTTCGTTCTTTTTTGCGTGAAGAAGTTTTAAGAGGTTTGCGGTTTTTGGAGCGTTTCGAAGAAGCTTTTTTGGTTTTTGGCTTTTGGGGAAAGGCATCCGGTTCGGGAAGATAACGGAAAATCAGACCGCCGGTGACGGGCGCAGCCTCAACCAACGTCGCGGTCAGAGTCTGTCCGAGACGAAATTTCTGTTTACCGTCAACGCCGCGCAAACAGCTGCCGGCATCCAAAAGCCGGTAATAGTCGCGGGGAAGGCTGCGCATCGGAATCAGACCTTCGGCCCCGAGATTGTCTATGCGCACAAAAATGCCCGCATTGCTCAACCCGCTGACTTTGACTTCAAAATCGGTACCGACCAGCGGCTTTAAATACAATGAAAGGTAGCGGGCGGTCAGATCGCGTTCGGCCGCGACCGCATTGCGTTCGATGACACAAAGATGTTCGGCTGTTTCGTTGAAAGCGCGCGGCGAAGGCAAAGATTCGTTTGCCTCTTCAATCCGGCAGGCGTTAAGCAGAGCGCGATGGATCAGGAGATCGGCATAGCGGCGAATCGGAGACGTGAAATGAACGTACCGGTCAAGTCCGAGACCGAAATGGCCGATGTTTTCCGGAGAGTAACGAGCCTGACATTGCAGTCGCAGGATGAGATCGTCGATTCCGGATGCGTTGCCTTTTTGGCGGCAAAGTTCCAGGAGACGGTTAAAATGCTGAGGTTTGAGGGCGTTATAATCCGGAAGCTTTAGTTTCAAAGTTTCGAGCAGCGGTTTGATTTCTTTCAATTTTTCTTCGGTCGGCCGTTCGTGGACGCGGTACATGACCGGCAGCTTCGACTGTTGCAGGCGTCGCGCGGCGGCAACGTTGGCGGCGATCATAAATTCTTCGATGATTTTATGGCTGGTCAGCGGCTGCTGTTTTTCCACCGCCTGAATGGTGCCGTCTTTGGCAAAGCGGATTTTGATTTCGGTGGTTTCAAGCTCTAAAGTTCCGCGGTGGCGACGCGCTTTTTCAAAAGCAAAATAAGCTTCGTACAGCGGCTGCAGAACTTTGGTAAAAAGTTTTTTGGTTTGGGCGTTAAAACTGCCGTTGATTGCGGCTTCCACTTCTTTATAGGTCAGACGGGCCGCCGATTTGATGACGGCGCGCTTAAATTCCCACCGCAACAGATTGCCTTCGTGGTCAATCTGCATCAGACAGGCCAGAACCGGACGCCGCACGCCCGGATTGAGCGAACATAAATCGTTGCTTAATATTTCCGGCAGCATCGGAATAACCGTCTGCGGCAGATAGACCGAATTGCCGCGGCGGCATGCTTCGCGGTCCAGACAACTGCCGGGACGAACGTAGAAAGAAACGTCGGCAATGGCAACGATAATGTCAAACCCTTCCGGGGTGCGGGCTGCGTAAACGGCATCGTCAAAATCGCGGGAATCGTCGCCGTCAATGGTTACCAGCGGCAAATGGGCAAGGCTGATGCGATCATTGTTTTCAAAATTGTCGAAACGCCGGCATTCTTTAAGGATGTCGCGGTCGAAGACGTGCGGCAGTTTGTATTTTTGGGCGATCAGAATTTCGTTAAGCCGTTCCATCGTAAACGGGCCGTAATTTTTAATCAGGGCCGCCTCGCGGTTTTTTCCGCCCGCGGTCAATTCTATTTCGACCAAATCGCCGTTTTTAAGCGTTTTGTCGGCGCCGAGCAGGCAGGGTTTGGCGCCGCGTTCAATCGGGACGACGGTGCAAATATGGTTTTGCCGTTCGACGACGCCGAAGATGTTTTCGCGCGAGATCGCGGTCGGGCCGGAAAGACGGGCGACCGGTTTGACAAAGCAGCCTGAGGAATTTTTTTTGAATTTGCCCAAAAATTCGTCTCCGACGGTCAGTGCCGGTAGGATGCTGCCGCGTTTAAGCGGGAATTTTTGCTTGCTGTATTCTCCTTTTTGCGGCGAGGCCCATAATTCGCCGTCGGGGTCGCATTCGATGATCGTAAAGAGAGTATAAGCGGCCGCAGTGTCGGATGTTTTCTTTTTAATCATTGCGGAACTCGGCGATCAGAACGGTATGGTCCGAGGGTTTGGCGGCACGGCGCGGCGCTTTGTCAACCGTGCAGGAAAGCAGCCGATCGGCAGCGGGCGCATTTAAAAACAGATAATCGATCCTCATCCCGAAATCGGCGTTGAGTGAATTGCCCGTATAATCCCAAAAAGTGTAGCCGGAACTGTCGGGATGGAGGGCGCGAAAGGCGTCGTAAAAGCCGAGATAGCCCAAAGCAGTCAATTTTTGGCGCACTTCGGGGCGGGTCAGGGCATTGCCGACAAACCGTTTGGGGTCGTAGACGTCGTTATCGGTCAGGATTACATTGAAATCACCGCCGAGGATAACAGGTTGCGGCAGTTTTTGCAATGTTTCGGCATGATGCAGCAGCGCGTCCATCCATTGCTGTTTGTAAAGGTATTTTGAATCGTCTTCGGCATTGTTGTAGGGCGGATTGCCGTTGGGAAGATAGATCGAGGCAACGCGCCAGTTTTGGCCGTTGTGTTTGATTTCCGCTTCCAGATAACGGGCGTTGGCGTCAGTGAAACCGGGCAAACCTTCGCAGGTTACTTTGATCGGCGTTTTGCTGAGAATGGCAACACCGTTGTAGCTTTTTTGTCCGAGAATTTGAGCGTTGTAGCCGGCGGCGCGGAGTTCAAAAAAAGGAAAATTGTTGTATTCGCTTTTAATTTCCTGAACCAACACCACGTCCGGTGCAGCCTCGGCCAACCAGGCGGTCAGGTTTTCGACCCGGGCGTTAATTGAATTCACGTTGTAGGTGGCAATTTTCATAAATTTATACCTTTACTATTTGATCTTTTATAATGTATATTACTTTTAAATCGATGAAAAGCTAAAAAAACGCCTTTCGTAATAATATATTTAAGGCTGAATAAACAGGAGAAAAGATAATGCTGAACGGTTTTCCGGACAACTTCCGAATGGGTGACGACGATGTGTTGAACGAATTTCGGCAAAAACAGGCCAATTTCGATCTGGAGGAAAAGCGCAATGAGATCAATAATTCCCGCAGTCTTTTCGTGGGGGCGATTGCCGGGTTGACAATGGCCGCCGTGGTCGGCTGGTTTGTGTTGGCACCGCAGTATGAAAATACGACGGAGGCCGAAATTCCGGTTATCCGCCGTCCGCAGGAACAAGTTAAAGTGCCGCCGGTCGAACCGGGCGGCGTAGAAATTTCCAACCAGGAAAAAACGGTTTATGACATCATTGAACGCAAGCCCGACAATACCGATCAGGTAAATGTGCTGCCGCCGGCGGAACAGCCTAATGCCGACGCCATTGAAGCGTTGGTGGAAGAAGTGGCGCCGATTGCAGCCCCGGTCGAGGAAACACCGGTGATAAAAGCGGAGTCTCTCAACACTCCCAAAGTGACGGAAACAACCGTGCCGGCGGAAGCCGAAACGGCGCAACCGGCAACCGAACCGGTTAAAAGCACAACCGCTTTTCGCGAACCGGTAACCCCGCCGGCACCGGTCAAAGCCGAGGCTGCTCAACCGAAACCGGCCGAAACCGCTGCCGCAAAACCGGGCAATGCAAAAACAAACATTGCCAACGGCGCCTGGCAGATTCAGCTGATGTCGTCGCCTAATCGGGCCGCCGTTGAAAAATCGTGGAAAACGATGTCTTCAAAGTATAAGGTTTTGAAAGACCTTCCTTATGAAGTCAGCAGTGCCGATCTGGGCAAAAAAGGCACTTATTATCGACTCAAAGCCGGAAATTTTGCGACCAAAGAAGAAGCGACCGCTTTGTGCAACAAGCTGAAAGCGGCCGGCGGCAGTTGCTTTACGGCCAGGAAGTAGGAATGGATGCGACAACGGTAAAATTGGCCTTTTCTTTGACAGCCGTATTTATTGCGATTGTTCTTCATGAAGTTGCTCACGGCTATGCGGCGTATCTGTGCGGCGACGATACCGCCAAACGGGCGGGGCGCCTGTCGCTCAATCCGTTGCGTCATATCGACCCGTTCGGAACCGTTTTTTTGCCTTTAGTGTTAGTTTGGAGCGGTACCGGTTTTTTGTTTGGGTGGGCCAAGCCGGTACCGGTTAATTTTAGCCGTCTCGGGAAATGGCCGCGCGATATGATCATTGTGTCGGGCGCGGGAATTGCCGTCAACTTTCTGCTGGCTCTGTTATCGGTGGCAATGATCCGGGCCGCCGATTATCTTCCGGACGCGATGGTGGTTTTTGCTCTCTATTTCGGTTTGGCCAACCTGGTGCTGGCGTTTTTTAATTTATTGCCGATTCCGCCGTTGGACGGTTCTAAGCTGTTTTTCGGCTGGGTTCGTCAGCCATGGGCGCAAAAATACGTGAACGCCGGCCGTTACGGTATGGCGGCTCTGATTGTCCTGATCGTGGTTATACCGATGATGGGGGCTGCTTTTGGTTTTGATATGCCCGATCCGTTGGGGTGGTATATTTCTCAATGTCTTTCGTGGTTTGGAAAATTAGTGGGGTAAAAGATGCTGGCAGCTTTGGTTTCCGTAAGCGGACTGAGTTTAACCGAATGGGAAAAACGCTGGTTGGAAAAATATAATCCGGCCGGCGTTTCTTTGTTTGCCCGCAATATTGCCGATGCGGCTCAGCTGCGGCAGTTGACGGATGAAATCAGAAATGCCGTCGGTCGCAACGATGTTCTGATTGCCGTAGATCAGGAGGGCGGTCGGGTACGGCGGTTGAGCGGTGCCGATTTTCATCCTGCGGCTTCTCAATATGTGTTGGGACAGTTGGATGAAGAGATGGCCGCCGTTCACGCGGGGATCATCAGCGGCGATTTGCAACGCGGCGGAATCAATTTTAATTTTGCCCCGGTGCTTGATATGGCATATCCAAGCACTCATCCGGTGTTGAAATCCCGTTGCTTCGGCGACAACGAACAAAAAACCGCTTTGTTGGGGCGTGCTCTGATTGACACTTATCTCAATCACGGCATTTGTCCCTGCATTAAACATATGCCCGGACACGGCCGTGCCGAAACCGATCCTCATCTGGGGCTGCCGGTTTTGGCGCATTCTTTGCGCGAACTGTCGAAAGACTTTTATCCCTTTATCGAAAATAAAAGTTGTCCTGCCGGGATGACGGCGCATATTGTGGTGTCCGAAGTTGACGATCAGCTTCCGGTTACATTGAGTAAAAAGGCTGTGGATTATCTCATCCGCGGCATTATCGGCTTTGACGGCCTCCTGATTTCCGACGCCATTGAAATGAAGGCTCTCAGCGGCAGCATCGGCGAAAAAGCGCAAAAGGCTCTGGAAGCCGGTTGTGATCTGGTTTGCTATTGCGGAGCCGGAGCCGCCGAATTGGAGATGCTGGCGCAGTATTGCCCGCCGATGAGCGATCGTTCGGCCGAACGGCTGCATCAGGTGACGGAATTATTTAACCGTAAAAGTGCGGCGGCGGTTGGTACGGCTGACGTAGACCGTTATTACCGGGCGGTTGGTCTGGTGGAAGAATATAACGAAAACTATGACGCGACCGAAGTGCTAAATCGTATGAAATCTTAATATAGAAAATTAATTTTTATTTCTAATATTTTGAAAATATTTGCTATTTTGAATCTTTTTGGTTCACGTCTTCGTTTTTGGTCAAAAACTCCAAATCGCTGGGGAAGTTAACGTCAAAACAAATTTCCGGTTTGGTCTCGACCAAATTGATGTAGTCGGAATGCTCAAGAAAAACCTGCCGCAAGTGAGAGTCTTCCGGTGCCAGATCGGCCAGCGAATAGAGTTCGCGGCTCCACAATACCGGATTATGTTTGCGCCCTTCACAGGCGGTTACAATCAGCTGCCGTTCTTTTTCTTTGCCAAACGCCGCAATCATGCGATTGATATGTTCGGACGTTACGTTAGGCATATCGGCGGGAATTAACAATGCACCGTCGCAAGAGGAGGGAACCGATTTCAGGCCGAGCCGGATTGACGTCTTGACGCCGGAAGCATAATCGTGATTGCGCAAAATGTTTATGTCGAGATTTTCCAAATGTTCTTCCAGACTTTCGGCATCATATCCGGTAATGACAAAGATCGGCGACGCTTTGGATTTGACGGCGGCTTCGACGGCCTTCATAAACAGCGGCTTGCCATCAACCCGTACCAGCAGTTTGTTGCGACGGGCGCGCATGCCGATGCCGGCCGCCAAAATAACGGCGGCAATCGACGGATCTTTGCTGTTTTTCTTGCCGTGATCGGGAACGATCAGCGATGCCTTTTCGGTTTCGCTCAGCACGGTCTGATCCAGTACGACATTTGGGCCGCAGACAAAATCGGTTTGATTGATTTTTTCTTTTTTGGCGGCGATACGGACAAATTTGTCGGTCAGCGGCGAAGACACCTTGTCGTAGTTGTAAGGCATATGTATAATTTTAGAGTTGCGTTTGACCGCAATCATCAAATCGGGGGCATCGGTCTGGGGAATATGGTCGCAGACGATGCTGTCAACAATCGTTTTTAAGGCGGCGGCAGCGGTATCGTCGGGATGAGAAGACGGCAGTCCGGGAACAATCATAACGATCCGGTGTCGTCCGGCAACGTGGGCAACCGTTTCGGCAATGCCGTCAACAGTATGGGGACAACTGTATTCGGCCGTGAATTGAAGGCCGAGCGGCGTGTAGCTTTTGACCATTTTGCGGACGATCGCCGAAAAGTGAGCGGTTTCGGCCGCATCGTCATAAAATTTGGTATAAATAACGGCAGCCTGTTCTGTTCGGGCTTCTTCGACGTTTAACAGCGGCTGGTTGCCCGAGAGCTTAAAATCGATTTCTTCCAACAGGTCTTCTTCCACTGCCGGCGGAAAAACCGACAAAACGGCAACGATATCGCCTTTGCGGACATTCTGATACGGCGAAACCGTGTTGAGGGCAACCCGTTCCGACATGCGGTTAAATTTGGCGATGCGATTTTCCTGACAAATGAAGATGCCGTCCCGTTCGGCGGCAATTTTGCACAGGTTGCGTTGCGGAGCGGTATAAACGATGTTTTGGCCGCAGATACGCGGCGCCAGGTTGGAAAGGGCATTTTCGGCGGAAAGGTCGGCAACGCCGGTTTCGGCCGCGGTGATTTTTTTGACGCCGGCCATTTTAAGGTATAAGATATCTTCCTTTGTCAGTTTGTGACCGCGGGTAAGAACGCCGGTGTCCAGCCGGATGTCGTTTAACAAGATTTTTCCGTCGGCGCGGTTAATGTCAAATTCGCCTGTGCGCATAATCGTTGACCCCTAAACATTGTTTTTGTAAAGGTTAGCGCAAAAAGGCTTTTTCGTCAATTATTAAAAGCTGTCGGCAAAAAAACGGCAGATAAGCCAGAATAAACAGTTGATTATATGCGGCGACGGCATTAAAAATGTGATGTGACAATTTGAATAAGAGGAACTAAATATGAAAAAACAAGCTGTAATGATGTTGTCGGCGGCCTTGTTGTTGTCTGCCTGCAGCGACTTTTCGCGTTATACGACGGCCGATGCCGATGCGCCGGTCAAAACCCGACTTCGGGCCTGCATGCTGAGTGAGGCCAATTCCCGGTTTCAGAACGGTACGTTGTTGACAAAAACATTGAGTGAAACCGCCGATGAAATTTCATCGGTTTGTCTCAAAAAGCTGGCTCTGCAATCGGCCGGTTTGGATACCGAGGCCAATTCGACCGCTCAGACGATTTTGAACAACTTGATGAACAATTCCAAATAAATCTCATCCCCGGCGGTTTGTCCGGGGATATTTTTCGGGCAAAGCCGTGTCGTCAAGCAGGCCTGCTTGCTGATATTCTTTTTGCAAAGTGGAAATTTCCACTTCGGTGTAACGTTGGGTGGTTGAGAGCGAAGCGTGTCCCAGCAGTTCCTGAATTGAGCGCAGGTCGGTGCCTTCGGCCAGCAGGTGGGTGGCAAACGAGTGACGGAGAGCATGCGGCGTCAAATTGCCGGGAAGGCCCATTGAATTGCGTATTTTTTCCATTTGCCGCTGGATGATGCGCGGGTTGAGCCGTTCGCCGCGGGCACCCAGAAAAAGCGGTTGGTCTTGTTTCAGATTATAAGGGCAAACTTCAATGTACCGTTGAATGCGCCGGACGACCACCGGCAGCAGCGGCACCATGCGTTCCTTGTTGCCTTTGCCGCGGATTCTCAGCAGAGTCGTTTGTTGAAAGTCTTCCAGATTAAGCCCCAACGCTTCGGAGATACGCAATCCGCAGCCGTACAACAGGCTGAAGACGGCCTTGTCGCGCAGGTTTTGCCAGTTTTCGTGTTCGGCCTCGGCGGCCTGATCGATCAGATCCATTGTTTCGTCAACGCCGATCGCTTTCGGCAGCACTTTTGCCTTGCGCGGAGAAGACAAAATGCTGACCGCCGGATTTTTGACCAGATTGCGGCGGCTGAGCCAGCGAAAAAAATTGCGGATGCTTGAAAGTTCGCGGGCGATTGAACTTTTTTCGAGGTTTTTGCGGCTTCGTTCGCCGATAAAGGCGCGAAAAGCCCTGATGTCCATAGTCGCAAGCGTACCCAACGTTACTGTTCCGTCGGGGCAAATGTCGGAACGCGCGGCAAAAAAAGCGTTAAAAAAAGACAAATCACGCGCATATGCGTCTGCCGTATGTTCGGAATAGCGTCTTTCGTTGATCAGCCATTGCCGCCAGCAGCGAATGGTTTCGTTGAGAATACTGTCGGCATAAAATTTTATTTCCTCTTTCATAATTTCATCTTACGCCGCGATGATTAAGATTTTGTAAAATAAGATTGACAAAAGGGGCAAAGAGACTATGTTTAAACCATAAATTTATCATTAAAATACTATTAGGCTATGAACTCTGAAAAAAATGACGCAAAGTGGTATGAGATTGTGAGGGCTCAGCCTGCCATCTATACCGATCCGGAAACCGGAAAAATCATCACCCGCAATCTGATTATGCTCGAAGGCGGCGTATACAGAACTTTTGAATATCCGAAAGACGGAATCAAAAGAATGTTGCTGAAAGTGGGTGACAAAGTGAAGATCGAGGGCACTCCTCAGGACGGCCCGATCGTGTTGGTAAGATAATTTTTTCCAACCGAATTGATTAAAAATCCTGTCTGTTTCAAACAGACGGGATTTTTTTGCGGAAAAATTAAAAACTTGACAAAAAAACGAAAACACCCGATAATTGTAACCGAAACTAAATTATTTAAGAAAATGAAAAATTATTTTTTTATAGCCTTTATGGCTTTGATTCTCTGTTCCTGCAGCTGCAATGTGGAAAATCAACAATCCTCCGTGGTTGCAGAACAATCTGAACAGCCTCAGGTATATCGGGCAAACGTCTTGCGAGTGCAGCATATTATCGAGTCTCTCGCTCATAGTTCCTGTTCCCGTACGATTGTGCTGCTCGATGACGGAAACATATTTTCGGCAGTGGACGAGTACAACGAAGACGTGGCTTTATTGCGTGAAGGGGATGAAGTGACATACACCAAACGCAGTAACGGCAAGGTCGATGAAGTTGTTCGTTGCCTCTATCAGCGCGCGAAGGTTTCCGACGAGTAGTCGACGGGCTTCGAAAGAGACTCCGGTTCCTGTATTCTGCAGGCCGGAGTTTTCTTGTTTCAGAAACGCGATCCGCAGCCGATGGAAAGTTTTTGGGGATTTCAGCATATTTGCAGTTTGTTTTTCCGGCCGGAGCGTATATGATCGCAATGTTTGACGAATTTTAAAAATCAATTGAAGAATAACCGGATGATCATCGGAGTTTTGCTGCCATTGCCGTTTAACGAGCCTTTTGACTACCAGTCGGAGGAAGAATTGCCGTTGGGAACGATTGTACGGGTGCCGTGGGGACGCGAAGAGCAGGTCGGCGTGGTTTGGAAAATCGGCAAAAGTTCGGATTTGGATGAAAAACGCATCCGACCGGTGAGTGAAAAACTGAATTTGCCGCCGATTGCCGAATCTTTGCGTAAACTGGTCGAATTTACCGCCGAATACAATTGCGCGCCGTTGGGTATGGTGTTGAAAATGGTGATCAGCGTGCGTCAGGTTTTTGACGAGCCGCAGACGGTTACCTTGTATCGCCTGAGCGGCAAAACGCTGGCCGAAGCAAAGTTGAAAAACTCCGATGCCCGCTGGCGGGTTATCGATCTGCTGAAACACGGCCCTTATTCAAAAGCCGAAATCAGGAAGGGCGCCGGTTGCAGCGCCGGGGTTGTCAATACCCTGATTGAAGCGGGGATTTTGTTGCCGCTGCAGAAAGAAAAAAAGAAACAGTTTGCCCTGCCGAAGCCGGATTTCCGACAGGTGGCGCTGACGGCCGAGCAACAGGCGGCGGCCGATGTGCTGACCGCCAAAGCCGGGCAGGGATTTTCGGTGACGCTGATCGACGGGGTAACCGGCAGCGGCAAAACCGAGGTTTATTTCGAAGCGGCGGCCAAAGTATTGCAAAACGGCAGACAGGTTCTGATTCTGGTGCCGGAAATTTCGTTGACCGCGCAATGGCTGGCCCGTTTTGAGAAACGTTTCGGCGTCAAACCGGGCTGCTGGCATTCCGGGTTGGGACAACGCGAACGCACCGATACCTGGATTGCGGCTGCCGAAGGACGGATTCAGGTTATGATCGGTGCGCGTTCGGCATTGTTTCTGCCTTATCCGGACTTGGGTCTGATCGTTATCGACGAGAGTCACGACCATTCGTTCAAACAGGAGGACATCGTCAATTATCAATGCCGCGATATGGCGGTTATGCGGGCCAAATTTGAACAGTTTCCGCTGATATTGTCAACGGCAACCCCCGATCTGGAAACGATTGTCAACGTTGAGAGCGGCAAATATGATACGGTGCGGCTGGAACACCGTTTTGCCAATGCGGTGCTGCCGCAAATCAAGATAATCGACCTCAAAAAGGACAAACCGCAAAAAGGGGCGTGGGGCGTCTCCTGGCTGGCACCGACACTGGCGGCGGCGTTAAAAGAAAATTTGGAAAAGGGCGAACAGTCGATGCTGTTCTTAAACCGGCGCGGTTATGCGCCGTTGGTCATCTGTCGCGACTGCGGTTACCGGATACAGTGTCCGCATTGTACTGCCTGGCTGGCGGAACACCGGAGTTCCAACCGTCTGATTTGTCATCATTGCGGTTACAGCATTGTACGTCCGAAATGTTGTCCCGACTGCGGTTCTGCCGAAGGACTGACGTCGTGCGGGCCCGGAGTGGAACGCATTGCCGAAGAAGTTGCGGCACGTTTTCCGGCAGCGCGGACCGCCATTCTTTCGAGCGATGCCACGGCGAGTCTGGCCGAAGTGTCGGCTGTCTTTGAACAAATGGAAAAAGGGGCGTTGGATATTTTGATCGGAACCCAGATTTTGGCCAAAGGCCACCATTTTCCGGAATTGACGCTGGTCGGAATTGTTGACGCCGACCTTGGTCTGATGGGCAGCGACCTGCGGGCGGCGGAACAGACTTTTCAGTTGCTGTCTCAGGTCGCGGGGCGTGCCGGCCGGGGTGAAAAGAGCGGTGAAGTTTATGTGCAGACGCTGTATCCCGAGAATGCTGTGTTGGAAGCTTTGATTCATAATGACCGCAGCCGTTTTCTCGAGTTGGAAAAACAAACCCGGCAGGCCTTGAAAATGCCGCCGTTCGGCCGTTTGGCCGCATTGGTCGTCAGCGGAGAAAATCAATCTTTGACCGAAAAAACGGCGCTGCAGCTCGGACAGTCGGCACCGCAGACAGCGTTGATTTCGACGCTGGGGCCGGCACCGGCGCCGATTTTTATGCTTCGGGGCAAATATCGATACCGTTTGCTGCTGAAAACGGCAAAAAACGTCAAAATTCAGGAGATTGTCCGTATCTGGCTGTCCAAAGTCAAAATCCCTTCCAAAATCAGGGTCGAAGTTGATATTGATCCCTATTCGTTTATGTAGCATGCCGGTGTTTTTTGCAGAAGGTTTGGCCTCGCGTAAGGATTTTTGTTTGAATTTTGGTGCTTAAAAAAAACTTATATTGTGATTATCTTAATTAAATTAATGGAAATGAAATAATTATCGGTTATCATCTCATACATTGTGATTATCGGGAAGTTTGATGAAGAAAAATTCTAAACATAAACTGGCATCCTCTTATGCGCAGGCGATGTACGAAGCGGCGGCGGCAGCCGGTGCCGGCGAACAGGTATTTGCCGACGTGGTCTGTTTGGGAGAGGCTTTGAAACAGGACGGACAAATCGAAAAAATGCTTTCCAGCCCGCTGTGGAGGACAGATGCCAAAAAAGCGGCCGTTGCCGAAATCGGTATCCGGCTCGGTTTAAACGAAGTGACGGTCAATACGCTTGAGGTGGCTGCCGACAACAACCGTCTCGGCCTGTTGGGCGAGATGCTCTCGGCTTTTACCAAAATCTATTATACCGAAAACAATATGGCCGAAGTACATGTCAAAAGTGCAATGGCATTGCTGCCGGAACAGGATCGGCGGTTGAAAAAAAGCCTCGAAAAATGGTTGAATAAAAAAGTTGTGGTTAAATATACGATAAAGCCTGAAATTTTGGGCGGACTGCTGATAGAATGCGGTTCATTAATGGTTGACGATTCTGTCAAAGGCAAGCTGGATAAGCTGGAATTATTGATGAAAGGGACCAAATAAAATGTCTGGAGCAAGTGAAATATCTTCAATCTTAGAGGCGAAAATCGCCCAATCCGAAGTTGAAGCCGACGTGGCCGAAGTGGGCCGGGTGCTGTCGGTCGGCGACGGCATTGCGCGGGTATACGGCCTGGATAATGTCCGTTATAACGAAATGGTGGAATTTGCCAACGGGGTTAAAGGGATGGCGCTTAACCTTGAAGAAGACAATGTCGGCGTGGTTTTGTTCGGCTCTGACGAAGGAATCCGGGAAGGCGATATCGTCAAGCGCACCGATCGCATTGTCAGCGTACCGGTTGGAAAAGCGTTGCTCGGACGGGTGGTCGACGCCCTGGGTGAACCGATTGACGGTTTGGGAGAAATCAAGGCGACCGAATACAGCAATTCGGAAGTGAAGGCGCCGGGCATTATCGAACGCCGCAGCGTGCACGAACCGGTACAAACCGGGATTAAGATTATTGATGCACTGATCCCGATCGGGCGCGGCCAGCGCGAGCTGATCATCGGCGACCGCCAGACCGGAAAGACCTCGATTATTCTGGACACGATTATCAACCAGAAGAAAATCAATGACGAAGCCAAATCGGAAAAAGAGAAACTGTATTGCATTTATGTGGCGATCGGGCAAAAACGTTCGACGGTGGCTCAGGTGGTGCAGACTTTGAAAGATTACGGCGCTTTGGATTATACGATCGTTGTGGCGGCAACCGCTTCCGATGCGGCGCCGATGCAGTTTATTGCCCCGTATTCCGGTTGTGCGATGGGCGAATATTTCCGCGACAACGGCATGCATGCGGTAATTTTTTATGACGACTTGTCCAAACAGGCGACCGCTTATCGGCAAATGTCGCTGCTGCTTCGCCGTCCGCCCGGGCGCGAGGCTTATCCGGGCGACGTTTTCTACCTGCACTCGCGTTTGTTGGAACGCGCGGCCAAGATGAACGACGAAAAAGGCGGCGGATCGCTGACGGCATTGCCTGTTATTGAGACACAGGCCGGGGACGTTTCCGCTTATATTCCGACCAACGTTATTTCGATTACCGACGGTCAGATCTTTTTGGAAACTTCGTTGTTTTATCAGGGAATTCGTCCGGCGGTCAACGTCGGGATTTCGGTCAGCCGCGTCGGCTCGGCCGCTCAGATCAAGGCAATGAAGCAAGTGGCCGGCAAGATCAAACTGGATTTGGCCCAGTATCGTGAGATGGCTTCGTTTGCCAAGTTTGCTTCCGACATGGACGCTTCGACCAAACACCTGATTGCCCGCGGCGAAAGGTTGACCAAACTGCTTGAACAGCCGGTCTATCATCCGATGCCGGTTGCCGAAGAGGTTTTGGCAATTTTTGCCGGCGTGCGCGGTTATCTGGATAAGCTGGAGGTGTCGCAAGTTAAAGACTTTGAAGAAAAAGCCCTGGCGGAAATTCGTCGCGATTATGCTGCTTTTTTGAGCGAAATCATTGAAAAAAAGGTGATTTCGGACGAACTGGATAAGGAAATAAGCGCGTTTTATGCCGCTTTTGTCGAAACTTATCTGGCGGAAAAACAACAGAAGGCGGCATGAGGTCGGCAATATGGCAGGATTAAAAGAGTTACGCAACCGGATAGAGGCCATCCGATCAACCGAAAAGATAACTTCGGCGATGAAGATGGTTGCCGCATCGCGGCTGCGGCGGGCTCAGGACGTGCTGGCAAAAAGCGCCGCCTATCGCGCCAATTTGTATAATATTGCCGGGCGGGTATGGGGCTTTTTGCAAAAAGCGGCGGCAGAAGACAACGTACAGCCGGCGCTGCCGCTTCTGTGCCGCGGCAACGGCGAAAGCAATAAATATTTGCTGGTGGTTTTGTCTTCCGACCGCGGTTTGTGCGGCAGTTACAACGCGATGATTGCTCGTGCGGCCATGAACAGAATCGAAGAACTGAAAGCTGCCGGAAAAGAAGTTCAGATCATTTGTCTGGGACAACGCGGATACAATGCCTTAAAACGCCATTATGCGGCGTTGATTGTGCGGACGGCAGAATCGGCGGCCAACAAGGGCGTTTTTTATGACGAAGCGGAAGCGCTGGCGGCGGAAGTTGTATCAATGTTTATGCGCGGCGAGGTTGATGTCTGCGAAATCGTTTACAGCCATTTCCGTTCCGCAATGAGCCGTGACGTCGACAGTCGGCAGGTTTTGCCGTTGGATCCGGGGATGCTGGTAGTGGAAATTCCGGCGGAAATGAGCGGAGATGCCTATTTTGAAAGCGAACCGGACAATGAATTGTTGCTTGAAAAACTGATGCCGTTAGTTTTCCGGGAAACGATTTTTGACATTATGATAAATTCTCAGGCTTCGGAGCAGGGCGCGCGAATGACTTCGATGGATAATGCAACCCGTAACGCCGGCGATATGATTTCGCGTCTGACCCTGCGTTACAACCGTCTGCGCCAGACAGCGATTACAACCGAGCTGGTGGAAATCATCGCCGGTGCCGAAGCGATATGATCAGATTAAAGGAGTGGAGTGTTTTATGAACGATAAACAGGAACAACCGGGATATGTTTTTCAGGTAATGGGAGCCGTCGTCGACGTCAAGTTTGACGATCCCGACAATCTGCCGAACATCTATACCGCATTGGAATGCGACAATCAGGGCAAAAGACTGGTGTTGGAAGTGGAACAACAGCTGGGCGAAGGCGTGGTCCGAACCATTGCGATGGATTCGACCGACGGGCTGACCCGCGGGCTGAAAGTCGTCAATACCCATAAACCGATAGAAGTTCCGGTCGGTCCGGCACTGCTGGGACGGATTATCAATGTGGTGGGCGAACCGATGGACGGCCGCGGCAAAATCGATGCCAAAGAATATTTTTCGATTCATCGCCCAGCGCCCTCGTTTACCGAACAGTCTACCGAAACCGAGATCTTGACGACCGGTATTAAAGTGATCGATTTGTTGGAGCCCTATGCCAAAGGCGGCAAAATCGGTTTGTTCGGCGGCGCCGGGGTCGGCAAAACGGTTTTGATTATGGAATTGATTAACAACATTGCCAAAGGACACGGCGGTTATTCGGTTTTTGCCGGTGTGGGCGAAAGAACCCGCGAAGGCAATGATTTGTATAATGAAATGATGGAATCGGGCGTTATTGACGTGAACGGTCCCAACTCCAAAACGGTGCTGGTGTACGGCCAGATGAACGAGCCGCCGGGAGCGCGCGCCCGGGTTGCTTTGAGCGGTTTGACCGAAGCCGAATATTTTCGCGATGTGGAGCATCAGGACGTGTTGTTCTTTGTTGACAACATTTTCCGTTTTACGCAGGCGGGGTCCGAGATTTCGGCGTTGCTGGGACGTATTCCGTCGGCGGTAGGCTATCAGCCGACTTTGGGTACCGACATGGGGGCGATGCAGGAACGGATTACGTCAACCAAAAACGGTTCGATTACGTCGGTTCAGGCTGTCTACGTTCCGGCCGACGACCTGACCGATCCGGCGCCGGCAACCACTTTTGCCCATTTGGATGCCACTACGGTACTCAGCCGCAGTATTTCCGAGTTGGGGATTTATCCGGCGGTGGATCCGCTCGATTCAACCAGCCGCGTTTTGTCGCCCTCGGTGGTTGGTGACGAACATTACCGGGTGGCGCGCGGCGTGCAGGAGATTTTGCAAAAATATAAATCGTTGCAGGATATTATTGCCATTTTGGGGATGGACGAATTGTCGGACGAAGACCGGCTGACGGTTTCGCGGGCAAGAAAGGTACAGCGTTTTCTGTCGCAGCCGTTTTTCGTTGCGGAAGTGTTTACCGGTACCAAAGGCGAATTTGTTAAACTCGAGGATACGATCCGCGGGTTTAGGGAAATTTTGGAAGGAAAATATGACGATGTTCCGGAACAGGCTTTTTATATGGTCGGTACGATAGAACAGGCACTTGAAAAAGCCGAAAAAATGAAACGAAACGAAGCGTAGCAAAGGCTGATAAATGGCAGAAAAAGTAAAATTGATATTAGCCAGACCGGAGCGTGTTGCAAAAGAAGGCTATTATGCGGGTGTTGTTATTCCGGCTTTTGCCGATTATCTGACCGTGATACCGGGACGGGCACCGAGCATGATATGGTTGCAGCCGGGAATGGTGCAATTGCTGAATGACAATATGGAAGTTGTTGAAAAATATTTTATCAGCAACGGGGCGGCCGAAATTGTCGGAGATGTTTGCACCATATCTGCCGAAAAGGTGATTGCCAAAGCGGATATCAGTTTGGCCGAAGCCTGTGAGAGGCTGGAGGCGGCAACGGAAGAAGCGGATCAAGCCTTTTATCAGGTTATTTATGATGAATTGACGGGGTTTCCGAATAAACGGTAATATAGCCTTGTTGATTGAAAATCCAAAAGAACACCCCCGATTTTCGGGGGTGTTCTTTTGGATTTGTGTTTCGGTTACCACCTGTAGCTTAAGCCCAAACCGAAGGTCGAGGCTTTGTAGTCGTCGCCGAAGGTGTGGTTGGCCCAACCATAGGCGGAGAGTTGTTCGGTAAAGCCGTAACGGCCGCCGAGTTCAACCCGGCCCAACGTCTGGTCATCCAAAGTGTTGACTTTGTTCAAACCGGTGATCCGAACCTCGTCACCGTCGGTAATGGTGCGGACAACACTCGGTTTGACATAAACGTTGGCGTAGCCTTCGTCCGTTACAAACGCCTTTGTCAGTTTAACCCCGGCTTCCAACTCCAACTGACGCAAGGTGTTGTACTTCGCGATCTTGCCGGCGCTGTCGGTGGCGTCGTCATAGTCTACCTGAGTATAGAAAGCGCCCACGCTCGGGGTCAAATAAACCGTTTTGTTGATCGCATAGTCATAACCCAACTCAACGCTGCCGCCGAACTCGGTACCGTCGGTATCCGACTTGATGCCGTCTTTGGTCTTCAGATCAACTCTCTGAATGCCGCCGTATACGGTGGCAAAAGTCCACCAGTGGTTACGGTCATAACGGTAGTACAAACCGGCGAGATACGAATCAATGTCAATCTCAGATCCGACGGTCGAGTAATAGTATTTGCCCTTACCGTTGAGATCATAGTTGCCTTTGCGATAAGATACGAACAATCCCAGCTTGTTGTTGAGATCGTGTTGCAAGTCGCCCCCGGCCTCTAAACCCCAAACGTCGGCATCAACATTGACCAACGCTTCGTTTTCCGAAGTCTGGTAAACCGCGTTCGCCCACAGGGTGTTGAACGCCTGACCGTTCCAGTAACTGTCATAGAAACCGCAGCCCGGGCAGTAGAAACGACGTCCCTGAACCTGACGGCTGATATTGCCGACCATGCCTTTGGTCTGCTCTAACGCCGCTACCGGCAGTCCCTGATAAGCGATCACTTCCGGTGCCACTTTACGGTAATCTATCGAAGGCGTCGGCGGGGTCGGAACGTCAGGAACATCCGGGACGTCAGGAACATCGGGTTCTCCGTCATAATCCGGATTTAAGATATCGTTCATAGTGAGGTACCAGATACTGCCGTTTTCGTCCCCGTAAATATTACGTTGCGCCGTCCACATGTAGGGGCTGCCGTAAACTCGGTAAACGCTGAAAGCGTTTGGATTTTGGATCGTATCATTAGGCGCTTCGACAAAAACGACGCTGGCAATTTCTACTTTGTCGGTGAGGGCATAAACGATAACTTGGGTTTCGCCGATGATATCGCCGGCTACCGTCATTTTATCGGCATCCCAGGCGCCGTTATGATAACCGATATTGACGTTTAAGAACGAATCTCCCTCGCTGCGGTAGTTCTTAAGGTTAATGCGGTCGTAATAGTTATTGTGAAGATTTAGAATCGAATTCGTAAGCTTCACATCCGTCACCATATCAAAATTACCGCGTCCGTTTAATTCCGGCATATCGGCATTGATATATTGGCCCAAATTGACTGTGCTGCCGGTAACGGTGATGCTGTCGGCCCCTTCAATGCTGTTATTAAAAAAGATACCGCCGCTGCCGTCACCTTCAATTACAATATCATAAGTGAGGCCGGCAATGCCGTCGTCCATAAGAATTTTACCGTTACGGGTCGTTTTGAAAATAAGGGTTGTGTTTTTGGGATCGGGCATCCAGTCTTGTTTGGTTCCTTTTTGTCCCATATAAATCGCGTTAGACTTTTTAACCCCATCGACCTCTACATAGTTGCCGCTGAACAATGTTTCGCCGCCGTCAGCGCTGATGTGCAGGCGGGTAGAACGGTCGCCGGCCATCATATCTTCGACGTGAACGTAAGCAAAGACCGCGCCGCCTTGAGCGATTAAGCCTTCGGAATTGCTGATCGTGATATAATTGTCAGTAAAACGCGAATTGTTGATATAAAAATCTTCGGCGCTTTCGGAGATGTACAAGGCGCCCCCTTGTGCAAGACCGCCCGGCGAATCGGTCACGAGGATATAGTTGCCGTCAAAAACGGTGCCGTCCAAAGTCGCTTCGCCGCTGTAAAAAGCGCCGCCCTGTGCCCATGCCCAGTATCCCGCTCCGCTTTCCAAATGAAGAGAATTTTGACGGAAAACCACGTTGCTGCCGACGGTGGAAGCAAAATAGTTACCGTATACCGCGCCGCCGTAAGCGCTGTATGTGGCATAAACCGCATTGTTGTAAAAATAGGCATTGTTGCCGATGTGGTTAAAATCACCGGCGGCTCCGTAAACGCCGGATCCGGAATTGCGGTTGTCAATAAAGCTGACATTATCACCGACGTTGTTATACCTGTTGGTGCCGTGCAAAGCGCCGAAAGCAAAGTTTTTGAGAGTCATATTGCTGATTGAACCCTGGCCGTCCCGGTAACTGTATAAATACAGCCCGGCATGGCCGTTGCCGTCGATAGTATATTTTTGCGGGCCGCCGCTGATCGACAGGTTGGTCGTACGGTCATCATTGACGGTAATATCGGCGTCGAGGACGATATCACCGCTCAGGACATAATCGCCGCCGTTGTTAAAAGCAGCCTGCAGTTCTGCGGTATTGTCAATTGTTGTTTGGGCCTTCGGTTGGGTGGAAAAGAGGGTTGTCATTGTTGTGAAGCCGACGGCGAACAACCATTTTTTAGAATTAAAATTAGTCATAATGATATCTCCCCGAATGTAAATCCGCATTTTTATAATATATCATATTTTTCTCCTGATTTCTACTCAAAGCGGCAAAATCGGATCGGTTTTTCGGCTGGATCGATTTTTGGCGCGTACCGGAAATTTAACCGTCGTTTTTTTGCGCCACGGCAGAAAACGAAAAAGGCAAATTTCAGGTTTGGGCTAACCTGTTATTTTCACGACTGAAACGGTTGAATCGCAAAAAGAAATGTTGTACAATAATATTGTTGCAAAAAAACGACCCTTTTTTTGCAGCGGTTTGAAAATTTTCAATTGTTGTTCCCTGTTTTAGTCTTATATTAGCCGCATAATGTCAACAGGTGCGAGGTGAAATGTCGGGATTTTTTACGGAAGGCTTTTTAGCCGCGGTTTTGGCCGGTTTGGTTACCGGGGTCGGCGGATTTCTGACCTTTTTCAAGTCTTCTTATTCCAAAGACGATATCAATCTGATGTTGAATATTGCCGCCGGCGTGATGCTGGCCGCATCTTTTTTTTCGTTGATGGAACCGGCACTGGAAGGATTGCGGAGCTTGTTGCCGAGCCATACGGAAACGGCGATCTGGTTTTCGGCGGCGTTGTTCGGCGGTATGTTTTCGATTGCGGCGCTCAATGCTTTCTTGCCGCATGAACATGAAATTTCTGGTCATCACGGAACCCGGATCAAATTGAGCGCGGCGTGGCTGTTTGTGATTGCGATCAGCATCCACAAAATGCCGGAAGGGTTGGCGATCGGCGTTGCTTACGGGGGAGAGCGTCTTGGTAACCCCGAAAGTCTGACGATCGGCATTGCCTTGCAAAATATTCCCGAAGGGCTGACGGTGGCGATTGCCTTGATCAGCGCCGGTTATTCCCGTTTAAAAGCCGCGGTTGCCGCAACCCTGAGCGGAATGATGCAACCGGTCGGTGCCGTTGCGGGGCTGCTGATTGCCGATATCGGGAGTTTGATGGTACCGTTGGGAATGGCTTTTGCCGGCGGTGCGATGATGTTTGTCATCGTTAATGAAATCCTGCCCGAAACGTACGATGCCAAGCAAGATAAGAGATCGGCCCCGGCCTTGTTTACGGGATTTATTCTGATGTGCGGTTTAAGTATTGCCATGCAATAAAGGCCGGAGAGACAAACGGATATAGGACCGTATGGTTACGGCGTTGGGCAAAACATAAAAAAGGCGTTCTTGCAAGAACGCCTTTTATCAAACGGACTGAGCAGGGGTTCAGCGTTTTTTCGGCATTTTGACTTCTTCGTTTTCCTTGAAATAGCGCACGGTGTCGGCTTTAAGTTCCGACGTCGCTTCATCGTCGCAGACAATCAGGGTATGCGGATGCATTTGAAGGATGCTGATCGGGCACATATGATTAATGCTGCCTTCGATGGCGCAATGAAGCGCAGAGGCTTTTTTGTCGCCGCTGGCAATAATCATCACTTCTTTGGCTTCCATAATGGTCGCAATACCGATGGTTAGGACGTTTTTCGGGACCAGGTTGGGATCATTGTCAAAAAAGCGGGCGTTTGCCTTAATGGTATTTTTATTTAAGGTCTTAACCCGAGTACGCGAAGCCAGTGAAGAGCCCGGCTCGTTAAAAGCGATATGCCCGTCTTCGCCGACGCCGCCGATCAAAAGGTCAATGCCGCCGTAGCTGCGAATCAGCTTTTCGTACGAGGCGCATTCTTTGGCAAAGTCCTTTGTCTGTCCGTCCAGCAGGTGGACGTTCTTTTTGTTGATGTCGATATGGTCGAAGAACTTTTCCCACAAAAAGCGGTGATAACTTTGCGGATCTTTGGGGCTGAGACCGACGTATTCGTCCATGTTAAAAATGACAACGTTCTGAAATGACAATTTTCTTTTCTGAAACATGGCGATCAGCCGTTCAAACATGCCCAGCGGCGAACTGCCGGCCGGAATGGCCATCACAAAAGGCCTCTCTGCCGTCGGACGGGCGGCTTTGATTTTGTAGGCAACGTAGTCGGCCGCCCACTGCGAGCATTGTTCATAATCGGGGGAAATTATCAGTCTCATGGGTAAATGTCCTTTTTTTGTTTTATTATTAATTTGATTATATTAATATGAGACATAAAGATAAAAAAAAGGTAAATGGTTATGTTTAATTGGTTTGCGCCTAAAGTTTTCAATCAGGGGTATTTGCCCGAACAAGACGGTCACCGGGTGTTTTTTATGGAGGCGGGCAATCCGTCGGGGCAGCCGGTGCTGGTTTTTCACGGCGGTCCCGGAGGTTGTGCGTGGTTGCATCATGCCGCCGTTTTCGGACGCCGGAAGTTTCGGGTGATTCTGTTTGATCAGCGCGGCTGCGGCCGCTCGACGCCGGCGGGAGAAACGATGCATAATACCACCGCCGATTTGCTTAACGACGCGGCCCGGCTGCTCGACTTTTTGCAGATCAGGCAAAAAGCGATACTGCTCGGCGGTTCATGGGGATCGACGCTGGCGCTGCTGTTTGCCGAAAAATATCCCGAACGGATCAAGATGCTGCTGCTGTCAAAAATTTTCCTTGCCGATGAAACGGCGACGGGCTGGGCCGATGAAATCAGCGGCTGGTTTTATCCCGATACAATGGCCGAATTGCGGCGTCATATGCCGGACAATGTCAGTTTGCCGCAGTATTATGCCGATATGGTCAATTCGCGCAATCTGAGCGAACAGGTAAAAGCTGCTTCGTTGTACGGCAATTATGAACGGGTGTTGGGACAGCTGGTTCCAAACCTTGAAAAAACGGAAGTGACACAGGACGACGTCAACGCGGCGCGAATCTATATTAATTATGCCGCCGCCGATTTTATGTTGAAGCCGGATCAGATTATGTGTCAGATCGACAAAATCAGACATTTGCCGACTTTGATCGTTCACAATCGGCTGGATATGGTTTGTCCGTTGATCGGCGCCTGGCGTCTGCATAAGGCACTTCCGGCCTCAAAGCTGGTGATCGTGCCGGAAAAAGGGCATGTCGGACCGTTGCATGCGCGCACGCTGAAGAGGGAAATTCGCCGCTTTCTGGAGATTTAGTTTTTGCGGCGCGGATGAAATTCGAGTGCCAGCGAATTAATGCAGAAACGGTTGCCGGTCAGAGTCGGGCCGTCGTCAAAAACATGGCCCAAATGCGAATGGCAGTTGGCGCAGCAAACTTCGGTCCGGGCGGTGCCGTAACTGTAATCGGGCACCATTTTGACACTGCCGGGAATAGCGGCGTCAAAGCTCGGCCAGCCGCAGCCGCTGTCAAATTTTTGGTCAGACGTAAAGACGGGATTGCCACAGCCGGCACAGACATAGGTTCCTTCTTCGTTAAACTGATAGTATTTTCCGGAAAAAGCCGGTTCAGTGCCCCTGTGTCTCAAAACATGATATTGTTCTGCGGTCAAAATCCGATTTCTTTGCATGAAAAGCTCCGTTTTTAAACTGTTCAAACCGATGATTGATTTAAATAATGCCGGAGTCGCGCAATTTCTATATGCAACGGTAAATTTTGCCGTATCGGAACATTAAAACCGTTCGCGTTGCGTTTATTTCTTAAACCACGATTTTTTCAGGGCTTTGAAACGCGCTTTGTATAAGCGAAAAGAAGGGCCGGTCATTGCTTTAAAGCGATGATAATATTCGTTGTCGGCCAAATAGTCCGAAACGACGATGTTCCTGAGGATAAAACGAAGCACTTCCTTTTTGCTGCGAGGCGTATGGGTGCTGATAAAGTCGACCATCATTTTGGTCACGGTGAGCGAATTTTTCTTGCGGGCTTCCTGCTTGGCGGGATCGTGCGTCAAGGAAGAAGATACCATCATATAGTTGTAGGCCGTATCATCAATTATGACCAGTTTGTTGCAGAAAAACAGACATTTGACGATAAACAAATTATCTTCGAAAACCACCCCGGCGGGAAATTCGATATTGTTTCGGCGGATGAGGTCTCTCTTGTAAAGTTTGTTCCAGCAGCTGCCGTTGCGAACGGCAATGAGTTTGTCTTCGAATTTTTGGCAGACTTGCGGTTTTGACGACCAAATTCGGGTTTTGTCGGGCCAGATAACGCGGGTGGCGGTACTGACGATCTCGGCATCGTTTTCAATCATGCTCCGATGCAGTTTTTGATAAAAATCGGGATCGACGAAATCGTCGGAATCGATAAAACCGATATATTTGCCGGAAGCGATCCCGATACCGAAATTGCGGGTGAGGCTGATGCCGTAGTTTTGTCCGCGTACGATCAATTTGATCCGGGGATCGTTGTATTGCTTGATTTTTTCAACCGTACCGTCGGTTGAACCGTCGTCGATGCATATGATTTCCAGATTTTGATAAGTTTGCCGGACCAAACTGTCCAGACAACGTTCAATATAAGCTTCTGCGTTTAAAGCGGGAACGATTACGCTGATTAGGTCGTCCATTTAAGGCTCCGTCATTAGAAATTTGTTTCAGATGACAGGAAGTATAACCGTTAATTATACAAATACAAGACCTTTGTCGGGGGTGTTTATGACGCGGTTGTTAATAGAAACGGCAATTTTCTTGATTTGTGGCGGCCGCGGAGTATTATGGCGGGTATAAAGGTATAACTACAAGGAATTAAAATATGAAAGGCATTATTTTAGCAGGCGGCAGCGGATCACGCTTGTATCCGCTTACCAACGTCATCAGCAAACAATTGCTTCCGGTTTATGACAAACCGATGATCTATTATCCGCTTTCCACCCTGATGCTGTTCGGCATACGCGAAATTTTGATCATCTCGACCCCTCAGGATACCCCCAACATCGAAAAGCTTTTCGGTGACGGCTCCCGATACGGCCTGAGACTGGAGTATCGGGTTCAGGAAGAGCCGAAAGGAATTGCCCAAGCGTTTACAATCGGCGCGGATTTTATCGGAGATGATGACGTATGCCTGATTCTCGGCGACAATATTTTCTATATGGGCGATCAGCTGGGGTTGTTTCAGCGTGAAATCGTCAACAACCCGGGCGGGACGGTGTTCGGTTACCACGTTTCCGATCCGCAGCGGTTTGGCGTGGTGGAATTTGACAAGAATTTCAAAGCGGTTTCCATTGAAGAAAAACCCAAAGAACCGAAATCGAATTATGCGGTGGTCGGACTCTATTTCTACAAGTCCGATGTGGTGGAAAAAGCGCGCAATCTCAAACCTTCGGCCCGAGGCGAGTTGGAAATCACCGATCTGAATCGTCTGTATCTCGAAGAAGGACGTCTGAACGTTTTGCCGATGAAGCGCGGCAATGCCTGGTTGGATGCCGGGACGCCGCAGTCGCTGCTTGAGGCTTCCAATTTTATCGGGATTATTGAAAAACGGCAGGATTTAAAGATTGCCTGTATTGAAGAAATTGCTTACCGGCGCGGTTTCATTTCCGCCGATCAGCTGTTGAAGCTGATTGACGAGTTGAAAGACGGCGTTGATTACAAGGCTTATTTAAAACGTGTATATGAGGACTATCATGAAGGTTTCTAAAACGGCAATTGACGGGGTTTTTGTGGTTGAACCCCGGGTTTTCGAAGACGAACGCGGTTATTTTTTCGAAAGCTGGAACAAAGCGGCTTTGAAAGAACAGGGGATTGACTACGATTTTATTCAGGACAATCAGTCAAAATCCTGTTTTGGGACCATCCGCGGCATTCATTTTCAAAAAGGAGAATTTGCTCAGGCCAAGTTGGTGCGGGTTTTGGAAGGAACGGTGCTGGATGTTGCCGTCGATCTGCGGCCCGGATCGGCGACTTTCGGTCAGCACGTGGCAGTGGAATTGTCGGCGGAGAACAAAAAGCAATTGATGATTCCGCGCGGTTTCGGTCATGGATTCTCGGTATTGACGCCGACCGCCGTGTTTGCTTATAAATGCGACAACGTTTATTGCAAAGAGGCCGAAGGCGGTTTATTGTACAACGATCCCGCTTTGGGCATTGATTGGAAAATTGATACCGACAAAGCCGTATTGTCGGACAAAGACCGGCATAACCCGCTGTTAAAGGAGATCTCATGTATTTAGTAACCGGATGCAACGGCCAGCTCGGCAGTGAAATGAGACGCCTGCTGGGTGATCGGGCCGATTATACCGACCGCAATATTCTCGACATTACCAACCCCGAGGCGGTGCGCCTGGTGGTGAATCCCGAGCGTTATCAGGCGGTCATCAACTGTGCGGCCTATACCGCGGTTGACAAGGCCGAAGAAGATTCTGACCTGGCGGCTAAAATCAATATTGAGGGACCGGCGAATCTGGCTGCGACCGGGGTGCCGTTGATTCACATCTCGACCGATTATGTTTTTGACGGTAAAAATTATGTTCCTTATATCGAAACTGATCCGACCAGACCGAAATCGGTTTACGGATGTACCAAGCTGGAAGGCGAAAAGATCATTATGTCACGGGCTTCCACCGCGGTGATTATTCGCACGTCTTGGCTATATTCGGAATACGGCAGCAACTTTGTTAAGACGATGCGCCGTTTGGGCAGCGAACGCGGAATGCTGAAGGTGATTTTTGATCAGATCGGAACACCGACGTATGCCGGTGATTTGGCGGCGGCGATCATCCATATTTTGCCGCAGATCCGTCCGGGAACCAAAAGCATTTATCACTTTTCCAACGAAGGCGTTTGTTCCTGGTACGATTTTGCCAAAGAAATTATCGAGATGTCGGGGTTGGAGTGCGATATTCGCCCGATTGAAAGCTGGGAATATCCGTCCAAGGCCGCCCGGCCGCCATACTCGGTGCTGAACAAAGCAAAGATCAAGAAAGATTTCGGTATCCGCATCCGCCATTGGCGCGACGCTCTCAGAGAATGTATTGAAAATATGGAGGAAAACAACTTATGAAGACTATTTTAGTAACCGGCGGCGCCGGATTTATCGGGGCAAACTTTGTGCCTTATCTGGCGGAAAAATATCCGGATTATCTGGTAATCAATCTGGACAAACTGACTTATGCCGGCAATTTGGACAATCTGAAAGAATGCGAAAAAGCGCCTAACTACAAGTTTGTGCAAGGTGATATTTGTGATGCCGCTGCGGTTAATCGGTTGTTTGAAACATACGATGTCCGCGGCGTGGTTCACTTTGCCGCCGAAAGCCATGTCGACAATTCGATTACCGGGCCGCGCGCTTTTATCGAAACCAACCTGGTCGGAACGTTCACGTTGCTGGACGCCGCCCGCAATCACTGGATGAAAGGTCCCCATCAGGTCAAAGACGGTTATGAAGACTGTCGCTTCCATCATATTTCGACCGATGAAGTTTACGGCGCTTTGGGAGATACCGGTTATTTCAGAGAAACGACGCCCTATGATCCCAGTTCGCCGTATTCGGCTTCGAAAGCCGGATCGGATATGCTGGTGCGTGCTTATCACCGCACATACGGCATGAATGTCACGGTTTCCAACTGTTCCAACAATTACGGGCCGAAACAGCATCCCGAAAAACTGATTCCGAAGATCATTTCCAACGCTCTGGCCGGTAAAGATATTCCGATTTACGGCGACGGCAAAAACGTGCGCGACTGGCTGTATGTTCTGGACCACTGCAAAGCGATCGACCTGATTTTCCATCAGGGAAAAAGCGGCGAAACTTATAATATCGGCGGCCATAACGAAAAGAACAATTTGGAGATTGTCGATGCGATTTGTTCGATTTTGGATCAGCGGCGTCCGCGGGAAGACGGAAAGTCTTACCGTGATTTGGTTGTCTTTGTCAAAGATCGTCCGGGACACGACCGCCGCTATGCGATTGATGCGGAAAAACTTTGTCGCGAACTGGGCTGGAAAGCCGATGAAAATTTTGCCAGCGGTATCGTTAAGACGGTGGACTGGTATTTGAACAGCTTCGGACTGTAAGGCGGCAAAATGAGAAAATACGGATTTAAACTGTTCAGCAGCAATTTGCAGAACAACCCCGCATTTGTTGACGAGGCGGCGGCGTTTGTGCGACAAAACTGCCTTGAAATGTTTGTGGAGTTGATGATCATTCCGTCGACGCCGGAAGCGGATTTGGCCCTTTTGCAACAAAAGTTTGCGGGCCTGGAAGTGACGATCCATGCGCCGCACAACAGTATGGGGTTTGATACCGGCTACCGAGAACGTTTTGAAAGCAATGCGAAAATTCTGAGCCATGCCCAAAGAGCAGCCGACCGCTTTGATGCCAAAGTGATTGTTGTCCATGCCGGCGGCGGCGAGGCGAAAGAAAACTTGGAAGAAACGGCCCGGCAATTCCGTTTGTTTAACGATCCGCGGATTGTGATCGAAAACCTGCCTTACGAAGCCAGTGACGTGGAAGGTCGGATGCACGGCACCACGCCCGAAGAAATAAAATATGTAATGGATTATGCCGGTTGCGGTTTCTGTTTCGATTTTTCCCATGCCGTTTGCGCGGCTAATTCGTTGGGGCTGGACCTTGAAAAACAATTGTCGGGGTTTTATAAATTAAAGCCGACGCTATATCATATGTGTGACGGCGATGTTCGGGGAACCGAAGACGAACATATGCATTACGGCGAAGGAAATTTTCCTTTGAAGGAATTTTTGCAAAAGTATGTCGCGGCCGATGCAATGATTACGATGGAAACCGGTGCGGGAATGCCGATAAACGCTTCTGCCTGGATTGAAGATTTTAATTATTTGCATTTGTTGCAGCAATAACGGGGAGAAAAAAATGCCTTTTTTAAAAGTTTATTCCAACGCGGAATTAAAAGACAAGAATGCGGAGCAATTTACCGAACGGGCAGCGGAACTGGTTGCGCATAAGCTGGAAAAACCGATCGGTTATGTTGTGGTGAGCCTGGCACGGGAAACGTCGATGTCTTTCGGCGGCAGCAGCGAAACCAAAGGCGTGCTGGCCTATGTGGATTCGATCGGTTTTAACGATAAACAGGGTTTGATTAAGCTGTTGACCGAATTCTTTTACGAACGTTTTGAAAATGTCGAATTGAATAATATCAATATCGTTGCCACCTCGCTGTCGGCTTCAGAGGTGGCGATTGCCGGCCGTTTTCTCGGCTGAAGATGAGGCGGTTGCAAGCTCTGAGAACAGTGCTAAAATAAAAAATAAAGGTTGATTCTGTCGGATATCAACCTTTATTTTTTTATGTTTTTGCCGAGGTGCCAATTTAAGGAGACGCAAGTTTACACCGGCTCAGATGTGACAGGAGACGCAATGATCCGCTCTTATCCGAAAACTTTAAGGCGATCTTCGATCGGTAAAAAGCTCTTTTCATCGGCGGGGGCGCTGATGCTTCCGAACGGCATTTGCGACAAAAGCATCCAATGTTCCGGCAAATCGAAAGCCAGCCGTACTTCGTCGTCAATCAACGGGTTGTAATGCTGCAAAGAAGCGCCGATACCGTGTTCGGCCAAAGCGAGCCAAATCATGTATTGAAGCATTCCGCTGGATTGCAGTGACCATTTGGGAAAGTTTTCGCTGTACAGAGGAAACTTTTTTTGCAGATTTTCAATGGTGGTACAATCTTCAAAAAACAGAATTGTGCCGATGCCGGTGGTAAATGACTTTACCTTCTCAATCGTTTGCGGCATTTTGTCGTCGGGAACAATTTTGCTCAGTTCTGTCAGTACAATGTCCCAAAATTTGTGGTAATGTTCGCCATACAGCACCACCACGCGGGCCGATTGCGAATTGAAGGCCGACGGACAGAATTTCAGGGCGTGAGTGATAATTTCGGTAATATCGTTTTCTGCCAGCGCGGTTTCATTTCCCAGATGGTAAATGGAACGACGCTTAACAAAAAGGCTGCTCAGGTCTTCACTCATATTTCATACTCCATGTTGTTTTGCCTATAATATAATCGGTGCCGGGGTTTTCGGAAAGAGCAGCCGAACAAAAAATTAGCGGGCGCTTCGCCGCATGATGTCGGTAATTGCCTCAATATCGTCCGGTTGCCGCGGATCTTCGCTGATAATGTTGCTGCGTTCAAAACCGCATTTTTGGCAACGATGGACAATCTGGTAGCCTTTTTTGGAATTGTAAATGATTTTTATCGGTTCCATCAGGCCGCCGCAATCAGCGGCGCGGTCGCCGGGAACGATGTCCACATGACGGGAATAAAGGCAAAAAGGGCAGTGATTGCGGTAGCTGCCGTCTTTAAGCGGCAACACTTCCCGTCCGCAGTGCTCACAGACAAAACCGGTGTTTTCTTCTTTTCGGGTCATTGTTATTTTTCCTTTGCGATAAAGACAAAACCGTTGACATCTTCGCCGTTTTCGTGGCGTAACACGGCGGGAAGCTCCGTTATATTCGAATAGCCCGCCTTTTGCAAAAGTTTTTTGACATAGGCCGGATTATGCCGAAAGCGGCCGTTGGGCATCAAACGCCAGGATTCCGTCGTGTCGTCGGCTGCAATCGAAAAACAAAAGTTGCGTGGAAAAATCAGCGGGATAATTTCATCGAGAGCACCCAAATATCCGAACACGTCGGCGGCAACCACCATATCGGCCGCGGGAAGACGCCGGCAATAGTCGGTAATGTCGGCTTCTTCCAAACGATCGTATATCTTTTTTTGCCGGGCCTTTTCCAGCATGGCCGGCGATATGTCAATACCGGTGAGAGAATTGCGGGGATTCTTGAGTGCGACGCCGGTCAGTCCGGTTCCGCAGCCGAGATCGATGATGTGTCCTTCAAGCGGTCCCAACTTGTCGGCGATGATTTGCGGCAGCCGATAGTCGAGTCGCTGCATAACCTCCTCATAGTTGTCGGCAAACAAATCAAACAGTTTTTGCACATATTCTTTGCCGCTTTCTCCGTCGGTGTGGTCAAAGATTTCGTTGAGACGGCGGGCGAAGATGTTGTTGGGGGTTTTCTTAAGCCAGTTGCGGGCGATTTTTTGCGCTTCTTCGGGTGCTTTTTCGTACAGAAGCATCAATGTTTCGGCAATATTGAGAGCGTATTCCTTCCGGTCGGGCTGATGTAACAAAGCGTTAAAAAACAGTCCCAGCGCTTCTTCGTATTCGCCGAAGTCTTTTTGAATAATACCGAGATTGTTGGAAACTTCGGGTTTTTCGGGATCCAGAATGACTGCCTGTCGGTATTCTTCCAATGCTTCATGCAACCGTTTCTGCCGATACAGCAGATCGGCATAATTAATGTGAGCGTCAATATTTTGCGGTGACAGGTCAAGCGCCTGTTTATACATCTTTTCGGCGGTTTCGGGGTCGGGTTCGCGGTTGGCCAGATTGATGAGGGCGCCGACCGATTTGGGATTGAAAAGGAGAACGCGCCGAAAATACGGTTCGGCACGGTCGGGTTGCTGTTGTTCCAGATAAAGCTCGCCGACGAGGAGGGCGGTTTCTTCGTCTTGCTGCAGGTTATATGCGAGTTGTGCGGATTCCAGCGCGGATGCTGTTTGTCCCGATTGCCGTTGCAGCAGACTTATATAATAAGGGATCAGTGCTTCGTGCGGGTATTGAGACTGCAGTTTTTGCAAAGCCGGCAGATCCTGATTCATTTTAGCGAGGTTGGCGCGAGGTTCGACATAACCCGGTTCCAGCAGTGCCGCCTGATTAAACTGATCTTGGGCCTGTTCGCGGCGGCCGGCGGCAAGGTAAAGGTTGCCGAGAGCATTATGCGCTTCTTTGATACCCGGCTGCAGTTGCAGAGCCCGGTGATAATATTCGACGGCTTCGGCGGTTTTATGACAACGTTCGAGCGACCAGGCGAGATTAAAATAGTATTCGGCGGTCTGAGGAGATTGTGCAATCGCGCGGCTGAAGCAGTCGGCGGCTTCCGAGTGCAGGCCCTTGTTTTGGGCGATCAGGCCGAGCAGGTTGAGAATGACCGGATGATGGGGGGAAGTCTCCAAAATTTTGCGGTAAAGCCGTTCGGCTTCGTCCAGTTTGTCTTCGTTATGAAACTTGAGCGCCTGTTGCATTATCAAATCGTAAGACATCAGGCTTTGTCTCCCAGTTCTTCGCGAATTTGCCGGATAACGTTTTCGAACATTTCGGCGGTTAAAACGCCGGTATTTACGTTGTAGCGCGAAGTATGATAAGAGTTGAACAACACCAGATTGTGCCGGGGCAACAAATGCCGCGCGCCGTGTGCGAATTTGAAGGCGGATTTAGGGTACCCGAGTGTGCCGAGCAAGGCATTATGGGCTACGCCGCCCAATGCGAGAATAATTTTCAAATTGTCCAGAGCTTCCAACTCGCTGACAAGAAAACGGCGGCAGTTGTTGACTTCTTCGGCCACGACTTTGTTTTGCGGCGGTACGCAGCGGACGCTGTTGGTGACCCGTGCGTCGACCAGCCGATAGCCGTCATCGGCGCGTTTGCCGTAGTTGCCGGTGGCAAAGCCGTATTTTTTCAGAACCGGATAAAGAAGGTCTCCGGCGTAATCGTTGGTAAACGGGCGTCCGGTCTGGTTGGCCCCTTTCAGCCCCGGCGCCATTCCCAAAATAAGCAGCCGGGCGTCAGAAGGACCGAACGGCGGAACCGGCGCATTGTAAAAAGACGAAAATTTTTGACGGTTGTCGGTACGGAAAGCAACCAGGCGCGGACATAAGGGGCAATTTTTTTCTGGGCATAACATATTCATTTTCCTAAATTATAGATCTTTTTTATTTAATTTAGCACATTTTTTTTGAATTGCACTCTTTAATTTGGGCAAACAATGGTTACATCAACAATCAGTAATATTATGACTGTTATAATATTTACAACAGACTTTTGAATACAGTTAACAAAAACCTATTTATAAATGGAGTTTAAAATATGAAAAAAACATTACTGTTAGCAGGTGTTGCTTGCCTCTTTTCCGTAAGTGCAAATGCAATGGATTTAAACAGAGAATTTAAGCCTTACATCGGTTTTGATTATGTTTATTCTCATGCAGACTACAAAAAGCTGGCCAAGGATCCGAAAAAGGATTATAACTCCGGCGCTGTTAACCTCGGTACCATGATTACGCCGTATTCCAGCTTGGAAGCTTTCTTCCAGCAGTCGGGCGAAAGAAAATCCTTTAAAGGAACGATTGATCAGGTAAAAACCGAATTTTATGCTTATGGCTTGGATGCTTACGGTTACATGCCGATCGGCTGTGACGGCTTCAATCTGCTCGGTACCCTCGGTCTGGCAAACTACAATATGAAGGTTAAGTATGTTAGAGGCAGCCAGAATAAACAGAGAATGGGTTATCGTGCCGGTGTCGGTATGCAGTACAACTTCACCGAAAACTTTGCTGCCCGTGTTGTCGGCAGATACAGCTATATCGGTGCCAGAAACCTTGATAATCTGATGGAAGTTACCGCCGGTGTGAAATTTATGTTCTAATCTTCCCGCGGACACCATAAAAAACTCCGGCATTAAAAAACTGCCGGAGTTTTCTTTAGGTGTTGCCAAATTAATTAATTGTTGTTATTCTGCCGGCAAAATAAAACTGAATCAGAGGATATAACAATGAGTTTGAAGAAAATTTATTTTGCCATTCTGGTTGCCGCGGCGGCAATCATCATTATCAGTATGTTTACCGGCACCAAGTTTATTCCGGTCAGCCTCGGCATTTTGCAGGAAATGATCGTCGATTGGAAAATATTCGTGCCGGCAATCGTTTGCGCTTTTGCCTTCAGCAAAGTGAGATATTATTGGTTGACAATGCTGGTCTGTTCGATCGTCACATCGATGATTATTCAGGTCTTCTTTTTCAGTATACGGGCCGGTTTGTACATTATCGGTCTGCGTGCCTTGTGTTTTTTGATTGTCGTTTATATCGTCGATTATCTGCGCTTGATCGGAAAACGCAAATAATTGTAAAAAATGCTTGACCTTTGGGATTGTTTTAGGTAAAAACTAAAGCAATCCCCGATTGAGATAAGGGCCGATTTGCAAGCAGTATTGCTGATGAAACGGAGAGTTGGCAGAGCGGTTGAATGCACCTGACTTGAAATCAGACGAGGGGCGTGAGTTCCTCCCGGGGTTCGAATCCCTGACTCTCCGCCATTAAAAGAAACACCCGTAAGGGTGTTTTTTTTTATGTTTTGCGGAGAGCGGGATTTGAACCCCGGAGAAGGGGTTCGACTACAATTGAAAGGCATGCGGAAGCATGCCGGTGAGCGTCAGCGAATGAAAGCCGTGGAACAAGCATTGCGCAGCAATGTCGCGGACCATCCCTGACTCTCCGCCATTAAAAGAAACACCCGTAAGGGTGTTTTTTTAATGTTTTGCGGAGAGCGGGATTTGAACCCCGGAGAAGGGGCGGTCGGCTAAAGTTTTAGCATCGACATAAAAGCGGAGCAGTTCTTTCGGACGGCATACAATGTTTTCATGTGACATAATTATAGGCTTTACGAGTCAAAAAAAATAGTATAAAATGCCCGGCAATGTTGATTGAGGAATAAAAATGAACTTGAATACGCTGAAATCCGCGGTGTTTTGCCTTTGTGTGACGGCTCTGTTGAGCAGTTGCCAAACCACCGGTCCCGAAGTGACCGATCCGCCGCAAAAACAGGCTTCGGCCATAAAAAGCCAAGGCGGAGTTTACAAAGTGGGCAATCCTTATAAAGTTCTGGGACGATGGTATTACCCGAAAGAAGACTATTCTTATTCCGAAACCGGAACGGCTTCGTGGTACGGTCCCGATTTTCATGCCAAACGTACCGCCAACGGCGAAAAATATAACATGCACAGTTTAACTGCCGCGCATCGTACGTTGCCGCTGCCATCGATTGTCCGAATTACCAACCTGGAAAACGGCCGTTCGCTGGTGGTGCGCGTCAATGACCGCGGTCCTTATGCACGCAACCGCATTGTCGATGTTTCGAAAAAAGTGGCCCAGTTGTTGGGCTTTTTGGAGAAAGGAACCGCCAAGGTCCGGGTTGAGGTGTTGGAAAAGGAAAGCAAAAATCTTAAAGCGGCCTTGACCGGCAAAGCCCTGACTGCGGAAGTTACGGCGGCGCCGACGACGCAAATTGTCAGATCGGGGATCGGCGAAGATGTTAAACCGTTGGCGGCGGCGCCTGCGATTACGCCGACGATGCCGTCGTCTTATGACGATGAAGATGACTGTGACGCCGAGACGTCACTGGCTGCCGGATATTATGTTCAGGCCGGCGCATTTTCGAGTTATCAGGCGGCCAAAGGGTTGGCTTCACGGTTGATGCGGTTTGGCAAAACACACGTTTTGAAAGCGGAGATCAACGGCCGTTTGTTCTATCGGGTTCGGGTCGGACCGTATAATTATCATGAAGAAGCCGTTGTCGGCCAGGCCAAGATCCGAAATTTCGGAATTCCGGCTGCTCATGTCGTTGAAAATTAGAGGAACCAAAATGAAACTGTATACTAAATGGATTTCTGCCGTTGTTGTCACCGCCTTGTTGTCTTCTTCGGCGGCAGCGATGGAAACCAAAGCCAAAAACGTGATTTTGATGGATTATGACACCGGCGAATATCTTTATACCGAAAACGCTTTTGTACCGGTGGCACCGGCTTCGATGAGCAAATTGATGACAGTTTATATTTTGTTTGACAAGCTGAAAAACGGTTCGCTGTCACTGGAAGACGTGTTTACGGTCAGTGAAAACGCCTGGCGTACCGGCGGTGCGGCCAGCGGCAGTTCGACCATGTTTTTGCCGGTGGGCGATAAGGTTACGGTCGAAAATCTGATCAAGGGTATCATCATTCAGTCAGGTAATGACGCCTGTATTACGGCGGCGGAGAATATTGCCGGTTCGGAAGAAAATTTTGCCGCTTTGATGAACGCAAAAGCCAAAGAACTGAGCTTGAAAAACTCTCATTTCGTTAATTCTACCGGCCTGCCGCATCCCGACCACCGTATGTCGGCCGAGGATTTGGCGAAGCTGGCGCGTGCGCTTATTCAGGATTTCCCGGAATATTATCCGGTGTTTGCACAAAAAAGTTTTACTTATCATAACATTGTTCAAGGCAACCGCAACCCCTTGCTTTACAGCATGCCGGACGCGGACGGCCTGAAAACCGGACATACGGCAGAGGCCGGTTTTTGTCTGACGGCTTCGGTCAAGCGCGGCGATCGCCGGTTGATCGGGGTTATGACCGGAATGAAGAGCAACAAGGAACGTTCGGAAGAAGCCGAAAAACTGATGAGCTGGGGATTTCGTGAGTTTGACAACTATAAAGTGTTCAAGCAGTTTCAGCGGATTGTTGCGGCACCGGTTTATATGGGAGAAGAGAAAAAAATTGACTTGATTGTCAACGAAGACATCGTTCTGACGCTTCCCCGCAGCAAAGCCCGGGACGTAAAACTCACCGCTGTCTATGATAAACCGGTTAAGGCGCCGATCAGTCAGGGTGACCGGTTGGGCGAAGTCAAAATCGAAGTTCCCGGCGGCGAGACCAAAATTATTCCTCTGTATGCCGATCACAGCGTACGCAAACTGGGATTTTGGGGACGGATTATGAGTAACGTCAAATATCTTTTGTTCGGAGCAGAGTAATGAAGGGGCGTTTTATCACTCTTGAAGGCGGCGAGGGCACCGGAAAATCGACCCAGATAAAACTGTTGGCCGAATGGCTGAATCGTTGCGGCGTGGAAACCGTGTTGACCAAAGAACCGGGCGGAACACCGATCGGTTGTGAACTGCGGCAGATGCTGTGTACCGGCGACAAAGACAAATTTGACGCGGTGGCGGAGGCCCTTTTGTATTATGCGGACCGCCGGATTCATATGCAGCAAAAGGTACTGCCGGCGCTGGAGGACGGAAAATGGGTGATCAGTGACCGTTTTGCCGATTCGACGATGGCTTATCAGTATTACGGTTACAATAAACGGGTACCGAAGCAGATGCTGGAGCAGTTGTATGCGATGACGGTCGGCAATTTTTATCCGGACCTGACGATTATTCTTGATTTGGATCCCCGCATCGGGTTGGAACGGTCGTTGCAGCGTAACGGCACTGCCGAAATCCAAGAGACCCGTCACGAGAGCAGAGGGAACGAGTTTCATCAAAACTTGCGGCGCGGTTTTTTGGAGATTGCGCAAACTTCTCCCCGTTATGTGGTGGTCAATGCCGATCAGAGCATTGAGCAATTGCATCATGACATTGTAAAAATTGTAGAAGAAAGGCTTTTGAAACCATAATGCCCGACCCTGTGCAAATTACTCCGAAAAACAATTATTTTCTGCTTGGCCAGGAAGAGGCGGAAAAAGCTCTTCTTGAGGCCTACAATTCCAACAAACTGCATAATTCATGGCTGATTTCTGGCGTCAAAGGGATCGGGAAAGCGACGCTGGCTTATCGTTTTGCCCGTTTTCTGCTGGATGAAAAACGTCGTGTTTTTGCGCCGGCGGCCACGCTTGCGACCAGTCCGGACAGCCGCAGCAACCTGCTGATCAGTTCCAACTCTCATCCCGATTTCAAAGTGATTGAGCGCGATTTTATCGAAACCGACCGCAAAAAGGTTTTGAAAGCGATCAAAGACGGGGCGGCAATGGATGAAGACGAATTGAGAAATCTGAAAAAATCGGCTTTTATTCGTATTGACGACGTGCGCGGGATTAATGAGTTTTTTTCCAGAAAGTCTTCCGATGACGGTTGGCGGGCGGTGGTGATTGACAGTATTGACGACATGAATTCTGCCAGCGCCAACGCATTGTTAAAAATACTCGAAGAACCGCCGGCAAAAAGCATTCTGATGCTGATCAGCCATAATGTCGGGCAACTGTTGCCGACGATACGTTCCCGTTGTACAAAGCTGGTTTTGAAACCGTTGGCCGACAATACGGTGGCAAGCCTGTTGCGGCGTTATCGTTCCGATTTGGATGAAAACACGATCAAAGGGCTGGCAAGAATTGCCGGCGGCAGTATCGGCAAGGCGCTCAATTATGCCGATTGCGGCGCGCTGGAACGTTACAGCCGGCTGAGCGACATAATTTATGCCGGAAACCGTTTTAAGCTTCAGGATATGCTTGACTGGACGGAAGAGGCAACTGCTTCGGAAGAAAGCTTTGACCTGGCGGCTGAGCTGGTGTTGAAATTTTGCTCCGATCATATTTTGGAGAGCCGCAATATCGAAGAAACGGCGCGGGCCTGGGAGGAAGCGGTCAAGATTTTGCGCCAGGTCAACGGATTGAATATGGATAAAAAACAGGCCCTGATAAATATCATTGCCAATTTGTGTAAAATAATGTGAGGAAAAAATGCTGGTCGACAGTCACTGCCATTTGGATTATAACGATTTTGAAGAAGATTTTGATGAAATTCTGCACCGTATGAAAGAAAACGGAATCACTGCGGCGTTAAATGCGGGGAATAATATCGACAATCTGGACGAGCAACTGGAGTTATCGGAGAAATATCCTTTTATTTATACGGCGGTCGGCGTGCACCCGCATAATGCGGATGAATATACATCGGTAACGGCCGCCGAGCTGATTGATAAAAGCCACCACAAAAAAATTGTGGCGATCGGCGAATGCGGTCTGGACTATTACTATGATTACAGCAGCCGGGAAAACCAGCTCAAACTGTTCGTCGAACAGATCAAAGCGGCTCAGGAGACCGGGCTGCCGCTGATTATCCATACCCGGGACGCCGATGACGATACGATCGGCATTTTGTCGGAGCATTACAAAAAAGCGCCGTTCAACGGTGAAATTCATTGTTTTTCCGGGTCCCGTCGGTTGGCGGAATTTGCTCTTTCAATCGGTTTTTATATCTCGGCTTCGGGTATGATCACTTTTAACAAAAGTTCCGAATTGCGGGAAATTTTTGCAGATCTTCCGATGGACCGGCTGTTGGTGGAAACCGATTCTCCGTTTTTGGCCCCGGTACCGTTGCGCGGACATCGGAACGAACCGGCAAACGTTCGTTATGTGGCGGAGAAGCTGGCGCAAATTAAAAACATTTCGTTGGAAGAGGTGGCAAAAATCACTTCTGAGAATTTTTACCGGCTGTTCCGTAAGGCGAGTGACAAAGGGAGGTACGAGTTTTAATGTATAAGATGACCATACTCGGCAGCGGCGCGGCCCCCGGCGTGCCGGCCGTCGGCAGCGGGTGGGGAAACTGCGATCCGTCGGTGGTCGAAAACCGCCGGACGCGAACGACCTCTTGTCTGGAATATAAAAATACCCGTATTTTGATCGACACTTCACCGGATTTGCGTCAACAGTTGCTGACGAGCGGAATCCGAAACGTGGACGGGATTGTCTATACCCATGCCCATGCCGATCATCTGCACGGGATTGACGAATTGCGGGAGATTAACCGCGCCGAAAATCGCAGCCTGAATTTTTATGCCACGGCGGAGACGGCGGCAACGATCCGGGAACGTTTTCCCTATTTGATTGCAACTCCCGGGCATGCCAATGACGTCAGCCGGGAACCGAGTTTGGTGGCAAATACGATTGAATATTATCGGCCGTTTATGCTGAAAGATTTGAAGATTACGCCGATCCGGCTGTTGGGACACAATATGCCGACGACGGGTTATGTTTTTAATGACGGCGAGATTGTGTATATTGCCGACTATCGGAAAATTGACGAGGCCGCCTTCGACTGTATTACCCGTCCGGTCAAGTTGTTGATTCTGCCGCTGACAACACCGGAAGGCGGGTGTCATCATGCCGGGTTGGGCGATATTCTGCGCGATGCCGAACGGATTGCGCCGCTGCGGGTGGTGATCAATCACATGGCGGTGGAATGCGATTATCGGGAAATTGACCGGTTGACGCCGCAAAATGTGACGCCGGCGTTTGATAATATGAGTATAGTTTTGGATGAGGGAGAATAATATGTTGTGTATTTATCATATTGCCGACCATGACGGCAAAGGGTCGGGGGCGGTTGTTAAAAGCGTCTATCCGCAGATTGAACTGCTGGGGCTGAATCATGATATGGAAATCCCTTATCACGAAATTGAAAAGCATGATATGGTGGTGGTGTGCGATTTTGCCTTGCCGATGAAATATATGTTTGAGTTGAGCAATAAGATTGATTTTACCTGGATTGACCATCATGCTTCGGTGATTGAAGAATATGAGGCGATGCTGAGGGAAGGGGCAAAACCGATCAAAGGTTTGCGGCGGATCGGCACGGCGGCCATTGAACTGACATGGAACTATTATTATCCCGACCGGCCGGTTCCGTTGGGCGTTAAGCTGCTGGCGCAGCATGATATTTTTGATCTGAGGGATCCCCGGGTTGAGCCGTTTGAATATGCCATGCAGTCGTTTGGGCAAAACCGACCTCAGGATAAAATTTGGCAGGAACTTTTTGACGGGGATCTGGATGTTGACAAGATGATTGAAGAAGGGAAAAGAATCTTGTCGTGGATCAATACCCGCAATTATCATTTGGTGCGCAGCATGGCCTTTGAGGCGGAAATCGACGGCTTGAAATGTATTTGTTCCAATATGCCGCAGGGACGTTCCTCTTTTTTTGATACTTTAGAAAATATAAACAGTTACGACGTTATGATAAACTTTTACATGAATAAAAAACGGCGTTGGAACCTTTCTTTTTATTCAAGCAAGCCGGATGTTGACGTCTCCAAAATCGCTGCGCGTTTCGGCGGCGGCGGCCATAAAGGCGCTGCCGGTGCGTCTTCTTTGGCACAGCTTCCCGATTTTATCGTCAAAGCCGTGCAATAAATATGGTTTTCGCTTGAATTTTATGCGTATACCGTTTAGCTTAAATATTATGGAAAATTTATAAATCGGGGGAAACGCGATGTTTTTCAAAAAAAAGCAAAAAGAAGACAATATAGGTTCACCCAGTCAATGGGGCGCAGTCTTGCATAAAACGGTGATGTTTGTTACTTATCCGTTTCGCAAGCCTTTGTATCTTTTGTTGCTGCTGGTATTGATTTTGGCGGCGGCTTATGCCGTCCCGGTTTATTATCACAAGGTTAAGCCGCTTGAGGTTCATACCTGGTATCTGGCAAAAATCAAAAATATCGACAAGGGAAGTTTTTCTCAGGTTTCCGACAAATTTTCGAGTTTTCTGAACAAAATTCCGGCCTTGGCCGAAAAGCCGGGCAAAGGGACCGACCGTCTGGTGGAAGTGGCGCCGAGTGCGAGAGAAGTGCGCCGTCAGATCTTCCGCGCCGCATCGGGAAGCAAAACCCAGCGGGTGGATGTTTTGGCGCAGGAAGCCGACAATGTGGTTGCCGTGACGCCGCCGGCGCCTTTGCTGCCGGAAGAGACGGCGCACAGGACGGAAACGACGGTTTCGTCAGATGTCCGTGAGCATACCGACGGTAAATATTCCGAAACAGCGGAAAGACCGGTTATCGTGAAAAAAGTTTCCGAAGCTGAAGGCAATATGCTGCGCTACTTGGATACTCCGTTAGAAATTTCGGGACCGGTTAAAATTTATAATGCCAACGAAATGGAAGTCAGCGGGACCTATCTGTTTTTGTACGGCGTATATTCCAACCCGCGCAATGCCCGCGGCGTTAAGGCGGCGGTCTTTTTGAAAGATGCCCTGAAAGGGGAGAACATTCGTTGCAAAATTGTCGCTTATACCAAAGACGACGTTGCGACCGGAGAGTGTTTCTATGAGGATATCAGCATCAACAACATACTGGTCGAACGCGGTTATTCGGACCGGGTTGCCCTGGAATAGAGATCGGCGTCCCGTATGTGGCAAGTGGTTTTAATGATCAACGGCTATTTTATCAGCATTCTCGGCGCTGCCATGCTGGTCGCTGCCGGCTATGATATTTATACAACTTCCGCTTCGTGGTCATATTTTCTCAATTCGGCGATGTTTTGCCTGTTTATCGGTTTATCGCTTTTTCTTTCCAACCGGGCTCCGATAAAAAGCATCAGCGTCCGACAGGGGTATTTGCTGACCACCAGCAGCTGGGCGGCGGTTTCGCTGTTGTCGGCCATTCCTTTTATTTTGTACGGCACTACGTCAAATTTTCATGACGCTTTGTTCGAGGCGGTGTCGGGCCTTTCGACGACCGGCGCGACCATCCTCAACGATATTGAAAGTCTTCCCAAAGCGGTTTTGTTGTGGCGTTCAATGCTTACGGCAATGGGCGGTATCGGAATTGTGATGTTTGCGGTGGCGCTGCTGCCGTTTTTGGGTATCGGCGGCATGCAGATGTTTCAGCGTGAAAATTCCGACCTTAACGATAAGTTTATGCCCAAGTTCCATTATATTGCCAAACGGATTTTTCTGGTTTATCTGTTTTTTTGCGTTCTGTGCGCCGTTTGTCTGTATTTTGCGGGGATGGGTTGGTTTGATGCGGTTAACCACGCGATGTCAACGATTGCGACCGCCGGTTTTTCCACTAAAAACAAATCAATTCTCTACTTTGACAATGTGAAGATTGAAGCTGTTATTTCCGTCTTTATGTTGCTGGGGGCGCTGCCGATGACTTTTTATATTGTTTTGTTGCAAAACAAGTTTCATCAGTCGCTGCGGACGGAGCAGGTTGTCAGTTTTTTAAAAGTGCTGTTCTTTTTTATTGTCGGAACGTCCTTTTGCCTGGTATTCATGGGCGTATACGACAACTTTTGGACGGCGTTGCGTTACGCTTCGTTCAATATTATCTCAATTACAACTTCGACCGGTCTGACTTCGGTGAATTATCTGGCCTGGGGGGTGTTGTTTCAAACTTTGTTTATCATATTTGCCTTTACCGGCGGTTGTACCGGGTCGACGGCCGGTTCGGTTAAGATATTCCGCTGGCAGGTTGTGTGGGCTTATCTCAAACAGTCCATGATTACGGCGGTTGACCCTAATCGGGTGGTGCCGGTAAAAGTCAAGCAATATACGATAGATCCCGGAATTATTTCGTCGGTTTTGGTGTTTGTGATGTCGTTTTTCGGGGTGATTATGGCGGTAACGCTGTTGCTGGCGTTTACCGGGTTGGATTTTGCCACTGCTTTTAGCGCCGCTGTTGCCACGGTTACCAACTCGGGACCCGGAATTGTCGCCTCGATCGGGCCGGACGGAAATTATGCGTCACTTTCCGTTGTTGCCAAATATGCCCTGATGGCGGCGATGCTGCTGGGCCGTTTGGAAGTTTTGACGGTGTTGGTTGTATTTACCAAAAACTTTTGGAGGAAATAAAATGCTGGGACAAAACGGATACGTTAACGGAACCATGACCAAGGACGAAACGATCAAGGTGCAGGCAAAATATCATTGGATTAAATGGTTGTGGTTTTATTTCATGTTTGCAACTCTCGGGCTGGTGGCGCTGGCCTGCATTTCGCTTGCGTTTACCTTTTATCTCAACAAAAATATTGAAGCGGCGGCGGGGCTGGCGGTTTTGGGAGGTCTTTTAGGTGTTTATCCTTTTGTTTTGTATTTGTCCCTGCATCTGACCGAAATGGTTTGCACCAATCGCCGGGTGGTGTATAAAACCGGGATTATCTCAATAAAAACCGAAGAAATAAAGACCGAGCGTATCGAATCAATCCAGATTAAACAAACTTTCTGGGGCAGGGTGTTAGGCTACGGCAACATTCTTTTTTCGGGAACCGGGAGCGCCAAAGTCGAATTTTATGACGTTGACAATCCGCTGCAGGTGAAAGCCAGAATAGAAGAAGCCGTCGATGAGAGCAATCGCGAACGCGACGCACGGCCGCATGAAAATAACCGGGATTAGGGGCGGCCGCCGAAAGAAAAATATGCGTTCAAAACATAAAAACTGCCCGGAAAGCCGGGCAGAATCAGAGCCAAAATTTGTATATTTACACTTTTCGGGCATCGGCGATAATTTGCAAAATAACATCCGCCGCTTTTTCGCTGGGGGTTTGTTCGCCCAACCCCAATACCTCGCGCACTTTTTTAAAGCCTTCCGCCTGGTGACGGTAGAAGCTGTCTTGCTCAAGAAAGCGGTTGATATATAAAACGATGTTTGATGCGACGCATCTTTCCTGCAACAGTTCGGGAACAATTTCGCGACCGAGCAGGATGTTTGAAAGATTGACAAACTGAATGTGTAAAAAGTGTTTGACCAACGCTGCAGTTACCGGCGCAACCTTATACCCGATCACGTGCGGCACATCTGCAATCGCCAGTTCCAAGGCGACGGTTCCCGAAGCGGCAATGGCCGCGGCGGCAGCACTCATCGCGTTGTGGCGGTCTTCTTCGCCTTCCACCACCAGCACCGGCAACGGATTATTCTTAAGCATGTTTTTAACCCGTGCCGCCACCGTTTTAACCGTCGGAATGACAAAAAACAGTTCCGGATGCTGTTGCTTCAGCATTTGTGCGGCTTCCAAAAATATCGGCAGCAGCCGCGACACTTCGTTATGTCGCGATCCCGGCAACAGGCAAATGATTTTTTGCGCGGCGTCAATACGGTATTTGCGACGGAAAATTTCCCGATCGCCGTGAACCACCGGACTCTCGATAACCGGATGGCCGACAAAAGTGGTCGGCAGCCCGTAAGGCGTGAAATATTTCGGTTCCTGAGGAAGCAGGGTAAGAAGATGATCAACGTATTTGTACATGGTACGGGCGCGTTTCTTTTTCCAGGCCCAAACCTGCGGTGCCACATAGTGAATTTGCGGAATGCCGGTTTTGAGGGCACGCAGTTTTTTTTGTACCCGGCTGCCGAAACTCCAGCTGTCGATAGAGATGACAACGTCGGGGTGAAGACGGACGATGTCGTTGACGGTTTGTCCGATTCTTTTAAGAACTCTCGGAATACTGGGAATAACTTCGCAAAGTCCCATAATCGCCAGTTCGGAAATATCAAACAAAGAGCTCATGCCTTCTTTTTCCATCGTGTCCCCGCCGATGCCGAAAAACTCGGCTTTACCGCCGGTTTTCTTCTTGATTGCCCGCATCAGCCGGGCTCCCAGGGCATCACCGGAAGGTTCTCCGGCAATCAGATAAATTTTCAAATTATTGTTCAAGATAATCTCCCGGTTCAATTCCGATAATAAACAGGCCGGCTTTGTCGGCGGCGCGGATGACTTCCGCTTCGTCGACAATCAGCGTGTTTCCGGCATGAACGGCCAGCCCGTTCAAACCGCTGGCTTTGGCGTTTTCAATGGTTCGGGTGCCGATGGTCGGCAGATCAATCCGCATATCCTGCTGGGGTTTGCGCAATTTTACCAGAACACCGCCGTTTCCTTTGCGTTTATAAGCGCTGCAGCGTTTGATCAGTTCATCGGTTCCTTCAATCGCCTCTACGCCCAGCACCAACCCCTGCTGCACCACAACCGACTGTCCGATATCGAGTCTCCCTAACTCAAAGGCAGCAGCAACGCCGCGGCGAATATCGACATAGTCGTCTTTGCCGGGTTTGACTTTTCCGAGAATGCCCGGGCGGACCAAAATGTTGTTCATGACTTCGTGAATGCCGACGACCCGCATTTTCTCGGCTTCTATTTCCTTAATTAAGGCGCGCAGAATCCCGTCGTCGCCAAGAGCCTTAACGCCGATTTTGGTAAAAAACGCGGTGGTGCGCATATCGGGAATCAGTTCTTTGAAACTTGGACGGCGGATGGTGCCGATCATAACCACTTCTTCGACTTTTTCGTCGCGGAAGCGCTTAAAACCGGTGCCGGCTTGCCCGAGACGGATCCATAAGTGCGGAATTTCGTCATTGAACAGGGCGGGATCTGCGTTGCCTTCAATGGCAATAACGAAAAAGTCGCGTCCGACGGTTTGGCAATGGCGAATCAAACTGCGGGGGAGACTTCCTCCCCCGGCAATGATGCCCAGTTTTTTGGCTTTGTCTTCCATCGGGTCTCCCGTTACATTTCCGCTGTCATGATGTTGCGGCGACCTTTGAGCGCTTCGTCGATAAAGGCGATCATTTCCATGATCATGGCGTCGTCCTTATATTTTTCGTGCGCTTCGGCCAGACGTTCGACAAATGTGCCGTTTTTGCCTTTGAAAATAAACATAAAAGCACGGGTAATGCTTTTGACGGTTGCTTCTTCGAAACCGCTGCGTTTGAGACCGATAACGTTCAAGCCGCGCAGTTTTCCGCGTTCGCCGGTAACAATGCCGAACGGAATAACGTCGCGGTCAACGCCGGACAAACCGCCGATCATGGCCTTGCGGCCGATGCGGCAGAATTGGTGTACGGCCGAGTTGCCGCCCAAAATGGCGCCGTCGCCGACCCGTACGTGTCCGCCGATGACGGCGTTGTTGGTCATAATGACGTTGTTGCCGACCACACAGTCGTGAGCGACGTGGCAGTTAACCATAAACATGCCGTTATCGCCGACGGTGGTGGTAAAGTGTTCTTTGGGCGTGCCGCACTGCATGGTGACGTTTTCGCGGATGATGTTGTTTTTGCCGATAATCAATTTGGCTTCGGGCTGAAACTCATTGCCGTGGTCCTGCGGGCCGCCGCCGAGAACCGCACCCGGAAATACGATCGTGCCTTCGCCGATGGTGGTATCGTTCATAACCGTGACGTTAGAAATCAATTGTACGTTTTCCATAATTTTAGCTTTGGAACTGATAACGCAAAAAGGTCCGATTTTGGCGCTGGAGGCAATTTGGGCACCGTCTTCAATGACGGCGGTAGGGTGAATGTTGGTCATGGGTTTAGATCCTTAAGTTTTATGGTTAATGTTATTAGTGGTAACTTACAAAGATATGCTTGTAAAGTAAAAACACAAAAGTTTACCATATATTTCAGTTCTTTTGTCGCCCAAGACAGATTTGCTGCAACCATAAAAAAAGAGAGCGCCGTCGGGCACTCTCTTTCAAAGTTGCGGACACTCAAGTCCTTACTCGGAGACTTTCCTGTTGAGCAGGTCAAGAACCCGGTTGTAGGCCCTCATCTTTCCGACTTTGTAATCCGATGTGTCTTCTTTGTTCCCGCGGCTCAGCTTTTGCTGGTCACAAAACTGCGTTTGCAGTTTTTTCAGCTTGTCTTTGGAAACGTTGTCGGCCAAGTCTCCCATCATTTCGAGAATGGTGTCGACTTCGGCGCTGTACTGGTTCCGGCTGCTGGAGCGGGTAACGATAACGATCACGGCAACAATTGCAATGACCAAAAAGAAGAATACGATTAAGTAAGGCATAATTATTGTATTAAAGGTTATTTTATGGCCTGTATTATGCTCCGTTTTTTGTCTAAAGTCAACAAAAATCATTTTGACTGAAAACATAAAGACAAAAAAAGTCCTGCGCTGCGGCAGGACTTGCTAAAACAGACAATTTTATTTTTTGTTGGGCTTGACATAAGCCAGTGCGGCGTGTTCTTCGCAATAAGTCTGCCCGACTCTTACTTTGCGACCGCAAAAGCGAAAGTTTTCGTCTTTGGGATCGCCGATCGGCCAACGGCAGGTGTGATTGTCGAGATCGGTCAGTTTAACATCCCCCGAAGCAACGTTCTTGGCCGGAGTAGGGCGAAAGCCCGTATTTGCGGGCAGTGTTGCCGCATCGGTCTTTCCTTCGTCGCGGGAAGATTTTCGCTCTGCTTTGAGCTTGGCTGCCGGTGTTTTTTCGGTGTTGTTTTCAACCGCGGCTTCTGACGTTTCTTCGTCTTTTTTGCGGATCGGAGATGGGCGCGCGTCCAGTTGCAGGCGGTGAACTTTGCCGACGATGGAGTTTTTGGAAACACCGAGGCGTTTACCGATTTCTCCGGTAGTCAACCCCTGTTTCCACATGATTTTGAGGTCTTCAACCATTTTGTCTGTCCAGGCCATAGCCGCATCTCCCTTAAAAAGTTAACGTACGAAGGAATAGTAAATCAATATTTTTGACGAGTCTAGCATTTTCTTTGTCAGAAGTTCTTTATTAATGGAAATATTGGTGTATAATTTATGAGAATTGAAAAATACGGAAGATGCCATGAGATTTATATATGCCTGTTTGGTCCTGATGACCGTTGTTTTGGCAAGCGCGGCTGCGGAAGCGGTGACACCGGCAGATTATGCCGGGCGGTTTGAAGTGGATATGAAAGAAGATATTCCGCCGTTGGAGGAACTGCGGCGGATGTTTGCCCCCAAACCGGTTTATGACCGCAAATTTGATTATTTTTGGAATATCGGCAAAGTATTCGACAAGGGGTTTGCTCAGACAATCCGCAGTTACGGAACCCGCCAAACCCGGTTGAAATGGCCCGGCGAGGAGACGATGCTGGAGCAGCTCAAAAACACGCCGAAAGAGTATTATCCGTACATCGGTCCCTATTTGCACACCATTCCGGGCATTTCGGAAAAAGTTCTCAACCTTCCGGGGATCAAAGAGACCAAAAACCGGTTTCCGAAACGCATTGCCCCTCAGTTGGCCGATATCGAAAATCTTGAATTTATGTCGCCGGCGTTGTATTTTGTGTTGATGCCGGAATTATGGAAAGACAATGACGTCAGCCGTGAAAAAATGAAATTTCAACGGTTGCCGCAAACCAACCGTTACGATACCGCATTTATCAAAAAAGTGATGGAGACGGTACCGCCGGAAGATTATGCGCCGGGAGCAACACCGCAGGAACCGCTGCAAAGCCGGTTGCGGACTATTTCGCCCGATGCAACGTCGCCGCTGACCGGAAAGGACGTTCAGGCGGTGGCCCGCAGCCTGGAAGCGTTGGCGGATTATGGGGAGAACATCAACAACAAGGCCAAAATCATTGAAGCCGGTGCATTGTTGGATGCATGGGAAAATTCGAAAGGAACCGGCGCGATTCTGCCCAACATCAAAGATTTGGTCAATCCGTGCCAGCGGCTGGTGCAAAAAATCAAGATGCAGGGGATGGAGCACGAATTCAGCGAAATTATCGCCGGAGAAGGCTTTAATATGGAAGAATGGGCCTATACCTGTGACAAGACGATTAAGGCTTATCGGGTTTTGAGGATGTCAACCCCAGAATTGATGACACTGCTTTTATATAAGAGAAACGTTTACCAAAACCAGCTCAACGCCTATCCCGAAAAGATTGCGCCGAGCGTGGCCGTGACAATGCAAAGCATGGTGGAAATGTACAAAGCGCCGCTGAATGACGTTCTGGAAGTCAAAAAGAACCATCAGGCGGTAAAAGACGCTTTTGAGAAGATAAAATACCGAATCGTCTTTCAACCGATATTTTTAAAATAATATAACGTAAAAACAACGAATTAAAATGTTTAAAAACAGATTTTTATTGCAATCGGGCGGTAAAAAGGCTATAGTTCGGGCAAAATTTTGTTTTAATTAACTACGAAGGTAAAAAAAATGGCAAGAGTAACAGTCGAAGACTGCATTGATAAAATTCCCAACCGTTATGAACTGCTGATGGTCGCAACCCAGCGTGCCAAGGATATATCGGCCGGTTCTCCGATCACGGTTTCGCGCGATAATGACAAAAACCCGGTGATCGCTTTGCGTGAAATCGCCGAAGAAAAGGTCAATATTGAAGATTTGCAAAAATCTTTGGTGATGGGACTGCAGAAATATGTTGAAGTTGAGGAACCGGAAGAGGAAGAAATGGAGATTCTGGCGGCGGAAAAAGAACTTTCCGAGTTGGACGAACAGTTCTCCGGACTGTTGCTGGACAATGAAATGTCTGACGCAATGCAGGTTCACGGCGTTGACGACGATAATTTGGATCTGGACGGCGACGAAGCCGTTGATGCCGATCTGGACGTCGATTTGGACGGTGAAGACGAAGATCTCGGTTTTGACGATGCCGCCGAAATCGGCGATGACAATCTGGATGAATTTGAAGAATAGTCACGAGCTGGAATATACGGGCCGATGTTAAGACAATATGAATTAGTCGATTTGGTGAAATCTTATGATCCGGACGCCGATGAAGACGCGCTGAACCGTGCTTATGTTTTTGCAATGAAAAAACACGGGGCGCAGCTTCGGGCGTCCGGCGACCCGTATTATTCTCATCCGGTCGAAGTGGCCGGTATTCTGACCAAGTTTAAGTTGGATTGTTCCTCCGTTATTGCGGGTTTGCTGCATGACACGGTCGAAGACACCGACACCACGGTTGAAGAAGTGCGCCAGTTGTTCGGCGATCAGGTCGCCTCACTGGTGGACGGTTTGACCAAGTTGGCGATGATTGAACAAAAATCGACTTATACCAAACAGGCGGAAAATTTTCGCAAATTGCTGCTGGCGATGTCGGAAGATATTCGGGTATTGCTGATTAAGCTGGCCGACCGGTTGCATAATATGCGCACGCTGCATTTTTTGGCACCGGAAAAAAGAACCCGGATTGCCCGCGAAACGCTGGATATTTATGCGCCGCTGGCCGAGCGCATCGGTATGCAGGAAGTGAAAAGCGAGTTGGAAGAACTGGCGTTTTGCGAGCTTTACAAAGAAGCTCACGATTCGGTTATCGCCCGTTTGAATTTTCTGCGCGAGCAGGGCAGCAATCTGGTGCCGAAGATTATCGAAGCGCTGAAAAAAGACATGGCCGAAAACGGTGTTGTCTGTCAGGTGACCGGTCGCGAAAAAACGCCGTATTCGATTTGGCGTAAAATGCAGCAGAAAAATGCCTCGTTTGAACAGTTGTCCGACATCATGGCTTTTCGCATTTGCGTCAACGACATTGCCACCTGTTATCAGGCGCTGGGCATCATTCACAGCAAATATCATATGGTGCCGCGGCGGTTTAAGGACTATATCTCGACTCCCAAACCAAACGGTTATCAATCGATTCATACCGGCGTGATCGGACCGGCCAACACCCGCATCGAAGTTCAGATCCGCACTTATGAAATGCATGAAATTGCCGAAAAGGGAATTGCCGCCCACTGGGCTTACAAACAGGGACAAAAGGCAGAAGGCAAAAACTTCCGCTGGATCAGAGAGCTGCTGGAGATTTTGGAACGAGCCTCCAATCCGGAGGAATTTTTGGAAAACACCAAGCTCGAAATGTATAACGATCAGGTGTTTTGTTTTACTCCGAAAGGCGATTTGATCGGGTTGCCGATTAATTCGACCCCGGTGGATTTTGCTTATGCTGTCCATTCTTCGGTCGGCGATACCTGTGTCGGCGCCAAAATCAACGGTGAGATCAAGCCGTTGCGGACGGTTTTGCAAAACGGCGATCAGGTGGAAATTCTCACTTCAAAAGCGCAACATCCGTCCACGGAATGGGAACGTTTTGTGGTGACCGGAAAGGCCAAAGCGGCAATCCGTCGTTATGTACGTTCTTCCAAACGTGACCAGTTTATTGTGCTGGGTCAGGAAATTTTGGAAAAAATGTTTAAGAACGAGGGGTTGGAATTTTCGGAAAAAAGCTTAACGACGATTATGCCGAACTTTGAGGCGGAATCGGTCAACGACATCTATGCCAAAGTCGGCGAAGGGCTGGTCAGCGGCTGGGACGTGATGAAGGCGGTTTATCCGGCTTATAAGCAGTCCAAGCTGGAAAAGGTAGTCAAAGCGATCAAGGTTCCGAGTTTTCAGAAAATCAAAAAGAAAAATGCCGAACCGCTGAAGATTGAAGGGCTGATCCCGGGAATGGCGATGCATTTTGCCGGTTGCTGTCATCCGCTGCCCGGCGACCGGATTGTCGGAATTGTAACCACCGGTAAAGGTGTGGCGGTACATACGGTCAATTGCAAGTCGCTGGAGCGTTTTGCCAATGAACCGGAACGCTGGCTTGACATTGCGTGGGGCGAGGGCGCCGAAAACCAGACTCATACCGGCCGCCTGAAACTGATTTTGAGCAACGAACCGGGCAGTTTGGGCGAAATTTCCAACCTGATGGCGCGTAACAATGCCAACATTTCCAACCTGAACATTGTCTACCGTACCGTCAGTTACTTTGAAATTATTGTCGATGTGGATATTAAAAATCTGGATCATCTGAATTCGGTGATTGCGGATTTGAAATCGTCAAAAGTCGTAAGTTATGTGGCAAGGTCGGCCTGACAGAAGGAGATGAAGTTTGTTTAGTCGCAAAAAACCGTTAAACTGGAAGCAAAAACTGAAAGGCTGGTTTTGGCCGAAGTTGGGCTGGAGACGTTACGGACAATATATCGTGGCAAAACTCAGCCGGCTGGGCGGAACGCCGCGTTCGATTGCTGCCGGGGTTGCCTGCGGCGTCGCGATTTCTTTTACGCCTTTTGTCGGTTTTCATTTTGTTCTGGCAGCCGTTACCGCCTGGATGGTTCGGGGCAATATTTTGGCCAGCGCGCTGGGAACGGCGGCGGGTAATCCGTGGACGTTTCCGTTTATCTGGGTTGGCACGCTTTATACCGGCCGGTGGTTTTTGGGCGAGCACGAAACCGGAAAAGTTGAATTCGCGAGTATTTTTGAAAAAGCCATGCACGCTTTGATGACTTTTGATTTTTCGGCGTTTGCCGGTGATGTGTGGCCGATCATTTTTCCGATGATGGTCGGATGCGTTCCCTATTATGTTGTTGCCTGGATCGTGACCTATTATGTGTTTAAAAAAGCGCTGGAGGGGATTAACCGGGCCAAACGCAATAAAAAAAGTATCAATAAGGTGTAAAATGATTATCGGGTTGGGCAGCGACATTTGTAATATCAAACGGATTGAACAGGCATACGCAAAGTTCGGCGAACGTTTTCTGCAACGATGTTTCGGCAAACAGGAGCAACAGGAACTCGAGCTTTTGCGCGACCGGCCGCAGCGCTTTGCCGCATCGCTGGCCAAACGCTTTGCCGCCAAAGAAGGATTTGTGAAAGCGATGGGAACCGGTTTTGCTCACGGCGTGGCGTGGTCGGAAATCGAAATTGTCCATCATGCGAGCGGACGGCCGATGTTTCATATTTCGGGGAAGGCTGAAGAAATTTTGAAAAAAATTATTCCCGCATCCCGTTTGTGGGTGAGTCTCAGCGACGATTATCCGTTGGCTCAGGCAGTGGTGGTGATTGAAAGTTGTTAGCTTTTGGTTGATAAAATAAAAATAAAGATTAGTATGTCAAAAAACGCAGGAGAAAGAGGAATTATGGAAAAAGAAGAAAATATGTCGGAAACGATTAAGACGATTATTTATGCAATTGTTATTGCCGTTTTAATCCGCAGTTTTTTGTTTGAGCCGTTCAAAATACCGTCAGGATCGATGTATCCCAACTTGTATGTGGGCGATTTTTTGTTTGTTTCCAAATACACCTACGGTTACTCCAAACATTCCTTTCCTTTCAGCCTGCCGTTGTTTGAAGGGCGGATTTGGAGTGAAGAACCGCGGCAGGGAGATGTGGTGGTGTTTAAGTTCCCGAAAGACAACCGTACCGATTTTATTAAAAGAATTATCGGTTTGCCGGGAGACAAAATCAAACTGGAAGAGGGCAGATTGTATGTAAACGGTAAAATGCTGGAACGGACGGAAGGCGAAAATTTTGTTTTGCGCAATCCTTTCGGGCATGCCGAACGATATCATCAATATGAAGAAACGCTGCCCAACGGCGTAAAGCATACCATTTTGGAAATTTCCGACAGCGAGCGTGAAGACAATTTTCCCGAAGTGACGGTCCCGGACGGCAATTTCTTTGTGATGGGTGACAACCGTGACCGTTCGGATGACAGCCGGGTAAACGTCGGTTTTGTTCCGGCAGAGAATTTGGTCGGCAAAGCGCGTTTTCTTTTCTTTTCTTATGATCCCAACGAAGGCGCCTGGTATAAGCCCTGGACCTGGGCCAAAAAGATCAGATGGCGGCGCCTGTTTAGCAAAATCAATTAATTTGCGCCTTAACGGCCGGAGAAAAAAATGAGAGAGTTGGAAGCAAGTCTGCACTACAATTTCAAGAATCCGCATTTGCTGCATCAGGCATTGACGCATACCAGCAAAACCGGAAAATTGTCAGAAAATTACGAACGTCTGGAGTTTTTGGGAGACCGTGTGCTTGGCGTTTCGGTTGCGGAGATGGTTTATAAGGTTTTTCCGGACGAGCCGGAAGGAAACCTTTCGCAGCGTTTTATGGCGCTGGTTTGCAAAGAAACCGTAGCCGAAATGGCGCTTAAGCTGGGGCTGGATCGTTATATAATGGCGGAAAGCATTGATGTACGCCATAACGACAACGTGTTGTGTGACGTTTGTGAGGCCGTGATCGGCGCTCTGTATCTGGACGGCGGTTGCGAAACGGCGATTCATTTTGTGCAGCAGCACTGGCGGCCGTTGGTGGACACCCATACCCGGCCGCCCAAAGACGCCAAGACGCAGCTTCAGGAAGCGGCTCATGAAAAAGGATTGAGCGCGCCGCGGTATGTGGAGATCAGTCGAGAAGGGGCCGAACATAATCCGGTTTTTCATATGCAGGTTGAAATAGACGGCATTGAACCGCAATCAGGCAGCGGCCGGAACAAAAAGATGGCGGAACAAAACGCGGCGGAAAAGATGCTGGCATTGTTGGGAGTGGAACATGGAAACAAATAACGACCGGCCGAGCCGTTGCGGATTTGTCAGTCTGATCGGGGCGCCGAATGCCGGAAAATCGACCGTTACCAACAATTTTGTCGGTTCCAAAGTGTCAATTGTGTCTCCTAAGGCACAAACTACCCGAATTTTGGTCAAGGGAATCGGCATTTATGATAATACGCAGATTATTTTCCTTGATACGCCGGGGATCTTTAAGCCAAAACGCCGTTTTGACCGCTCGATGGTCGCGTCGGCCTGGAGCGGTGCCGCAGACGGTGATATCCTCGTGTTGGTCGTGGATGCCAAACGCGGTTTTGACAACGAGACCCGCGCGATTATAGACGAGCTCAATCAACAAAACCGTGCAGCGGTTTTGCTGCTGAATAAGATTGATCTGATCGCCAAAGAAAAGTTGCTGCCGTTGGCAGCGGCGTTGAACGCTTACGGCAATTTCAGCGAAACGTTTATGGTCTCGGCGGCCACCGGCGAACATATCGATGACTTCTACCGTTATCTGGCCGATCATCTGCCGGAATCGCCTTGGTACTATCCCGAAGAGCATATGTCGGATTTGCCGCTTCGTTTGCTGGCGGCGGAAATTGTGCGGGAAAAACTCTTTTTGTACCTGCAGGAAGAACTTCCTTATTCGCTTACCGTAGAACCCGAACTGTGGGAACGGCGTTCTGACAATTCGATCCGCGCCGAAATGACGATTTTTGTTGAACGCGAAGGGCAAAAGAAAATTATTGTCGGCCGCGGCGGTGAAATGATCAAAAAGATCGGACAAACGGCCCGGCTGGAATTGGAAGAACTGCTGGAAGAGCGTATTCATCTCTTTTTGTTTATCAAAGTGCGCGAGAATTGGAGTGAGGATCCGGCCCGTTATCAGGATTGGGGACTGGTTTATAACGTTTGAGAGACAGCGGAACGGCGCAAGGTGCGGCTTTTTTTAGTTTTGTAATCTGGACTTGTTTTTGCCTGCGTGTTACTACGGTCAGAGCCGTAAAAGTCTCGCTTTTTTTTAAAAGGTATAACCTGTATAAATCGCTTGAATTTTAGGCAAATTTGGTGTAGCAACAAAGAGAACCTTTTATGTTATATTTAACCTGGCAATCCGGCGAGTTGACATTATGTTAATATCTGACTTAAAGCAGAAAATGTTTTCTGTAGAAACCACTCCCGTTAAGACGCATAAAGTGGTGAAGATTTTCGGCGTAAAATTGAAAATCCGCTGCGACGGCAACCGCAAGGCGTGTAACCAACTGATTGCCGATATCCGTAAAAACTGTGTGCTGATTGTTGAAACCAACAACTGTCATTATGAGGTCATTCCAGGTTTTGCCAAATATTTTACCGAGTTGGGCTATAATGTTGATATTGCCGTTTGCGGTGACGAACGGCTGGATTTTTTGAGCGACGCACTGAGAAGCGTCAGAGTTTACAATTTGGGTGAGAAAGATATCGAACGGCTGCTGAGTGCGGCCGCCATTTGTAAATACCGCTATGTCGTGTTTAATTCGGCGATTAAATATGTGGGCGGCGGCGCGGCGAATGCGCCGGAAATGCCGCTTGTAACCGACTATTACAAAAACATTGCCACCGATAAGTCAAAAATGATTTTTATACAGCATCATATGGAAAGACAGGGCATCAACCGTAACCAGATCGCGTTGGTTGATTTGCACAATTCGTATTCGTCCCGTTTTTATGTCGTTAATCCCCATTATTTCGGAAAAGTCAAGATCACGCCCAAAAACAAAGACATTACCAAATTTATCGTCGTGGGCGGAATTTCGTCATGGCGTAAAAATTATGATCTGTTGATTGCGTCGGTGCGTCGCCTGGCAAAACTGACCGACAAATTTAAAGTGATTGTCGTCGGTGCCGGACAAAAGTTGCAAATTGACGAGGACGTGGCAAAATATTTTGATATCAGAGGGCGTTTGCCGTATCGGGAAATGTTTGCCGCCATGGAAGAAGCCGACTTTTTTCTGTGTCTGCTGGACCCGGAAAATCCGGATCATGACCGCTATGTTTCGATGGGTACCAGCGGAAGCTTCCAACTGATTTACGGTTTTGCCAAACTCTGTCTTATTCAGTCTAAGTTTGCGGCCGCTTACGAATTTAATCATACCAACAGTCTGGTATATGAAAACAATGCGGACCTGGTGCCTTTGATGCAGCAGGCCATTGAAATGGACGGGGCCGTTTACGCGCGGTTGCAGTCCGAATTGAAGAACAAAGCCAAAAATATCCGGGAGCGGTCTTTGAGAAATCTGAAACTGTTGCTGGAAACGATTGACTCTGTCCGATAACCGGGGTATGCAGTTGTCAGAAGGAAAACAGAAAATGGGAAAGTCAAATTTTTTAAAACAAATTTTTTCAGTCAAGAACTCGCCGCGCAAAACACATAAGATCATTACAATTGCCGGGGTTAAAATTCAGGTGCGTTATAATCGGCATAAAAAGAAAATTGCCGACTTTATGCGTCTTTTTAAATCGGTGCGGGCGAACAGCGTTCTGATCGTGGAACCGAACGACTGCCATTATGAAGTTATTCCGGGATATGCCAAATATCTTACCGAGCTGGGATATAATGTCGACATTTTTGTTTGCAATGCGTCGCAGCTCGATTTTCTGACCGACGCACTCAACAAGGTAAGGGTATATTCTTTCGGTGAGGTGCCGTTTGAACTGCTGATGGAAACCCATTCGGTGGTCAAAAACTATAAATATATTTTATTTAACTCGTCGTTGATTTATTTTCCCGGTGTGCGGCGCGATACGCCGAAAATGGTACCGGTTGCCGATTATTTGAAACATGTGGCCTTTGACCGCGAGCGGATTTTGTTTGTTCAGCATCATTTGGAACAGGGCGGAATGAACGAAAATCTGATTGCGCTGGCCGACCTGCACAATCAATATTCGAAAAAGTATACGATGGTCAATTCGCAATATTTCGGCGATATTGAAATTACGCCCAAAAACGAAGGCGTAACAAGATTTATTGTGGTCGGAAACATCAGCCCCTGGCGTAAAAATCACTCCTTATTGATTGATGCGGTGAAAAATCTCAAAAAAGTACGGCAGGATTTTAAAGTGGTGTTGGTCGGATCCGGCAAACTGGACAACATTGATGACGAAATTGCCCCGTATATAGAACTTTGCGGACGGCTTTCTTATCCGGATATGTTTAGGGAAATGGAAAAGGCCGATTTCTTTTTGTGTCTGTTTGACCCCGAAAATCCGGATCATCATCGTTATGTTTCGGTCGGTACCAGCGGCAGTTTTCAGTTGATTTACGCTTTTGCCAAACCCTGCATCATTCATTCCGAGTTTGCCAAGGTTTATGAGTTTAATTGGGACAACAGTTTGGTTTATGACCATAACGGCGATTTGGGTGCCGCGATGGAAAAAGCGGCAGCGATGGACGGCGCCGCCTATCGCCGTATGCAGGAAAAAGTAATGAAGAAAGCGGAGAACATCCGCCGGTTGTCGTTGAATAATCTGAAAGAATTGTTGAAGCTGATTGATGAGAAAACAACTAAAAAAGACTAAGGATACAAATAAATGGAAGAACTAGCCAAGAATGTCATAACGGTCATAATTCCGGCTTACAACGCAGCGCCGTACTTAAATAAATGTTTAGATTCTGTCTTGAATCAAACTTATCGAAAACTGGAGGTTATTGTTATAAACGACTGTTCTACCGACGAGACGGCAGAAATTGCGGCAGCCGTTGACGATCCGCGGCTGCGGGTGATCAACCTGCCGGAAAATCACGGACAAAGTTATGTCCGCAATTTGGGAATCCGCGAAGCCGGCGGCGAATTTATCGCTTTTATCGATGCCGATGATTTTATTGATGAAAAGTATTATAAAACTCTTCTCCGAAAATCGGTATCGAGCCGGGCTGACATTACGATGGCGGAGACGAAACTGGTTTATTTGGACGGACGTGTTTCCCAAACCCGCAATACTCCCAAAGAGTGCAGTTCCTTTTTTAACAAGTTTGCGCTGCTTCCGCACGGAGGTGCCTGTGACAAATTGTTCCGCACTGCTTTTTTGCGCAAAAACGAGTTGTATTTTCCCGAGAATTATATTTGGGAAGACAATCTTTTTAATCTGAAGGCGGTTTACTATGCCAACAAACTGGCAACCGTTTCGGGACATTTTTACAATTATATCAAAAACAGCAATTCGACCACCCGTTCGGTGTTGAAAAAACAGAAACGCTGCAACGATTGTGTTTATATCGTCGGTGAGATGATGAATTTTATGAATGAGAAAAAATTCAGACAGATCGAAAAAGATTTGGTGATCAATTTTATTCTTACCCATATGGTAACGCCCGAGGTGCGCGAAGATCCCGAAACAACCGCAAAACTTCGGGAAATCCTCGGACGGTTGGAGAAGATCAAAGTTGCCAAAAAACATATGTTTCATTTTTCGTTAAGAAAAAAGCAATTTTCCTTTTTGGGAAAAGATCTGTGGGACGGCAATGCTGCCAAAGACCAAGACAATAACTAAAATAAGGGATATTTTATGGAAAACCGGGATATAAGCGTTATTATCGTAACTTATAATCATGAAGCGTTTATTGCTCAGGCGCTGGAGAGCGTGTTGGCGCAAAATCACAGCCTGGTCAGAGAAATCATTGTCGGAGACGACTGTTCTTCTGACCGTACGACAGAAATCGTCAAAAGCTATCAGGATAAATATCCGGATTTAATTCAGTTGGTAGAACATCCTCACAATGTGGGTGTTAACGAAAATTATGCCGATTTGTTCAGTCGTTGCAACGGCGCGTATACGGCAATTTTGGAGGGTGATGACTATTGGCTGCCGGGCAAACTGGAAATTATGTATCAGGAAATGCAGAAGGACAACGATGCCGCAATGTGGTTTCATCGGTTTCAGGTTTTGCAGGACGGCAAGCTGAAAGAACGTGACTACTTGTATCATAAGGACTGCCGGATCGGTATTGAAGATTTTGTAAACGACAATCAAATTCAAAACTTATCCTGCTGTCTTTATCGGACCGAGATCCTGAAAAAAGTTAATCCGGTTTTCCGAAAAGGGCCGGGGGTTGATTATCTGTTGCATATTTTGATTTTGGACGGCAATCAGGCGGGTTTTGTCAATCGGAACCTGTCGGTTTACCGCCATCACGGCAATTCGATTTGGTCGAAACTTTCCGGAGAACATCAACTGGTTCATAGTATCCTGAGACGCTATGAGATGAATGAACTTACCGATAAGAGATATGATGAGCTTTTTCAACGCAACATAGATAAGATGCTTAATTATCTTATGCGTCTGCGCTCGTATCGTACCGAAGCCGGAAAACCGGCAGCAGCGGCTCATGCCAAACAGCACAAATGTTTTAATATACTCGGGATAAAGATTAAAATTAAAAAGAGGACAAAGAATGCTTAAAATCGAACAGATAGAATGTACCGGCTGCGGCGCGTGCTTTAATGTATGTCCACATCATGCCATTTCGATGCAAGCCGGCTGCGAGGGCTTTTTGTATCCGGCCGTAGATGCCGATGCCTGTGTCGGCTGTGGTTTATGCGAAAAGACCTGCCCGGTAATCAATCCGCGATATGATCATGCCGTTAAGCCGGAGTGTTATGCGGCGATGGCTGATGACGATGTCCGAAGCAAAAGTTCTTCCGGCGGCGTGTTTACCTTGCTGGCGCAAAATGTGTTAAAGCAGGGCGGTGTGGTGTGCGGGGCCGCTTATGATGAGCACATGGCGGTTGAGCATATCCTGGTCGAAAATGAAGAGGGCTTGGAGAGGTTACGTCGATCAAAATATGCGCAAAGCACTACCGGAGATTGTTTTTCCCGGATCAAAAAGCTTCTGATTGCCGGACGCCCGGTATTGTTCAGCGGTACCCCTTGCCAGGTTGCCGGTTTGAAAGGTTATCTGAAAAAAGATTATGAAAATTTGTTGTGTGTGGATATTATTTGCCACGGTGTTCCTTCGCCGAAAGTTTTTCAAAAATATTTGAGTGAACTGGGCCTGGACGGGCAGGTGAAGGATGTTAATTTTCGTGATAAAGCGAAAGGTTGGTCAACCGCAGCTCATCTTAAAATCAGTACCGACAAAGACAGTTATAGCATAGAGTCTGCCAAAGATACTTATATGCAACTGTTTCTGAATGATATTTCGGTTCGAAAAAGTTGCAGCGTATGTCCTTTTAACCGCCTGCCGCGTCAGGGTGATTTAACAATCGGCGATTTTTGGCGGATTGATGCCTTTCACAAAGCTTATAATGATAAGAAAGGTACCAGTGTCATTTTGGAGAATAATGCTAAAGGGGGAGTTGCTTTAGGAAAAATAAAAAAGTATTTTAAACTTTTAAAGGCGGTTAATCTTAAATATGCATTAGCCGGGAATCCGGTTTTAACCGAACCGTTTAAAAAGCACCATAACCGAAAGAACTTTTTTGACAATCTTGATCAAATGACGCTGGAAGATAATCTCAAAAGCTGCCAGGAAGAGCATTTCGACGTTGCGGTCTTGAATTATTGGTGGTCCTTGAACTACGGGGCGGTCTTAACTGCTTATGCCCTGCAGCAGAGTTTGCAAGAGTGGGGGTACAGCAACCGTTTGGTGACTTATATCCATGACTGGTGTCGTCCGAACTATCACGGCAGTTATACGCAAATATTTGCCGACCGTTATCTGGATATTACGCAAATGTATAAGACGCCGGGAGAATTGGAAAAGCTCAACAAAGCTGCCGATACCTTTATCGTCGGGTCGGATCAGGTCTTCCGCCCCAAATACAGCCGGGACAGCAATTTCTATTTTTATCTGCCGTTTGTTGATCCGGAGAAAAAGAAAATTGCCTGCAGCGCCAGTTTTGGTTTGGATAAGTTGGACGCTGCAAGCCGCGATAAGCCGTTGCTGAGGTATTATCTGTCGTGTTTTGACGCGGTGTCGGTTCGGGAAAAATCGGGGATAGACGTTTGCCGCGAAGAGTTGGGTTATGATAAGGCCGAACAAATTTTGGATCCGGTGTTTTGGTTTGACGCCGGACGTTGGGACGAACTGATCAAAAACTCTCTCAAACGCGGCGAGGGTTTCGGTCTCTCGTATGTATTGGATCGTCATCCCGAAACCGTTGAAATTGTTAAGGCGGTGGAACAAAAGTTCGGCGCTTCCGAGATTATTGATATGGGAAATGCGCAAAAAGACGACAATGTAACCATGTCTCCCGAAGACTGGCTGTATAATATTAAAAACTGCCGTTATTTGGTGACCGATTCTTTCCATGGGGTTTGCTTTGCAATTATTTTCAACAAACCTTTTGTCTGTATTGTCAATCCGGAACGGGGTGCCAGCCGGTTTGAAAGCCTGTTGGGGACGCTGGGGTTGGAGAATCGGTTGCTCGGTCGCGGCGAAGACGTCAATCAACGGCCCGAGTTGTTTGAAGCGGTCGATTATGCAACCGTCAATCAAAAGCTGCGCGCCGAGGCCGAACGCTCAAAGGTATGGATGCAGAACGCACTCAAGCAGCCGAAAAACGATGCCGGCAACGGCGAAAACGCGATTATTGCGATGTTGATTCGCCAGATGAATGCGCAAAAAGCCGAACAATGGCGGCTGGAAGAACGTTTGAACGAAACCGGAAGACTGCTGGTCAAGAGCGGTATCCTCGGTTCGCTGAAAAGACGCTGCCTGCGTTATAAGCTTTTGTCGGCGCTCACTTTGGGCAAAACCCGTAAAAAATATAAAGAAAAACGCAAGCAGTGCAAACAAAAGATACGCGGTTTAAAAAGCATGCTTCTCGGTGAACGGTAGTTTTCCGGCAGTGTCTCCGTCAGCAAAAACAAAACCCGGATATTGATATCCGGGTTTTGTCATAAAAAAGATTTTTAATTTTCCTGTTGGGACGATTCGGAATTGACCGCTTTTTCCCAATTGTTCAAAATCCAGGAAGACGAGTTGGCTTTGTTTTCGCCGCCGATGCCGAATTCGAGCGCGACGTTATACAGACGACAGGTTTCGGTCTCGGGAATGTTGTCGTGAGTGCGGTCGCCGCCGTTGGCAAAGACCAGTTCGGCGTCGGGAAATTGTTCCCGCACCAAACGGATACCGTCACTGGCAGAGTTGTCGTCATCATTAAAGGGAAGGACTTTAATGATGTTTTTCAAATTTTCGCAAATGGTTTTACGGGTGTGAAAGCTCATAAAATTTTTGCCTTTTTTGCGGCAGAGCCATTGATCGGAATTGAGCAGCAATATAACGCCGTCGCTGCGGCGGGCCGCTTCGTTAATCATGGCGATGTGACCCTCGTGGATCGGATCAAAACCGCCGCTGACAATATAATATTTCATAATATCCTCATAAACTAAAATTAAGTAATGAGGACATCATATAAGATAAAACAGGGTAGTCAACCGCTTTCTTAGACGGGTTCGTTTTTTGCCGAAGCGGTTTTGTTTTGGCGTTTGCGTTTCCATTTTAATTTGGCATACATTCTCATGTCCGCCACCATGTCTGTTTCGTCGACAATTTCTTTGCCGAGAATGCTTTCAATGATGTCTTCCATCGTAATAATGCCGATCCAGTTTCCGTAGGCGTCGACCACCATCGCAATATGATTGCGGTCTTTGATCATGGAGGACAAAACGTCTTCGAGACGGGCTTCGGGGCCGAAGCTGCGCATCGGCCGGGCAAACTGGTCGACCGTCTGTTCGTCGGTTGCCTTAAAAGTGCTCGATTTGTGAATATAACCGAGATAGATCTGTTTTTCTTCATCGATGATCGGAAAACGCGAAAAAGGCGTGGAAGTCAGAAAAACGTCGAATTCCCGGATTGTCATACCGGGTTTGATTTTATGCACGACCGTCCGCGGCGTCATCACGTCTTCGACCCGGACGGTTGACAGCATGATGGTGTTGCGGATCAGACGGTATTGAGTTTCGGTGATGACTTTTTCTTCTTCGGCCATTTTGCCGAGGGCGCGTATTTCTTCTTTAAGAGTGGAATTGTCGGTTTCGGCGGAGAACATTCCCGTAATAAAGTCCGAAATATACAACAGCGGTTTGAGAACGATGATCATAACGCGAACGGTGGCTGCCATAAAAGCCGCAAGCTGTCTCCAATATTTGGCGCCGATGCTCTTAGGCAGAATTTCCGACAAAATCAAAATCGCCAGCGTCATCACGCCCGAGGCCAGACCGAGGTAGGCCTGTCCGTAAATTGCCGCCACTTGGGCACCGACGCCGGCCGCGCCGACGGTGTGGGCAATCGTATTTAAGGTCAGGATGGCGGCCAAGGGAGAGTCCATGTTGGTTTTCAATTCCGAAAGACGCGCATACAGGCGCGGTTTGCTTTCGCGAAGTTGGGCGATAAAACTTGGGGTAATCGACAGCAAGACGGCTTCGAGGACCGAACATAAAAAAGAAATACAAATTGCCGAAGCGGCAAAAACGATCAGTAAAAACATTTTCTCAAATCTTGGGGCTTAAAAATTCATCATTTGGTAAAATATATAGGATATGCTGCAAAAGTAAAGCATTTTTGAAATGAGGCGGTAATGGCGGTACAACACAGGACAGCGTTGGTTTCGGATTTTGACGGAACCGTCAGTGATGATGACTTCTTTTATTATATCAGCCGACAGTATCTGAGCGAAAAGTCGTTGGAACCCTGGCGGGCTTATATGGAGGGCAAAAAAACGCACTTTGAGGCATTGCGAGAAATTTTTGCCTCTCTCAGAGTGAAAAAAGCCGATTTGGATGATTTTATCCGCAAAATCCGGATCGACCGCGATTTTTTGAAAACCGCCGCGTGGTGTCAAGAACAACAAATACCGGTGTATGTTTGTTCGGCGGGTTGTGATTATTATATCAATCTGCTGATCGGGCCGGAAATAGCCGAATACGGAATTCGGCTGGTGGCCAACCACGGAACATACAGCAGCCGTCACGGGCTTGAAATGACGCCGCCCCCGGCAGACAGCCGTTTTTACGATCCCGGTACCGGTGTAAACAAAGCGGCCGTCGTTGCTTATCTGCACGAGTTGGGATACCGCGTCGTCTATTGCGGTGACGGCATGCCCGATCTGGCGGCGGCGCGAATTGCGGATTGGGTGTTTGCGCGAAAAATGCTGTTGCGGCAATGTGTCAATTTGGGGATCCCCGCGGTTAAGCTGATTGATTTTGAACAGGTTTACCGTTTTTTGGAAGGAAAAAATAATGAAAAAACATCCGCCTTACCTAACCGCCAACCGTCAGATTAATATTCCTTATCTGTTAAAAATCGGTTCTCACAAAATTGCCAAAATCGGAAAATATCTGTTTGACAAGGATATGACCGGCATTGCCCTGTTTTGGGGCGAAGGAATGGACGAAATGCTCGGAGATAAGCTTAAAGGCGGATTGAAAGAGCACCGGGTCGAAATTTTGTCGGAAGATATTGTGAGCACGATTGCCATAGAAGACATTACCGCAACCGCGTTCTCGCTGCCGGCGCAAACCAAAGCAATTGTCGGGGTCGGCGGCGGCAAGGTACTGGATTTTGCCAAATATGTTTCCAACCTGTTGCGACTGCCTTACATCAGCGTGCCGACTTCAATGTCCAACGACGGCTTTTGTTCTCCGACGTCGTCTCTGACGGTGAACGGCGCGCGAAAAACGGTGAAATCGGCCATTCCGTACGGCGTTGTGATCGATCTGGACGTCATTGCCGATTGTCCGAAAGCGTTTTTGTATTCCGGGGTCGGAGACATGATTGCAAAAGTGAGCGCCCTTTGGGATTGGAAGACCGCCTTTACGCTCGGGCTGGAAAGATACAACGATTTTGCGTCAATGATGGCTTATAATTCGCTGGATCTGTTATTTTTGCGTCACAGCAGCGATATCGAATCATCCCGTTTCCAACGCAGTCTGGCCACGTCATTGCTTTACAGCGGCATTTCGATGGAAATTGCCGGGACTTCGCGTCCGGCAAGCGGGTCGGAGCATCTGATTTCTCATGCGTTGGACGAACTGGCTGCCAAACCGAAAATGCACGGATTGCAGGTCGGAACCGCGGCTTATCTTTGCACGATGCTGCAAAACAATCCCGAAACCGAAGGCGTGCGCGATATTTTGTCGGCCACCGGCTTTTTTGACTTTGTGGCGGAAAGTCCGTTTGACAAGACCGAGTTTATTAAAGCGATTGAACTGGCACCGACAATTAAGGAAAATTATTATACCGTCCTTTCGGAGCCGCAATCGCTGGGGCGGGCGGTTCGCCTGATTGACGAAGACCCGGTTTTGCAGCGGTTGATCAGATGACAATCTGCCAGGGACGTTCCGGTTTGGGGAAGTTGTCAAACAGAAGAGCGGCCATATAAGCGGTGACGGTTTGATTGTTAAACTCTTTGTAATAGGCTTCGTATCCTTCCCGGGCGGCTTTCATGCGGGCAGCGGGATTTTTGACGTAGTAGGCGAGCTTGTCGTAAAACTCGGTTTCGCTGCCGTAAAAAGCAACGCCGGTTTCGGGGAGAACGTCTGCAAAACCGCAGGCACGGTCAATCATTGCCAGCTGTCCGTTGCCGATGATATGAGCCAGACGGTCGGAACTGTAGAGATAAACGTCATTATAGCGGCTGAGATTAAAGCCGATCCCGGCTTGTTTAAAGGCGTCAAGATAGGCTGCGCCGTGCAGGGCCGGCTGATCTTTCAAACCGCCGAGCAGCCATTTAATACCCGGAATCCGTGCGGCAGACTCGTCGATAATTTGCTCAACTTCTTTGTCCTTGCCGCAAAACTGACGGCGTCCGGTGTTGGCGCAAAGCAAAATATCGTAGGGAAGAGCGGCATCATTAAAAGCGGTTCCGGTTTCGATCGAAGCATCGACCATGTTGGGAAGATAGGCAATCGGTTTGCCTTCCTGTTTGAATTGTTGAAGCATTTGGCGATCGCCGGTAGAAATCATCGTGGCGTCAACGACTTGCAGCCGCTCGCGGACAGCGCCGAGATTACGTTGGCTCTCAGGCGTGATTGCATCGCAGTTCCATTGCATCACCCGGATTCCGGGCAGCATTTTCTTAATCTGCATAATCGTTTCGTTGCCGATGGTGTTGGCATGTCCCAACAGCAGGGCATCGGGGCGGACGGTGCGACAGAATTCACACAGGTGTTTACCCAACCGATAGCGTCCGAGCGCATTCATATGCCCAAAACCGAACATCCGGCACAAATCGCGGTCGGAATAATTAATGACTTCGAAGCCGTTTTTGATCAGCCCGTAAGAAATCTTTACCGGAAAACCGCATTGAAAGCAGCCTTTCAGGCGTAGGGAGTTGAAGTTGGCAATATGAAGAATGCGGGTCATTTTTTGTTCCATAATTTGAGAGTGATGTTAATATCGGCAATCACTTTTAACAGCGGTTGGAGAATTTTCGGGGCGCTGCCGGCAGCGCTGAATCGAACCGCAACCTGCGGCAAACGGCATTCAAGGGCAATTCCCATCCGATGGTGTCCCTGATTGACGGTGTCTTTGATGCCCATCATCCGCAGCAGCATGATATCGATCGGAAAGGCGTCGTTATATCCTTTTTTCATCGACTCGTATAATTCGTTATACTGGCGCGTGCGTTCCTGTTCGTCATAGTAGAACAACGGATTGCTGAAGACATAAGCGTTTTCGCGGGTACGAATGTTGCGTTCGATTTTCATCCGGCGAATTTCCGCCGGGTCAATGTGGTAAATGTTGGAAGAGAATATTTTATAGCGGGAACGAAGCGGCTTGACGAAAACGGTGATGAAGTCAAAGCGGCGAATTTTACTGACAAAAGCTATCCGAACCGGGACGGAGACGATGCCGTTTTTTAAGGCGGATGCAACTTTTTCGCGTCCGCAAACCAAGGTGTCGATTTGTCCGGCATGACTGTCACCGATCAAAACGACGATTTCGTTTTTGAAGCGTCCGCGGTATTCGGCCGGTGCGTCTTCCAAGACGGCAAGGTCGGCAGGGGCAATCGGATATAATTCGGATGACAGACAAAGTTCGCTCATATTTTTCTCCTCAAAGCCACAATTATAAAATGACAGTTGAAAATAATCAAATCAATAATTAAGTTTATAAGATTATTTTATTGTTCCGGATCCGAGTTTTTTATTGTGAATACAGTGATTTTATGCTAAACTTTATTCTATAGACCGAAATATAATTATGAAGCGAGGAGAAGGGCCATGGCAGGGGAAATCGTAAAAAAAACTTTTGGCGAGACATTCCTTCTTGACCTGCAAAATGCCGGCAGCAGAGGGTTGTTGTTTGCCGTTTTGGAAAAGGCGGCCGCCAAAATCTGTCCGCAGAACGACCTGGAAAAACAGTTGGCAAAAGTTTCTGATTTTGCGTCGGTAGCGGCCTATCAGGCCAAGCTGGCCAGAATCCGCATCGAATACAATGCCCGTACCGTCCGCGATATTCATCAGCGCCTGATCGGGTTGGCAAATTTTGGCGAGGACAACTATAAGTATAAAGAAAAAATGATCCGCAAGCTCAATTTGCTGATCCATAATCATCCCACAATCGACGATTTGATTTATATAACGATGACGGCCTATATAAGCCGCAGCTTCGGCAATGCCGAAGACTTCAAAAATCAGCTGAAGGAACATATCCGCGATAACCGCGCGCCAACTCAAAACGGTACGGCTTGCGCCGAAGTTCGTACCGATGCCTGCAGCGCTTAATCAAATATTAAGGCAATGCCGATTATAGTATCTTCATGCGTTTACAATAGGAGCGACTTGAAATGAAAATAAACACGATCGGGATTATGACCGGCAATTCTCTGGATGCCGTTGACGTTGTTTTGACGGCTTTTGAAGATAATGCAATTGAAGATTTAAAGGCTTTTTCGTTTGCTTATCCCGACCGTTTGAAGCAGCAGTTTATCGAGTTGCGCGAGCATATAAAACAATATGCGGCAACCGAAGATGCGATGAACGATCCGTTGTTTGTTCAAACGGTGGAGAGTTATACCCGGTTGGTGGCGGAAGCCGTTAATCATCTGGTTGAGATCAGCGGACTGGAGCGCAATCAAATAGCGGCTCTCGGTTTTCACGGGCAAACCTGTGACCATTTTCCGCCTTCGATTGCCGGCAACGGTCAACCTTATACGCTGCAAGTCGGCGATGCCCGGCTGCTGGCAGACCTGACCGGTATCCCGGTGATCTATGACTTTCGTTCCGACGACATTATGAACGGCGGCGAAGGTGCCCCGTTGGCGCCGTTGCACAATTTTCATATTGCCCGGATGATGGCGGGGCGGGGACACGGCGCAGTGGCCTTTTGCAACGGCGGCAATACCGGTAATATTGCGCTGATTACCCGTACGCAGGATTCGGAACATCCTCAAATTGCCGGTTGGGATATCGGACCGTTTAACCATTTGGCCGATCTTTTGATGCGCGAATATAAACGGTTGCCGTTTGACAAAGACGGGCAATTCGGTGCCGAAGGAACCGTCCGTCCCGATTTGCTGTCGCGACTGTTCAATCAGGCGGCGGTTACCGGCGAAGGAGAAAATTTTTATCATCAATTGCCGCCCAAGTCTTCGGACCCGCACTGGTATAAGCTTGTTTATGACGAGAATTATTCTTTTGCCGACAATTTGCGGACTGTCGAATATTTGAGCGCTTACAGTTACGTTTATAACCTGCGCTATGTTCATCCGCAGCTTATGCTGCCGTCCTTGTATCTTTTGTTCGGCGGCGGTTGGAAAAATCCACTGGTCAGACAGGATTTTGAAAACCTGCTGCATCGTCAGGGCGGTGTTTTGCCTGAACATCGGATGATTTTTGCCGATATTTTTGCACGACTGCCGGATAATCCGGTGGTTGATTTTGCCGGGGCATTCGGTTTTTCGGGCGAATATATGGAAGCGCGCATTTTTGCCGATATGGCTTATTGTAAAATCGTTAACCAGCCGTTTTCATTGCCTTCGACCACCGGTTGCCGCACACCGACCGTCGGCGGGGTTTATGTGCTGCCGAGCCAAAACGGACTGTATCTTTTGACAGAGCTTTTGCGGCAGTATGACAATCCAGCTCGGCCGGAACAAACACCGAAATTGTGGAGCCGGGCTGCCAAAGGATGGCAAAGCCTAACGTCGGCAACGGGCCAGAATGTCTAATTCCGGATTGTAATAGGAACTGGAAACACGGCTCATTCCGAGCAGCGTATGAAAGACGTTGTCGTGGGAAAAGTAATTGCTGCGCAGTCGGCGCACGCATTCGACGTCCAAATTGTTGTCCGCTGCGTAATCGGCCGAAAACCAGAACATCCCGGGAACGTGTTTTTGTTCGTCCGGCGCACTGTCATAAGGCGCCGAGTGAAGATACACTCCGTTTTCACCCAAAGATTCTCCGTGGTCTGAGGTGAAGAACAAAGCCGTGTTATAGCGGTCGGACAATCGTTTTAACAGCTCAAGGGTTTGCGCCAGCATATGTGAAGTGTAATAAATGGTGTTGTCGTAAGCGTTTACCAGTTCTTCGGTTTGACAGTCGTGCAAAAATTCTTTGCGGCAAACCGGACGATAAACTTCAAATTCGGGGGGATAACGTAAGCTGTAAAGCGGACCGTGGCTACCGCGTTGGTGCAAAACCACAACCGCGGGCTTGTCGCTGCTTTGAACCTTTGCGGCAAAATCGGTCAGCATGATTTCGTCCGGGCATTCTTTGACGTGACAAAACCTCTCCTGTTCGATCCGGTTACAGTTGTCTTTGCAATCGGTGTTGTTTTCGCGCCATAACATTTTGTAACCGGCATGATCCAAAATATCCAGTACGTTCTCGATCCGGCGTTCGCTTTCCGGTTCGAACTTTTGACGCGGATAGGGCGAAAAAATGCAGGGCAACGATATCGCGGTTGCAGTACCGCAAGAATAAAAATTATCAAAATAAATCAGTTCGTCGGCAAATTTTTCAAGCGGCCGGTTGGTCGGACGCTGATATCCGGAAAGCGAAAAGCTGGCATCGCGGGCAGATTCGCCGATTACCACGACAATCAAATTTGGTTTGCCGTTATGGCTTTGCGGCAACATATGAGCGTCGGCGGAAATTTCCTGCAGGCGGTCTTTGCGGTATTTCCATTTGATTTTGGCAACCGAAATCGCCGCGCCGATATAATTGACCGGTATGAGGGCGTTTTTGATATGTTTGTTGCGGTTAAAAACCTCGCGGTCGCGCGGCATGGCCGCAGCGGTCACCGCGACGATTATCAAGGTATAAAACAAAATTTGCAGCACTTTTGCCGCCGCTTCTTTTTTGAACGGCAAAAAAGTAATGCGGGTTTTATAAATCAGATAAGACGGGATAATTCCCAGCGCGGTCAAATAAAAGAACATTTTGACATTGAGGAGGTCGGCCACTTCATAAACGTCGGTCTGAATGACGTTCATTAACATAATCTTGTCAATAACTACCCCGTAAGCCGTCATAAAGTAAAGGACTGCGGTGTTGACGATGCAGAAAGCAATTGCCAACGGTTTAACCAGATGTTTGGTAAACAAAAGCGCCAAAACGATGTTAAGCCCGCACAAAACGCAAACAGCAATCAACGCCGCGCCGGTCCACGAACCGCTGATTTGTTTTGCCGCCAAAATAAAAGGAATGTTATATGCGGCAATCGTGAACAGGCTGTAGAGAAAATTAAAGCGTGCGGAAGACAAAGCGGGGAAGCCGTGCGGGGTTTTAAAAAAAGTCATCAGTTAGTTTTCCTTGTCAGAGCAGTTAATCAGCAGTTAAAAAAATTCACCCTGCGGATTGTGGTTAAGTTGGGCAATCGCTTCTTTGACGATTACGATTGAAACGGCCCGCTTATAGGCCAGCGAAATGTTGTCGATTTCGGCCACCAGTTTGTGGGCATAAGCAAACGAACGTTCCATGTTTACCAGTATATAGTTGACGATGTCAAGCGAAACGGTAATTTGCCGGTCCATAAACAATTTGATGATCAAGGCCGAAAGCAGTTCGTCATCCGGTTCCGAAATTTCGATTGCCGGGACGATGCTGAGACGTGAACGAAGATCGGGCAGGGTTACCGGAAGCCGGGCCGGTGCCTGACGCGCGGTGAACAAAATGTTCCCCCCTTGATTGCGATAGAGGTTGTAGAGATGAAACATGGCTTCTTGGTTGAGATGCGGCGTTAAGTTTTCCACGATCAGGCAAGGATGTTTTTCAAACAGCAGCGGCGGCATTTCCAGCGTAATTTTTTCCGCTTCGATACAGGGAATTGGGTAAGGGTAACGGGTCAATACCGAAACGCGGTCGGAAAAGATGCGGCTGAGATGGGTTTTGCCGCAGTTTTGCGGACCGTAAATGCACAGGGCAAAAAACGGCCAGTCGGGCCAGCTGTCGACGGCATGAAAAGCTTCCGCATTGCAGGGAGCCGTGATAAAATCATCTTTTCCCATGTAGGGTTGGTGAGTAAATTCGAGTGACAGTTGATTTTTATTGCTCATGGCTTGTATGTTCCTTATTCAACACGTCAAATATTTTTTTGGTTAGATCGCCGAGGCTGAAAGGTTTGGCCATAAATTCGAAACTGTCGTTGCCGGAGAGTTCGTTGCGGGCGATTTCTTCCGAATAGCCGGAGGCAAGAATGATTTTAATGCCGGGAATCAGTTCGCGGACACGGCGGGCCAGCTCAATTCCGTTCATCCCCGGCATCACCATATCGGTGACCAGCAATTGAAAGTTGCGTTCGTCCTTTAGCTGGTCAAGCGCATTTTCGGCCGAGTTGCATCCGGTGACCTGGTATCCTTTTTTCTTGAGGGCACGAACGGCAAAGCTGCGGACCGAGTCTTCGTCTTCGACAAACAGAATGCGAATGTTGGATCCGGCGGTATGGTTGTCGGGGCCTTTGTCAATCGCCGAGACGTTTAACCCAAAAATGAATTTTTGATTGATCGGCAGCGAAGCCGTGTTTTGTTCCTTGACGGTCAGAACCGGAGAACCGTCGTCCGCGGTCACTTCGGGACGAAGCGGAGCGGGGATGTTGTTTTTTTCCTCTTCGATGTTTTGTTCAAAACGGGGCAGGTGGATAGAGAAAGTCGTTCCTTGGCCGAGTTTGCTGTCAACTTTGATAAAACCTTCGGTCTGGCGGACAATTCCGTAAACCATGGCCAGTCCCAGACCGGTGCCGGAACCGACAACGTTTTGTTTGGTGGAGAAAAACGGTTCGAAAATGCGGTTAAGATTTTCTTCGGCAATACCGCAACCGGTATCCGCAACCTCGATAACCACAAATTCGCCCGGTTTGATCGTGTCTTCGCCGAACGGCTGCGGCCGCGCAACGTGTTCGGTACGCGTAGATATTGTCAGAATGCCGTTACCGTTCATGGCATCTTTGGCATTGACGGCCAGATTGATAATGACCTGCGAAAACTGGACCGGATCCACCTTGATAAAACCGAGATCGCTGCCGTGATGGAATTTGAGGATGATTTTTTCGCCGAGAACCCTTTTGAGCATCTGGCTGAGTTCCATAAAGTTCTCGGTAACGTCAATCAATTTCGGCTGCAGCGGCTGTTTGCGCGAAAACGCCAGCAGTTGTCGCACCAAACCGGCGGCGCGGTTGGCATTGTTTTTGATCTGGATAAGGTCGGCAAAAGAAGGATCGCCGATGCCGTGACGTTGCAACAACAGATCGCAGAAGCCGATAATGGCCGTTAGCAGATTGTTGAAGTCGTGGGCGACGCCGCCGGCCAACTGTCCCATTGCCTGCATTTTTTGCGCCTGAGCAAATTTAACTTCGAGGTTTTTCTGCTCGGTGGCGTCGACCAGAAAAATAACAAAACCGGACGGCGGCGTGCTGCCGTGAAGCGGTTTCATCGGCGTGATGTAGGAAAGGGCGACTTTGGGGCCGTGCATCAGGCTGATTTCCATAGATGCGGATTGTTTGGCGCCGCTGTTAATGTTTTCCAGTTCTATCTTGAGGCCGTGGCAATCCGATTTGCGGATAAAGCTCATCAAATCGGTATCGATCAGGCCTCCGGTCGGAGCCTGTAAAAATATTTCAGCCTGGCGGTTGCATTCGCGGATCGTTCCCTCGGGAGTAATAAAGATGATGCCGACCGGTGCAAAATCAAACAGCCAACTGATTTTGTCGACCGCTATCCCCAATTGCTGCCGGAGCAAGCTATCGTTGGGAAGTCCGGCGACGGCGGCACCGCGGATTTTGATCTGATTGTTTTCGCGAAAACTGGTTTGGCGGATGAATGTTTCGCAGTCTTCACCGTATTTGTTGATAAAATGGACGCTTTTATCCCACTCCCGGCACGGCGGTACCGCTGAGTTGGGACTGAGAAGATTTTTTAAGTCGGTCCCGATCAGTTGTTCACGGTCATAATTGAGCATGGATGCAAAAGCGTGGTTGCAATATTCGATAAGATGTTCTTTGGTACAAATATACAGTCCGATCGGTACGTAATCGATAAAATCGTGCAGGCCGTGCCATTCGTTGCGAAAAACCTGTTCCATGTTATGTTCGTTGGTAATATCGCGCAAACTCCAGTACAAATAGGTGTCTTTGCGGATTTTTTTCAAAGCAAGCGAATGTTCAAACAAATCGGCTTTTTTAAGCGAAATCGGTTTCAGGCTGATTTCAAACCAGGTTTCGTTTTCCATGCTGTCGCCAAGCTTCAGCGCCAGAGTGACTTTTTCGGCGGACAAATTTTGAAAAGCGTTTTTAAGCCGATGCAAAGCCAGCACGTTGCTGCGGTTGTCTGAAAGGTTGTTTTGCAAAAAGCTCAAGATACTGCCCTGATTAAACAATTCGCGGGCGCGGTCGTTTTCGATCACGACCTGCCCGAGAGAATTGTCAATGCGTTTGGCCTGACGGCTGTGACGGATGATTTCGTTGGCAAATCCGCCGTAACTGATCGCCTTTTCGCCGGCCTTTAAGGTCAGAAGCGAAAGAACGAGGGCAAATACGGCAATCATGGCCGTCAGGCTGAGCAATAAAATGAAATGCTGCGGAAAGACGATGAACAAGATCAGCGATATTGTCAACGCCACCAACGAATATGCCAACCGGATCAGCCTTTTTTGCAAAAGCCGGTCGGGACGGGGAAGTTTAATATTCTGCAGCATCGAATGCAACCCTTTCTATGTGGTTACATCGGCCTCTTTTTTACCGGTGCGTTTTTCGATTTCGGCAATTTCAGAAGCGATTTTCAGCAATTCGTCCACCATCTCGCGCGGTTCGTCAGCCAGATTGTCGCGGCTGAATTTCTCAATGTAAACGCGAAGGGTCGCGCCGCTGCTGGAGGTTCCGGATAAGCGGTAAACGATCCGGGAGCCGTCCTTGAACAAAATGCGCAGGCCGTTGGCGGTGGAGGAATGATCGACCGGATCATTGTAGACGAAACTTTCCGCCTTGCTGACTTCGTACGAACCGATCTTCTGACCGTTCAGGGACGGCAGTTTGGCTTCCAGGTCTTTCATCAGTTGGCCGGCGACGTCGGTTGGAATACCGTCGAAGTCAAAACGCAGATAGTAGCTGCGGCCGTATTTTTCCCAGTGGGCACGGGTAATTTCTTCGACGCTTTTGCCGGTGGCGGCAATGATGTTGAGCCAGAACAAAACGGCCCAGATGCCGTCTTTTTCGCGGATATGGCTGGAACCGGTGCCGAAGCTTTCTTCGCCGCAGAAAGTAATGCGGTTGGAATCCATCAGATTGACAAAGTATTTCCAACCGGTCGGCACTTCATAATAACCGATGTTTTTGGCGGCGGCAACACGGGAGACGGCGGTGGATGTTGCCATCGATTTGGCTACGCCGTAAATGCCGTTTTTATAAGCGGGGATCAGGTTGTAGTTGTCGGTCAGAATGGCCAGACTGTCACTCGGGGTAACAAAAAATTTCTTGCCCAGAATCATGTTGCGGTCGCCGTCGCCGTCGTTGGCTGCGCCGAAGTCGGGAGCATTGTCGGCATACATCAGGTTAACCAGTTCTTTGGCATAAACCAAATTCGGATCCGGATGCAGGCCGCCGAAATCGGGTTTTGGGGTCGCGTTTAAGACCGAGCCTTTTGCCGCACCGAGAATTTCTTCAAAAATTCGGATGGCGTAGGGACCGGTTACCGCGTTCATCGAATCAAAACGCATGGTAAAACCGTTGTCGAACATTTTTTTAATCTGTTCAAAGTCGAAAATCTGCTGCATCAAAGTGACGTAATCAGAAATCGGATCCATCACTTCGATTTCCATTTCTCCCAGTTTCTGGGTACCGATACGGCTCAAATCGACGTCGGGAGCGTCAAAAGTTTTGAACTCCGAAATGGTTTGCGAATTGGCAAAAATCTGATCGCTGATCTGGCTGGAACACTGGCCGCCGGTTTCAGTGGCAAACTTGATGCCGAAATCGCCGTTTTCGCCGCCCGGATTATGGGATGCCGAAAGAACGAAACCGCCGTCGGTGTGTTTTTTCAAAATCAGGTTGGATGCGGCCGGTGTCGACAGAAAACCGTTTTGGCCGATGATCAGTTTTTTGACGCCGTTGGCTGCTGCCATTTTAATCAGTTTCTGGATCGCGATGTCATTATAAAAACGGCCGTCGCCGCCGACAATAAAAGTTTTTCCCGCCGGGTTGATGGTATTGAATATGCTTTGCAGGAAATTTTCAAAATAATGTTCCTGCATCACAACTTTGGATTTTTTCCTTAATCCTGCCGTTCCCATCTTCTGGTCGGTATAGGGGGTGGTTGAAATAACTTGTATCATAATCTCTCCTTAAAAATACGTGTTGATATGATGTTTGGTAATTTAACACCATTTGGCCGAGACTCAAGAGAAAGCTTGGTTTTACTAACTATTATTTTGAAAAATGCAGCCCGAAACCATTTTTACGGGCAAATGAATTCCGCCAGATTTTTAATTTCCTGTTTGGCCGCAATGTGCGAAACGCTGAGACGGCATTTCAGGGCTTCGTGATTCATGTCGAGAACCGTCAGTCCCTGCAAAAAGAGCTCTTTGTAAATGACGCGGTCACGGATTGACGGAGCCACTCTGAAGCCGTAAGTGCGGGCCGCTTTCTGCAGGTAGTCGAAGACCTGGTTTTTGTTGCGCGAGTTTAACGAAGATATCTTGTTGCCGACGACAATCCAGTTCAGCATCGGTTTGCCGCGAGAGGCCAAATATTTTTTGACGTCCCAGATATATTGAGCATAGTGGCCGGCATGACGCTCGTCGGGACGGGCGCAGTCGATTTCTGAAATAACGTTCAGATCGATCAGGCTGTCGGAAATCGGGGTGATGAGAGTGTCGGCATATTGATGGGCTTGTTCAAACAGATAATTTTTATTGCCGGGCGTGTCAATCAGCACCGCATCAAACTGCGGCAGCAAGGCGCGGATTTTTTTGTTGGTTTCGTTACAATGGTTCTCAATGTCGGCAATGTTTTCGACCGGCGCAAACGTATGCAGTTCGGGAATGGGAAGCTGCAGCCCCTGGTCGGCGCAAAAACGGCGCCGGTTGTCAATATAATGGGACAAGGTTCCCTGACGTCCGTCCATGTCAACGACGGCGGTTCGGAATCCTTCCTGCATCAGCTTTACCGCCAGATGCATGGAGATGGTCGATTTTCCTGTTCCGCCTTTTTCGTTGCTGATAACGATTGTGTGTGCCTGTCTGTCGCTCATTTGTTATTTTACCGCCAATGTGAGTTGCGAATCTGTTTTAATCGGAACGACTATACAGGACTTGTTCGACTTTTGCAAATTTTTGCATATTTCTCCCGCATCTTTTTTATCAAAACCGACCAGTTTGGAGCGATAAATGATCGAAGAAGCCGTTTGAGCCGGTTCTACCGCAATGCGGCGGTCCTTAAACTGCGGAAACTGACGGCGGATTTTGAGCGCATAGACTCGGGCTTTGGCATAGTTGCTGAAAGCGCCGACCTGAACCGCCCAGATTGCGTCGGCAGGGGCCGGTTGTACGGACGCGGCGTCCTCGGAGGCGGCAGAGGTTTCTTCTTTTGTCAGTTCGGCCAGTTTGAAATCGTTGTTCTCGAGTTTGGCAAACACCGGCGTTACGGCGGCAGCGTCGTTAAGGGCCAGTTTGCCAAAAGCCTGTTCCATCAGTTTGGCGGCGGCACGGTCGCGTTCCTTAAGCGTGTTGTGTCCGAGGGTGACGGCAATGACGCGTTCGCCGTCGCGTTGGGCCGAAGTGACGATATTGTAACCGGCCGAAGCGATGTAACCGGTTTTCATGCCGTCGGCGCCTTCAAAGCTTTTTAAGAGGTGATTATGGGTGTAATAGGTTTTGCCGTCATACGAAAACTGAGTGCGGGAAAAAAGATCGTAGTATTGCGGAAAATGATAATAAACGGCTGCCGCCAGGGTTGCCATGTCGCGTGCCGTCGTAATCTGTCGACGGTTGGGAAGGCCGGAGGCATTTTTGAAAACGGTATTTTTCATTCCCAGCGCTTTGGCGACTTCAGTCATCTTTTCGGCAAATTTGGGTTCGCTGTAACCGAGTCCCTCCGCCAGTACGGTTGCGCAATCGTTGGCGGATTTAATAATCAGAGCATCAATGGCGGTGCTGACTTTCAGCTTGTCGCCCGGTTTGACGCCGAGACGCGACGGCGATCGGTTGGCGGCGTTTTGCGAAACCGGGAGCAGGTCATCCATTTTGATGATTCCTTTTTCCAAGGCTTCAAAAGTAATATACAATGTCATCAGTTTGGTCAACGAAGCCGGATGATGCGGGGCATCCGCGTTTTGCGACGACAAAACTTCTCCGGTTTTGGCGTTGACAACAATGCTGGAAGCCGGCGGGCGACGGGCGGCACTAGCGGTTGCCGGAACAAGAACCGTCAATAAAAACAGGGCAATAAAGCAACGGAAAGATAACATATTCAATTCTCTTTTATGAAACAGATAAGGGAATTTTAAAAGGAAAAAGAAAATAAAGTGTTAATTTTTACAAAAAAGACGTTTTGTTGATCGAAAGTATAAATGCGAAAAACCCGTCCGACGGCGAACGGGTTTTCGGAAAGCAAACGGAAACTCGAAATTCAAATATGTTCAGGCTCGCGACGGCGGCGCAGCAGTTTGGCGGCGGCAATGGCAATAAAGCCGTTAAACAGACTGAACAAAGCCCCCATTTTGGCTGCGTCGCCGATAACCAAATCGGTGTAAGCGATTTCGGCAATAAACAGGGAAACCGTCAGGCCGATCCCGGCCGTCATGCCGATCAGCAGCAGGTCCAGGTTGGTAATTGCAGGGTTGATGTTGAACTTCATCAAACCAGCCAGCTTGACCAGTGCAAAAATTCCGAATGTTTTGCCAAACAACAAGGCAATGAAAATAATGAAGGTTAAGACGGAAATACTGGAAAAAACAACACCGGCATTGCTGAGTCCGAAGAAAAAGAGCCCGTAATCGACAATCGGTTTAAAATCGGCTTCAAAACGGTCCAACTCGGTGGGGCAACGTTCTTGTCCCGGTTTGGGCGTGTGGGGTATAAAAGGAATAATGAAGATCAGAGCCAGCGACGGATGCATGTTGGCTTCATGCAGGCCGATCCATGACAAAACCCCGGCAAGTAAGTAGAACCAGTAAGATCTAACCCGGTGTTTGTTCAAAAGCCAGGCAACCGCAACGGCGACAAAGACCAGCGACAGCCACGGCAGTTCGACCGGAAGTTCCGGATCGGGATAAAACAAGGCAATGATAGCCAACCCGGCAACGTCATCGGCAATCGCCAGCAACAGCAGAAAGGTGAAGGCAGGGTGCTTGCGGCCGAAGATGATTTGGGCAAACAACAGCGAGATGGCAACGTCGGTTGCGGTCGGAATCGCCCAGCCGTTGTTATAAGCAGGCGAGCCGAAAAAATGGTTAAGCGCAAAGAAAATGACAATCGGAAGCAGAACCCCGCCCAGTGCCCCGAGCAGATTGCTGACGGTGTTTTTGACCGGATAAAGATTTCCGCCCGGAGCAATTCCGTGCACGATCTCGATGCTGACCGAACCGAAAAACAAAACCAAAAAAACATCGTTGACCAAAAAATGAAAATTAACCCCGAAGGCCAGAGGGGCGTATATTACGCGGTTGTAAGACGAAGCGTCAATGTTGGCCCATACCAGGGCTGCTGCGATACCGACAATCAGCGGAATGGACAAATCCCCGATTTTTTTAATAATCTCTTTCATTTTTATACTTTCGTTGGGTTGCTCTTATTGATAAATTATACATTCTGTCAGGTATGTATATATTCTGAATAAAAAAAATTGCAAGTTTTTTCGTATCTTGAATAAATGACCGTTTCTTGCATCGGCTGTCGTACGAAAAAACGAAAAATTTGATATCGGCAAGATCGAAGGCGGATAAAAAAACATCCCCGAAAAAGGGGGATGTTTTGGATATCGGAGACGAAAAAAGGATCAGAAAACAATATCTACGCGGTTGCGGAAATAACGTTTGACCTTTTGCGGATTGTTAACGTCAATTTTGCGGTCGTAAGGAAGATAAGCCTTGCCTTGTCGGGCCGCAATTTTTTTGTTGGTTTTTTCATAGTTTTTGATCAGCGCCCGCAGTTCTCCGGCATCATAACGACCGGCAATGTAGTCAATTTTGTTATTGAGCGGTTTGGCGGCGGTGACCACGTCTTTAGTCCGGATTTCCTTAACCGCGGTTCGGGCAGCGGCAAGTTCGGCATTTGCATCCGGATTGTACTGCGCCTCGGCGGCGGAAATACCGAAACAAAAGACGGAAAGGACAACCAACATACGCATCATGGCAAAACCTCTTTTAGTCCGTGCCTAAAATATTAAGCGAGTTAAACAAAATGTTTTCCAGGTCAAGTCCGGTTCCTTCTTCGATGCCGTCCATGATATGAACAAAGCTTTTTCCGAACGGATCGTCGGCGCTGTGGACATTTTCATAGTTTTCGCGCAGGATTTGGCGATAGGCATTGGGAAGGTTTTTGATTTTCTGATCATAACTGTCAGGAATTTTGTAGCCGAGTTTTCTCAGATGTTCCAAGGCAACCAGCATATTGTGGCGGTTAACTTCCGGCGCAATCATTTCCTGCCCCTGAGCATCACCGTAAGTGGTTGCTTCGCCGACGTAATTTAAGCGGCCGTGCTGGGCGGAACCGCGCCAGGTTTCAATACCGCTTTTATCGCGGGCTTTGGCCCACGGGTCTACCGGAAGGACTTCGCCGTCGGTCGGACCGTTGCTGTACATCGGTGCATTGGTTACGGAATCCCGGGTTGTGGTTGAGTAATCGACGTTATCAAAAGTTCCGTCGTTGGGGCTGATATCCCAAGGGTTGGCCGGCAACTGGGCCGAGACGCCTTTGGCGGTTACCAAAGCCGCAGCCATTGCCAAAATACTGAATAATTTTTTCATTCTCGCCTCCACAATGTTCCACTATGGTTATAGTAGCATATGTTAATCAAAAATAATAGTTACATTTCGGTTACATCTTAAAAAAGCCCTTACCGTCCGCCGCCGGGAAAGATTATGCTTGTATTTTGCGGTTGATATGTGATATATTCCCTAAAATTAACGTTTTATACAGTATTTAAATATATTGTATAACAAAAATGACTAAATTCAAGATTTAAAAGAGATTGCCAGATGACAGAAGTATTGTTTAACGGCCATGCCGGCAGAATAGAGGGACGTTATCATCAAAGCAGCCGTCCCGGCGCGCCGATTGCCCTGATTTTGCATCCCCATCCCCAATACGGTGGAACAATGAGCAATAAGGTTGTATATGCTTTGTTCAGTTGTTTCAAAGATCTGGGGTTTTCGGTTCTTCGTTTCAATTTTCGCGGCGTCGGCCGTTCGCAGGGGCAGTTTGAAGACGGTCCGGGCGAACTTTCGGACGCGACGGTGGCTCTTGACTGGCTGCAGTCGGTCAATCCGGAAGCGCGTCAATGCTGGATTGCGGGTTATTCTTTCGGTGCGTGGGTCGGGCTGCAGTTGTTGATGCGTCGTCCCGATATCAACAATTTTATTGCCGTTTCTCCGCCGGCCAACGAAAAGGATTTTTCTTTTCTGGCGCCATGCCCGACTTCGGGGCTGATTGTTCAGGGCGGACAGGACGAAATTGTTACGCCGGCAACGGTATCGGCTTTGGCCAAGCGGCTTAACGGACAGCGCAGCGTCGAGGTTGATTTTGCAATGATTGAGGACGGTGACCATATGTATAACGGGCATCTGACCGATTTGTATAAAATTGCCGGCAATTACGTTATCAGCGCCGTGCAACGCAAAAAACCGCAGAAAAAACGTCGCGGCCGCCGGCGTAAAAACGAGCTGACCGGCGAAGAAAGCGACCTTCCGATGATCTCGGCCGACAACGAAACCGAGGTTGATGACGAAACCGAGGAGTAAAACCGACTGAGTGCCGCATTTTTGTAAAAGCCCCGCAATTGCGGGGCTTTTTGGGTGTTGTGCCGGGGAAAGTCTTGAAGAAAAAACTACTTTCGCTGTTGTTCCAGTTGTTTGTAGGTTTCGATAAACTGACTGTAATCGCCGCGGCTTGGGGGAGTCTGTTGGGACTGAACCGTTTCCTGATTTGTATTCTTGTCTGACAGAACCGTGCGGGCATAGTCAATATGTTTGCTGATGACCCGCTGTTTAGTGTAGTTGTCGGTAATGTCAACCAAATTTGCGGTGTTATCGTTTGTTTTGGCGCGGAACCGGTCACCGGCGCGGACATAGTCGTCGGTCAGCGGGGTTGTTTTGCAGTCGGCTGCGTAAGCCGGGGCGATCGTTTCGCTTGTGTACATGCCGGTCAGCTTTTGATAATCACCGCTTTGGCGGTACTGTTCCAATTCGGCCTCGATCAGGCGGCGCAGCGTATTGTCAGGTGATTTTTCGCCAAATTTTTCCGTCATCAGTTTTTCGAAATTGCGGCGGCTGAAATTGTCTTGCGCCTGCATCCGGCTTTCGGCCAGTTTAAGACTCCAACCATCTTGTTCATCCCAATATCCGTATCCGCCGCTTTTGTGACCTTGCCGATCCGTCAGCGGTTTGCCGTTTGAAGCATAGAGGACGTTAGCTTCGTATTTTTTGCCGTCAGGCGCGGTAACGATGCTTTCGTCGGGCAGGCGTTGCCGTTCTCCGTCTTCCATGACAGTATAGCAAAAGCTCTGATCCGATTCGCGAATACATTTTGATATCGCATAAGACTGCCCGTTGAGGTTGGCGGTAAAGGTTTCGCCGAAGACAACGGGTGCGGTGGCGGTAATTTGCGATACGGCTTTTAAATCAAGATTTTGAGCATAAGCATGCTTATAGGTTTCCGAATTCCAATAGCTGTGAGAATCAAAAATGGCCTCCGAATTGCGTTGCAGATATCCGCCCTGATGAATTTGGCGAAATTCGTCAATCACCTGTTGCGGCGTTTTTCCCGTGATTTGACCTTCTTTGCAAAAAGAATTGAGTTCGTCCGCCATGCTGAACAGCAGATAATCCTGAGGAGACAGCAAAGAGGAAGGGAGGAGGGCTTTTTCCTTAATGAGGGCGGTTTGTCCGTGTTCCAGCTCATGCGTGACAACATGAGAGGAAGTGTTTTCGAAATTGATGTTGTCAATTGAGCGTAAAAAATCGGCGGCCGCTTCCAAACCGGTTTCAAAAGCGGTCCGGCGTACGTTTTGCATGTTTTTCTTGCTTAAAACGGTTTCGGCAGAGGAAAGAACGTTTTGAACTTCTTCCAGCGATTTGGGCAGCGGGCCGGGATATTTGACCGCTTTTAACATCTGCTGAAATTCTTGTAAGGCGGCAGTGAAATCGTTACGCGGGAGTTGATTATCGTGATGTCGCGCGCGAAGATAGGCAATCTGATCACTGACGGAATAGGTTTGGCAAACCACTCTGCGATGCGAATGGTCGTAGTGGGCTTTTATTTCCTGATTGTAACCGCCGCCGTTCCAACTGCCGGGAAGAGGGGTATCGCGATCAATCGGGATGACGTTTTTAAAGATCCGAATATGTGAAAGCCCTTTACGGACGTCTGCCGGAATTTCTACCGGATCGGTCCGGACGTCCGAGTAGCTGTTATCGGCAGCCTGTGCCGCGGAACCTGAAAGAGAACCGATTACGACCGAACCCAGAAACATTCTGGAAAACCAATTTGCCATGACTCAAGTCCCGTTTGTTGAAAATTATAATAAAGAACATGTTAATGCAAAAAGGAAGAGTAAGCAATCTTTATTATGAACGCTAAGCCGAAATTTGCTTTTTGAGATGATTGAGGACGTAGATGCGTACGGCCGATGAAAGGTTGTTTTTTTCGCTTCGTCCGGTATCTATTTCCGTGATCAGCTGATTGAGGGAAATATTGCGGCGGCTGCAGATATTAATCAACTCGTCAAAAAACTCTTTTTCGAGCGAAATGCTGGTGTAGTGGCGTCCGGCGATGATAACCGACTTTTTAAGCATTGCCGTTTTTCCGAAAAGCGTCGATAGAGACCACGTCGGCGTTTTTACGGGCGGGCGCCGCTTCGGCTTCGGGGGTGTTGCTGTCGAGTTCGCTGCCGAAACTGATGCCGAAACGGACACTCGGATCGCCAAAATAGGTTACCGCGGCAAAAGGAATTTCCAAAACATAAGGAACGCGGCTGAATTTGAGCGTAACGCTGAAACCGGCGGCACCGACTTTGAGGTCGGAAAACTGGTTTTGCAGCACAATAGTCATTTCTTTGGGGTATTGACTGCGGATCAGTTCGTCCATCTGCACCCCCGGATAGTCGGTACGAAAAGCGATATAAAAGTGATGGTCGCCGGGCAGGCCTTGTTTTTCAACAATTTTTAAAGCATCAATGACGACATGTTTCAGGGCGTTTTCCACCAAGCGGTCATAATTGATTTCATTTAAATATTTTTCCATTTGCGGCCGTTTCCTCTTTTTAAACTTAAAAAATGAGCCGTTCTGTTGCTGGGTGGCTCACTCCCCACTCACAACTAACCATAGTTATGAGGATTTGCGTTTGTTGCAGCTACCAATTAAGCAGCCAAAGCAACAGGTGCTAATTCATTATCGTTAGCATTCATTTTATTTTGAACCGATAACGGTGGTATCTCACCGAACACAGCAAAATGCCTTTATTATACCCTGTCAATCCTGTCTCGCCCCCGTTGAAAATTTTGGTGGAGGCGCCGGGTACTGCCCCCGGGTCCAGAATATCTATTCCACACAGCCTCTAGTGTCATAGTTGATTGCTCAACACTTATATTTTAGGCGATTAAAAGATATTTTGCAAGTGGTTTGCATAAATAATTGTGTGATAACTTGCGCGACGGACTTGTCAAGCGACGCCGAGGTGTTAAAATTGCGGTCGTAAAAGCACAATGAAAGGGAAAAAATGACCAAAGTCGCAATCTGGTGCCGTCATCAAGACGATAATGTTATCGGTATCGGGCCGAAAATCCCGTGGCATGTAAAGTCGGATTTTCAGCGGTTTCGCCGCATCACCGAAGGCCAAAGCCTGGTTGCGGGGCAGACGACCTACGAAAGTTTTCCCAACCGTACGCTTCCCAACCGCAAAATTTACGTGTTGACGCTGGATGCGGCTTATCAGGTCTCTGATCCCGAAAAGCACGCTGTGGTTAACGACGTTAATTTGTTCAAGGAATGGGACGAGGATTTGTATATTGCCGGCGGTGCCACCGTTTATAAGCTGTTTATGACCGGCGGGGCCAAACTGATGCCGGAAATTGTGGTCGATTGTGTTTATCACGGCCCTCTTGATCCTGATGTTAAAGGTGAAAAGGTTTGCATAACTCCCTGTGTTGAAAGTTTAAATAAAAATTATCGGCAAATCTCCCGCGATTATGAGTTGGATCATATTACGACTCGAATCCTGGTTCGTAAAGGAGAGTTTGTCGAACAGAACGTGCTTAAAAGAATTGTCAAAGCTATTGAAGAAGGACTGGATTGATGCAGCAATATTTAGATTTGCTTAATGATATTCTGGAAAACGGTGTTGATAAAATGGATCGTACCGGCACCGGCACCAGATCGGTGTTTGGGCGCCAGATGAGGTTTGACCTGCAAAAGGGTTTTCCGTTGATGACAACCAAAAAAATGCATCTCAAAAGCATTATTCACGAATTGTTGTGGTTTATCAAAGGTGAAACCAACATCCGTTATTTGCAGGAAAACGGTGTGCGGATTTGGAACGAATGGGCGGACGAAAACGGCGATTTGGGACCGGTTTACGGTTCGCAGTGGCGCAACTGGAACGGCGAGGGTATCGATCAGCTGGCGGAAGTGATTGAAAAGCTTAAGCATAATCCCAATGATCGCCGTATGATCGTTTCGGCCTGGAACGTCGGCAAAATCGCCGAAATGCGTCTGCCGCCGTGTCATATGATGTTTCAGTTTTATGTTGCCGACAACAAACTGTCCTGTATGTTGTATCAGCGCAGTTGCGATATGTTTCTCGGTGTGCCGTTCAACATTGCTTCCTATGCGTTGCTTACGATGATGATTGCTCAGGTTTGCGGTCTGCAGCCGGGAGAATTTGTACATACTCTCGGTGACACGCATATTTATCACAATCATTTTGATCAGGTGAAAGAACAGTTGCAACGCAAACCTCTGGATTTGCCGCAGATGAAAATTAATCCGGCAATCAAAGACATCAATCAGTTTAAATATGAAGATTTTGAGCTGGTGGATTATCATTGCTACGAAGCGATAAAAGCTAAAGTTGCAGTTTAATAAGGATAATTAAATGGATGATATAAAGAAATTTTTTGATGAATATTCCAAATTCGTCGATGAGGTTGCTTCGCCGTTGGGGAAGAAAGATGACGCTTTCTTGGAACGCGGACAAGAGCTTTCAAAATGGCTGAACGGCAATTTTGCGCGAATGGATATGGCTGCCGCCGGTTTGTGCGGCGAAGCGGGAGAAATCGGCGATCTGTGGAAAAAACTCAAATTCCACGGCAAAGAACTCAATGAAGAAAACCGGCAGAAACTGATTGACGAGTTGAGTGATGTTTGTTGGTATGTTGCGCAAGCCGCAATTGCCTTGAACGTCGGTTGGGATGACGTTATCCGCCACAATGTGGAAAAACTTCGAGCCCGGCATCCGCACGGTTTTTCTCCCGAATACATGAAACTAAAAAAAGACTAGGAATTTTAATATGACTGAAAATAATGATCAACAACAGCCTGAGGCAAAAAAAGAAAAAAACAGACTTTGGATGAGCGCCGCTTTGTGGGCGGATCGGGAATATATTCGTGAAAGTGCTGAGAACTATCAACAAACCAAATGGTATGCGTCTTCGCGTTTTTGGCCGGCGGCACTTGTTCTGATTTTGACCTGGGTAAGCGCGGTAGTCGTGGGCAATTATGAAAATGCGGCAATCTATTCTTTTGTTTTGTGCCCGTTATTGTATCTTAACGTAAAAGGGTATCGCTGGTCTTTGCTGCTGTTTGCGTTGCTTTATACGATTGATAAAGCCGGCGCATTGTATATGAATCTCAATAACCCAAAGTCAAATCCGATCATCTTAATTATTTGGTGGGTAATTATTGTCGGTGCAACCCTGAGCGCTTTCCGAATCGAGAACTACCGTCATAAACACCAAATGGCCGGTCGCGCGAATTATGTCCGTGATCTGGCAGTGGTACTTGCTTTTTTGGGTTTGAGTTTTGCCGGCGGTTATTTTTATCTGTTTAACAACCGGTTGACGGTAGAACAGAGAGGAAAAATAGCTTTTTCGTATGGTGTTGTCGAACGTTATTCAAATTTGATCGGCCGTTATTGCCATGCTCAGGGCGTGGACTTAAAGAAGCTTCCCGAACAGTTTCATACCGCCTATCAGACAGAGATTGCTGCGGTGGAAAAATGGGTAAACAAAGATCAGTCCTTTAAAACACAGCTGGGAAATATTTTGGAAAATTACAAAAAGAGCATCGACCAAGAGTTTGATGATGAACGCAAGCTTTTGATTATGCTTGAGTTGGCGCATCAAGAAGGAAAAGATGTCAATGATTTGGCATGGAAACCGGAATATGACCGGCTGCTGTCACCGCAGGAGTATTGCGCATTTGTGGATGACAATTTTGATCTGTTTGAACAGTCGGGCAGTTTTGAGGAATTTGTTCAATCCGTAAGAGATCTTGAACAGCAGTAAAACAAATTCGGTATTAGAATGAAAAGCGGGCTGTCTTTGTAAAGACGGTCCGCTTTTTGTCAGGGGATAAGACAGATTATTATTCTTTGGTGATGTATTGCGGCGGAATAATGCCGCCTTTGATAATGATCAGATAATAGCGGACATAAGCAAACCGGCGTCCCAGTTTATCGTTGCAGGCGTTCCAGTCGACCGGAGAAGTGCTGATCTCATTGGTGCCGTTTAGTTTGAAGAGTATCTCGTCGAAAGTGTTTTGTTCGTTGATGCCGGGAACTTCGGACACCGGCGGGCTGACATACACGGCTTCTAACAGATTGTCGCGTTCCAAGGCTTCGAGATCGATTGCGAACACGTCTGCATTTTCAATAAACTTTTTTAAGCACAAACTGTTTTCTGTCCATCGTATCGGTTCCGTAAAAGCTCTGATGCCCCGGCTGCGGCCGCTGAAGCAGCTTTCCATCCAGCGGACGATTCCCTGATGCGTATCGGCACCGGAACGTTTGTAATAATAACTGAGGTCTGCCTGCGGATTGTTGGCGAAAGAAAGGATACCGCCCTCAAGCGCCGAATTTCCTTTGCTTATGTAATGATACAGTTTCATGGGGCGGTGGTTTAGTTGAGAAAAGTCAGGCATAAGCCGATCACCAGCGGAATGGCCAAATTGTCGTCAATCCGGGTTTTTTCTTCGTAAACTTCGGCTAAAGTGGCCAGAACGCAGGCAATTACGCTGACATAGCCAAACGGTTCCAGATTATGAAACAGCATATTGATCAACAGGGCGCTGACAAAGAAAGCCGTTGTTCCTTCAAGAGATTTGTTGTGATATATCTGGCGGGTGCCGTATGCTTTGCCGAACAAGGCGGAACAGGCGTCGGAAACCAGCATGACCGTCATGGCGATGACGGCAACCGGCTTGGTGAAAAAAACGGTGCTCAGAACGGCGGCCGACATGACGTACATCGAACCGGTAAACTGAAAGTGGCTGCGGGCGCTTTCTTTACGGCGCAGGGTTTTGGAAAACAGGCCTCCGAAGATGATCCTTGCCCACTTCCATTTTTTGAAATTTCCGTATTCAAGCAATCCGTTGCCGATAAAGATGAGGGTAAACAAGCCGACCGCAATTTCTTCGCGAATGAAATAGATGGTCAGCGGAATCCATAAAGAACTCAGGTGGATCAGCTTTCGGTACAATTCGCGACGAAACGATTTGTTAACATCAACTTTTAACTGGCGGGTAAAAGTATGCAAATAATCGCGCAGGTGATAATCCTGAGCTTGCCAATACCGATTGTACAGGTTGATTTTTTTAAATTTTACCGGTATTTTGAGTGGCTTAAACATACTTTTATCCCGTTGCAGAAAGTTGTCAGATGATTCGACGCAGCGCGTCCATTGCTTCGTTCAGGCGGCCGGTTTCGGCGCCGCCGGTCTGAGCCATGTCGGGACGGCCGCCGCCACCGTTGGCGCCGATAAACGGTGCCACTTCCTTGATCAGGCTGACGGCCGAATATTGAGCGGTTAGGTCGTCGGTGACGCCGATAACGGCCGAAACTTTGCCGTCATTGCAGCTGAAAAGGGCAATAATGCCGCTTTTGATCTGTTCCTTGATCTCGTCGACGAACGCTTTCAATTCTTTGGCCTGAACATTGTCGATTTGTTTGGCGACAAATTTGATTCCGTTGATGGTTTCAATTTTGTCCTGATTGTCGGCGGTTTTGTGGCTGACAAATTGTTTTTTGATATTAAGAATTTGGGTTTCCAGTCTTTTTTTGTCTTCCAGCAGCAAATTGATGCGAGCCTCAAGGTCATGAGGGTTGGTTTTCAATATTTGGCTGATATGATGCAGTTTGTCCTCAATATCCTGTGCATATTGTTCGGCAGCGTGTCCGGTGACAAACTCAACCCGTCGGATGCCGGCGGCAACGGCACTTTCGCTGACAATGTTAAAATAGCCGATGTCTCCGGTCGAGTTGACGTGGGTGCCGCCGCAGAGTTCACGCGAGAAGGTCTCTCGGTCGTTTTCCATGCTGACGACCCGGACCGTTTCGCCGTATTTTTCGCCGAACAGAGCCATCGCGCCGCATTTGATGGCTTCGTCCGGAGTCATGATGCGGGTTACGGTCTTATAGTTTTTGCGAACGGCAGCATTGACGATGTCTTCGGCACGGCGCACTTCCTCGGCGGTGATTTGTTTGGGATGCGAGATGTCAAAACGTGCCCGGCCGGCGCAGACGTAAGATCCTTTCTGGGTGACATGATCTCCCAAAATGTCGCGCAAAGCCCGATGGAGCAGGTGGGTTACCGAATGGTTGGCGCGGATCCGTGCCCGGTTGTCGCAATCAACTTCAAAACTTGCAATATCGCCGGTTTTTACGGTTCCTTCAATCATTTTGCAGCTGTGAACAATCATGCCGTCGATTTTCTTTTTGGCGTCAGTCACTTCAATGGTGAAACCGTTGCCTTTGATCAGTCCGATATCGCCGACCTGACCGCCGGATTCACCGTAAAAGGTGGATTGGTTGGCAATCAGATAAAATTCGCCGTTGTCAACTTGTTCAACCTGTTGTCCGTTTTGGACCAGTGCCGTTACCTGTCCGTCAGCTTTAAGGGCGCTGTAACCGAGAAATTCGGTTTTGCCGAACCGGTCGAACAGTTCAAACCAGATTTTTTCAATTCCTTCGTCACCGGAGCCGGCCCAGTTTTTGCGCGCTTCGTTGCGTTGTTGTTCCATTGCCTGATCAAAACCGTCGGTATCGACGGCAATGTTTTTGGCCTTGAGAGCGTCCTGAGTGAGGTCAAGCGGAAAACCGTATGTATCGTAAAGCTTGAACGCGGTTTTGCCGGGCAGGGTATCGCCTTCTTTCAGACCGGCGGTTTCGTCGTCCAGCAAACGCAAGCCTTTTTCGAGGGTGCGGATGAATTTGCTTTCTTCGGTTTTCAGGGTTTCGGAGATCAAAGCCTCGGCACGATAAAGCTCGGGGTAGGTTTCGCCCATTTCCTTTTGTAATGAGGGCAACAGCTTGTACATCATCGGTTCCCGCACGCCCAGCAGGTGGACGTGGCGCATGGCGCGACGCATGATGCGGCGCAAAACATAACCGCGGCCTTCGTTGGAAGGCAGCACGCCGTCGGCAATCAAAAAGGCGGCCGAACGCAGATGGTCGGCGATGACGTTGTGAGAAGCCTTGAGCGGTCCTTCGGGATCGGAGTTGGCCAAATCGGCCACCGATTTGATCAGATTTTGAAACAGGTCGATGTCAAAGTTGGAGTGAACGCCCTGTAAAATGGCGGCAATACGTTCCAACCCCATGCCGGTGTCAATGGAGGGCTTTTTGAGATTGATCCGGCTGCCGTCGGGCAAGTCTTCGAACTGGTCAAACACCAGGTTCCAAATTTCGATGAAACGGTCGCCGTCTTCTTCCGGAGTGCCCGGCAGACCGCCCCAGACTTCGGGACCGTGGTCGTAAAAAATTTCGGAACACGGACCGCAGGGACCGGTGTCGCCCATTTGCCAGAAGTTGTCTTTGGTGGCAATGCGGATAATGCGGTCGTCGGACAGTCCGGAGATCTTTTTCCACAATTGATAAGCTTCTTCGTCATTATGGTAAATGGTTACCGCCAATTTTTCGGCCGGGATGTCAAAATGTTTGGTGAGCAGTTCCCATGCATAACAAATGGCACCTTCTTTAAAATAATCTCCGAACGAAAAGTTTCCGAGCATTTCAAAGAAAGTGTGGTGGCGGACGTCGTAGCCGACGCTGTCAAGGTCGTTGTGCTTGCCGCCGGCGCGTACGCTTTTTTGCGAGGATGCGGCACGGGTATAACTGCGGGTTTCGTTGCCGGCAAGGATATTTTTGAACTGTACCATACCCGAGTTGGTGAACATCAGGGTCGGATCGTTGTCGGGCACAAGCGGGGATGACGGGACAATTTTATGTCCGTTGTCGGCAAAATAGTTGAGAAAAGTGCTTCTAATCTGATTTACAGTCGTCGTCATAACCAATTTCTTTCCAATTACATTAAAAAGTGTCTTAAAAACTAACCCTAACTTTTAATGCAATCTTGTTTAACTGTCCATAGAAATTTAGCAGATTTTCCTAAAAAGTTACGGCAAATCCGTGGAGGTAGACAAACCCGGCGTTTAACCAGGTAGCAAACAGCAGCCATGCTTGATACGGAATCAGCAGCCACGCGGAAACCGGCGAAATTTGAAAGAACCAGTAAATGGTACGGAAAACAACGATGTCCAACACGATCAGAACAAGCAGCGCCAGAGCGATGTAACCGGTATAAAAGAAAGCAAAATTCCACAAAATGTGCAAAAAAAGCTGATTGATAAAAAAATTGTTGGTACGGCTGATGCTTTCTCTCGAAGTTGTGGCCTTAAAAGCAAAGTAAAAGGCAAAGACCATTGTCAGATAAATCAGTCCCCAGGCGATCGGAAACACCTGATCGGGCGGCGTTAATACGGGTTTTTCGAGCGTTTGGTACCAGCTGTTTACGCCCTCATAGTTAAAATAGGCACCGACAATAAGGGTGAGCAGAGTCATAAAAAAACAGTAGAGAAATTTGCGTAAATCAGCCATTTTGATCCTCCCGTAACAGTTGATTGTCATATAAGCAATAAATGTAGATATTCAAGAAAAGCTGTTGCAAAAAAGTTGCGCGGGGTGTAAATAATAGGGCAAAAATATATTAAAGGAGCGGTTAAATTGACAAGAAAAACCAAAGACGGAATTGTTGTTTACAATCCTGAGGATTTTGAAAAAATGCGTCGGGCCGGCAAGTTGGCGGCAGAAGTTTTGGATTATATCACGGATTATGTCACCGTCGGCGTAACCACCGGAGAACTTGACGATTTGTGCCGGAATTATATTGAGAACCACGGTGCCGTGCCGGCTTGTCTTAATTATCACGGATATCCGAAATCCAGCTGCATTTCGATCAACCATGTTATTTGCCACGGCATTCCCGATGACCGCAAACTTGCCGACGGCGACATTTTGAACATTGACGTGACAGTTATTCTGGACGGTTGGTTCGGCGATACCAGCCGGATGTATTATGCCGGAAAGCCCAAACTGAAAGCAACCCGTCTGTGCGACGTAACTTATGAATGCATGATGCGCGGGATTGAGGCGGTGCGTCCGGGTGCGCATTTCGGCGATATCGGCGCGGTGATTGAAGAATATGCCCACAAGTACGGCTATTCGGTGGTGGATATGTTCTGCGGACACGGTTTGGGACGGGTTTTTCATGACAGTCCCAACGTTATGCATTGCGGCCGCAAGGGAACCGGGCCGGTAATGGAAGAAGGAATGTTCTTCACAATTGAACCGATGATCAATATCGGCAAAAAAGACGGTTTTATTATGTCTAACGGCTGGACGGCGGTCACCCGGGACAAGTCGCTTTCTGCCCAGTTTGAACATTCTCTCGGCGTGACAAAAGACGGTTATGAAGTGTTTACTTATTCGCCGAAAGGTTTGGATAAACCTCCGTATAAATAAGGACTTTAATGAAAGAAGAGACTCCCGACTACATTGGTCATCGGCAGCGCCTTAAAGAACGTTTTAAGCTTGGCGGCGGTCAGGATATGGCCGATTATGAAATGCTGGAACTGCTGTTGACGTTGGCTATTCCGCGAAAGGACACCAAGCCGCTGGCTAAAGCTCTGGTCAAAGAATTCGGCGGTTTTGCCGAAGTTCTGTTTGCGCCCGACGACCGGTTGATGACTTTTAAAGATTTGAAAGAAAGTTCGGTGCTGGTGTTTAAGATTGTCCGGGAGTCTGCCTTGAGAATGTCTTGGCAAAAGTTAAGCGCCACCGAAGCGCCGGTTTTGACCAGTTTCGATTCGATTATGGAATATTGTCGAGCGGCATCGGGTTATAAGGAAAGAGAAGAGTTTCGCGTGATTTTTCTTAATGCCAAAAACCGGATTATCGGCGAAGAGGTGCAACAACGCGGGAGTGTCAACGCGGTTGCGATTCATCCCGGAGAGGTGATGCGTGCCGCGGTTTTAAAAGGGGCAACAGCCTTGATTTTGGTTCACAATCATCCCTCGGGCGATGTGACGCCGTCACGAGCGGATATTGAAGTGACGCGCAAGATTGAGGGTGCATTGTCGGCAGTTGATATTCGTTTGATTGATCATTTTATTGTCAGTAAAAATTTGGTATATAGTTTTAACGATCACGGATTGTTGATGAAACGTTAAAAAAATGTTGCAAAATATTTCTTTACGGGCTAATTATAAGAAAACCCCGACGGGACATAGCTCAGCCTGCCAGTCGCGCTTGCTTTGGGCTGGAGGAAGAAAAAACTTCCGGCGGAAGTTTTTTCGACGACAGGTGAAGTTTTGTTAAATTTACGGCAGACGAAAGTCGGCTGTAAATTTTAGAAAACGAACAGGGCGAGCAAAGCCAGGGGGGGAGAGGAATTATTATAAAGTATAAAATTAATAACGGGACATAGCTCAGCCTGGTAGAGCGCTTGCTTTGGGAGCAAGATGCCGATGGTTCGAATCCGTCTGTCCCGACCAGTAAAAAGCCGCCTGCAAAGGCGGTTTTTATTTTGTGTAAGGCATCTTGCTTCCATTTAGCAAAGCGTTTGCGCTTGCTTTGGGCTGGAGGAAGAAAAAACTTCCGGTGGAAGTTTTTTCGACGACAGGCGAAGTCTTGTTATTTTGCAAACGAGCGGGAGCGAAGTTGGCAAAAGTTACAAGACAAGTGACCGCAGCGCATTAGCGATTGCCCAGAGGGCAGAGCTTATAAGCAAGAGAAGATGCCGATGGTTCGAATCCGTCTGTCCCGACCAGTAAAAAGCCGCCTGCAAAGGCGGTTTTTATTTTTGTGGTTTTTAGGTGTATCAAAAAAACGTTCATTTTTTTGATATAGATAAATGTAGTCACTTGTTTTTTTGAAAAAAACAAACAAAAGTTCCAATTTCCGAGCCTTTGCGGTTGATTTAAAAATAAAATTATTATAGATTGACCACGTATCAAAAAAATGAACGTTTAAATGCATTTAGATAAGGATTGCGTGAATGAATAAGCATATTTCTTGGGCAATTGCATTAACGGCGACCACTTTTTTGAGTGCGCCGGCGATTGCCGCCTCTCTAACCCCGACTTTGGATAATTTGAAATCGGAGGCCGGAACTGTTTTACCAACCATTACGGAAACCTATAACCTGACCGAGCTGAGCGGTGATTTGCCGGAAGGCGCGGTGAAAGTGGAAATCGGCGACAAAGATTACTACTTTACGCCGATCGGCGATGATGCCGGCTTGTTGACCACTTTGGCCGGAACTTCGGCGGGAATGCTGAAGGAAAGCGCCGATGGTTTTTTTGAACTTGACGGCGTCAAGTATGGTTTTAATGTTGCGTCGATACCGGACAGTTCGTTTTCATACAGCGAAGGATCGGAAGATGACTATAATTTTACCGTGCAGGAAGCAGATGCAGAAGGCAAGCTGACAACCAAATATTATAAAATATCCCTGCTTCAGGATAAATTCTCAACCGCCGGAAACATTTCTTGGGAAAAAGTGTCGGCTAAAGAAGCGGATACGGTCCAAGTTGATCTTCCCAACGGCGAAACTCAGTATTTTAAATATACTTATACCGATGATCCCAACCGGACCAAATACACTTCCACACAAACAAAGCTCACCGGTGACGTTGATGCCGATTTCGTACGTATTAAAAGAGGATTTAGCAAGGGCGGCGGTATAGAGAATAAAAATACGATTGACAGCGTTTCCGGCAATTTTATATACGATTATGCTCCCAATGGTGCCGGTGCCATTTATAATGCGGGAACAATCGGAGATGTTAATGGTAATTTTGTTGCTAACTATACTGGTTTGGCCAGAGCCGATCAACTGGGACATGGCGGAGCAATTTATAATGATAAAAACGCAACCATGGGTAACATTACCGGCAATTTCATCGGCAATATTGCCGGTCAGGCGCCGGGCAGCGGACGCGGCGGTGCCGTTCACAATGACAGAACGGCGACAATCGGTAACGTTTCCGGTCGTTTTATCGGCAATTCTGCCATGGGAAGCGGCGGTGCTATCAATAATGAAGGAACTCTCGGTAATATAACTGCCGATTTCCTTTCCAACTCCTCTTCTGCGGGCGGGGCTATTTATAATCCGGGTGTCATCGGCGATATTGTCGGAGACTTTATTGCCAACTCTACCAGCGGGACTATGGGCGGTGCCATTTACATTTATAACGGAGGCGCCGGTCGTGTAGGCACGGTCGGCAATATTACCGGCAATTTTATTGCCAACTCCGCCCAAAGGGAAGGCGGCGCTATTGCCAACGAGGGAATTATCGGCAAAATTGAAGGCGATTTTATCGGCAACAGCGGTGCTATTTATAACGGCGGCATGGGAACTATTACGGAAATTGTCGGCAATTTCGTCAATAACTCGAGTAAAGAAGAAGGCGGGGCGATTAGAAATCATAATAAGGTTTTTAATATTACCGGTAACTTCATTGCCAACTCGGCTGAAAAAGACGGGGGGGCAATTTTTAGCGATATAAGTAAAACCGTCGGCGATATTGACGGGGACTTTATCGGTAACTCGGCCAAAGGAAACGGCGGCGCAATCTATAATCAACGGAATGTGACCGTCGGAAAAATCAACGGCAGTTTTATTGACAACTCTGCTACAGTCGGCGGTGCGGTGTATACGCCGGTCAATATGACTTTTGCATCGGGTTCGGACGTCCATTTTATGTCGGGGAACTATGCCGAAGATGCAACCCGCGGGAAAGTTTACAATGCGGTGTATGGTTCGGGAACACCGGTGATCACCTTTGATACCACCGGCGGCGGCGCGTGGGCAATCAACGACAATATGGAAGGCGGTAATTATGTTTTCAAAGGTGACGATACCGTTAACGCCGATACCGGTACCACGACGCAATATGTGGCGATCAACAACGATCTTGTCAATGCTGCCGATGTTCAGGTTGAAAATACCACTTTGCGTTTCGGCGCTTATGAGCACGACGACCAAACGGCCAAAAACTGGGACGGCAAGGGCGCGTTTGTTGCCTCGCTGAACGCTGACGGCACTGCCAACCGCGATGCTGATGCGGTGACCGTTTTGTCGTTGAACAACGCGGTGTTCGATCTTGCCAACGGCTATCTGGATGTAGTGAAACTGAAAGGTTATTCGGCAACCGACAGCTTTATGCATATCGACGTTGATCCCGACAATATGAAAGCCGACGAACTGCATGTTGCCGGTGATGTTGAAGGGGTGACCAAGCTGATCGTTCATGCTTCGTCCGATGCCGACATCCGCGGCAAAGGCGAGATTTTGTTTGCAGAATCGGAAAACGACACCACCGGTAACGAGGGTTCGTTTGTGGTCTCGCGCGTTTACAAGAGCCCGTATCTGTTTGACGTCAACTATACGCAACGGGCCGAGAACAGCAATCAGTGGGGCTTGACCATGAATAACGAAGAGAATCCGGACAAGTATGTTGAACCGGAAGAACCGGACGTTCCGGATGTCCCTGATGTTCCTGACGTTCCGACGCCATCGGTTGATTATCGTAAAGTGGCACCGGAGGTGATGGCTTATCAGGGACTGCCGGTAGCGGCGTTAGAGCAGACCAAAGGCATGATCGGCAACATCAGCCGCCAGGTTCAGGGACGTCGTTTCTACTGCCCGGGCTGCGGCTTCTATGACAGCTACTGGAACGGTCAGGCGTTCAATACCCTGTGGGCGAACGCGGTTTACCAAACTTCGGAAAACGAAGCGTTGGTCAATGTTGATGCCGACGTCTGGGGCATTGAAGCCGGCGGCGACCTGCAACATGATCTCAACAACAAGCTGGGTCTGTTCCTGTCTTACCGCAAGGGTAATTACGACATGAACGGCGACGGCAAGCATCATTACTCGACCGTTGGATCTGAGATTGACATTGATTCGTATCTGGCCGGTTTGTATTACCGTTATGACCGTAACAACTGGTGGACTTTTGCCACCGTATACGGCGGCATTCAGAGAGTTGATCTGAAGACCAAAGACGGCATCAAGTCGGATACCGACGGTACCGAGTTCGGCGGCAGCGTTGAGTTGGGTTATGACTATGCGATCAACAAAACCCTGTACCTGACCCCGAGTGTCGGCGCCTTCTATACTCAGGTTGATTACGACGACGCCACCGACAGTGCCGGCAAGATTGCGAAGTACAACACCTTGCGTCAGTTGGAGTTGGAAGCTGGCGTTAAACTGACGAAGGCGTTTGTAATGGACGAAGGCTATGCCAACGTTTACGTCAAACCGAGTGTTGTACAAACCATTGCCGATGGCGACGAAGTTCGGATCACCGGTTTGGGCAAAGTCAGCACCTTGGATGACCAGACGCTGGGCCGGATTGAACTCGGCGGCCGCTACGGCTTCACCGAACAGTTGTCGGCCTACGGTTGGGCCAACCACACCTTCGGCGACGACTACAAAGCCTCGACCTTCGGTTTGGGTCTCAGCTACAGCTGGTAAACCGGACCAAACACAAGCACACAAAAAACACCCCCGAAAATCGGGGGTGTTTTTCTGTATTTAAAAAAATTAATACGAAAGATCAATTAATAACAATAAATTTTAAAAAAATATTTTTGAGTACCGATGAATTCAGAAAATTGGGTCTTATATTAGCGAATGTTAACTTTAGCGGGGATAATTTAATTGTTTCCATTAAAAGATGCAAAACTATCTTGCTGTAAGCAATAACAGGTTGTTGGCCGTTTTGTTTTTTGCATCCGTTGTATGAATTGCCGGCAAAGCAGGTAGAACATACGGGCAGCAGAAAGAATGCACAAACAAGTACAGTGCATATACAACCGGAAGAGTAAGGGACAAAATTTAAGAGGAAATCATGAAGACAATACTTATTACGGGCGGAACCGGCTTTTTGGGCGCTAACTTGTGCCATCGGTTGATTGGTGAAGGACAGCGGGTTATCTGCGTAGACAATAATTACACTGGGCGCCTTTCGAATATTAAGGATATTCTGAATCATCCTAATTTTAGATTTATTAACCACGATATCTGTCAGCCGCTGGAAGTCGACGAACATTTGGACCAGATTTATAACATGGCCTGTCCGGCAAGTCCGCCCGCCTATCAGGGCAAACACTCGATCACGACAACAAAAACCTGTGTGTTGGGGGCGATCAATATGTTGGAATTGGCTAAAAAACATCACGCAACCATTTTACAGACCTCCACTTCCGAAGTTTATGGCGAACCGCTGGTTCACCCTCAGGTGGAAACATATCGCGGAAACGTCAATCCCAACGGTATCCGTGCCTGTTATGATGAAGGGAAACGATGCGCCGAGAGTCTGTTTTTTGATTATTGGCGTCATGAAGGGGTGGATATTAAGGTTATCCGTATTTTCAACACCTACGGCCCCTATATGGATCCGAATGACGGCCGGGTTGTCAGCAACTTCATTTGTCAGGCCTTGCGCGGCGAGGATATCACGATTTACGGCGACGGTCATCAGACCCGTTCGTTTTGTTATGTTGACGATTTGATCGAAGCAATGGTGAGGATGATGAACAGCCCCAAAGATTTTCAAGGGCCGGTTAATACCGGAAATCCCGGGGAGTTTACAATTCGGGAACTGGCGGAAATGGTGGTTGCAAAAATCGGCTGCGGTTCAAAAGTTGTTTATATGGGATTGCCGAGTGATGATCCGACCCAGCGTCGGCCGGATATTACGCTGGCGCGCGCCAGATTGGGCTGGGAACCCCGGATCAAGCTCAGCGAAGGACTTGACAAGACTATTGAATATTTTCGCAAAGAAATAACCGCGGTAGCGGTTGCTGCCGAATAGCGGATCTGAAAAAGCCGGAATGAGCTTTCGTTCCGGCTCAACTGCAAAACGACGTCTACTAAGGAGAAGAAAGACTAATGATACTGGTGACAGGCGGTGCCGGATATATCGGCTCTCATACGGTAAGGCACTTGCTGCAAAAAGGATATGAATGTGTGGTCGCCGACAATCTGGTGTACGGACACCGGGAAGCGGTGGCACCGGAGGCTCGGTTTGAAAAGGCCGATTTACTGGAGACGGAAAGTCTCAAAAAGATATTCAAAAAATATGAAATAGATGCGGTTATTCATTTTGCCGCTTTTGCTTATGTCGGCGAAAGCATGGAAAACCCGCAAAAATATTATCGCAATAATGTGGTCGGAACGCTGAATTTGCTCGAAGCCATGAGGGCGGCGTCTGTTGATAAAATCGTTTTTTCGAGCACTTGTGCGACTTATGGCGAACCCCAACGGCTGCCGATTGACGAAACGCATCCGCAAAAGCCGATCAATCCCTACGGGCGTTCCAAATTGATGATTGAACAAATTTTCGAAGATTATCGCCGGGCTTACGGACTGAATTATATTTGTCTGCGTTATTTTAACGCGGCCGGTGCCGCGGCCGACGGGCAGATCGGGGAAAGCCATATGCCCGAAACCCATCTGATTCCGCTGGTACTCAAAGCCGTCAAAGGGGAAAGAGAATGCGTGAAGGTATTTGGAACCGATTATGATACGGCGGACGGCACCTGTGTTCGCGATTATGTTCATGTGGAAGATCTGGCCCAGGCGCATCGACTGGCGCTGGAAAAAGTCGGTGTTGTCAGCGGCTGTTTCAATTTGGGAACAGGAACCGGTACCAGCGTGCACGAAATTATTGCGGCAGCCGAGCAGGCAAGCGGCCGTAAATGTCCGGTCGAATATGCGGCGCGCCGTGCCGGAGATCCTGCCCGACTGTATGCAGACAGCCGCAAAGCCCGCGAAGTTTTGGGCTGGGTGCCGGTATATGATTCAATCGGCAAAATCATTAAATCGGCATGGCAATGGGAAACAAACAGGAAGTATTAAAATGCGCAAAGTACAAAATTTGATTGTCGGCTGCGGTTTGTCCGGCATGGTGTTGGCAGAAAGAATAGCTTCGCAGCTTGGAGAAGAAGTGCTGGTGATTGACAAAAGGGACCATATCGGCGGCAATATTTACGATTATAAAGATTCGTCCGGCGTGACCGTCCATAAATACGGTCCGCACGTGTTTCATACCAGATATAAAGAAGTGTGGGATTATCTGAGCCGTTTTACCGACTGGCACTATTTTATGTACCGGGTTAAGGCTGTTATAGACGGCGAAGAAGTCAATATTCCGTTTAACCTTGACAGTCTTTATAAAGTGTTTCCGCACAAATTGGCAACGGACCTGGAAGCCAAATTGATTAAAAAATTCGGGTTCAATCACAAAGTGCCGATTTTGCAATTGCGCGAAAGCCGGGATCCCGATTTGGAATTTTTGGCAGAGTATGTCTATCAAAAGGTTTTTTTAGGTTATACGATAAAGCAGTGGGGGGTTACGCCGGAAGAACTTGATCCTTCGGTCAGCGGAAGAGTTCCGGTATACGTCAGCCGTGACAATCGTTATTTTCAGGACAAATATCAGGCCATACCCGCGCGCGGTTATACCGAAATGGCGCAGAATATGCTGAATCATCCGCTGATCCGGGTTGAACTGAACACCGATTTTGCCGATATTCGCGAAAAAACGTTATATGAGCGGTTGTTTTACTCGGGACCGATTGACGAGTTCTTTTCTTTTGAACTGGGAAAGCTTCCTTATCGCAGTCTGGATATCCGTTTCAGGCGGTTTGACCGGGAATATTATCAGAGCGGGCCGCAAATTAATTATCCCGAAAACTACGATTTTACCCGCAGTGTCGAATATAAGTATTATTTGGGAGAGGAAACCGCGCAGACAGTGATCTCGGAAGAATATTCCCAGCCCTATATATCCGGAAAAAACGAACGGTACTACCCGGTTCCGGATCAGAAAAATCAAGAACTGTACGACAAATACCGGCGGAAGGCGGCAGCCTGTCCGAATGTGTATTTTGTCGGACGTTTGGGAGACTATAAGTATTATAACATGGACGAAACCGTAAAAAGAGCGTTAGAATTGTATGAAAGGATTGAAACGAATGAAGTGCGAAAAGTCAGTTAAAATTTTGGTCGGCTGCCACAAACCGGCAGTGTTGTTGAAATCGGAAGTTTTGGTGCCGATACATCTGGGGCGGGCGCTCGGAACCGGTTTTTCGAAAGACGGGATGATCAACCGGGCCAATTATCAATGGATGATTGATCATATGATCGGCGACGACACCGGTGACAACATCTCGATCGAGAACCGTTATTTGAATGAGCTGACAGCGATTTACTGGGCATGGAAGAACCAGGATCAGCTCGGCAATCCGGATTATATCGGCTTTATGCATTATCGCCGTCATTTGTCGTTTAATCTCAACAAAAAGTTCAACAGTACCAAATACGGGGTTGTAGAAGAACAAAAAATCGACGACGAGTACATAAGCAAATATCATCTGGACGATTTTAACATCACCAACGTTGTTTGCCGTTATGACGTAGTGGTTGCCGAACGGACCGATTTGAAAAAGCTCGGAACCCTGACGCCGTACAATCACTATGAAAATTCGGAAAAGAAGCTGCATATCAAAGATTATGAAAGGGTGCTTGACATCCTTAACCGGAAATATCCCGAATATGCGGAAGACGCGGTCAGTTACAATAACGGTGACCATGCCTTTTTTACCAACGTTTTTGTCATGAAAAAAGACATTTACAATCGGTATTGCGAATGGTTGTTCGATATTTTGGGCGAAGCTCGGGAGCAGGTTGACATTTCCGGTTATAACGTTCAGGAAGCCCGGGCGCTGGCCTATATTGCGGAGTGGCTTTGCGGAATTTACATCACCCGCTTAATACGCGAAGGTTATAAGGTTTGCGAATTGCAGGAAACCCTGGTATACGATACCGATATTTTGCCCGAAATCAAACCGGCTTTTGCACAAAATAACATTCCGGTCTGTTTGTCTACCGACGAAAACTATGTTTTGTATACCGGGGTGGCGGTGCAGTCGATTATTGACAATGCGAGTGAGCGGTATAACTATGACATCATTATTCTTGCCAAAGGCGTTCCTCCGGCGGAACGGAGCAAACTTTTGCAGCTGATTGCCGGGCGGGACAATTTCAGCATTCGTTTCGTCGATATCCAAAAATATATCAGCAAGGTTATGAGCGGTTTGTTCTTTACTGCCGCGCATTTTTCCGAAGCCGTTTATTATCGGATTTTCATTTCCAAAATTTTAACCGGTTATGACAAGGTTCTGTATATTGATTCGGATTTGGTCGTGACCGAAGATATTGCCAACCTCTATCATGAGGATATCAAAGGTGAGGCGTTGGGGGCGGTGATTGATACCGAAATTATCCGTATGTATCACAATGACGTTAATATCACCGCCTATGTCGACAAAACTTTAGGCTTAAAAACCCCGGCGTGTTATTTTAATTCCGGAGTGTTGATCATGTCGCTGGAAAAAATCCGCACTTATGATCTGGAAGAACGTTTTATTGCGGTAATGAGCCGGATTAAGTCGCCTTACATGGTGGATCAGGATATTCTGAATGTAATTTTTGAGGGTGACGTTCATTTTCTGGACGGTGCATGGAACTATGAATACCATCTGCCGATCTGGTCTCCGGATTATGCGGATCAGCTGCCGTTTGAGACGCTGGCGGTTTATCAGAAGAGCAGGGAAAATGCCAAGATTGTTCATTTTGCAGGTTCCAAAAAGCCGTGGCGTTATCCTCAGTATGACATGGCCGGCTGGTTTTGGAAATATGCCCGCCGGACGCCTTTTTACGAAGAAATCCTGTTTCGCAATCTTTCAATGCCGCAAGTGAAAGAAGTAAAAGAAATCAAAGAAAAAGTCGGTTATGTGGACGATTATTTGTTGACAAAACTGAAATATGCCAAATATAAATTGTTGTCAAAAATTATGTTCGGGCGCAAAAGAAAAATGTGTCGTCAGAAAAGAAAAGAGCTGAAAAGAGAACTGAAGCGGATAAAGGGCTGCTATCGGATGCAGGAACAAAACGCGCAAAAAGCGGCCTAGCCGGTGCGGAACTGAAAAAGTGTTTTTTCTGGCATAAACTTTGTTGACTTTGAAAAAGGGAAAAAAATGGCTGAAATTTCGGTTATCATTCCGGTTTACAATGCCGGGCAATATATTGAAAAATGTTTGGACGCCTTGTGCAGGCAGACTTTTTCCGACATCGAAATATTGTGCATCGATGACGGTTCGAGCGACGATACCTGGCAGCATATTGCAAAACATGCTGCCGAAGACAAGCGGATCAGGGCATGGCGACAGCAGAACGCCGGTCCGGCAGCGACGCGAAACCGCGGGTTGCAAAATGCCTCCGCCCCTTATATTATGTTTTGTGATGCCGACGACTGGTATGAGCCGGACTTTTGTCGACGAATGCTCGAAATTATGAAGACGGAAGATACCGATACGGCGGTAGCCTGCTGCCATGTGGTGGTGGAAGATTGCGATTGCGCCGAGCGGGAAATTTCCGAAAGTCATTACAATTCGTCGTTAAGCGGTCGTTTTGCAATGACGGACAGGCTTTGTCAACGAACCTCGGTCGTGTTGTGGAACAAGATATTCAAGAAAGAGCTGATCGATCGTTACGGCATTTGTTTTCCGGAGGGGTGCGAGCATGACGACGATGTGTTTTGGACGTTGTACGGCATGGTGTCAAAGAGCGTTTATTTTGAAAAACAAAAGCTCTACAATTATCGTATCCGTCCCAATTCGATCATGAGCAATTACTTTAACCGTAAGCCGAAGGACAAATACGACCGCTTGAAGGTAAGCCGTTTTGTTGTCGAATTTTGGCGTCGGGGGCAATTGCCGGCGGAAAAACGGGCGGCCGTATCCGATTTTTGCCGCACCCAGATCAGCATTATGTTTTTTGACCTGTTTTCGCCGGAAGAACTGGAACAGATCGTCGCCGAAGCCAACCGGATGGAGTTGGATTATTGTTTTGCCATCCGCAAAGGCAAAATTTTCATGGCGCAAAGGGAAGGTTTGGAAGAGGCCGGACGGATAAAACTGTTGAAATATATTTTGCTGTCTAAATTGACGTTTGGCTCTAAACGGAAAATATATAAACAGGAAAAGAAAACCGTGCGCAACCAGCTGCGGATGAAAAAACTGCTCGGCAGGGCCGTGTAGGCTTTTTATCTTTCCCGCATGCTTTCGTCAAGGTATTTCATCAACGGCGAGAGCAGATATTCGATAACGCGGCGTTTGCCGGTTTTGATCTCGGCGGTGATGCTCATCCCCGGTTTGAGCCGTATGGTTTTGCCGTCGGCGCGGATGGTGTTGTCGCTGAGAGTCAGGCGTGCGGCAAAGATCAGCCCCAGTTTTTCGTCTTGGACGGCGTCTTCGGAAATTTGGCGGACTTTTGCCTTGACGGTGCCGTATTTGGTAAAGGGAAAACTGTCGATTTTGATTTCTACCGGCTGGTTTGGGCGCACAAAACCGATATCTTGGTTTAAAATCATGACTTCGGCCTCAAGCTTATAGTTTTCGGGGACCAAGTTCATGATCGGTTTGGCGGCTTCGACGACGCCTCCGTGCGTATGATAGGCCAACTGTTGAACATAGCCTGATACCGGAGCTTTGACGACGGTGCGTTTCAGTGCCTGTTGATATTTGATCAATTCCTGCCGGTACGATTCCAGTTTTTCGCTGCTTTCGGTCAGTTCCTGAGCCAGGTTGCGGTCAAATTCGGCCAGATATTGCGCGGATTGTTTCTTAAAATATTTGATGTTTTCTTCGGTTTCGGCCATTTTCTTCATCTGAACGTTTCTCTGTTCCTGCAGGTTGGTCAGTTCTTCTTCCTGTTCCAAAAAAGTGAGCCGGGCGAGCAGTTGCTTGTCGACCAATATTCTTTTTTTGTCAATGCGTTCGCGCACACTTGGCAAAAGCCTGTCAATCCGGTTCAGTTCGGCGGCAATCGTGTCTTTTTCTTTTTCGGCTTTGTCAATCTGACCTTGCAGAACTTCTTTTTGTGCATTTTTTTCGGCGATCTGACTTTTGAGCAGATTCTGGTGGATACGCACCAGGTCTGAGTGGGTATGGTCGCGATAGTCAAAATTTGCGAGCGGATCGCCGCTTAACATTGCTTGGAGGCGGGCAACCGAAATTTCCAATCCCGTGATTTCGTTTTGAATTCGGTTGATGTTGGCCTGCACTTCGGTTTGATCAAATTTGATCAGCTTCTGACCCGCTTCAACGTATTGTCCTTCCTGAACGTAGATTTGTTCGATTTCGCTGTCCTGAAGGGTTTGGACGGTTTTGATGTTTGAGGCCGGAAGAAGTTTTCCCGGTGCGGTGGCAATGATGTCGATTTTGCCGCAAAACGACCATACGGCAAAAACGGCAAACATCAGCATAATGCCCCAGCCAAGCAATCTTGCGGCCGGAGAGGGCGACGTTTCTGTAATTTCGAGGACCGCGGGCAGAAATTCTCTTTCGAGGCAGTTCATGTTTTTGATTCTGTCGGTTGAGGCGTTTTTCTCCTGTAATAAGGCGAGACGGACAATTTCCGCATATTTTTTTATTTGGTTCAGCATCGGCTTACTCCGCAGCGTTTGTTGTTTCGGCCGTATCGCTCTGACAGTTCCACAAATGGGCATAGCGGCCGCCGCGTTTTAACAGTTCCGGATGGGTTCCGGTTTCGGTAATTTTCCCTTTTTCGACGGTTATGATGCAATCGCAGTCGCGGACGGCAGACAGCCGGTGGGCGATGACAAATACGGTTCGGTCGCGGCAGATCGACGCCATGTTTCGGCGGATAATTTTTTCGGATTCATAGTCAAGGGCCGAAGTTGCCTCGTCGAAAATCAAAATGCGCGGATTGTTGACCAAAGCGCGGGCAATGGCAATCCGTTGGCGCTGACCGCCCGAAAGCGATGCGCCCCGTTCTTCAATCAGCGTGTCATATCCTTGCGGCAGTTCGGTGATAAAGTCGTGAGCCCCGGCCAGCTTGGCTGCCGCCATAACTTTTTCGGCAGAAACCGCGGGGTTGGTAAGGGCGATGTTTTCGCGTACCGTTTTGTTAAACAAGAAATTTTCCTGCAAAACGACGCCGATTTGGCGCCGCAGCCAGGCAACGTCGACGGTGGAAATGTCGATGCCGTCAATTAAAACCTTGCCGCTTTCGGGAATATAGAGACGTTGAATAAGCTTGGTAATCGTAGATTTTCCCGATCCGCTGGGGCCGACAAAACCGATCTTTTGCCCGGCGCCGGCCTTAAAATTGATTTTTTTGAGAATCTCCGGCCCGTTAGGAAGATAACGAAAAACAATGTCGCGAAATTCGACTTCCCCGCGGATGGCGGGGAGACTGCCTTTGGATACGTTTTGGTTGTCTTCGGCCGGATTGTTAAGAATATCCGAAAGTTTTTCAATGGATATCTTTGCCTGCTGAAAGTTTTGCCATAGTTGCGAAAGCCTGAGGATCGGCTGGGTAACGCGCCCGGAGAGCATATTGAACGCAATCAGCTGGCCGACCGACAATTCACCTTTCATGACCAACGAAGCGCCGATCCACAATGTCAGGGCCATCGTGATTTTTTGTATCAATTGTACCAGTTGCCCGGCAATGTTGTTAATGTGCGAAGCGCGAAAAGAAGAGCCGACGTAAGCCGCCAACTGTTGTTCCCAACGGCGTTGCATTTGCGGTTCAACGGCCAACGACTTGACGGTTTCGACCCCGGAGACCGCTTCGACAAGAAAACACTGGTTTTCGGCGCCGCGGCGGAAACGTTCGTCGATCCGGGAGCGCAACAAGGGGGTGAACAACAGCGACAAAACGATATAAAAAGGGATAGACAGCAGAACGATTAACGTTAATGTTGCCGAATAGAAAAACATGACGGTGAAAAAGACCAGGGTAAAGAAAAAATCGATCATCAGCGTGAGAGCGGAACCGGTAAGGAAACTGCGGATATTTTCCAGCTCGTGCACGCGGGCAACCGTATCGCCGACCCGTCGGGCACCGAAGTAGGCCAACGGCAGATGAATGAGATGTTTGAAAAGTCCGGCGCCCAATTCGACGTCAATCCGGGTTGTGGTATGGGAAAAGGTGTAAGTGCGCAAGGCGCCGAGAAGCGTTTCGAAAACGGAAATGCAAATCAAGGCCACCATTAAAACGTCGAGGCTGGACAGTCCGCGATTGACCAAAACTTTATCAATAACGACTTGAAACAGCAGCGGCGAGATCAGGGCAAAAAGCTGCAAAAAAAACGAAGCCAGAAGCACTTCGCCGAACAGACGCCGGTATTTGACCACGGCGGGAATAAACCACGAAATGTCAAATTTGCGGTTTTTGCCGCTGAGAAAGTCGCGGCAGGTCATCAGCAACAGCCTGCCGTTCCATTTTTGCAAAAATTGTTCTTTGCTTAAGATTTGCGGATGATTTCCCGATTGCGGGTCCTGAATCAATACTTTGTCGGAAGTTGTACGCCCGATGACGAAATAGGTTCGGTCGTCGGCTTGGGCAATTGCCGGAAGAGTTATCTTATCGAGCCGTTCCCAGTCGGTTTGAATAAATCGGGCCTTGAAAGAAAATTCTTTGGCCAGTTGCAGCAGTTCGTATTCTTCAAAATGTGAAGTCCGGCGGTCGTATTTATGCTTAATTTGGTCGATGGAGATCGGTTTTTCAAAATAGTTGGCGAGAATTGCAAAACAGGCTAAACCGGTGTCAAGTGCAGGAAGATGCGTCGTCATAGACTAAACCTTGGGTAGATTAATTATAAAAATTAGCTTAAAAGTATTTGTAAAAATGTCAATTATTTTAATCATAGATTGTGCTTCGGTTGATAACTCTGCCGACTCTGTTTTTCATCTTTTATATAATAAAATATATCTTGCCCTGTACTCCGAATCTTTTGTTCATTGATAACAAGCTAAATTTTACTAAAAACAATTTTTATGCGAATGAAAATCTTTTTTACATCCTATAGTAAGTTAAATAATTGAATGTTATACACAAAGTTGTATTTTTTATTTAAAAAATAGAGACAAATAAAAATATGCAATTATTATTTGATCGTAGATAATGATCTGTAATTGCTTGAGTATAGGAATAATAAGTATGAAGAAAATCTCGGCTGACCCTTCTTTAAAAGATGTTTCCGTATCAACCGAAACCGAAGCTAAATCACCGACCGGTGATTCCAAAAACAAGAACACGTTGCATTTTAGTGATGCAAATACTAACGAAAATAAAAAATCGATGGATATTCCGATTTCTTATAACGAATATAATCTGCACGAAGCAATTACAACCGATAAAAGCGGAGAACTGAAAGACTTGGTTCGCAAGTTTTTACAATTGTCGGATTTATTGAATTGTTTGTTGTTATCGATTTTGTGGAATTTGGCCTGATTGAGCCTTTGTTACTCATCGGGGTTTATTTTGGTCATGACGGAAACGGTTTTTGGGGAAATATTTGTGTCTCGTGAAGGCCGAGTCGCGTGAAAAATACATTTTTTTTGAAGACAGTTGCGGAAAGCAGCTGTTTTTTTTACAAATTAGTAATATTTTTTTAAAAAAAATTCTACTAAAGGTGGTGAAACTTTTTAGTGTAGCGCTTTTTTATATTTCTGAAAATATTAGGAAAAAATAAACAGTTAATACACAATAATAAGTTGTGATGTTTTTAACTGATAATAATAGTTGTATTTTTCTATTGATAATATCTATTAAAAATTGCACCATACTTAAAGTGGTAAGGAAATAATAAAAAGAAATAGCATGGAAAATAAAAATACTGAAAAGATGCCTAAAAGGTATGTGTTTACTTTTATATTGATGTGGTTTGTTAGCATTTTTGTTTTTTATTTGGAATTTCATCCTAGTCTAATAAATCATTATATTCTTTTTTTTCAGTGCGCTAGTGGAATTTTGCTATCTGTAGTTGTTTATTTTTTTTATTGTATTTATGCTATCGAAGCGTGGAACCAGATTATGATCTGGCAGGACCGCAACTCGAACGGTAAAGTTGATTCGGGGGAGTTGCTGACGCTTGAAAGCGCCGGGATAGCGGGGATTGATCTTGACTACACACACCAGGAAGTTGTTGACGCCAACGGCAACGCGCACAAACAAAGCGGCACGGTCATCAAGAGCGACGGAACGACCGGAAGCATAGCCGACGTTTGGTTTGATACCAACCCGGAAGCGACAATCGACGATTTGCAGACAGAAATACCGGAAGCCGTTCTGGCTTTGCCCAACATCTCGGGTTCGGGCAACGTTCATAACCTCCATACCGCAATGGCGCTGGTATAAGTGTTGAACAGAATAAGGAATTGTTAATATGTTGAATAATTATGACTTGAATGAAGATACTTTTGAATCTCAATTAAAAATCTCGCCATTACTTTCTGAAAAGAATCCTTTTAAGAAGTTTATGTATGATTTAGAGAATAAAACACAACATGGATGGCTCTATAAAATATTTTGTATAATATGTTTATGTTATAGTGTGGGTATGCAAATTTGGGTATTTATGTATAATAATCAATATTCATGGGCTACAATGCCTTTAACCATTTCTTTATGTGTCTACATCTTCCTAAATTATAGTTATATATTTTCTCGTAATGAGGAAAGTATAGTAAATAAAATAAAAAATACGTATTGGCAAATATTTTTCATTATATATATCAGCATACTATTAGGAATTTTGATAATAAATTATATTATATCTCCCTCTAATAATCCGTGGTATATAAAATTTTCTTTAGATAATTATTTTTTCATTTATTCCATTACCGTTGGTTTCCTTATTCATGTTGTTTTTTTATTTAATAACACTTTTATTTTGTATATGTATTTTCAAGCAATTTTGGGTAGTCAAGGGGAACAAAAAAGATTTTATATATTAGCAAATTTATTATCTCCTGTCATTTGTGTTGCTATAATATGGGCAACCTATGATTCTTTTCTTACAAAAAAGTATAACATTTTTTTTCAATCTTTATGTCTTTTTTTTGAAGGATTCTTGTCATATACAGTTTTGTATATCTTCTCCATTTTTTCATTATATATTTTTCGTAAATTTTCTTTATATATCAATCGGTTCTATAAATAAGTCGAAGGATTTCACATGTCTGATGTAAATGTTTCTGAAACTATTGTTTTTTCGCAAAAAATGAAGGTTCTTTTAACAAAAACATGCGTATTAATATTTTGTATTAATGCTATTTTTATGATGTTTAGAGGGGCAGGGATAGTTAAGAATAGCTTTTTAATACCAATATTTTTATGTTTTTTTTGGTCTTTAATAACATATTTTTTTAATTATTTTTGCAAAAAAAATCAATTAGTTAAAATTATGCTTTTTTTTATGATATGTTCAACCGTTATTTGCATGATAATTTATTTTTTAGCTTTGAGGTATCCTTGTCTGAATTCAGCACACTTAACAGTATGTAGTTTTTTTAGGAATAACATTGAAATAATTAGAGCCCTTTCCTCATATTATTCTTTATCTTTCTCAGCATCAATGTCTATTGTTTCCCTGTTTTTGATATGGTCTGAAAGTAATATTCCAGTAAAAAAAACAAACCTTATTTTAATCGTAGGAAATTTAATTTTATGTTTCTTGTTAGGAGGTATGTACTTTTTTAAAAAAGATTTGTTTTATTTAGTAATTATGATTTTTCTTTTATTTCCTTTTGTTGGGGGTAAAGAGTATAAAAATATATATTTTTCAGAGGAAAGATTGTTTTTCGTAATAACGTTTATTATGACATTTTTTCCTCTAGTATTTCTTCTATCTGATTTTATGGCATCGCCTCTTTAAAGGAGATATATTATGAGTAAATTTACATTGAGCACCTTTGCAAATGATGTAACCGAAAGCCTGGGATTTAAACATACCGGTTATATATTAAGAGAATTTGATGAAAATGGTACATTAATAAATTCTTTTATTATTGAATTGATCCCTGATAATGAAGTGTCTTCTTCAGGATCTGAAATTTCTTATGTGCATTTTAATATCTCACAAGAAACGCCAACAGCAGCTATCGGAAACACTTTAGCAGAAGATGATGAGGCCGTTATTGCTTTTCATAAGATACGTTTAGAAGCCACCTTTTTAAATATGTTTACAAAAAATATATGGTATGTTCCAACTGCACGAAATTGCAATTCTGCGACAGCATATTTTTCGAAATATTTACCAGGGAAAGATGTTTTTGCAGGGTTGCCGGAAGCCTACTATTTGGGGAGAGACTATGCTTTTGATAATGATTACGGGCTTACTGGTATACTGGGTGGCAATATAATACAGTCTGTGGCTAGTGTTATGGAGAGAGTATATAAAGTATTAGATAATGATTTTGATTACGTAACTGCTGATCTTCATCTTGATATGAAATCTGATGGCGCTTGTCTAATCATTACCGACTCAAATAAGAATTATATTTTTGACGATGCAAATAACTGCTCTTTTATAAATGATGATAAAGATAGTATTATTTATCTGGGGGGAGGTCATAATGTATTAAACGCAGGTAATGGTAATAATATTATTTATGGAGGAAGTGATATAGATTCTATAATTGCTGGAGATGGCAAAAATATAATTTATGGTAATAATGGGTATAATTATATTCGTACTGGCAATAATAATGATGTGATATACGGCGGCAACGATTTTGATGATGTTTACGGTGGCAGTGGTGATAATACTGTATATTTAGGTGCCGGGAGTGATAAATATACCGGTGGGGATGGTGTGGATATTGTAGATGGAGGGGCGGTTGCGCGTATTGTTACTGATTCGAAAGATACTAGTTATATATACACATTTTCCCAAGATTTATCGACGGATCGGAATGAGATACATCTTGAAGGCGGAGATGATCAGTATACGGGAGGAAACGGTGTTGATATCGTGTATACGGGTTGGGGCAACGATGAAGTTCATACGGGGATGGGAGATGATATAGTTTATACGGATGACAATTGCCGGGCTACAGATAAAAACAAGGTATGGTTAGGCGGCGGAAGCGATGAGTTTCACGGCGGAGACGGTAATGATATTGTCGATGGCGGTTCAGGTCTCAATGAAGATAAAGACAGTGATATTAATACGATACATTTAGGTAACGGAAAAAATAAATATACGGGAAGCCGCGGAGTTGACATTGTTTACGGCGGCAATGAACGGGACGTGATACACACCGGCGAAGGCAACGATGTTATACATGGCGGAGAAGGCAGTGATATATTGTGCGGCGGCGGCGGAGAAAACATTATTTATTGCGGGTCTGACCGTCAAACCGACTGGATCATGACGGGAACGGCAGGCGCAGTAGACAAGGTTTATAACTATACGCAATATGATGTTATCAGCTGTACCGGCGGGTATTCGCATGTGGAAGACGTGGGGAATGACCGTATTTTGTACGGTCGTAACGGCAACAAGATAATTTTGATCGGTGCGGCCAAAGATGATGATAAAGATGATGGAGATGACAATCCGGGAGGAAGCTCCGGAGGCAGCTATTCATCGGGACGGATGCCGTTGATTTATGAGCCCAGCGGTCGTGTGCTTAGATGGAGAGGGGATAAATATGAAGACAGCGGTGTAAAGTGGCCGCCGTATGAAGAACAGCCGGATGAGAAAGTTATTGATAATCTTCCGTTAATTCCTGACGATGGTATGCCGCCGGAATATCCGAAGGAAGAAGATTTGCCGTTTGATCCTGAGAACCCGCAAGATCCTTCGGAGGGAGGCGAGGTTAAAATACCTTGGGACGAACTATTGAAAGGGCAGATTGAAGCTCTGCTTAAATTAATAGAGAGTTTATTCGGTGTAGCAGAGGAGACGCGTTCGCCGTTGGTTATTGATTTGGACGGGGACGGGGAGATCGAAACTACCAGTGCGCGGGCAGGAGTTTATTTTGACCATGACGGAAACGGTTTTCGGGAAAACAGCGGCTGGGTTGGACAGGACGACGGTTTGCTGGTGCGTGACATCAACGGCAACGGTCAGATTGACGACGGCAGTGAGCTGTTTGGCAACCATACGTTGTTATCGAACGGGGAGAAGGCGGCGAACGGCTTTGAAGCGTTGAAAGATTTGGACAGCAACGGTGACGGCGTGTTTAACGCGTCGGACGAAGCGTGGAACCAGATTATGATCTGGCAGGACCGCAACTCGAACGGTAAAGTTGATTCGGGGGAGTTGCTGACGCTTGAAAGCGCCGGGATAGCGGGGATTGATCTTGACTACACACACCAGGAAGTTGTTGACGCCAACGGCAACGCGCACAAACAAAGCGGCACGGTCATCAAGAGCGACGGAACGACCGGAAGCATAGCCGACGTTTGGTTTGATACCAACCCGGAAGCGACAATCGACGATTTGCAGACAGAAATACCGGAAGCCGTTCTGGCTTTGCCCAACATCTCGGGTTCGGGCAACGTTCATAACCTCCATACCGCAATGGCGCTGGATGAGAGCGGGATTTTGAAAAACCTGGTCTTGCAGTATATCGGCGCAACCGATGCGGTCACGCGCGACAGTTTGTTGGACGAGATTATATATCGCTGGGCAGGGGTATATGAGATGGATCCGGAAGGGCGTAACCCGAGCCGTTTTTACGGCAATGTTCTCGGTGACTGCCGCAAGCTTGAGGCCTTGGAGGAATTTTTGGGCCGGGAGTATTTGGGGGTATGGTGCACCGGGGAGAGAGACCGCAATCCGCATTGTCATGCGGCGCCGTATCTGTTGCAGGCGTATGACAAGTTGCAGGATTATGTGAAGAGTTGTTTGTTGCTGGAAGGCAATTACAAAACTTATGTGAACGGGATTACGCTGGTTTATGATGGCACAAGCGGGGTATGGCGGGCCGATGCCGCCGCCTGCGTGTCCTCGCTGGCGTCTTTGTACGGGGAAAATGCGGCGCAATGCCGACTTGTGATCGGCGAGTTGTCGGCGGCGCTGCGTTATTTTGACAATTACGCTCAGATCGTCACCGCCTTCAAACAGGCAGCGGAAGCGGCGCATGAGGCCGGTTTGGACGAAGATCTGGGGGCTTATTTCGGTTATAACGTCAACGGTACCGCCGGTAATGACGTGATTTACGGTACCGAGGCCGAAGAAAACCTCAACGGTCACGGCGGCAACGACCGTATTTATGCCGGCGGCGGCAATGACAGTGTGCGCGGCGGCGACGGTGACGACCATCTGTACGGCGAGGCCGGAGACGACGTTTTGCTGGGCGAGAGCGGCAATGACTATTTGTTCGGCGGTGACGGCAATGACCGGCTGGAAGGCGGCGCGGGAAACGATTTTCTCTGCGGCGGCAACGGTGCCGATACCTATGCGTTTGAAAAAGGTTTTGGTCAGGATACAATCGATAACCTTGACAACGACGCCGCCGGGGCAGCGCCGGACGTGATTGTGTTCGGCGAAGGGATTGAACCGGGGCAGGTGACGTTGTCGCGGCAGGGGTTTGACCTGATTGTAACCGTAAATTACAGTGACGGCAGCGCTCAAGATTCGGTGCGGGTACTCAGTTATTTTGACCGCCAGGGAACGACGTCGAGCGTGATTGACGAGATCCGCTTTGCCGACGGCAGCAGTTGGGATTATGAATATGTTATCAATCACTGGAACAGCGTGCCGGGTGCAGACGGCGGCAAAACCGTCGAAGGCGATGAAAACAACAATAATCTGAACGGAACCGACTATAACGATATTCTGCTTGGTTTGGACGGAGACGACAGTATCAGTGCCTGGGCCGGAAACGACTGGATTGAGGGCGGTCGCGGCAACGATACGTTGTATGGCGGGCGTGGCGACGACACTTATTTTTGGCGTTTGGGCGACGGTCTCGATACCATTATCGACAGCGACAATCAGGATACGGTCGTTTTCGGTGCCGGGGTGTATGCCAACCGGCTCAAGTTTCGTTGTATCAATAACGATGATCTGAAGATTATGGTTAACGGAAACGAAAATGAGGGGATTATCCTTAAGGATTTCTTTTATCACGAGAACTATCGCAACAAAACGCTGCAATTTGACAACGGCAGCCGGATGCGCCTGTCGGACAAAGGGTTTGAACTTTTTCAGACCGATGCGGCGGAAGTGATTTACAGCGGCGGTTTTGCCGATATTATCCATGCCGGCGGCGGTGACGATACCGTCTATGCCGGACACGGCGACGACGTGATTATCGGCGGCAAAGGCAACGATAATTTGAACGGTGACGAAGGCGACGATACTTATGTGTGGAGCCGCGGCGACGGCTTTGACACCGTTTATGACACGGCCGGCAATGACAGCATTCGTTTCGGTGCCGGAATTTGCTTTGAGGATTTGAAGTTTGCCTATGACAAAGGAGATTTGCTGATCACGCTGTTTGACGATCCTGCTCAGGGAATGCGGATAAAGAGCTTTTTTGACAATCGCAATATTTACAAGATCGAAAAATTGCAGTTTGCCGACGGCAGCAGCTTCAATCTGGCCGAAAGCGGGTTGACGCTTCGACAGTCCGATGCGGCCGAGCAAAGTCAGGGAACCGCCTATGATGATATTATTTACGGAAACGGCGGCAGTGATACCATTCATGCCAAGGGCGGCAACGACATTATCATCGGCGGCAAAGGCGATGACATTTTGCACGGTGACGATCCTTATGACGGTGAACCGGGCAATGATACTTATATCTGGAATCTCGGCGACGGTTTTGACGAATTGCATGACGAACGCGGCAGCAATATTATCCGTTTCGGCGCCGGCATTGCCTTGAGCGATCTGACTTTTCGTTACAGCGGAACCGATTTCGGGCTGGATATTTATGTTAACGGCGACCGTACTCAGGGAATGCGACTGGTTAACTATTACTATAATAACAAAGGGATTCATTATACGCTGCAGTTTGCCGACGGGACAACGAAGAATTTGGCCGCAAGCGGGTTGGTGCTTCATCAGTCTGATATCGGCGGTTCGTGCAGCGGCCGCGGCTATGATGACGTGATTTACGGCGGCAGCGGCGATGATACGATTTACGGGTATGCCGGCAACGACACTCTTATCGGCGGCAAGGGCAACGACCGGTTGGAAGGCGGCGAAGGCAGCGATACTTATATTTGGAACCTCGGCGATGGCTTTGACGTGATTGACGACGGGTATTCGGAAACGGACACAATCCGTTTCGGCGCCGGTATCAGCCTCACTCAGCTTGCGTTTGAACGGGATAATCATCACTTGTACGTTTATGTCAACGGCGACCGTACTCAGGGGATGAAAATTGTCGATTGTTTTTACGGCAATGCCTGCAAATTCAGGTTGGAATTTGCCGACGGAACCGTGTTTGTGCCCGGTGCGCAGGGAATGACGCTCACGCAGTCGGATAAGAACGACAATGTCAGCGGTACAGCTTTTGATGACGTTATTTACGGAAACGGCGGCGATGACACCATTCACGGCGGAGACGGCAACGACGTTCTGTACGGCGGAACCGGTTGCGATGTTTTGGACGGCGGTTTGGGCCATGACGTGTATGTTTGGAACCTCGGCGACGGCTTTGACGAAATCCGCGACGACGGCGAAAATACGGTCAGGTTCGGCGCCGGAATTGCTTTTGAGGATTTAAGCTATGTTCGCAGCGGTACCGACTTGCTGGTGTATGTTAAAGGAGATTACGGGCAGGGACTGAAGTTCTACGATTACTTTTACGGCAACCGGCCGGTTTATCAACTGGAATTTGCCGACGGCAGCAGTCGGGTGATGGAGGTCGATCAGATAACTCAGGATCCGAACGGCGTGCCGCAGACGATTTACGGTACCGACGGCGATGACGTTCTGACCGGCGGCAACGGAGCGGATGTGATCGAAAGCGGAGACGGAAATAACACGATTTGCGGCGGTCGCGGGAATGATATTATCAAAGGCGGCAACGGGAACGATATTTATGTTTGGAATCTCGGTGACGGTTTTGACGAAATCCGACAGAGCAACGGCAATGACACGATTCAGTTCGGCGACGGCATCGGCTGGGATGACCTGCGGTTTCGGCAGGAAGTGTACGATTTGGTGATTTGGGTTAACAATGACCTTTCTCAAGGCATGCGGATTAAGAACTTTTTTTCCTATAACCGTAACTGTTCCACCGTGCAGTTTGTGGCGTTTGCCGACGGGACACGGCGGGATATCCGCAACAGCGGTTTGACTTTGCATCAGTTCAGCACCGGTATGGCCGTAGAGGGAACCGCTTATGACGATGTGATTTTCGGCGGTGACGGAAATGATGAACTGGAAGGTAATGACGGCAACGATATTTTATGCGGCGGCAAGGGCAACGACCGGTTGGAAGGCGGCGAAGGCGACGACATTTATCTTTATAACCGCGGTGACGGTTTGGATGTGATAACGGACGGTTTGGGCAATGATTGTATCCGCTTTGGGGACGGTATTGCTTTTGATAACCTGAAATTTATGAACGATAACGGCAGCTTGCGGATTTTTATCGATGATGATCGTCAACAGGGGGTTGTGATTTCCGATTATTTCAAATACGACAATTATCGGCATAAAGTTTTGGAATTTGCCGACGGCAGCCGGTTTGATCCGGGAAGTTCGGGCCTGACTTTGCATCAGTTAAACGGCGACGAAACCATACAGGGAACCGCCTGTGACGATATAATCTTCGGCGGAGACGGCAACGATCGGATTATGGCCGGCAACGGAAATGATATTCTGCACGGCGGTTTGGGCCATGATTATCTTGAAGGCGGCGAAGGTGATGACGTTTATACTTATAATCTGGGTGACGGACTGGATACGATTTATGATACCGGCGGTCATGACACCTTGATGTTCGGCGCCGGAATTTCGCCGGAGCGGCTGTCGGTCGTTTCAGAAAACAATTGCCTGAAAATTCTGATCGACGGGGATGAAGGGCAAGGCGTTGTGATTCAAAATCCCAACAGCAGCGGCCGGATTGAAGAAATCGTTTTTGCCGATGACAATGTGAGTATCAACGGGGCGCAACAGCTGATTCAGGCATTGAATGTTTTCAGTGCGGAAAGTTTGCAGGGACAGGAAATGATCACCGTCCATACGGTGTCGGGCTGGAACGAAACGGCTAATTTGACCTGCTGTGCCGGCGACAATCTGCTGAAAAAAGCCGGGTAGGCAAGGAGTACCGAAATTGTATCGATATAATATCAATAAAAATGATATTATATTATTGACAATCGTTAAAAAATATGCAATTTACATACAGAAAACGATTGTTGATGCGCTCTTAGCTCAGCAGGATAGAGCAACAGCCTTCTAAGCTGTGGGTCAGAGGTTCGAATCCTCTAGAGCGCGCCAGTTTATCAAGCACCTCTTAACGAGGTGTTTTTTTTGTATCAAAAAACTGTGATCAGGCAAGTGATTGATGACAACGTCACGGATTAGAGAAAGCTGATTGACAGCGGATAACATTTAATTTATAAAGAAAAAGTCCGGTGCTGGAACACCGGACTTTGTCCTAATATATGTAAAGCGGAGAGGAAGCAAGTCATTGCTCTCCTTTTGGGACAACCGTTTGTCAGACTGCTTTTGATATGGTGATCGGCGATTATCAGAATATCCGCTTGATATTAATTGTTTTTATCACTGATCATATCTTCCAGTTTTTGTTTGGCGCGGTCCAACTGTTCGGTGTCGGTCAGATTGCTGCCGGCGCGGTTCATGTAAAAAAGCAGCCGGTGCAACGCCAATGACGGATCGTTGTCGGCGCCGTCAAGCAGGGTTTGGACAATTTGCGGCGCTTTTTGCGTAAATGTGCTTGCGGGGGTGTGATAAGAAGTATGAACTTCTTCACTCCAGTAATCATTTTTTTCCATCGTTTTTCTCCGTTCCAATCATTGCCGTTTTACCAAGATAAGCGGCAAAAACCGCAATTAAAGCCGGACAATGGTTATAAAAGGGTTGCCAATCGTACGAAGACGGGCTATGCTGAGGTCACTAAACGATCAATCGGAGAAAGCCGTTATGAATATATTAGCCGAAATTGCCGGTTACATTGCCGGAATTTGTATTGCAACCTGTTTTTTGCCCCAGACCCTGCAAACGATAAAGACGAAAAACGTCCAAGATTTGTCGTTGTTCAGTTATATTATTTATTGTACCGGCATGATTTGTTGGGCGTTGTACGGCATTTATCTGCATTCGGTTCAGATGATTTTGTTCAATCTGATTTCGCTGTATTTTGCCGGAACGATACTGTTTATGATTGTCAAGTATAAGAAGAAATCTTAGAAATTTTGCGGTCGCCTTAGATTATGCCGTTTTTTCGGTATTTTTTATCGAGCCGATAACGGAAATCAGATAGACAACTCCGGCCAGCATGACAATAACGGCGCCGGTTTGAGAACCGCTCAGGTCCGAAGCCAGCCCCATCACGGGCGGAAACACCGCACCGCCGAAAATCCCCATGATCATCAGACCTGAAATTTCATTTTTCTTTTCGGGCAGATGCAGGATCGCCTGAGAAAACATAATCGGAAACAAGTTGGCGTTGTTAAAGCCGATCAGGGCAATTGAAACGTACAGGGCCGTCCGTTGTTCAAAAACGATCAAACCAAGCAAGCCGACGCCAAGCAAAATGACGCTGACGGCGTAAAAACGGCGGGTGGAAAAACGGCTGAGAATAAATGCACCGGCCAGGCTTCCGGCGGTACGAAACAGAAAATAGGCGCTGGTTGCATAAGCGGCGTTTGCCAAAGGCAGGTTCAGCTTATCCATAATGACCCGCGGCAGCGAAAGGTTAACGCCGACGTCAATGCCGACATGGCAGACAATTCCGATAAAGCAAAACAAAACCGTGGCATCGCCGAGCAGGGCAAAACATTCTCTGAAAGTAAATGCGCGGCCGGTTATTTCTTCTTCTCTGATTTTTTCTGCTGCCAGAGAGACCGTCGCAATAATGCCTTCAATCAGAAAAACGGCAAACAAGAGCCGCCAATTGCCGTTATGAACGGCAAACCAACCGGCAATCATCGGGGCCGAAAGGGCTGCAACGGCTTTGACAAACTGGCCGAAGGTAAGGGCAGCGGAGAGTTGTTGGGGGCTGACAATGTTTGACAACAACGGGTTGAGTGATACCTGCATCATCGCATTGCCGATGCCGAGCAGAGAAAAAGTGAGCAGCATCAGAGGCAGATTATAGTCGGTTAACGGCAAAATCATTGCTGCCAGCGTCAGAACAAGGCTGATCAGCACGGTTTTGCGGCGCCCGATTTTGTTCATCAGCATTCCGGTTGGAACCGAGCAGATTAAAAACCAAAAGAAAACCATGGAAGAGAACAGGTTGGCAACGGAATCGGAGAGAGAAAAATCGGCCTTGACATAGTTGGTGGCGATGCCGACCAGATCAATAAAGCCCATGGCAAAGAAAGTCAGCATGATCGGAATGAGCTTGAGCAGTATACGGTTTTTAGGACTCATTTGTGTGTTCTCCCGTCTCTGATAGATGTTGAAGCTGTACGGATAACGATGCAACTTTCTTATGATATATTCCGTATTTGCAAATAATCAATTGTTGCGGATGCCGATACGATATTCTTTGAATTTGGGTTGATCGGCAATCAGGGCGGCATAGGGAGAATCTAATTCGGAAACGCGCTGCGGTTTTGGCGATGCCGTTATAACCAGAGGATCGACGGTGCGGTTTTTGCAAAAGATACGGTCCAGGCACGGTTCGGCATTGTCGCAAAAATATTCGGGCGGATTTTGCAGCATTTGATAATAACCGGCCAGTTCCTTGTCCTGAAGACCGGAGGCTTCGATTGTTTGGATGATTTCCGCATCACCGCGGTTGTAAAAGTCTTCCAGTTTGAGAAGAGAGATATCGATGGCGCGGCGAAACATCAGGGCAGAAACGCAAAACTGGACCGCGGAGGCAAAACCCGACCACATGTTATGGTTGAGATGATAAAAAAGACGGCTGAATTTTATTGCTGCGTTCAGATTGTCAAATACGAAAGAACCGTTATGTATAACCAGCCGGCCGAGGATAACGTCTTTATCTTCCAACGTCAGATCACCGCTTAAAACACCGGCCCGCAAGCAATAGTCGATGCGGTCGGCACAGATGTCGGGCAGTTGGTTTTCCTTAAGCGGAAAACGGCTTTCGTCCAATATACGGTCAAGGTTGAAGCCGTGACGGGTAATGATTGCGGCCAGTGAAGAACGACGTACAAAGTTGTCGTGCAAGCGGTCTTGACAATTCTGTGTTTTTTCGCCTTCGGCTTCGCGGAGAATATAATCAATCGTGTGCGAAAAAGCCGAGTGAGAAACATCGTGAATCAAACCGGCTATTTGTTCTTCCAAAGGGGCATTGAAACGACGTAACAGAAGCATGACGCCGACCGAATGCCGGTAACGGGTATAATCGCGGTGTCCGGATGCATAAGGAGATCCGGGATAATAGCCGCCCATGCCGATTTGCTGCAGACGCTGCAATTCCGGCGCCTTGAGCAGTTCAATCAATACCGGTTGGTCAATTTCGGCTTGGCCGTAAAGAATGTCGTTGATAATCATGTTTCACCTCTGCGAAGATCATCGCATTGAAATTGAAAAATGCAAACGAAAAAAGCTGTTTTCCCCCGTGAGGGAGAAAAACAGCTTTAGACGGTGGTTCTTTTTATGCAAAAAAGCACAACAGAACGCCGATGATTACGCTCAAGTTAGACAGCCCCGCATGGCCGATTACTAACGCGGCGGTAATGAAGTGTACATCTTCGGTCAGTTTTCCCGATGATTTTCTGTCGGCTGCAAACCGGAAAACAACTGTCGGCATCAGCATAAACAGGAACATTTCCAATCCGACGACAACCGGAAAAAACAGGTTATCGAACAGATACCACATGACGCCGAAAACCGCCGGAGCCGTCAACAGCATGATGATCAGGCAGATTTTGAACGGCATCGGGCGCGAACGAAAGAAGTTGCACAACGAAATGATGCCAAACGCAATTGCCGGAGGAACCGTAAACGCCAGAACGGGCGGGCCGATCACCAGGCAGCTGAAAACGCCGAAAGAGACTGCAAAAACCATCAGGGTCGGAAAATGCCAGCGCCCAAGATTTTTACGTCCGATCAGCAGGATCAGGAAGCTGAACAGGGTTGCAAAACTGCTGAGATCTTTGACGGAGTTGATGAACTGGTTGTAGAAATCACCCCAGGGTGCGAAAACCGCCATGATAAGAGACGCAGTTGCAAAGACCTTAAACAAAACTGAAGAGATATGCGGCATCAGTTTGTTCGGATCGATTACATCGGTGTGCGGAACCCGGGCACCGAAAAATAGTTTTTTTGCCATATTCTTAAGATTAATAATTATCAATTAAACTTATTATAAGAAATTTAGACAAAAAGTCAAGTCAATTTACATTTTTGCAAAAACGGTGCTGTCAGAGGGTCAGCTTATAGGCGTCTTGGGCAATGACCAATTCTTCGTCGGTGGGAATGACCAATACCCGTACCTGTGAGTTTGGTTTGGTTATTTCGGCAAATCCGTGAACGGCGGCGTTGGCCTCGGGATCGAAATCAACCCCCAGCCAGGCCAGTTTTTCGCAGATGCGGCGGCGAATAAAATCGGAATTTTCACCGATGCCGGCGGTAAAAACGATCGCGTCGACGCCGTTCATTGCCGCGGTATAAGCGCCGATGTATTTGACAATTTGATAAACATAGCTGTTCATTGCCCTAACGGCAGCCGGGTCGTTCTGATGAAAAAGCGCTTCAATGTCACGGCGGTCGTTGTGCCCCTCGGAGAGGGCATAGAGACCGCATTGCTTGTTCAGCATCATATTAACTTCATCGGCGCTTTTGTTTTGGGTTTTCATGATATACAGCGGAATGAACGGATCAATGTCGCCGCAGCGCGTACCCATAAAAATGCCCGGAACGCCGCCGAACCCCATTGAGGTGTCGATGCTTTTGCCGTTTTTGACCGCGGTGACGGAAGCGCCGTTGCCGAGATGGCAGGTAATGAAACGGCCGCTTTTGCCCAGATATTCAACCGCTTTTTGCGAAACGTAATAATGGGAAGTGCCGTGGAAGCCATAACGGCGGATGCGGTATTTTTGATATTGTTCGGCGGGCAGGGCGTACATACAGGCTTCTTTGGGCATGCTTTGATGAAAGGCCGAATCAAAAGTTGCCGTTTGCGGCATTTGCGGCAGCAGCTTTTTTATGGCCTCAATCCCCAGAATGAAGGCATGACCGTGCAACGGCAGCAAATCGGCGGTTTCGTATATCTTTTCCATAACGTTATTATTGATGAGGACGGATTTGTCAAAATATTCGCCGCCGTGACCGAGACGATGCCCGACCGCTGACAGTTCGGAAATATCGGATAAAACGGCGGGAATCAGCAGCCGAAAAATTTGTTCGAGTGTCGTTTTGTGATCCGGCAGCGGCATGTTTTGGGTAATGACTTGTCCGTCCGGTGTTTTCAACGTCAGGTTAGAGTCCTTTTCGCCGATCCGTTCGGCAAGGCCTTTTGCCATGACGCGGTGGGTGTTGTCATCCATATTGAACAATTGATATTTGAGGCTGGAAGAGCCGGAATTGAGCACCAGAATTTTTTTCATGTTACTTTCCCGAAAGTTATGTCTGCCGCATAGTAGATAATTTTGCGCCGGTTGGCAATAATTTATTTTTTTGGCTTGAATAGAAGCATAAAAATAGTATTTTATCAGATATATTTGGATAAGGAGCAGAAAAATGGCGGAGTATAAGACAAAAGTTTTGATTATCGGATCGGGACCGGCCGGCTATACCGCCGGCATTTATGCCGCGCGGGCGGGGATGCGTCCGGTGCTGGTCAGCGGTACCCAGAAAGGCGGCCAGCTGACAATTACCACTGATGTTGAAAATTTTCCCGGTTTTCCCGAGCCGATCAACGGAAGCGAGTTGATGCAGCGGATGCATGATCAGGCGGTTAACGTCGGTGTGACCATCGTCGAAGATCAAATTTCCGAAGTTTATTTTGCCGAAAATCCGTTCGTTTTAATTTCTGAGGGCGCAAACTCTTATTGTGCCGACAGCGTGATTATTGCCACCGGGGCTTCGGCGCGCTGGCTCGGACTGCCTAACGAAGAAAAGTTTCGCGGCTACGGCGTTTCGGGGTGTGCGACCTGTGACGGTTTTTTCTATCGCAATAAGGATGTCGTGGTGGTCGGCGGCGGCAATACGGCCGCCGAAGAAGCGCTGTATCTGTCGGGGATTGCCAAAAACGTCACTTTGATACATCGTCGCGACCAGTTGCGCGCCGATAAGGTGATGCAGGACAGAATAAAGAATAATCCGAAAATTCAGGTGGAATGGGACAGCGTGATAGAAGACATTTTGGGCACCGATACCCCCAAAGGCGTGACCGGCGTCCGGATTAAGAATTTGAAAACCGATAAATACAAGGATCTTGAAGTGGACGGCGTCTTTATTGCGATCGGACACAAACCCAATACCGAAATATTTAAAAATGCCGTAGATCTCGACAAGGACGGTTATGTCGTGACATCTCCGGGAAGCTGCCGCACCAGCGTTAACGGGGTTTTTGCCGCCGGAGACGTTAAAGACGCCGTTTACCGTCAGGCAGTTACGGCTGCCGGATCGGGGTGTCAGGCGTTTTTGGAAGCTCAGCGTTATTTGCAGGAGTGCAAATCCTAACTCGGCAAGGAAGACGGCAGCAACATTGCCGCCGGGATAGGATTATTCTTCGGTCAAAACGACATCGCTGCCGGCGGTTTCTTTGAAAGTTTCGGCGTCAAAGTCGTGATGGGTATTGTTGGGAAAAGAACAACCGCATTTGTCATCTTCGCGGCATTCGCATTTGTCTTCGAAATTTTCGATAATCATCTTTTTTTCTTTTTTTCTCATAATAACCTCGTTAAAAAATTAAAGCCGGATCTGTTATATCCGGCTTTAAAGTTATTGCGTCTTTATGAAATTTAAAGGGGCTAATAAATGACTTCGAGAATTTCAAAGGATTTTTTTCCGCCCGGTGCCGTATATTCGGCAACATCGCCCACTTCTTTGCCGATCAGCGCTTTGGCCAGCGGCGAAGAGAGGGAGATTTTGTTTTTTTCGATATCGGCTTCATAATCGCCGACGATCTGGTATTTGCTTTCGCGGTCGGTATCTTCGTCAACGACCAGAACCACGGCGCCGAAACGGACAATGCCGCCTTTGTTGAGACTGGGATCAATGACCTGGGCACGGCTGATAACCGCTTCCAGTTCCTGAATTCGTCCTTCGATAAAGCTTTGTTTCTCCTTGGCGGCAGAATATTCGGCATTTTCGGACAAATCGCCGTGAGAGCGCGCTTCGGATATGGCGGCAATAATGTTGGGGCGTTCGACGCCTTTTAAATTTTTCAGTTCCTGCTCAAGTGCAGTAAACCCTTCTTTGGTTAAAGGGAACTTATCCATCTCTGTTACCTCTGTGATTAAAATTAAAAAAATTTTGACTGCGAAAAGGATTACCTTTCACAGTCATTAATACGTTATTTTGATGTTAAACAGATATAACACATAAAATGAATTTGGCAAGAGAAATTTCTGCCAAACCGTGATTTTTTGCTATACATCCCCGAAAGGTGTGGTATATATTGACAATGTCAATTCAGAACTATCGGGAGATGTGGCAATGAGAAAAATTTATATGTTGGCGGCCGTATCCGTTTTGGTCGGTGCCGCCTCCGGTGCCCAAGCCATAGACAGCACAGGCTGCGGGCTGGGGTCAATGGCCTGGCGCGGCGTGTCGGGACCGGAGGCGCAAGTGTTGGCCGTCACCACCAATACGTCTACCGGAAGCCAGACTTTCGGTATTACTTTCGGCACCTCGGGATGTGATCCGCAAGGACGGGTAACCGGCGGAACCCAGAGAATGGTGTTTGATTTTATTCAAAACAATATGGAACAATATGCGCTGGACGCGGCACGCGGCGAAGGGGAAACGCTGGAAACGGTAGCCGGAATGCTGAATGTGGACAAGAAGACGTTTGCAGCAAAATCACAGCAGTATTTTGCTTCGATTTTTCCCGACGACAACGTTGATGCCGTTTATGTGACGGCGAAAATTTTTGAAATTTTTGCTGTTTAACTTGTTATCGGGCGGCTGCGGAAAAATCTCGCACCGCCTTTTATTCTGTCGTTTTTTCAAAAGCTTGCAAGCGATATTTTAATTAATGAAATTCGGACTGTTTTTTCTCTTCTTTCTGTTTTGTCACGGTGCTGCGGCGAAAGAAAGGCTTTTTGCCTACGATCGGCAGTGGTTGGCGTTGCTGCATTACCAGTCCGGAATATTTTCGGAATATGTCGGCAGTATCGACTCATCCGGTTTTTACTTGGCCGAAAACGGCCGTTATGATCCGGAAGCGGAACTGCGAGCGACGGTCGAATTATTTTCCAAAAGGGTTGACAGTGAAACGATATGTCGTTTTCCGGCAAGATATAAATTATTATTAAACAACAGACTAATTAAAAAGATTGATGTTAAATGTGAAGAATACGACGAATTTCTTTCCGATCTTCGTCCGGCCGGAATCACTTTGTTGTTTACGGACGCTTATATGAACAATCCGTCTTCGATGTTCGGACATACGCTGCTTCGGATTGATACCGGCCGCAGCGGGACCCAGCTGCTGGCGCACGGGGCGAATTACGGCGCTTTTACGGAAGGAAAAGAAAATACGCTGTTATATGCCGTTTACGGCCTGAGCGGCGGTTATGAAGCCGGGTGGACGGTCAGACCTTATCACAGCGTCATCAATACTTATAACAATATTGAAAATCGGGACATTTGGGAGTTTCAGCTTGATTTTTCGGCTGAAGAACGCGATATGCTGGCAGCGCATTTATGGGAACTGGGACATACCCGCAGCCGTTATTACTTTTTTACCAAAAACTGTTCTTACATGATTATGGAGATGTTGGATGCGGTGCGGCCGTCGCTGGCGCTGGCACGACAATTTCCGCTGCAGACGATTCCGCTTGATACGGTCAAAGCGGTTTACCGTACGCCCGGTTTGGTTAAAGATGTCAATTACCGTCCGTCGCGCCGGACCGAAATTGTTAATCGGCTGGAGCAAATGAATTTGCGGCAGAAAAGGGCCTTTTTGAGGGCTGTTCGCGAAGAAGACCATGATTTGCCGGAAATTGAAGCCGCCGAAAAGGCTGACGTGTTGGAAACGGCTTATCAATATGTGCAATATCAGTTTGTAAGCAAAGAACTTGAACTTTCCGAATATCGCCGCCGGAGTTTTGCCGTTCTTGCCGCCCGCAACCGCCTTGGGATTCAAAAATCGGAAACGCCGGCAAAACCGGAAACTGTGTCGCCTCTCCGTTCGCACGAAGCGATGCGGGCAACTTTTGGAATCGGAAGCCGCAACGGTAAGATTTTTCAGGAGATTTCGTATCGGCCGGCCTACCATTCGCTGACAGATGCGAGCGACGGTCTGGCGACGGGGGCCGAAATTAACTTTTTTAACCTGAAACTCCGTCACTATGATCACGCGGATAAAACCGTTTTGGATCGACTGGATATTCTTGGTATCAGGTCATTAGCGCCGGCGGATGAACTGTTTTCTCCCCGGTCGTTTACGATTGCTCTTAATATCTCGCGGGAAAATGATCCGCTGACCGGCGGTGAAGGATATGTTTTGAACGGCGGTGTCAGTGCCGGAAAAACAATTGCTGCCGCTGACAGCCTTTATTTTTATGCTATGGGCGGCGTTGCCGGCGGATACGGCGGCTTTTTGCCCCGCAATCAATATGCGGCTTTTGAACTTACGACAGGTCTGTTTGCCGGGTGGGGATCTTTGAAACTGCTGGCGGAAGCAACAAAAAGCTTTTCTTCTTCCCGGTTTGCCGACCGGATGCGTTACCGGGCCGAAGTCGGGGTTTCTTTGACGCAAAACTGGGGAGTGGCAGCAGAGTATCTCTATGACGAAAACGAGAAAGGAGAAGATGATGAGGAATTTGTCACTTCGGTTCGGTACTATTTCTAAAAAAGCTTGCGGTGTGACAAGAATGCGGTTATAATGTCTTTGTTGAAAAAGATTATTCTGTGTATGTATTGTTTTTGAACAGCGGAATTTTTTCTTTTGTTTAAAATAAAATTTTAACATTATGAAAATTAAAAAAATGATCAGGCGGATATTTGAAAATGACTTTCGGATATTTGCCGTCGTCTGTGAGGTTTGCGCCGTTATTTTTACGGTCTGGGCCTGTTGCTGCGAGAAATGCTTTTTCTGGCATGAAATCGCTTTTCTGTTTGCTCTTCCGTTTTTGGTATGGGCGGGTGAAAAGTTGTTTGTTTTTCTGTTGGCAGTGGGGATGACAATTGCCGATTTGTTCGAAAAGAACTGATTCCGCGTTTATCTGCGGTAAAACGACGTCTGTAAAGGCGTCGTTTTTTTGTGCCGTTCGGCTGACAAGACGTTTTTCCTTTTGGTTTTTTATGAGGTTTGTCTTGCATTTTGCGGTTAAGCGTTATATTTTTTATCACAAACTGTGAGAGTTTTTGATACAGATGATTATACAGGGAGAATAAAATGTTAAGAGACGAAATTCAGACTGCCGTCAAAGAAGCAATGAAAAACCACGAAGCCGAACGTTTGAGCACGGTACGGATGATCTTGGCCGGCATAAAGGAAAAAGACGTGGACGCGCGCGGCAAGGGCAAGGAATGCGCAAGTGAGGCGGATATTCTGTCGATGATGCAGACAATGATCAAACAGCGTCAGGAATCGGCTAAAATTTATCGCGAAGGCAATCGTGCCGAACTGGCGGAAAAGGAAGAAGCCGAAATTGCGGTGATTCAGGGCTTTTTGCCCAAGCAAATGGATGATGCCGAAGTTGAAGCCGCCGTCAGAGCGGCGATTGAAGAAACCGGCGCCGCATCAATGAAAGACATGGGCAAAGTGATGGGTGCTTTGAAGCAGAAATATGCCGGTCAAATGGATTTCGGCGCTGTTTCCGGCAAAATTAAAGCGATGTTGAGTTAGGCGGCGGATGGAAACCGACTTTCAGAAATTTTTGGATGAACTGCGTTCCCGGGTTTCGGTGGCCGATGTCGTCGGCGCCAAGGTTAAACTTGTCCGCAAGGGGAAGGAATATATGGGACTGTGTCCTTTTCACAATGAAAAGACGCCGTCTTTTACCGTTAACGAAGCCAAAGGATTCTACCATTGTTTCGGTTGCGGCGCTCACGGAGACATCATCAAATTCGAAATGGAGGCCAACGGGCTGCCTTTTATTGATGCCGTAACCAAACTGGCCAACAAAGCCGGCTTGAGAGTGCCGCAAATCAGCCGTGAAAATCCGGAAGAAGTTCAAAAACGCAGTTCATGGTATGAAATTACTGAAATGGCGGCTGCTTATTTTGAAAAAAATCTGCGTCTGACCGGCGGAAAAGCGGCGATGGCCTATTTGGAACGGCGCGGGTTTGACGAAAACATCATCAAAAAATTCCGTCTCGGGTACGCGCCGGACAACAACGGATTGAGAGCCTGGCTGGCTTCGAGAAATGTCAGCGAAAGCGATATGATCGAGTTGGGTTTGGCGGTATTGTCGGAAAAAAACGGCAAAATCTACGACTTTTTCCGCGACCGTGTCATTATTCCGATTATGGACAAACGGGGAAGGGTGATCGCTTTCGGCGGACGGGTGATGGGAGACGGTCAGCCCAAATATCTGAATTCGCCGGATACGCCGATCTTTAACAAACGACGGGTGCTCTACAATTTGAATTATGCGCGCGATAAGGCGTTTGAAAAACGGCGGATTGTCGTCTGCGAAGGGTATATGGACGTGATTGCCCAGGCAAAGTACGGTTTTGAGTATGCGGTGGCGCCGCTCGGAACCGCGCTGACCGAGGAACAAATTACCGAAGCTTGGAAAATCTGTCCCGAACCGACCTTGTGTTTTGACGGCGACAATGCCGGTATTCATGCGGCCACCCGTTCGATTGACCGGGCATTGCCGATTTTGAAAGCCGGATATTCGCTCAAATACGTCTTTTTGCCCGACAAGATGGATCCGGACGAGTTTTTGCGTGCCAAAGGGGCGGAAGAATATGAAAACGCTCTGCAAAACACGGTGCCGCTGGCAGATTTGTTATGGCGCAAAAACGTCGAATCGGTTCCGGCCGAAACCCCGGAACAGAAAGCGCTGTTTGAGAAAACGCTTTTGGAAGAAGTGTCCAAAATTACCGACGAAAAAGTGCGCGGCTATTATTTGCAAGACATGAAAAGCCGTATTTATGCGCGGTTTCGACCGGTTGCCGTTCCGCGTCCGGAAAGCGGAAACGAAAAACGAAGCTTTGCCGATGCGGCAAAACGTAAAAACGGCCCCGTCCGCAGCAATGCCGCCAAACCGCAACCGGTTAAAATCACGTTGGACGAGATGGTGGCCAAGTTTATTGCCGCCGCCATGTTTTGTTATCCGTGCCTGATCGGCGAATATGAAGAAAAGGCCGGAATGTTTGAAATCGGTGACGAAAGCCTGCGGCTGTTGTTGGAAAAAATGGCGGAAGTTTATCATCAGCATGAACCGACGGAGAGTTCCGCTTTGTATCAGGCCTTGAAAGAAGAAGGCTTCTCCCGTTATATTGACGCTTTGTGGCAGGTTCAGATGATTCGACAGCAAAATCCGGATTTGCGCAAACTGCGCCGCGACATTGACAATACGATTTTGGAAATGCAGCTGAAACAGCTTGACAACGAAATATGCGATTGCCGACGCCGGATCGAAACTGCCGAGTCGTTTCCCGAAGAAGTTTATCAACGCTATCAAATGCTGAAAAAAGAGCGTGCTCTTTTGCTGGCGGAAAAAAATATCGAATAACGGTTGTGTTCACAAAACGGCTCAATTACTTACTTTAGTTGTATTGTCGTTTGCAAAGGCGAAATTATTTATAAGAGTGGTGTTGACAAATTGACAAGAAAACTCTAAAAAAGAGCGGCTAGCAACTTGTTCTCCGAATGCAACGTTCGGCAGAAAAAAATCGATTTTTGGGAAAAAATATGTCAGATACAGAAAATCAAGACTTTTATGAGGCCGGCGCTGTCGACGCCCCGCTGATTGACAGTTTGGGAAGCGCTATCAAACGGGTGGTCGAAAAAGGAAAAGCCCGCGGCTATATTACGGTGGAAGAACTCAACAAAGCTCTGCCGTCCGATAAGGAATCTTCCGAGCAAATTGAAGATATAATGTCGGAAATTTCGGATATGGGAATCAGTATCATCTCTGAATCCGAAGCCGATAATTTTGAACCCGAGGAAGAAGCGGAAGACGATACGGACTTTGAGGAATCAGGCAATTTTGACGAAAAAGACATGGGGCGTTACGATGACCCGGTCCGGATGTATTTAAAAGAAATGGGCTCGGTGGAACTGCTGTCGCGCGAAGGCGAAATTGCGATTGCCAAGCGGATCGAAGCCGGCAAAACCGTCATGATCGACGGTTTGTGCGAAAGCCCGATGACAATTAAGGCGATTGCGGGATGGAAAGATGATCTGCTTTCCGGCAAAATGCAACTGCGCGACGTGGTCGACTTGGAAATGATGTACGGCGACGACCCGGAAGCGTTGGTTTATGAAGACGAAGAAAGCGCACCGGTGGACGATTTGGAAAAAGTGGCCGCCGAGTTGGAAAAGAAAGAAAATCTGGATGACATTGACGAGGATCTGACCGACGATATCGATCTGGAAGACGCCGTGGACGACGAAGAAAACGCCGATGAAGACGAAGATACGGCAGGAATTGACGGTGAAGCCGGCGACGAAGCGGTTGACGGCGCGGCACATATGGACGATTCCGAAGACGGAGTCGGCGGCCATTCGTCGGCTTCTGTCTCGGCGATGGAAGAAGCTTTGTGGGAACCGGTTCTGGAAATTTTGACCCGCATCTCCAGTTATTATGATGATTTGAAAAAAATCCAAAGTCAGCGGGTGGAAGCGATTCTGGCGGGAAAAAGCATTAAGCCTGCCGTCGAAAAGAAATATGTTCAGGTTAAACGGGAACTGGTCGAATTGATGAGTTCGATCCATCTTAACGCCGTCCGAATTGAACAACTGGTCGAACAGCTGAATGATCTGAACAAACGTTTGATGGGGCTGGAAGGCAAATTGTTGCGTTATGCGCTCGCCTGCAAAATCAAGCGAGAAGATTTTCTTGACGTTTATCAAAAATCGGAATTGGATCCGAACTGGGTCGAAAACGTTTCGCGCAAAAAAGACAAGCACTGGCAGGATTTTGTAAACAGATACGGCGCCGAAGTCGTGGAACTGCGCGACAGCGTGGCCCGCATGGCTCAGGAATGCGGTTTGCCGATTACCGAATATCGCCGGATGGTTGATACGATTAAGAAAGGCGAACGCGAAGCCGAACGTGCCAAAAAAGAGATGATTGAAGCCAACCTGCGTCTGGTTATTTCAATTGCGAAAAAATACACCAACCGCGGTTTGCAGTTTTTGGATCTGATTCAGGAAGGCAACATCGGCCTGATGAAGGCGGTTGACAAGTTTGAGTATCGCCGCGGTTATAAGTTCTCGACTTATGCCACCTGGTGGATCCGTCAGGCGATTACGCGTTCGATTGCCGATCAGGCGAGAACGATCCGTATCCCGGTTCATATGATCGAAACCATCAATAAACTGGTCAGAACCTCACGGCAGATGCTGTCGGAAATGGGACGCGAGCCGGTACCGGAAGAACTGGCGGCCCGGTTGTCGATGCCGCTTGAAAAAGTGCGCAAAGTGATGAAAATTGCCAAAGAACCGGTCAGTTTGGAATCTCCGGTCGGTGATGAGGAAGACTCTTCCCTCGGCGATTTTATTCCCGACGAGAGCGCTTTGCAGCCGCTTGATTCGGCCATCCATACCAACCTGAAAGAAACCTGCACCCGCATCCTGTCGTCGTTGACGCCGCGCGAAGAACGGGTTTTGCGGATGCGTTTCGGCATCGGTATGAATACAGACCATACGTTGGAAGAAGTGGGACAGCAATTTAACGTTACCCGCGAGCGTATCCGCCAAATTGAGGCCAAAGCGCTGCGCAAGCTGAAACATCCGAGCCGGTCACGCAAGTTACGTTCGTTTTTGGATCAATAAAAGAAAAAAACTCCCTCAAACAGGGAGTTTTTTTTATCTGAATTAGTTTAAGACGTATACCGGTTGACGGCAAGGCCGGCGCGGGCGGTTCAAGGCAAAGAAGTTACGGTCGTCGTCTTTTTAAACAGAATGCTGAAAATATAAAAAACAGTCCGATTTTTAAAAGGAAAAGTCTGGTTGACAAAATATTGTTTTTTTGTATAATAAAGATGTTAAAAAATTATAAACTTGATTACTATGAGTATGCAACAGATTATCAATGCAGCTAAAGAAAACTACAATGTTGCCGTTAATATGGCTTCCATGTTTTTAACCGGTGAAATCGAACCCAAAAATCCGGGCGAAGTCCTGATGATGTTTGACGCAAGTCAACGTTGGTTGGAAAAGGCAGCGCAGTCAAAAACGACATCCGAGTTTCCGGACCTCGTATTTCTGAGCGATCAAAAGGAACAGCTGATCCGGCTGGTTCTGACGCACGAACAACGTTTTCTCAGCTATGTCGAAACTTTTATCGGCAGCGATACCCCTCTGAAAGGAGTGTTCTCCAAGCTGGCTAACGCGCTCGAAGCTCAGGAAGGGGCTTCGGCAGAATGGAAAAAGTATCGGGAAGCATAAGATGCTTGCCCGTTATTAAATAAACACTTGAGCGACAAAAAGCTTGAGTGTTTATTTTTTTTGCACTAATACAACAGGCAGCATGTCATAGTGAAAGGGAACGGTTATGAAAGGTCATTATTCCGACGACGAAAAACGCCAAATGCAGATAACGGCACAAGCAAAAAACAAATCGAGATTGCAGGAACTGATTGATTTCTCCAAGCTGTCCGGATTTGAACGGCTGGGTATTGCCAGCTGTGCGGGAATGCTGGCCTATGCCAAAAAACTGGTTGTTTTGCTGCAGGAAGCCGGATTTGAAGTTTATTTGGTTCATTGCAAAGAAAGCGGTCTCAATGCTTCGGAAATTGATGCCGGCATGTGCGGACCCAGTTGTGATCCGCTTTCTCAGGCCGATTATTTGAACAGTCGGAACACGGATCTTAACATTATTATGGGCTTGTGTTTAGGACACGGGCTGCTGTTCGAAAAACATTCGCTGGCACCGGTAACGACGTTGGTTGTCAAAGATTTTGCCACCGGACACAAAACCGTGGAAGAACTGGCATAACGAAATCCGCAACGCTTTATCCCGCCAGATAAGTTTTGACGGCGTCGTCGCGTTCAAACAGATAAAGCAGGGTACGCAAAGCTTGTCCGCGGGGTGAGGTCAGTTCGGGATCGGCGGCAAGAATCATTCGGGCGTCTTTGTTGGCGGTAACCAACAGATTTTGGTGTTCGGGCATTTGCGCCACTTTGAAGTTTTCGCAACCCGACTGACGGGTTCCGAGGATTTCGCCGCCGCCGCGCAGTTTTAAGTCTTCTTCGGCGATCACAAAACCGTCTTCGGTATCGCGCATGATGTTGAGACGCGCGCGCGAAGTTGCCCCCAGCGGATAGCCGTACAGCAAAATACAGGTGGCCGGCCGGCTGCCGCGTTTGACGCGGCCGCGCAGCTGGTGAAGCTGGGCAAGACCGAAACGTTCGGCATGTTCGATAATCATCACCGTAGCTTCCGGTACATTGACGCCGACTTCAATGACGGTGGTTGCCACCAGCAATTTGATTTCGCCGTTTTTGAAACGTTCCATAATTTCGTCTTTTTGCTTTTCTTTCATTTTGCCGTGAACTAATCCGACGTCGGCACCAAAAGCTTTTTGCAGGATTTCAAAACGGTTTTCGGCTGCGGCAAGATCAAGCTTTTCGGATTCTTCGACCAACGGGCACACCCAGTAAATTCTCTCCCCGGCAGCGATTTTACGCTGCAGGGCCGGGATAATTTCATCAATCCGCGTTAACGGCATTGCCCGGGTGTCCACCGGCTTGCGTCCTTCCGGAAGTTGGTCGATTTTCGAGTATTCCATATCGCCGAACGCGGTCAAAATCAGCGTCCGCGGGATCGGCGTCGCCGTCATTACCAACACGTCGGCCCGGTTGCCTTTGGCGGACAAGTTCAAACGCTGGTGAACGCCGAAACGGTGTTGCTCGTCTATTATAACACAGGCAAGATCGTTAAAAACGACGTCTTCGACAAACAAAGCATGCGTGCCGATCAAAATGTTGATTTTTCCCTGTTGCAGCTGTTCCAACAGCAAAGTGCGCGATTTTCCTTTGATGCGACCGGTAAGCAGGGCTGCTTTCAGTCCCGCTTCTTCACATAAAGGCGCAATGGTGTCAAAATGCTGTTTGGCCAAAATTTCCGTCGGCGCCATGATGGCGGCCTGATAACCGCATTCGACCGCATTGAGCATGGTTAAAAGCGCGACGATCGTTTTGCCGCTGCCGACGTCTCCCTGAAGCAGTCGCAGCATTCGGCTTGCGGCCGCCTGATCGGCCGATATTTCGGCAAGAACCTTTTGTTGCGCATCGGTCAGTTTGAACGGCAAGCGGTCTAAAACTTTGCGCCGCAACAACCCGTTGCCGGCAATTTGGCGTCCCGGCTGTTTTTTGACTTTGGCGCGTACCAGAGCCAGTGACAACTGGTTGGCGAGCAGTTCGTCATAAGCCAGCCGCATCCGTGCCGGAGAAGACGGCAGCAAAGCCGCGGTGCCGTCAGGATGATGAATCTGTTCCAACGCGGGTTTGAAAGCCGGAAAGCCGAGTGATTTCATATGGTTGGGTTCCAACCACTCCGGCAACGCCGGAATCAGGGGCAGAGCGTTATATATCAGCCGGCTGATAAATTTGTTGGTAATGCCGGCAGTGAGACCGTAAACCGGTTCAATTTCGGGGATCTGCCGGCTGTTTTCCGGCGCGGTAATATAATCGGGGTGGCTCATTTGCCAGCGACCGTTAAAAAGCTCGACTTTGCCGCTGATGACCCTTTCGGCGCCGAGCGGCAGGTTCTTTTGGATAGAATCGGGATAAGCCTTGAAAAAGACCAGAGTGATTTGTCCGCTGTCGTCTTCGCATAAAACCTGATAAGGTTGTTTGCGGCTCCTGGGAGCCAAGTGTTCCACAACCCGGATCCTTACGGTATTTATTTCGCCGTTTTTCAAATCGGCCACCGAGGGAGAACGCCGTCGGTCGTTGCAGGCGTACGGCAAATGCCAGAGCAGGTCGGCGATCCTGTCGATCCCGAGGTTGTGCAAAAGTCCGAGGTATTTGTCTCCGACGCCCCGAATTGATGAAGGCGAAGCAAACAACGGATATAAAAATGACGGCCGCATGATTTTTTGCCTAAAAAAAGGTTGCTATCGCTCCTAATTGTATATATTTTTGAAAAAGATGTAAACAAGAAGATAGAAAGATGCCAAAAGATCCGATTTCCCTTTCTTCCGTCAGCGAAGGCTATGAGCCTTTTGCCGTGGCCGGACTGTATCGTCACAGTGCCGACGACGTTTTGTATATTGCCAGCGACGGTACTGCGCTTGAACAAAATGCCGATATCTTACAGGCCTTGCTGCCGGATGCGGAAATTTTGCGTTTTCCGGCCTGGGACACCGTGCCTTATGATCGCGTTTCTCCCAACATTAACCTGATTGCCCGACGTACCGATACGCTGGGCCGGTTGGCGGTTGAACCCCAGAGCAAGCGTCCGCGGATAATTGTGACCAGCGTCGGCGCGGTTTTGCAAAAATTGCCGCCCAAAAAGATTTTTCTTAACTCGAGGAAAGAAGTCAGGGTCGGCAGTACGCTGAATTTTAACAATTTTATTCACTATATGTCAATCAACGGCTACAGCCGGGTCGAACAGGTGATGGAACCCGGCGAATATGCGGTTCGCGGCGACATTGTCGACATATTTCCCACCGGATCGGCGGAGCCGCTGCGGATTGATCTGTTTGGCGACGAAGTGGAAAAAATTCGCACTTTTGATGCTTTGAGCCAACGGACCACCGGCGAAATCAAAAGCTATTTGTTCCAAGCTGCCGGGGAAGCGGTGTTGGACGAGAATACGATCAGAAGTTTTCGCAGCCGTTATCGCGAGGCCTTTGGCGCCGTTTTCAAAGACGACGAGATTTACGAAGCCGTCTCTAACGGACGCAAGTATATGGGAATGGAAAACTGGCTGCCGTTTTTTTATGAAGAGCCGTTGCCGAGTCTGTTTGAATACTTACCGCGTGCCAAAATCGTGATCGGTCGCAATGCCGACGCCGCCTTATCTTCAAAAAGCGAAAGCATTGCCGATCATTATGTGTCGCGGCTGGAAGCCCTGAAAGTCAAAACCGCCGGAGAAGTCGACAATTATCGACCGGTCCCGCCGGAACAATTATATCTCGACGAAAAAGAATTCGGCAATATTATCAAAAATCGTCGTGCGGTGTCTCTTACCGGAATGAAACTGCCCGAAAACGACGACAATTGCGATACCGGCATTTTACCGGGACGCGATTTCTCCGCCGCCAAAAGCGTTAACGCTGCTCAGGTTTATTTGGATTTGCTTGCCTATTTGACCGAATACGGAAAAATGAAGCGGATTATCTGCTGTTATTCTCCGGGATCGCGCGAACGGCTGTTTGCTTTGATCAACGACGCCAAAGCCGAGAGCCGTTTTGCCTCGCTGGAGTTTGCCTTTGCCGACAGTTGGAAAGAAGCGGTTGACAAGGCTGATATCCGCAAGGTGGCGATGGTTGTGCTTAACCTGCCGCACGGGTTTCGCGGTGACGGCTTGTGCGTGGTTGCCGAACAGGATATTCTGGGGGCCAGACAAAACCGCCGCACCGTCAAAAAGGTAACTTCCAAGGATTTTATCGCGGACATTTCCGCACTCAACATCGGCGAACCGGTTGTTCATATCGAGCACGGCATCGGGCGTTTTATGGGGTTGGAAAACATTACGGCCGGCGGTGCGCCGCACGATTGCCTGAAGATTATTTATGCCAACGGCGACAAACTGTTTGTGCCGGTCGAAAACATCGAAACGGTTTCCCGCTACGGAATTGACGATGACAATATTCAACTGGACACTCTCGGAGGCTCGGCTTGGGAAGCTAAAAAGGCGAAGGTCAAAAAACGTATTCACGAAATTGCCGAAAAGCTGATCGCAATCGCGGCGCAGCGGCAATTGAAAAAAGCGGAGGCCTATATCGCGCCGGAAGGATTATATGACGAATTTTGTTCCGGTTTTCCCTATAACGAAACCGAAGATCAGCTGAATGCGATCGGCGACGTTCTCGGAGATTTGTCGGCGGGGATTCCGATGGACCGGCTGGTTTGCGGCGACGTCGGTTTCGGCAAAACCGAAGTGGCGCTCCGAGCCGCCTTTGCCGTGGCAATGTCCGGTGCCCAGGCGGCGTTGATTGTGCCGACAACTTTGCTGGCCCGGCAGCATTATTACAATTTCATGCAGCGAATGGCCGGTTTTCCGCTCAAGGTGCGGATGTTGTCGCGTTTACAGACGGCGACCGAGGCCCGTAAAGTCAAAGAAGGTCTGAAAGACGGTTCTGTGGACATTGTCATCGGCACCCACGCATTGCTGGCCAACAATATCGAATTCAGCAATCTGGGGCTGCTGATTATTGACGAAGAACAGCATTTTGGGGTTGCGCATAAAGAAAAACTCAAAAATCTGAAAGCCGATGTTCATGTGCTGACCCTGACGGCGACGCCGATCCCGCGGACGTTGCAAATGTCTCTGACCGGCGTGAAACAGTTGAGCATTATCGCCACCCCGCCGGTTGACCGGTTGGCGGCGCGAACTTTTGTGATGCCGTTTGACGGCGTGATGATCAAGGAGGCCATTTACCGTGAGAAATTCCGCGGCGGCCAGACTTTTGTCGTTTGTCCTCGGGTTTCTGACATTGCGCGGGTTCATGATGTGTTGCAGGAACTGGCGCCCGATGCCAAAATTTTGGTCGCTCACGGACAAATGACGGTTAAACAGCTGGAAGAAGTGATGAACGCTTTTGCCGATCGCAAGGGAGACATTCTGCTTTCGACGACAATTATCGAGTCGGGAATTGATATGCCGTCGGTGAATACCATGATCGTTTATCGGGCGGATATGTTCGGTTTGGCTCAACTTTATCAGTTGCGGGGACGGATCGGCCGTTCGAAAGTGCGCGGTTATTGTTATTTTACGGTGCCGCCGAAAAAGAATTTGAAGCCGATTGCCGAGCGGCGTTTGAGCATTTTGCAAGCGTTGGACAGTCTGGGTGCCGGGTTCTCGCTGGCCAGTCACGATATGGACATCCGCGGATCGGGAAATATTCTCGGCGAAGAACAGTCGGGACATATCAAAGAGGTCGGTATAGCCCTCTATCATCATATGCTGGAAGAAGAAATCGCCCGCATCAAGGCCGGTGCGAATGCCGAAGCGGAGACCAAAGGAAGCAGCGACTGGAGCCCGCAAATCGTTACCGGAGTGCCGATCATGATTCCCGAAACTTATGTGCGTGATCTGGGTGTGCGGCTGGGATTGTATAAACGCATCGGCAGTTTGGAAACGCCGGAAGCGTTGCTGGATATGCGTGAAGAGTTGGTTGACCGTTTCGGTCCGGTGCCGCCGGAAGTGGAAAATCTGCTTAAGACGGTTGAAATCAAACAATTGTGCCGCTGTGCTAACATTGAAAAAATTGATGCCGGGGCCAAAGGATTTTTGATTACTTTTCATAACAATGTTTTTCGTGCGCCGGAAAAGCTGGTAGAACTGGTCGCCCGTTCTTTTGGTTCGCTGAAAGTTCGACCCGATCAGAAGCTGTTGGTGGAAAAAGATTTGGAAAGCTACAGCCGCCGTTTGGAAACGATCAAGGATTATGTAACCAAGATCAACCGGCTTTAATGTGAGACAAGCAAGTTGTTTCGTTAAAAAATACTCCGAAAAACCCGTGTCTTTCGGAGTATTAAAAATAACGACCGTCGCAATATCTATTCTTCGGCTTTCTTTTCGGTCTCGGTTGTTTGCGCTTCATCCGAGGCAACGCTTTCTGCCGGTGCTTCCGGCTCTTTTTCCTCAGAAACGTCGGTTTCGTTTTTATCTTCGGCAACGGGGGCAACATCGGCGTTTTTCACGTCGCTGTCCCGATTGAAAATTTTGTGATTTACGGTATCGCCGATTTTGATGCCTTTGGCGGCGACGTCGCCGGCATTAACTTCCAGAACCGCAAAAGCGGGATAGGGCGAAACGATCATTTTCAAAGAATCCGGCTCGGCATTTTCGTAGATCCAGAAGATCATGCCGTCACGATCAATAAAAAGCATGTCCAACGCCAGCTTGGTGTCTTTCATCCACATGGCGGTCGGAACATTGTTGAAAGCGGACAGGTCAAAAATCATCCCGGAATCGGCTTCCATGGCGGTACGGTTCATCAGACCGGTGGTGAGTTCTTCACGGCTTTGCGCCAGTTCCACTTTATAAGTGACCGTATTTCCTTCCGAAGTGGTAATCGTCAGCGGTTCGCGGCTATCTTTTTCGGAGCAGGCGGCAACCAACATCAACATCATAAAAAGTTTGCATATTTTTGACATAATATATTCCTCCCTTATCAACTGTTCTAAAATGATATAACAATATTTTATAAAAGACAAATTGATTTTTAAAAAGTTTCGATTTTACAATTTTCCGCTTGTGTTATCATGATTATTACGTTAAAAAATGTTAAAGCTTATCAATCAAACGGGGGAAGAAAATGTTGCGGAAAAACAAGAAGGCCGGGTATGCGGCAGCGATCATCCTGTGTGGTTTGCTGAGTGCGTGCACGTCTGCCGAACAACCGACCCCAAAACCGGCAGAAACGCCTCAACCGATGGCAGACACTTATCAGCCGATTCACAAACAAGGCGAACAAACAACCGCGGTACCGGTCAAACCGGTAACCCGAGAAAAAGCTTCGATTGCCGAAAAAGGCCAAAAAGCCGAAAAACATAGGAACACACCCCCAAAAACGGCTGCGGCGGTTGCGGTTGAACCGTCCGTCGCTTATCAGGCGGCAACCATTTTGTTTGCGGACGGCAGTGCCGTTATTGCGTCGGAATACGACGCTGAAATCCGTTATATTGCCCGGCTGGCCAAATGTAAAAATGCCCATATCACGGTTTACGGCTTTTCTTCCAGCCGTACCCGCAACACCGATATGGCCACGCACAAAATGATCAATTTCCAGACCTCGCTCAAACGGGCCGAGAACGTTGCCGCTGCTTTAATCCGGGCCGGCGTGCCCCAAAAATCGGTTGCCGTTGAAGCGTTGTCGGACAGTCAACCGCTGTATCGGGAAATTATGCCCGAGGGCGAACGTCTCAACCGACGTGCCGAAATTTATATCAGTTACTAACAACAAAGGAATACTGCCGTGGACAACCGCTTTGACAACACTAAATCCTTGGGCGGAAACATATGGAAATTTGCCGGGTTTGACGAAAATGCCGCCGAACTTGTTGCCGCCCGCTACGGTCTCCCGCCGGTGGTGGCGCAAATTATGGTCTCGCGGGGAATTGACATAGGACAAAGCAACGATTTTTTATATCCGAAACTGCAAAATCTGATGCCCGATCCGGCTTGTCTGAAAGATATGGAAAAAGCGGCGGCACGAATTGCCGCAGCGGTGGAAAACGGAGAACAAACGGCCATCATCGGCGATTATGACGTTGACGGTGCCACTTCGTCATCACTGTTGAAACTGTTCTTACAATCGGTCGGCTGCGAGGTGCCGGTCCATATTCCGGAACGCGAAGAAGGTTACGGACCGAGCAAAAGCGCGGTTGACGAATTTGCCGCCATCGGTACGAAACTGTTGATAACGACCGATTGCGGAACCACGGCCTTTGAGGTTTTGGAATATGCGCGCGATCGAGGAATGGACGTGATCGTGCTGGACCACCACGAAGCGGAAACCCAATTGCCCGACATCTATGCGGTTGTTAATCCGAAGCGTCTTGACGAAAGCGATGAACATCCCGATTTGAAGTATCTGGCCGCGGTCGGCGTGGTGTTTCTTACCGTGGTTGCGGTCAACCGTCAACTTCGCAATCGCGGTTTTTATGCCGTCCGTTCGGCGCCGGATCTGATGAAATGGTTGGATTTGGTCGCCTTGGGAACCGTTTGCGATGTAGTGCCGCTGTTGGGACTGAACCGGGCGTTTGTCCGTCAGGGGCTAAAAATCATGTCGTTACGGCAAAATTGCGGCATCAAGGCGCTGATTGACAAAGCTTCGGTTACGGAAGCGCCTTCAAGTTATCATCTCGGTTATGTGCTGGGGCCGAGAATCAATGCCGGCGGACGGGTCGGAGAAGCTTCGATCGGCAACCGGCTGTTATGTGCCGCCGACGATTTTGAAGCCGCCGTACTGGCCGACAAACTGGACTCTTTTAATGCGCTTCGTAAGGAAATAGAAGCCTATGTCTTGTTGCAGGCCATCGAAACGCTGGAAGGAACGCCTCAGCAATACCCGATAGCCTTTGTGTACGGCCAAGACTGGCATCAGGGCGTGATCGGAATTGTTGCCGGCAAACTGAAAGAAAGATATAATCTGCCGTCATTTGTGATGTCGGTTGAGGCCGACGAAGTTAAAGGCTCCGCCCGCTCAATTTCCGGACTCAACATCGGCGCTTTGGTGATGGCCGCCAAAGAAAAAGGCTTGCTGACCAAAGGGGGCGGACACAATATGGCAGCCGGTTTTTCGCTTGAAGAAAGCAATTTGGAAGCCTTTCGTACCTTTGCCGGAGAATATGCCGAAAAATATTTGGGGACGGAAACGCTGACCCCGGTCGTGGAAATTGACGGAACCGTCAGTCTTAACGCGGCGACGCCGGAATTTGCCGATCGTCTGGCGCTGCTGGAACCTTTCGGTGCCGGCAATCCCGAACCGCGGCTGATGCTAAGCAATGTGCGCGTCTTGCATTCCGATATCGTCGGCAGCGGTCACATCCGCTGTCAGCTCGGTTCACTGAGCGGCGGAACCCTAAAGGCAATGGCGTTTCGCGCCGCCGATAACGAAGTCGGCAAAGCGCTGCTGAATCATCGCGGCGAAGTATTTAACCTGGCCGGAACCTTGCGCAAAGACAATTGGCAGGGACGCAATCAGGTGCAATTTATTATTGAAGATGCAATGAGAGGTTAAAATGTCAAGAAAAAGAAAGAAAAAAAGCGCTGAACTGAAGGCACGAGCATTGGCGATTCAAAATGCCAAAACACGGGAACAACACGTGTTTATGAAACTCGGCGCCAAAATTCGCGCTTATTTCTTTACCGGTATTTTGGTAACGGCGCCGGTGTCGATCACTTTTTATATGGCCTACAAAATCATTCTGTGGATTGACGCCGGGGTGGGGCGCCTGTTGCCGCCGCAACTGAAAACCTATTATAACGATCTGCCGTTTACCATTCCCGGTCTCGGCGTAGTTGTTTTGATCGTGTCGATGATCGTGATCGGTATGTTTGCCGCCGGATTTGTGGGACGTTTCTTCATCCGTCTCGGCGACTGGATCGTTAAAAAAATGCCGGTTATTTCAACCGTATATTCATTGCTCAAACAGGTGTTTGAAACTTTTCTTTCCAACAAAAACCAGGCTTTCAGCCAGGTTGTGCTGCTGGAATATCCGCGCAAGGGAATTTGGATCTTGGGGTTTGTCAGTACCGAAACCGGCGGCGAAGTCAAAAAAATCATGAACAAGGAAATGTTGAACGTTTTTATACCGACCACACCCAACCCGACCTCCGGCTTTTTGATTTTTGTTCCCAAAGAAGACGTGGTCTTTTTGCAAATGACGGTGGAAGAAGGTTTGAAATTTGTTATTTCGGGCGGCATCGTCGCACCGCAGGAAGGCGAAAAAAGTAAAAAACACTGATGGCCCCACCGGTCATGCGGAAGTGAAAAAAATGCTTGATTTTTCGAATAAACTGTAATAAATTGCACTCACTTTCGGAAATGAGGGTACGTTGTACCCCGCTTGAGGTTATTCTCAAGACTACCGGGACAATAATGTAATAAAATTTTAAGGATAAACTTAATGAAAAGTATTGTTAAAGCCAAGAAAAAAACAAACCGCAGCTTGCACGCCAACCTGTGGGGCGATCCCAAGAGCCCGCTGCTGAAACGCGAATACGGTCCGGGACAACACGGCGCCCGCAAGAAAAAAATGACCGACTACGGCGAACAGTTGCAGGCTAAACAGAGATTGAAAACCTATTACGGCAACGTTTCGGAAAAGCAATTCCATAAATATTATGCCGAAGCTATCAGAAGACGCGGTGACGCGGCTGAAAACCTGATCGGTATTTTGGAATCGCGTTTGGACAACCTGGTTTACAAAGCCAAGTTCGTACCGACTATTTTCGCTGCCCGTCAGTTTGTTAACCACGGTCATGTTCTGGTTAACGGCAAAAGAGTTAACATTCCTTCCTATATGGTTAAAGCCGGCGATGTTATCTCGGTCAGAGAAAAATCTCAGCAGATGCCGATGGTCATTGCCGCTCTCGAATCTTCGTTGCACGAAGTTCCGTCTTATTTGGAAGCCGATTCCAAGTTCAGCGTCAAATATACCTTCGTTCCGAAGTTTGACGATGTTCCGTATGCATCCGTTATGGAACCGAACCTGGTTATCGAATTCTACTCCAGATAATCGGCATTGTAACGCCTTTGGCGAAAAAACCCCGAGATTGTGTAATCTTGGGGTTTTTTGCTTTAAATGTTCAATTGATTATGCTTATATGTTAAATACTTGATACCACAAAATGAGGAACAGGCTAATGGATGACGTTATATTGGATAAACATACCGAAACAACTCCGCCGGTTGTACAGGGCAGAGCGGTCAAAAAGAAACGTAAAAACAGCGGCTTTTTAAATTATTTGTTTAATTTTGCCGCCTGCTGTCTGATTACGATCTCTCTTTTGGGAATTGATTTTGTTTTATTTGCGTCTTCCGGTCCGATCAATATTTTCAGCGGACCGAGCAGCCTGCGGCCGGAAGCTCTTTATATTTTGATCGCCATTGTCGCCGGCGTAGTCTTGCTGTTTTTCTGTCTCTCTTTTTTGAGCATTATCCTTTATTTGCTGACGGCGCTGGTTTCCGGTTTGTTCACCTTGGCAATGTTTAACCAATTTGCCAACTTTAACGCCGAAAATCTGTCCAGCGGCCGCTCCGAAACTTTTGCCGCGGTGATTGTTGCGGTGATTATGTTTGCCTTGCTGGCACTGACCCCAAAAAGAATCAAAGCTCTGGTGGTGATGACGGCCGTTTTCTGTTTCGGCGCCGTGCTGATTAATCAAAATAAGGATAAAAGCGAATTTATCGTCAATCCGGATATGAGATCCGTACCGGCTCTGACGGAAGAACAAGCTCCGGCCAAAAAGACGGTAACGATCATGGTTGCCAACCTGCCGTCATATAACTACGTGAGCAGTTTAAAGAACACCGATGCCGCTCTGGTTTACCGGGATCAACTGTTAAAAATCATGCTCGGGTTTTATGCCAAAAACGGTTTTCGACTGTATCCGAACGCCTATGTCACCAACAATAACCAGTTTATCAATGCTGCCCGCAGTTTGAATTACGGCAGCGGCGAAGACATTGACTTTTTACAAAATCAGGTGCTGAAAAACGGTTACTGGCAATTTAAAAACCGCGAAAATTTTGAAGCCTATCTCCAGAATAACGCCGTTTATGACAAATTAAAACAAGAAGGTTATAAAATCAGCGCTTATCAGTCGCACGGCGTCAACCTTTGCAAAAAAGACAATCAGGTTGCGGTTGACCGCTGCGTAACCAAAGTTAACGCACCGTTGAATCTTGACGGCGTGCCGATGACCGCCGGCGACAAAATTCAAATTTTGCTGGTTCAATGGCTTGAAAGTACCGGTTGGTTCAAAAATGAAGCAATGATGGAAAAACTTTACGGTTATCTGAAACCTTTTTACAATCCTTCCAAAACGCCGATGATCGGTTTTAGTTATAACAAGCTGTATGTTGTCAACTCTTTCAAAAATATCGACATGATGTTGGACGATCTGGCGGAAGACAAAGGAAACAACGCTTATTTCGTGTATCTCGACCTGCCGTCCGATATGTATATTTATGACGACATGTGTCGGTTGAAACCCACCGCGGAATGGTTGCCCAAACTCAACCACCCTTGGGTGGACAGCCGCAACCTGATGGAAAAACGCAATGCCTATTTGAGACAAACAATGTGCCTGTTCGGTCAGTTGGAAAAAGTCATGCAGGCAATCCGCAAGCTTCCAGATGCGGCCGACACGACGGTTGTCATCGAGGGACTGGCGGGAATGGACGATTTGATCGGAACACCAAATCAGGATTTGTCCGAACGTTTTCGCAACGGACAGCTTGTTGCCTTGGCGATTAAGACACCCGGCAACAAACAGCTGGTCATTAACCGTTCAATTTGTCCGGTTGAAGAAATCTTGAACAACTTATTTGAAAACGGTCCCAAATGCAGCGAGTTTGGACGGACCAAACTTTCCAAAACCACCAAAAAAGCGGTTAAAGCCGCCGTTGATACGGTTAAGTACACCAATGACAATGCTCAAAAGTCTTTGCAGGAATTCAATCGATGGTTTAAAGAATGGAACAGGATCAATTATCGCACGCCGATGAAATCGCCGTTACAGGCTTCCGATAACCGAAATGATAAAGGTATCGGGCAGCCGCAAACCGTTCCGGCGTCGCCGCTGATGCCGTTGGAAGAAAAAAACATCGGCTCACAAAAGATTATGAGCGGAGAAATTAAAGTCGGTGCCGAAGCAAAAGTAGAGTCTTTGTCCGGCACCGCAAGTGAGGGGTCTGTTGCTGCAGAATAGGGGAATAAACAGCGCATTGTCGCCGCTGACAATCAGAAAATGGCGGATTTTTAAACAGAACCGCCGCGCTTGGTGGTCGCTTGTTTTGCTGGCCGTCATCGTCTTGCTGAGTTTGTTGGCGGAACTTTTGGCCAACGATCGCCCGTTGATTGTCAAGTATCGAGATCAGTGGTATTTTCCGTTAGTACAAAACTATCGGGATATTGATTTCGGGGGGGATTTTCCCACCCCGGCCGATTTCGCCGATCCTTATCTGCGCCGTAATATTGAACAACACGGCTGGATGCTGATGCCGCCGGTACCTTTCTCTTTTAATACGGTGGATATGGAAATGGATCAGCCAACTCCGGCTGCTCCTTCGCGGCGTCACTGGCTGGGAACCGATGACGAAGGGCGTGATATCTTTGCGCGTATTTTATACGGACTACGGCTGTCGTTGTTTTTTGCTTTTGTGCTGACGCTGATATCTTCGGCAATCGGCATAACCGTCGGCGCAATCCAGGGGTATTTCGGCGGCAAGTTGGATATTCTGATGCAGCGTTTCATTGAAATCTGGGACTCTTTGCCACAACTGTTCATTTTAATTATTGTTTCCAGCATTTTTCTTCCCAGTTTCGGAACTTTACTGTTGATTTTGCTTTTCTTTTCATGGACGTCTTTGACAGGCATGGTTCGTGCCGAATTTATGCGGACGCGCAATTTTGAATTTGTGAAAGCGGCACGGGTATTGGGAGTCAGTAACCGGCAGATTATTTGGCGTCATATCCTGCCGAACGCTCTGGTTGCCGCGGTAACATTTATTCCGTTTCTGATATCGGAAGCCGTCGTTTCTTTGACGGCACTGGATTTTCTCGGTTTGGGACTTTCGCATGAGTATCCGTCACTGGGCGATCTGGTCCGGCAGGGAAAAGATAATCTGCAGGCGCCGTGGATCGGAATTTCCATTTTTGTGGTTTTGTCGCTTTTGCTGACATTGCTGATTTTTATCGGTGAGGGGGTTCGCGACGCTTTGGATACAAGGAAAAACCGTCGATGAGTATGCTGGAAGTCAAAAATCTGACCGTAAAATTTGCCCAAGACGGTAATATTTCCAAAACGGCGGTGGACGACGTATCGTTTGAACTGCAAGCCGGAGAAGTTTTGGGAATCGTCGGAGAGTCGGGGTCGGGGAAGTCGGTGACTTCGTTGGCAGTACTCGGATTGCTGCCATATCCGAAAGCATTTCATGAAGAAGCTTCTTCAATCAAATTTGAGGGAAAGGAATTGATCGGTTTAGACGACAAGATGTTCCGACAAATTCGCGGCAACCGGATCGCTTATATTTTTCAGGAACCGATGTCTTCTCTCAATCCATTACACACCATTGAAAAGCAAATTGCCGAAAGCCTGATGCTGCATCAAAAGCTTACTTTCAAACAAGCGCGAAAAGAAGTTTTGCGGTTGCTGAAAATAACCGGAATTCAAAATGCCGAAAAACGGATGAAATCCTATCCTTTTGAACTTTCCGGCGGCCAGAGGCAGCGGGTGATGATTGCAATGGCCATTGCCAACAAACCGGATATTCTGATTGCCGACGAACCGACAACCGCACTTGATGTAACGGTTCAGGAACAAATCATCAATCTATTGATTGAACTCAAAGAAAAGCTGAATATGGCCATTGTTTTCATCAGTCACGACCTGACTGTGATTCGTAAGATCGCCGATCGTGTCATGGTGATGAAAAACGGAAAAATCATTGAGCAAGGCTTGATAAAACAGGTGTTTGAACACCCGCGTCATTCTTATACCAAAGACTTGATTAATGCGCATATGTTGCAGAAAAACAACAAAAAAAGCAATGATATTTTGCTGCAGGCAGAAAAAATCAAAGTAACTTTTCCCTTGAAGAAAAACTTGTGGGGAAGGGTATTGGAACAACTCAACGCGGTTGATAATGTTTCTTTTTCTCTGGCCAAAGGAACAACCCTGGGAATTGTCGGAGAATCCGGCTCAGGGAAAACGACGCTCGGTTCCGCCATTGCCGGGTTGAACGGATATCAGGGAAAGATATTATTTAAAAATATTGAAATACAATCGCTTACATCTAAAGAACGTCAGAAATTGTGTAAGGATATTCAAGTGGTTTTTCAAGATCCGTACAATTCTCTTAACCCGCGGATGAATATCGAAGAAATTGTCGGAGAAGGCGTTTCGGTTCATCATCCCGAAATAAATAAAGCCGAAAGACGCAAGATGGTGATTGAAACTCTCAAAGAGGTCGGATTGTCCGAAAGCGATTTAATTAAGTATCCGCATGAATTCTCCGGCGGTCAACGACAAAGAATTGCAATTGCACGTGCCTTGATTCTGAAACCGCAATTGTTGATCTTGGATGAGCCGACGTCCGCGCTTGATGTTACAATCCAGGCGCAAATCATAAAATTGCTGCAAGAAATCCAAGAAAAACGGAATCTGAGCTATATCTTTATATCTCATGACATGAATGCCGTTCGTGCAATGTCCGATCAGATTCTGGTAATGAAAGACGGCCGGGCGGTCGAAATCGGCAGTTGTGAAGATATATTTGAACGTCCTCAGCAAAATTATACCAAAAAATTGATCGCCGCTGCCTTATAGGCGTGGATAAAACGGAATTGTCGAATGAGAAAACAACTCCGAATGCGGTGGCGTTGGAAACAAATCAACGGTCGCAATCAGAGCCAACGGTCAAGACGGCAAAAAAATCCAAACCAGCCAAGACTGTTGGTAATTAAATGTAAAACCGTCAACGGGAAAAATCAACCAATCTTTTTCCGACAAGGATTTACCATAGACAAGGTAAATAAGTTGCTCATTGCGTTCAATATTTGCGTAGAGCTGAAAAATAGCATTTTAACTGATATAATATTTATAAAAATTACGTGATTTCAATATGATGATAAGATTGATCTTGCGCTTTTTATATCTATAACTATACATAACGTACATTATGCGACAAATGTGTGTGGTTATACAGTTAGTGTTTTCAACTTTAATCTGTCCCGATAATGTGTTGTAGTTTTGTTATTTTTTATGAGGTATTTTGCTTAGCACGGATCTATGGCGTCTTGTTAACGACAAACGTCTTTAGCCGCACAATTTTATAATGTTTATGACAAATGTTTCATTACGGTTGGAGATTTTGGATGACAGAAGTCCGGTAAAACCCTTATGCGCTTTATAAAACATCTCTGCTTCATGTTCGGATGTAATATTCTGCTTCACATCACATCCGAACACCCAGTCATAAAATATGTGATTGTCCGCTTGACAAGATCATCAAGTCTTTGTAGCCAACCCGACTAATATCGTCCACAGGTTCGGGATCGCTCAATATCTCATAAACAATCAAAAACCCGTTGAATAAGTTATTTTTGTTGTTGGTTGAGCTGTTGCTGCCCAAAAAATACAAATTGATCATTATAGCAACCAAATTAACAAGACTTCTTATTATTCGCAAAATATCTGTCATAATTTCTCTCCATTAATACTAAATCAACGAAGAAAGATCCTTAAAAATAAACGCCGGATACTTTCTTCAGTATCCAGTGTAATCGCCACAAAAATAAAATGGAACATCACTGTTTCTCATTTTTGGGGCATACTGAAAGTCAAGCTCCATAAGCGTTCCGGAAGACAGAGGACATTCGGAGGACATTTTAAGGACATTGCGACAATCAATGCCCTTCCCTGATTTGTTCTCCGTTCCGGTGCCCCGGCTTCATCTGGTTTATGTATGTTTATTTGTACAAAGTTATAGGCAGACGAACTCCCGGCCCGGCCGGTGGTCAGGATACAAAATACCCCGCTTTGCGCGGGGTACCTTGTAATCTTTTACGTTTGCTATTGTTTTTTAACCGTTGTTTTGGTTGAAAAACTTATTGTTTTTTGGAAAGCCGAACGGAACCAGCTTACCGATTTGAGCCCGATGCCCCAGCCAAGTGAGCAATTCTTTTTCGGTACTGACGCCGCCGGAACGATTGAAGCTGAAACCGTCTGCTTCGTTAAAAAATTGGATATCCGACAAGCCGCCGTCTTTATATTTTTGCAGACAAACGCCCCGCCCGCGCGCCATGGTCGGAATTTCTTCGGCCTTGAACACCAAGAGCTTACGATTGTCACCGACAACGGCAACCATATCACCGCCAACTTTCAGACAGAACATCGTTGCATCACCGTCGGATACGTTCATAATCTTCCGTCCGTTGCGGGTTTGAGCGATCAAATGATTTTCGTCAACGACAAAACCATATCCGCGTTTGGAGGCAATCAGATAGGAAACTTTAGGTTCAAAAACAAACATAGATACCACTTCGTCATTGTTGGCGATATCAATCATCAGACGCAACGGTTGTCCGAACCCGCGGCCGCTCGGAATTTCGTTGGCCGCAATATTAAAGAACTTACCGGAACTGTCCATAATCACGATTTTGTCGGTAGTTTGGGCATGGATGGCAAACTGCAGGGCATCGTCATCCTTGAATTTAAATTCATCATTCAGGTTGGCATATCCTTTAAGACTGCGGATCCAGCCTTTTTGCGACAGAATAACCGTAATCGGCTCTTTTTCGATCAGGGCCTCAAGCGGAACTTCTATTTCTTCGGAAACTTCGGAGAACTCGGTACGACGACGTCCCAGAGCCGTTTTCTTCCCGAATTTTTCCTTCATTTGCCTGATTTCGCCGGCAATTGCCTGCCAACGTTTATCTTCGTTGCCGAGCAATTCTTCCAATCCCGATTTTTCATTCGAAAGATCATCGTATTCTTCGCGAATTTGGCTTTCCTCCAACTTACGCAGGGAACGAAGTTTCATATTCAAAATAGCTTCCGACTGATTGTCAGTCAGAGAGAACTCTTTCATCATAACTGCTTTAGGCTCGTCTTCTTCGCGGATAATTTGAATAATGCGATCCAAATTAAGGTAAGCGACCAGATAACCGCTCAGAATTTCCAACCGGTAATTTATTTTTTCAAGCCGATAATTAACACGTCGAATCAAGACGATGTGACGATGATTTAAGAATTCGCGCAAAACTTCCTTGATGGACATCACCCGCGGAACCCCGTCAGAATCAAGAACATTCATATTAAGGTTAAAGCGGCTTTCCAACTCGGTTTGTTTAAACAGATGTTCCATCAGCAGGTTGGCGTCAACGAGACGACTTTTGGGTTCCAGCACAATTCGGATGTCATGGGTAGACTCATCCCTGACGTCATTCAGCAGCGGAACCTTGCGTTCCAACAATAAAGCGGCAATCTTTTCAATCAGTTTGGCTTTTTGCACCATATAGGGAATTTCGGTAACAACAATCTGATACTGGCCGTGACCGAGATCTTCTTTTTCCCATTTGGCACGGATGCGAAAGACGCCCTTCCCCTGACGATAAGTGTCTAAAATGCTCTCAAATTTATCAATGATAAAGCCGCCGGTCGGAAAATCGGGACCTTTGATCCTTTTTACCAGAGGTTCAATTTCACAATCGGGATTATCAATCAGATATAACAGGGCATCACTGACTTCGCTCAGGTTGTGCGGCGGAATATTGGTCGCCATTCCGACGGCAATGCCGGCCGATCCGTTACACAGCAAATTCGGCACCATAGAGGGCATGACGACCGGTTCGCTTTCCTCACCGTCATAAGTCTCCATGAAATCGACGGCATTATCATTAAGCCCTTCCATCATCGCAATGGCAAACTCGGTCAACCGAGCTTCGGTATAACGCATTGCGGCCGCGCCGTCACCATCGATATTGCCGAAGTTGCCCTGCCCGTCCACCAGCGGATAACGGACTGAAAAGTCTTGTGCCAGACGGACCATTGCGCCGTAAACCGCACTGTCACCGTGAGGGTGATATTTACCGATCACGTCGCCGACGACACGCGCACATTTTTTGAAGCCCGACTTCGGATCGAGGTGCAATTGCCGCATAGCGTACAAAAGCCGGCGGTGCACCGGTTTTAAGCCGTCGCGAACGTCCGGAAGCGACCGGGAAACGATTGTGGACATGGCATAAGAAAGATATCTTTTGCTCAATTCTTCGGCCAGTTGGACATCTTTAATTTTTTCTTCGATTTCCTGCATTTTTTCTCTTATAGATCTAAGTTTTCCAGCAAATTAGCACGGTTTTTCGGGAATTTCAAGCCGTGTGTTTGAAAAAAGTTTTTGGAAAGAAAAAAAGCCGTCATTTTCAACAAATCCGCCATCTCGCGCGGGGTCGGAAAATAATTTTTATCCACAATGAAATGCGGATAGGCATACAGGCGCGAAGCATAGATTTCTCCCGACTCCCGGCAGACTGCCCGCCCGCTTTTCGGAGAGACGTAAGCCAGATTTTCGCGACTTCCGGTTGCGGCGCATTCGGAAAGGTCCAGCCCGATGCCCAGATACTCCAAAAGGTAAAATTCAAAGAAACAATAATGAGTTATCCAGTTTTCTTGATTTATAAGCTGAAAAAAACTGTCGATATAATAATAAAAACGCTCTAAATTTTCTTTTTCCGGCAAACAACTCAGGCAAAGCGCACACAAAGAAGACAGAGCTGCCAGTTTGGCGGGAGACGACATAAAATTGACCGCAACCGGTGCCAGCAACTCTGTTTTAAGCGTCAGCATATTTTCTTCAATCCGGGCATAAGCTTCAAAGCTTATCTGATTGCCGATCTGATAAACGCCGGCATTTTTTTTGCTGCCGCCGCCTTTGACAAAACCGCTGATCAAACCGTGTTCTTTGCTTATCGCATTGATAATCAAAGAATTTTCTCCGTAGCGGCGCACGGCCACAATATACCCTTCGTCATTGAACTGCATTTTTTAATCCGTTAAATTAAATCGAATTTATATTAACGACAGTCTTGACTTATTGCAATAAAAACCGTACGATGAAGCCACTCAAAAAACAATTAATTAAATTATTCATGATATGAAAACCATTTCTTTGCTGATTGCCAACTTCGTCGGTTCGGCAATTCTGACTGATTTTATGGGTTATTTTCGCGACTGTGACGTCACCAAACTTATGGTTGGTTTGCTGATTGTTGCCGTCATCTCCTATCTGGCGTGGTCACACAGTGAACGCGAGCGCTGCAGATGGTATTATGTTTTTACCGGAGCGGTATTGCTGATTATGGACACTCTGCTTCTTAAAGAAGACGCGGGCATGATGTCCTTTACCGCCACTGTCGTCGTTCTGGCATTGCTGAACGCTTTCGTGTATTGGGTTGTCGACGGAATTATGATTTCCCCGTCCGATGACGACAATTCGCCGGAACAACCGCAAAAGCCGCTTTGACCTTTCTCTCTCTTTACAAAAAGTCCGGATGTTTAAAACACCGGACTTTTTGTTTTCTGCTCTGAGAGTCTGAAAAAACGCTCTTTTTTCAGAGCGTTTTTTCATATAACTTAATCTTATTCATAATCGTGAATAAGGGTCTTGGTTACCTTATCATAAGCCATCAGCTCTGAAATAACTCTTTTCATATCTTTCAAAGCAATGGTATTAGGGCCGTCCGAGAGGGCCTTGTCAGGGTTTTCGTGCGTTTCGATGAAAACGGCAGCAACGCCGACGGCAACCGCTGCCCGTGCCAGTACCGGCGCAAACTCGCGCTGACCGCCCGAACAACCGCCCAAACCGCCCGGCTGCTGAACCGAGTGCGTGGCGTCAAAAATAATCGGGCAACCCGTATCTTTGGCCATTTGCGGAAAGGCGCGCATATCGGTAACCAGCGTATTGTAGCCAAAGCTGGTGCCGCGTTCGGTAATACAAACGTTGGGATTGCCGCTGTCAACTGATTTCATAACCAGATTTTTCATATCCCACGGCGCCAAAAACTGCCCTTTTTTAATGTTGACGACTTTTCCGGTTTCGGCGGCGGCAACCACCAAATCGGTCTGCCGACACAAAAATGCAGGAATTTGCAGAACGTCAGCCTGTTCGGCCGCAACGGCACATTGCGCCGTTTCGTGAACATCGGTCAGAATCGGACAGCCGTACAATTTCTTGATTTCGGCAAAAGTGCGCATTCCTTCGTCAATTCCGACGCCTCGCGGCGATCTGAGCGAAGTACGGTTTGCTTTGTCATACGAAGCCTTAAAAATGTAATTAATGCCAAGGGCGTTGGTGATTTCCACCATAGCGCCGGCAATATCAACCGCATGCTGGCAGCTTTCGATCTGGCACGGACCGGCAATAATAGACAGTGGCAGCTTATTGCCGATTTCAAAATTGCCTATTTTAATTGTTTTTTGATTTTCCATAAGAATTTCCTTTTGAGTTTAGAAGTTAAAATGACCATCTCATCCAGGCAAACAGAACATTGCCGTCGTTTTTAATACCGGGAATATAGGTTGCCTGCAACGAAAATCTCTGATAAGAGACAGCAGCAATCGGCAACGGCACCGGAACCGGGATATACTTGTATTCATGCCGCTGGGTTAAACCGAGCGTATATCCGACGCCGACTTTCCACTCTTCGGAATCACCGATGCCCCAATTGTACAGATAGGCATACCCGGCAATTGTTTCCAAATAAAAGTTAGAATCTTTAAAACCCATGACATAAACGCCGTGCCATTCGTTGCCGTCCCAGATACTGCGTCCGAAACCGATTCCCCACGGTTCTTCATTATATTTGTCAATATGTTCCTTATCGTAAAACAAGCGGTTATGCCACGTTCTGATCGGTATATAGAGGTCATTGTTGCCACAGGAAAAAGCATATTTTGCGTTATCGGCGGCACGATAGAAAAAGTCGCTGACAGTTCCGGCCTGTGCCGACGAAACGGACAGAGCCAGACACGCGATAGTCAATATTTTATTTCTCATAGTTCCTTTACTTTTATTTTTTACCAGTTAATTACAAAAGACGGCTGTTGTCAATTGCTGCTTTTACAAAAGCGACAAATAACGGGTGCGGCGCAAACGGCTTGGATTTCAGTTCAGGGTGAAACTGAACGGCAACAAACCAGGGATGCTCCGGCCGTTCTACTATTTCCGGAAGTTTTCCGTCCGGTGATTTACCTGTTATTAACATACCGGATTTTTTAAGTAAAGCTTCATATTTAATATTCACTTCATAGCGGTGGCGATGGCGTTCGCTGATCTCTTTGTTGCCGTAGACTTCAAAGGCTTTAGACCCCGGTTGCAGAACGCAGGGATAAGCGCCCAGCCGCATCGTTCCGCCCAAATCTCCGTCTTTGGCACGTATTTGACGCGCGCCTTCCTTATCCCATTCCGTCATCAAACCGACCACCGGTTCACAGTCGGAAGAAAGTTCGGTGCTGTTGGCGTTTGCAATCCCGCCAACATGACGCAAGGTTTCGATAACGGCCATTTGCATGCCGAAGCAAATTCCCAAATACGGAATATTATGCTCACGGGCATAACGGGCAGCAGCAATTTTTCCTTCGGTACCGCGGCTGCCGAATCCTCCCGGCACCAAGATGCCGCCGACATCCGATAAATACTGATCGGCGCCGTGTTTTTCGATTTCTTCGGCATCAATCCACTTGACTTTCACTTTAAAACGGTTGGCAATACCACCGTGAGTCAACGCTTCGTTCAAAGACTTGTAGGCTTCCAGCAATTGATATTTACCGACGACGGCTATTTTAACCTCGCCTTCGGGATTTTCCATCACATCGGCAATATGTTCCCATTTGCTCAAATCAGCGATCGGCGCTTCAAGACCAAAATATTTACAAACTTCGTTGTCCAGACCTTCGCATGAATAAGCCATCGGAACATGATAAATTGATTTTGCGTCCAGCGCTGCAATCACCCTCTCCTCACGAACATTGCAAAACAGAGCGATCTTTCGTTTTTCGTTTTGCGGAATCTCCACCTGAGAACGGCACAGCAGAATATCCGGCTGAATTCCGTATTCTTGAAGCTGTTTGACCGAATGCTGGGTCGGTTTGGTTTTCAGCTCGCCGGCGGTCGGAATGTAAGGCAGCAACGTCAGATGAACAAACATCGTATGTTCGCGCCCCAATTCATAAGCCAGTTGCCGGATTGTTTCCAGGTACGGCTGCCCTTCAATATCTCCGACCGTACCGCCGATTTCGCACAATACAAAATCTTCGTCTTCCAGATCGGAAAGAATAAAGTTTTTGATTTCGTTGGTCACATGGGGAATGACCTGAATGGTGGCACCGAGATAATCGCCGCGGCGTTCGCGGTCGAGAACCCGTTGATAAATTTTTCCGGAAGTGACACTGTCGTGCCGGGTAGCCGGAATTCCGGAAAAACGTTCATAATGCCCCAGATCGAGGTCGGCTTCGGTGCCGTCGTCGGTGACAAAAACTTCACCGTGCTGACACGGGTTCATCGTTCCCGGATCAACATTAAGATAAGGGTCAAGCTTGCGCAGCCGCACCTTAAAACCGCGTGCCTGCAACAGCGCCGCCAACGAGGCCGATGCCAGCCCTTTGCCAAGAGATGAGACAACGCCGCCGGTAATGAAAATAAATTTGGTTTTCGGATTTGCTTTTTCAGTCATTTCAGTCATATTCCCGTATATTTTAAAGTGACAAGGGCACCTTGTCAAAAAGGTGCCCTTGATCGGTTGAACTCATCATTGCCGGCTTATTTCTCTGCAACCGGTGCGCTGGGTGCAGCGGGAGCCGGTGCGGGTTCTGCCGGTACCGAAGCTTCGGCGGCAGGCTTATCCAAAATCGACTGGGCAGCAACTTTGCCGTGATCTTTATAATAAAGAGACAACGAAAGGCTGGTCAGGAAAAAAATCGTCGCCATGATCGCCGTTAAACGGGTCAACAGATTTCCGGTACCGCGGGCAGTCAAAAAGTTGCCGGCGCCGCTGCCGCCGCCCAAACCGTCCAACGCACCGCCGCCGGAACGCTGTAACAGAATCAGGGCAACCAGAAAAATGGCTACCAGCAAATGTACTACTAATAAAACCGTACTCATTATTTTATAATCCTCTATTATTTTGTTTTAACAAACAGACTTGGTAATTGCCAGAAAATCTTCGGCCTTCAGGCTGGCGCCGCCGATCAGGGCACCGTCAACGTCAGGCAATGACAAAAATTCTTTGGCGTTGGAAGGTTTAACCGATCCGCCGTATAAAATGCGCATTTTGTTGGCGGTTGCCTTCCCCAGTTTTTTGGCCAGAACTTTGCGTACGGCGGCATGAACTTCTTCGACGTCGGCCGCGGTCGGCGTTTTGCCGGTTCCGATCGCCCAAACCGGTTCATAGGCAATCACGGTGTTGGAAGCATCGGCATTTTCCGGAACCGAGCCCATAATCTGAGCGGAACAAACGTCGATGGTTTTGCCCTCTTCGCGCTGTTGTTCGGTTTCGCCGATGCAAATGATCGTTTTCAAACCGGCTTCGTAAGCGGCGGCTGCCTTTTTGGCAACCAGTTCGTTGGTTTCAAAATGGTCGGCTCGGCGTTCGGAATGGCCGAGGATGACATAAGCGCATCCGAGATCTTTGAGCATCAGCGGGCTGATATCGCCGGTATGGGCACCTTTAACCGCAAAATGAGCGTCTTGTGCGCCCAGCGCGACTTTGGCGCCGCGAAGCGCCTTTTTTACCTGATACAGCAACGTAAAAGGCGGGCATACCAAAAATTCGCAGGCAGGTTTTCCCATTTCCTTTACACCGGCGGCAACCGCTTTGGCAAGGGCAACTCCGTCTTCGGAGAGACCGTTCATTTTCCAGTTGCCGGCAATCATAATTTTTCTAGCCATTATTTTTTCCTCAAATGTTTACGTTGCCGCAAAATTAACATACTAAAAAAAACTTTTCAACACTAATATTTTGCAATTGCATATATTAAGAAATCTATTATATTCTATGCTTAGTTTAATAATTTAAGTAAAATCTGCAGGACATAATTTAAAATGATTACCAAATTACGCAAAGCACAAGATTCATGGGCTGCAAAAGCCATTCTGATTTTAACCGCCCTGAGCTTTATGTCGTTGTTCGGCGTTTCCGGATATATTAACAGTGCAGCCGGCAACCGCACCGTGATAAAGGTAAATGACCGTAAAATCAGTCAGTTCGACATCAACCAACAGCTGGATCGGGAAATTCGCACCGCCCAGAAAATTTTCGGCGACGTCGAAATTACCGATGAAATCCGCAATGCCATGCTGGCCGGACTGGTTCAAAGAGACCTCAATTCGATGATTGTTGAAGAAACGGCTGCCAAAAACAAAGTTTCGGTCAGCGACACGTTGATTCGCAACATCATCTTTTCTCAGGTTCAGTTTTTGGATGAAAACGGAAAATTCAGCCGTGAACGTCTCAAATATTTCCTTTCTTCGTCCAACTGGAGCGAACAGCAATATGTTGACACCATCCGTCAGGATCTGAAAAAACAATATCTGGTACAAAACCCGGTCAGCGGCTTTAACGTTCCGTCGGTATTGAAGAAATATGCCGCCGCGGCCGAAGCCCAGCGCAAGGTTTTTAAATATGTAACCGTTAATGACAATGATGTGACGGTTGACCGTGAGATTTCCGATGATGAGATCAAACAATATTATGACGATTTCAGCATCGAGTTCACCGACCCCGAAACCCGCGATGCCGAATTTCTGTTGTTGTCAATAGACGACGTTGCCGCTCATGCCGTCATCAGCGAAGAAGAAATCGACCAGTATTATAAAGAAAACCTCAACCAGTTTGTTACGCCGGAAACCCGTAACGTTCTGCAAATGGTTTTTGCGTCGGAACAAGATGCCGCAGCCGCCAAGAAGGCTCTTGACGCCGGAGAAGATTTTTATAAGGTTGCCCGGGAAAAAGCCGGTCAGACCGATGAAGAAACCAACCTCGAATACGTTGCCGAAGATATGTTGATCGGCGAAACCGGCAGTGCGGTTTTTGCTGCCCAAAACAACGAAACCGTCGGTCCCCTGCAATCGGATCTCGGCTGGCACCTTATGAAAGTCACCGATATCAAAGCCGGTTCCAAACAGGATGAAGCCAAAGCCAGAAAAACAATTGCCCAAACCTTGGCAAAAGAAAAAGTTTACGAAACGGCTTATGACCTGATTAATCAAATTGAAGATAAAATCGGCGCCGGTTCTTCGTTGGATGAAATTGCCGCTCAAATGGGACTTGCCACCTATCGCGTCAAAGGCCTCAACGAAGCAGGCGATGCGGCTTCGCTGCCGGGAGCGCATACCGGTTTGCTGACCAACAACGATTTTATCGATGCTGTTTTTTCCTATAATCAGGGCGAAATTTCGCAGGCGGTAGAAACCGACGACGGTTTTGTTTTCGTAAAAATCGACGCCATAACCGACAGTCATCCGCAGGAGATGGAAAAAGCATTGCCGAAAATCCGCAAAATGTGGCAGGAAAACGAAAAAGCCGCAATCGCTCAGGAAATTATCAATGACGTTATCCATGATCTGGACAGCGGTGATTCGATGGATGACGTTGCCGGTCGTTATAACCTCAAGGTCACAACCACCGAACCGCTTTCACGCAGTGAAAACTTCGCCGAGCTGGGACAACCGCAAATGCTGGAATTGTTTAATGAAACGGCCGGCACCCCCAAGCTGATCAATCTCGGCAATCGTCACATCATTGCTGTTGCCGATCGCGACGCCGATGCACGTCAATTGTCTGATCAGGATATGGAGATTTTGACACGCCGTCTTAACCTCGATCTTACCCAGCAGGCCGCATCTGCCTTGATCGACAGCTATGGCAAAAATTATGATGTACGGGTAAAATACCGTTTGCTCGGCTTAGCCGATTAAACTGAGTTCGGTTCTCGTTAAAGGCCGTCTTTGCAAAAAGGCGGCCTTCGTTTATTTAAATAGATATCCCCGATAAACCGGGAGCAATCCGTAAATAAAAAAGAACTCCGGAAAATTCCGGAGTTCTTTTGATCAGGCAAGCAATTACTTTGTCCAAGCCTTTTTAAGGTTATCAAGGCTGTTTTTGGTATCTTCCAAAGCTTTTTCCCGTTCGGCTTTCTGGGCTTCTGCAGCCGCTTTCTTTTCGGCTTTTTTAGCTTCGATTGCGGCTTTTTTCTCTGCTTTTTTTGCTTTGGCCGCGGCTTCTTTTTCTGCTTTGCGGGCAGCTATTTCGTCTTTTTTGTTCTCAATTCCGGCGGCTGCAGAATCAATTTTTTCTTGTGCGGTCTTCGCATAATCGACTAAATCGGCCGCATTAACCTGAGAAGTTGCGAAGATTCCGGCGGCTGCCAGTAAAATAAACAGTTTTTTCATTATTTTTCTCCTGAATCAAAATTATATTCAATAACTTTATAAGATCTCCGACGGCATTTTTCAAAGGAATAATTCGTCAATGGGGAAAATATTATCCCTGCTCTTCATTTTTTTATTGATTTTTGCCGAGATCATAATATAACAGAAATACCTTTTGCGGGTATAATTCAATGGTAGAATGAGAGCTTCCCAAGCTTTTAATGCGGGTTCGATTCCCGTTACCCGCTCCAAACTTTCCGCATAATCAATATTAAGGGGATCGAACCCGAGAGGGCCGGAGGCGGTCAAACAGTCCTGTGAACTGTTTGACAACGACGGGCGTAGGTTGACAGTCTGAGCCAAAGCGGTGACAACCGCTTACGGCGAAGCCGGCAACCGAGCAACGAGCGGCAGCGCCGCGTATTCCCGTTACCCGCTCCAAACTTTCCGCATAATCAATATTAAGGGGATCGAACCCGAGAGGGCCGGAGGCGGTCAAACAGTCCTGTGAACTGTTTGACAACGACGGGCGTAGGTTGACAGTCTGAGCCAAAGCGGTGACAACCGCTTACGGCGAAGCCGGCAACCGAGCAACGAGCGGCAGCGCCGCGTATTCCCGTTACCCGCTCCAAACTTTCCGCATAATCAATATTAAGGGGATCGAACCCGAGAGGGCCGGAGGCGGTCAAACAGTCCTATAACTTTCTCCTCCCCAAAACGCTGCCCTGACAATATCATTTGACCTCTTATCAAAAATGTTATAATATAATTTATTGTTTATCATCATAAGGATGACGCCCATGAAGCTTAAAGACAAACTGACACAAAAGTGGCATGCTCTGATATTTGTTACAAGTGTTGCCGTACTTTCATCCGGCAATATAAACGCTCAGGAACACAGTTCTTCCCACGACCGGCAAACGGCACCCAAAGCATACTTCAGTCCCAAAAAACTGGCCTCGGCTCTCACCGAGATTAATGCCGATGAGGAGAAGTGCGACCGTTTTCTCGACATTTATCTCCAAAAAATCGATTCCAACGGCTGTATCACCCCGTCCGAATTGATTGAAGTTTTCAGTCAGACGGGTCTGACCAAAGAAGAGGCTCTCAAAGTTTCAGGCGTTTTGCTGGATAAAAAAAATGATGCCGCCGCTTCAAAGTCCCATGGATACGACTTCGGTTCCTATGACGTCAGTTTTGCAATTGACGAACACGGCAACCTGTCGCAAATGCGTTTTCAGGGTGACCGTAAAATCAGCGATGCCGAAATTGACCGGGTTCATCATGCCCGGTGCCGCCACAAAGGACTGGCAGTTGACAAACCGGAGATACGGTTCCAGTCTTCCCTGCTTATTGATAAAATGCTGATCAGAGATATCGTGGTCAAAAAACAACAAACCGCCGAAAAGGTTCCCAACGGTGACAAGTTTTTGCAAAGGTTTGCCCAAGAACTGCAGCAGGAAGGGCTGGAGATCGGAAAAGACGGCAAGCTTCACGGAGTGGAGGTCAGCCGCAATAAGCCGTTGTTGACCGAAAATGAACTCTATGAACAATTTCTGAATAACCGCCGTCTGGAAATGATGTCTTTAAAACGCAATTAGGTACTTGTCAAGACAGTAAAATCATGCTAAATACATGACGAAATTAATTATTTAACAAATTATCGTATGAAGTACCTCACTGTCCGCCAACAATTGGAATTGCTGAAAAACAAGCAATTCAATCAGCTGATTGAGTATGCCGAAGTCCATAACCTCAATCAAAGAGTCGTACAAGCCCTGCTCTCCCAGATTAAAGCCCTGGAAGATGAAAAACAATCCGCAACCTCAATTCATTAACGGTTGCCGAACTTCTGCCGTTTTTTTTGCCGTTGGCAAAAAAAGCGGTTTTTTATTACATGCCTTACAGAAAACCCCGAGTTTACTCGGGGCTGAATGCAAAGGTGTCGTTAGACACCGCTCCACGCCAACGAGCGTGGTCAAACCGTAGGTTTGTAGCTGATTAGAACCCCCAGTTTACTGGGGGATATCTATTTTTTTGCTGCTGCCGGAAAGCCTGCCTTTTCGGGCATAAAAAAGAGAGAGTTTTACACTCTCCCTTCAATCAGTTGTTCAGCGGTATAAAAACCGGTAATCATCGAAGCAATAATGCCCATTGCAATACCGGATGCATCGCCGATGACCGCAACATCGGGAAGAACCCGGAAGCCATTGTCGGTTTTAATCCGGGCCCAGATGTTTTCATACTCCATCGGCGTGAAAAAGGCCTGACGACCGATTTCGTTTTCCGGAACCCGATTGACTTCGGCCAGAATCCGATAAATCTTTCGCATAAACGCCGCCGTACCCAAAATCGGCATTCGCTGTAATGAAATACCGTCTTGGGGACGTCCGTTGTTATAGTCGACTCCGGCCACTTTGCACTCGGTTAAAACGGCAAAATTACCATAGACGACATCATGGAAACGATCTCCGTCAAAGTCAACCGACACCAGCCCGTCCACATTAACAAAACCGCCGTAATTCATACATTTGAGACGCCCTCCCCGCCGACATCCGTTAAAGCAGAAAGTTTCATACTTGAAAAATTCGTCTTCTCCCTTCAGCTTAAAATCGGGATAATGGCGGCCGATCGGCCACAAATAGCGGTTCGGCAATACCATTCTCTGTCCAAATCCAAGATTTTCGGTTTCGTACGCAATACGGTGGCAATCAAAAAAGTCCTTGATTGTCGTATGCCCAAATCTTCCGGTGGCCAGCAAAAGCTTATCATAAGCCACCTTGCTGCCGTCGTTCAGACAAATCTGATGACGGTGGGTGTCGATATCCTTCACCGGATCCACCAGACAACCGAGCGCCATATCAATCCGTTGATCAAGCCAGTCATATACGCCGCGCGAAAAACGGTTCATTTCGAGTTCCCCCGCAACATGAGAAGGATGCTCAAACAGAGACAGTCCTTGCGCCGCAACAATTCGGGCAATATTTTGCTTGCCTTCGTTGCTGTCGCAAACCGGATACGGCAGGTTCAAACCGGCAAAACGAGAATAGAACGCCCATACTTGAGTGGCAATTTGATCCACTTTTTGTTCGCCGATCAAACGGGGCAATCGCTTTCCCGACGGTGGAAAGCAAAGCTTGGCCGACACGTTGGGAGACAGGCAACCGCCAAAACCGGCAATCGTCTGACAAACGCCGCACTTTGACGCATAACGACAACCTTGAAAAAAACGCGGTTCGTCTGCATCGGCTTCGGGATTTTCGAAAAAACGCTTCAGGTCTTTTTCCATAAAGCACTTATCTTTTTTTCTCAAATATCCGGCGTCAATCATCAGAATCTTTAAGGCCGGAAAGCTATTGAGCAAAAAATAAGCAGCCGCAAGACCGGAAGGACCGCTGCCGATGATTACAACATCGTAATTGCTGCTGAGTTGATGGTTTGTTTTCATATAATAGGTGTTTTTAATTTGCAAAAAAATAAATTGATTTAATCAATATATCCGATATAGGCGTCAAAGTCTAGACAAAAAAAGTTTTTTGACGATTTCTGTTTAAGTTTTATTTTTTAAAAAACGGCCGATATTTTTCGTAAAATATTTTCAGCTTCTCTTATGGCCGACAGGAGGTCATTTGCCGTTATTTTCCGATCAATGTTATTTATTCGAGCATATTTTTCTTCCGGCCCTTTAAAGTATTTTTTTTCCACTTCAACCTTAACGACGAATCTGTTTTTTTCATACCGAATCTTCCCGTAAGCAAACCATATCAAAGCAGATTTGCTGATTTTCCGAGTTGTAAAGTCAATCACCGCTTTGTTGAAAACCGTTTTTCTGCCTAAGACCATATCATTGTCTCTAAAAAGGGACTGAAAGGTTTTGCTGTAATACAAATCGAAGATTTCCCTATTATTCAAATAAAACTTCGCATCTTCAATAAAATAATCGTTATTGGTATAAACGGCATTCAAATACCGTTCCCGGTCAGACAATTTTAAATATTCCGCCAAAGTGGCAAATCCCCGGCTCAATTTCCTCACGATGTCGGAGTGCCGGTTTGCAATTTTAATAACATTTTGAAAATAGAAAATAACGTCAAAGTTTATGATGTCGTTCTTAAAAGCCTTTAACAAATTTGCAAAAAGGCATTTGTCCGCATATTCATCAATAAAATTGACCACAAAATCATAATTAAGGACTTTCCATCCATCAAATTCCGTTGCAGCACCTCTCACGTCTGCCGGGTCTAAATATACGAAAACAAAACTCATCTCCGGGTTTTCTTGGCACAACCCGAACAAGTCCCGCCGATAATTCTGCAACTGATGATCATGAACTTTGGACCCATACTTATTTTCAATAACCAGACACAGATTCCTTTCATAATCCATGGCCAAAATATCAATACGTCCGTCTTTGACAACATATTCGCGAAAAACAATAGAATTGCGAAACAAATTTTGATCCCAACGAACTGATTTTCCTGATTTTTGCCCGGGACGGCAAAACGAAATTCTTCCGTCTTTACCGCTTATTTTTTTCAAAAGCTCAACAACAAACGCATTGCCCAAACCATGACTTTCCCGGGCATCTGTCAGCCATGCCAATATTGAGGAGCAGCCTGTTTCTTTTAAGCTCAATATATCAAATATACTGTCGGCACCGACGAGCTTCTTAACCTCAGAATCATGGTTAAATTCATCCAGCTGCTTTTTAAATATGTTCATGGATCGTTCCTCGTTGACACAGTCTGCTTTGCTTATTTTAGCCAAATAAAAATCAATATCAACCAAAAGAGAATATTCCCCGAAGCCTTTTTTATCCTCAGCCCTTCCGGGTTCGGCCCACTTTCTTTTACCCATAAAAAAAACCTCCCGAAGGAGGATTTTTTTAATGGGGCGAAAGATGCAATAATATTCGAACTTTTAGTTATGATGATGTAATATTGGTTTACGACAGAATTACTACAAATCAGATAACTAAATGAATCAACATTATGAAAACCTAGTTTATATTATTTTTCCCAAATTACACATATTGTTTCATACATACAAAAATTTAAACTTGACATAGTTTGAAATATATTGCATACATTACACATTATGAAAGAAAAACAGATTAATTTAAACCAAATACTACTCAGCTTCCCCCGAGGAACTGTTTTAACAAGTTCTTGGTTAAAATCCAAAGGAATAAGTTACCGACTGCAATCCTATTATTTAAAAAAAGGATTATTAAAGTCAATTGGAAAGGGTGCATATATTCAGACTAACAGCACCCCCAATATTGATGATGGCCTAAATGCAATAAATAATCAATTAGGTATTAACGCACACATTGGTGCATACAGTGCTTTAACTCAAGGTTTTAATAACTACACTCAGTTTATAAAAGAAAACGAAAATACTGAAATATTTATCTCGAAAAATACACCTTTACCCAAATGGCTTGCTAAATTGGGCAAATATACCCTTCACAAAACAAACTTTCTTGATACTGAAATTGCAATAACTGATGGAAATGTATATTTGCATTTAGGAGCAATAATATCTAAAAATTCTAATTCTTATGTTAAACCACTTGAAGTAAATATTCCATCTCCCAAAATATCAGAACCTGAAAGAGCTATATTAGAAGCTATATATCTGACTCCCAACAAAGCTACTTTAAGGAACGCTTATCAAATCTTAGAGTTAATGACAACTCTCCGCCCTCAACTTCTGCAACAGCTTCTGGAAAACTGCAACTCAATCAAAGTCAAACGGTTATTTTTATATATGGCAGAAAAAATAGGACACGACTGGTTTAATTATCTGAACTTAAACAAAATCAACCTCGGCTCCGGCAAGCGTGTCATAAGCAAAGGCGGAAAGCTCGATAAAAAATATAATATCGTAATCGAAGATCTGGACAGTATATAAAATGAGAATATCTTATGAAGAACAGGTAAAATTATTAGTGCAGGTGTTACCGTACATTGCAAAAGAAAAAACTTTTGCCCTTAAAGGCGGCACCGCCATCAATTTGTTTGTTCGTAATCTGCCTCGGCTTTCGGTCGATATTGACTTAACGTATCTCGGTTTTGAAGGCAGAAAAGAAGCTATTAAAAACATCAATGACGGTCTTACTCGCATTTTAATACGTTTGGAAAAAGCTGGCTTAAAAGCGACCATGCTGAAAAACAAAGAAAATATCAGTAAAATCATCTGTTCAACCCCAAGTGCAAATATCAAAATTGAACCAAACTACACTTTACGAGGCTATGCATATCCTCCGGAAAAAATGCGTATAAACACAAAAGTTGAGAGTAAATATGGTTTTGCGAATATTAAAGTTATATCAAATGCCGAACTTTACGGAGGAAAGATTTGTGCTGCACTTGACCGCCAACATCCTAGAGATTTATTTGACATCAAATACTTATTAGCCCACGAAGGCATTACACCAGAAATCAAAAACGGCTTTATTGTGGCACTGTTAAGCCACAATCGACCACCCCACGAACTATTGCAACCCAACATTCAAAACCAAGAAGACACTTTCAACAAAGAATTTGTCGGAATGAGCAATGAGCCTTTCTCGTACCAAGATCACCTGACAACCTTCGGCACCCTGTTAGAATCCATCCACAACGCACTCACAACCACAGATAAAGAATTCTTGTTAAGCTTCTTTAATGCCACTCCTGATTGGGATATTATACAAATTCCAAATCTCAATAAACTTCCTGCTGTCAAATGGAAATTGCAAAATCTGGAAAAACTAAAAACAACAAATGCAAAAAAATTTTCCGAACAAATAACCAAGATGCAACAGTGTCCAAACTTTTAGATTTTTTCGAACTTGAAATTAATAAACGGAGAACTGCGGTTTTCTTTGCGTTCTCCGTTTGATAAGCTTTTAAATTTAGCTTCTTATACAATCTGGGGCGAAAGATGAGACTCTGCTGTTTTCAACAGCGCGTTCCAACGGCATCTAAGTCCGGAGACAGACGCTGCCGCTGTCTTTTCCGGCCTAAGATGTTCCGTTGCTTTGCGGTAAAAAACGCTTCCCCGAAGCCTTTTTTATCCTCAGCCCTTCCGGGTTCGGCCCACTTTCTTTTACCCATAAAAAAAACCTCCCGAAGGAGGATTTTTTTTAATGGGGCGAAAGATGGGACTCGAACCCACGACACCCGGTACCACAAACCGGTACTCTAACCAACTGAGCTACTTTCGCCATTGACTTCTCGTTTCTACCCAATATCGAATATAAAGTCAAGAATATTTTTTAATTTTATCTTGTAGATAATATTAAAACAATTACCGAGACAACCTCTGCCAGCATAATCTTGAAGTTTACGTTGATTCTGACTGTCTTTTCGGCAAAAAGGTTATAATTGTAATTAAACAAAACAATCCACAGCGGCGCCAAATAGTTTATCGCAATCACATATGCCGGATTGACGGTTAAAATTAAGGCGTAAGCCTTGGTGAAGATAAGCATCGACAAGCTGAAAATAATAAACAATCCTTTTATGGCGGCCTTTTTATCAAAAGCGCTTTTCACTTTTCCGATATTTTTGCGAAAATTATACAAAGTACCCAGTCCGGCAAACAATCCCGAAACCATATTATAATAAATTATGGTTGAAAAAAATCCGGCATCACTGCTGTCGAGAGCCAGTTTATTATTCGTATCCAAATAAGCGCCGACCAGCACACAGGGCAGCAGATATAAAAAGGCTTTTTGATTTATCCTAACCTTTCTCATTAACAACACCGAAACAACAATACCCGACAAACTGAGCATGATCAGCAAACTTTTTAACGGATGCTGCAAATATTCCATAAACAAATGAGGTTTGAAAAACATCCAAATCATAAACGTCAAAAACAATGACAACGGCTGCATAAAACTTGTTACGTCTGCCCCGAAAGCTTTTGAAGATCTGAAAAAACGGTGATCAATAAAAGCAACGCCCAGCCCCTGAACCGCGCATAAAGCATAAAACAAAGCGCTAAATCGTTCATAAAACATAACACCCAACGGTATCATGACAATAAAAGTGCCAAAACCGCGATAAAGCATTAAGACGTTGGCAGAAAGTTTTAAGATCTGATTAGAATAAATATAAACCGCCAGAAAAAAACTGGCGAGTAAACTCATTGTCCACCATGTTATCATATTATACTGTTCCGGGTTACAAATTCAGTGGTAGAAAAGTCTATAACGCCTCTGTACTTCTGTCAAGCCGGGATGAAATCTTCCTTTGAGAAATTATCGATGAAACAGTTTGTTAATATCCTTTATTTTCAATTCGATATATGTCGGACGGCCGTGGTTGCACTGACCGGCGTTGGGCGTCTTTTCCATTTCGCGCAGCAAATGATTCATTTCCGCCAGGTTAAGACTTCGCCCTGCCCGTACCGAACCGTGACAGGCGATGGTGGCGCAAATGTAGTTAAGCTTGTCTTCAAGAGCAAAATCGGTTCCCCATTCGGCGATTTGCTCGGCCAGATCATTGACCAGCCGACGCACGTCACAATCTTTGATCAGTGCCGGAATTTCACGGACGATCACCGCGGCCGGGCCAAACTCTTCAATTACCAATCCCAAATCGGACAGACCGACGGCATTTTCCAACAGGCGCTGTTTGTCCGGCAGGTTCAGTTCCACGATTTCCGGAATCAACAGCATTTGAGTTGCCGGTTTTCGTCCCTCGGTCAGCGCTTTTTTCATTTTCTCCATCACAATGCGCTCGTGAGCGGCATGTTGATCAATTAATATAATGCTGTCGGCAGTTTGAGAAATGATGTAGGTATTATGAAACTGAGCCTTGGCCTGCCCCAGAACACCGTCGGTTTCCGGCGCGGCTTCGGAGGAAGAGACTTCTTCGGCCCGCACCGAAAAACGCCGTTCCAACTCCGGCAGTGCGGCATTGCGCGGCGCGCGCGAAGGCAAAGGTATCTGCAAACGCGCCGGCGGCATCGCTGCGCCATAATCGTTCAAAAACACCATTTCATTTTCCGCGGCGGGAGAAACGGCCGCAGCCGAAGCCTCAAAACTGTCTTGCAAAAAACTCTCCAGATTGAGCGGTGCCGCGGTCTGCCGGCTGCCGGCCGCCAAAACATTACGAATCGCACTTACCAACAAACCGCGAACAGAGGCGTTGTCAAAAAAACGAACCTCGGCTTTGGCAGGATGAACATTGACGTCAACATAATCGGGATTGACATCAAAGAAAAGCGCGCAAACCGGATAACGTCCGTTTTCCAGCACTCCCTGATAGGCCCCCCTGATTGCGCCGAGAAGCAATTTGTCACGCACCGGCCGGTTGTTCACAAACAGATACTGGGAAAGCGAGTTGGCTTTGTTAAAAGTCGGCAGGCTGACATAGCCGCTGATGCGGATATTGTCGCGCGCGGCATCAATCAGCAGTGCGTTTTCGCCAAACTCCCGCCCCATCACATCGCTGAGACGTTTGAGGCGGGCATCGAACAATTCGCCCTGACAGGCGTTGAGACTGATCTTTTTCTTTTGGTCATCCATCAGATAAAAAGACACTTGCGGGTTGGCCATGGCAATCCGGTTAACCATGTCAATACACTGGGCGGTTTCGCCGCTGCCGGTTTTCAGAAACTTGAGCCGTGCCGGCGTGGCATAGAACAGGTCTCTGACTTCGATTCTGGTACCGATTCCGGACGCCGAAGGAACAGCTTCCCGTCTGTCCCCGCCGTTGACTTCAAGTTTCCACCCGTTTTCCGCCTCCCGGGTTCGCGACACTATACTCAGTCTCGCCACCGACGAAATGGACGGCAAGGCCTCGCCGCGAAACCCAAGATAGCTGATATGAAACAAATCATCGTCAGGAAGTTTTGACGTGGCATGCCTTTCCACTGCCAAATTCAAGTCTTCTTTGTCCATGCCTTTACCGTTGTCGCTGACCGCAATCAACGATTTTCCGCCGTCAACCAAGGTTATTTCTATTGAGGTTGCACCGGCGTCAATCGAGTTTTCGACCAACTCTTTAACTACCGAAGCCGGCCGTTCGATAACCTCGCCGGCAGCAATCTGGTTGACCAGATTATTGGGCAGAATGCGGATAGACATGAACAAACACCTTCTTATTTGCGAATTTTGTTAATCAGAGTAATCAGACCGCGGGTCGAACTGTCATGCAGCCCCGACGCATGGCCCTGCAACTCAGGCAAGATACTCAAAGCCATTTGTTTGCCGAGTTCAACCCCCATCTGATCGAACGAATTGATATCCCAAATCACGCCTTCGACAAACACCTTATGTTCATACATCGCAACCAGCATGCCAAGCGTATACGGATCAAGCTTTTTAATGACAATGGTGTTGGTCGGCCGATTGCCCGTAAAGGATTTATACCGTTTCAGCCGGCTGATTTCAGCGGCGGTTTTGCCGGCTTTGGAAAGTTCCATTGCCGCTTCGGCCACCGTTTTGCCGCACATCAGAGCTTCGCCCTGCGCAAGAGCGTTTGCAACCAAAATTTCATGATGATCGCCGATTTCGTTATGTGAAATTGCCGGAATAATCAGATCCAGCGGCACGATCGAAGTTCCCTGATGGATCAACTGGAAAAACGAATGCTGGACATCGGTCCCCGGACCGCCGAACAAAATCGGACCGGTGGCATATTTAACAAACTTGTTGTTCTTGTTTGTTGATTTTCCGTTGCTTTCCATATCCAACTGCTGCAAGTAGTTGGGCAGATAGCGCAAATCCTGGTCATAAGGAATAATGCCCTGTTGGTGAAAGCCGAAAAAGTTGTTGTACCAAACCCCCAGCAACGCCATAATAACCGGAATGTTGCGCTCAAAAGGCGTATGGCGGAAGTGCAGATCCATTTCGTTGGCGCCGTCCAGCATTTTTTCAAAATTATCCATACCGACCGCAAGCGCAATCGTTAAGCCAACCGCCGACCACATTGAATAACGGCCGCCGACAAAATCCCAGAATTCAAACATATTATCCGGATTAATGCCGAATTTTTCAACTTCGGCCGTGTTGGTCGACACCGCAACGAAATGTTTGGCAACCGCATATTCGCCCAGCGCGTCAACCAGCCATTTGCGGCAGGTTCTGGCGTTGGTCAGCGTTTCGATGGTGGTAAAGGTTTTGGAAACCACGACAAATAAAGTGGTCTCGGGATCAACCTGGCTGAAGACGTCTTCGCAGGCAGAACCGTCAATGTTGGAGATGAAATAGCATTTGATGTCCTTGGCCCAATATTCTTTCAGGGCCGCGGTGGCCATATAGGGCCCGAGATCGGAACCGCCGATGCCGATATTGACAATGTTGGTAAGTTTTTTGCCGGTGGCGCCTTTGAATTCACCGTAACGAACCGCTTCGGTAAATTTCTTCATTTTAACCAACACCGCATTGATATCCGGCATAACATTTTTGCCGTCAACATACACCGGCGTATTCCGGCGATTGCGAAGGGCCGTATGCAAAACGGCACGGTTTTCGGTCACATTGATCTTTTGACCGGTAAACATTGCTTCTATTTTGTCATGAAGTTTAACCTCGTTTGCCAAATCAAGCAAATAACGCATTGTTTTTTCGTTAAACCTGTTTTTGGAATAGTCGAGATAAAGGGGGCCGAGCGGAATTGTGTATTTTGAGCCGCGTTGGGCATCCAAAGCAAACAGATTTTTCATTTCTACGTCTTTAAAAAAACGATAATGGAGGGCCAGTTTTTTCCAAGCCTTGGTTTTTGTTAGATTTTTTTCCATTTTATTTCTCCTAGTCTAATTAAACTTTCCGAGGTTAATCATGCGCAGATTTTCAGGCGTAAAATAACGGGCTGCGGCCTGATTAACCTGTTCTGCCGTTACCGCGGCAACATAATCATTTCGTTTTTGTAAAAAATCGATACCTAATCCGGTTTTTTGCATATAAACCAGCATTTCGGAAATGGCCGTAATATCGGCAAACCGAAGATTGTAAGAAGCGATCAAATAATCTTGAGCTTCTTTTAATTCTTGCGCCGAAACGCCTTCCTGTCCCATTTTCTGCCATTCCCGGTTAAAAATCTCCGCCACCCGGGCAAAATTTTGCGGCGTGGAAGAAAAACCGCCGACAATCAGAGCGCTTTTATCCGGAATCGACAACCCGGTATAAATGCCGTAAGTCAACCCCTCTTTTTCCCGCGCCGATAAGTTCAGACGCGAATTTAACCCGGACCCGCCGAGAATATAATTGGCAATATATAAGGGATAAAAGTCCTCAGCGGTACGCCGGGTTCCTTTCGCGGCAATGAAAGAAACGCTTTGCGCCAAGTCCTGATTGACATTAACCGTCTCGAGACCGAAATCGGGCATGATTTCGGCCACCCGATCAGCGGCCCCCTGTTCCGGCAATGCCCCGAAAATTTGGTCCAGCATCCGGCCCGCCTCTTGAGGAGTCAGATCGCCTGCAATACCGACAATCAGATTGCCGCGTCCTAAATTGGCGGCAACAAAGCTCCGAATATCCTGCGCCGTCATTTTTTCAATATCTTCCTTGTGGCCCAACGGATTGCGTCCGTAAGGGTGATTGCCGAAAATCTCCCGGTTGGCAATCAGACTCAGTTTATTTTCCGGGCTTTCGTTCTGCCGCTCCAACATGGCCAGCATCTGTCTCTTAATCCGTTTCAGATCATCGGAATCGAGTTCGGCTTCAAACAAAGTCTGTCGCAGCATTTCGAAAGCAACCGGCGCAAATTCCTTTATCGTCAGCAATTGTCCCGAAAAATCGTCTTTGTCCGCACTGTAACCGATCGAAACGGCATAGTCTTCCAGCTTTTCCTTAAACTGCTGCGAATTCATCCCGCCGGCAGCTTCGCTGATCATTGCCGCGCTTATCTTAGAAATACCGGCCTGACCTTCCGGTTCGGCACCGAGTCCGGCATGCGCAAAAACAAAACTGACGCTGATAATCGGATTGGAACGGTCTTCCAGCAAATAGGCTTTTATTCCGTATTGCGGCGACACCACTTCAGTAACCGGCACCGAAAAACGTCGGCCGCCCAGTTCGGAATTTTTGACCAGCGTTACCGAATCAAAAGCGGGTTTAAAAAACATCATACCGCCGATAACAAGCCCGGCAACCGGAAGTATCCACAACCAAAAATATTTTTTAATCATGCGCTTTCTCCCGGCTTTGCGGTTTGGCCACGCCTTCGGCAACGGCATAGTTTTTCAACAGTTGCTGAGCAGCTTCACGAACGTCATCCGCACTCACCTTGCGAATGTTATCGGCATAGTTCTCAATATCTTCCCGACTCATGCCGATACTGTACAACGAACCGACGATGTAAGCGGCGTCAAACGGATTGTCTTTAAGATAAATCAGGCCGGCCAGCATTTTGTTTTTGATCTTGGCAATTTTTTCGTCATCAATCGCATCAACGGCGTCGGCCACGGCTTCATCCAGCGCTTGCTGCAATTCTTCAACCGAAATGCCGTTTTGCGGCACCGCCGCAATGTTAAAGCTGCCGTAACTGCGGGAAGCGTAGTTATAAGAGGAGGAAACGTCCAGAGCCAGTTCGCGGCGAATCACCAGTTCTTTGTATAACGCCGAGGTATCGCCTTCGCCGAGATAACGCGAAAGAACGGCCAACGCATAAATGCGCCCGGCATCGGTATTGTACGAATCCGCCATATAACGACGGACAATCCGCGGCAGTTCGACCCGCGGCAGTTCCATGCTCAAGCGGCTTTTAAGCGTTGGATTCATATCGGGAAAAACAATACGGCTGCCGGTATCGCGCGGCGGAACTTTGCCATAATATTTCTCCGCCAACCGGTAAGCCGTTTCCGGTTCAATGTCACCGGCAAGCACCAACACCGCATTGCCGGGAGCATAATAGCGCCGGTAGATATCCATAACGTCATCCGGGGTAAGATTTAAAATTTCCGTTTCGGTTCCGCTGACAGGGTTGGCATAAGGATGATCCTGCCACAGACTGCGCTGCATGTTTTCCGAAAAAGCCGACAAGGGTTGGTTTTCCACCACCTGTTTGCGTTCCTGAAAGACAATATCGCGCTCGGTTTCAAAATCGGTCGGCGAAAATTTGAGGTTTTGCATCCGGTCGGCTTCCATATACATCGCCAACTCCAGGCGGCTGATATCCAGATTTTGATGATAAGCCGTAAAATCCTGAGAGGTAAAGGCATTGCTGTCGGCGCCGTTTTGCTGCAGAATGCGGTTAAATTCGGAACCCGGAATATTTTTGGTGCCGCGAAACATCAGATGTTCCAGCAAATGGGCCGAACCGCCCTTACCCGGTTTTTCGTCAACCGCCCCGACATTATACCATACCATATGTTTGACGATCGGAGCCTTGTGATTGGGGACGACAAGCAATTTAATGCCGTTGGACAAGGTATATTCGCTGATGTCAAACAAACGGGCATGGGCAGAAAAGGCCGATCCGAACAGAATCAGGCAGATGACAAAAAATATTTTATTCATTTGCCAAATTTTTTATTTCCTCATCAATTTCGCGACCGGTTTCCGCACTGAGAGCGGGCTGATTCATCGGCACCACCGGACGAAGATCATAATTCGGCGGTAAAATCAGTCGTTTTTGCTCAGAAACTTTGGAGGCATCGGGAACTTTGCGGTCCAGCCCAAGATCTTCTTTCGTCGCATTGCAGGCGCCCAGCAATGCGGTTGCAACCATCAGACAGAATATTTTCTTCATTTGTTTTGCTCCTTAGCGTTTTTTTTGGTTCGGTGTGAACAGACTCTGTAATATAATTATGACCGCGCCGATACAAATAAAACTGTCGGCGAGGTTGAAAGCCGGCCAATGATGCCCGGCAAAGTGAAAATCCAGAAAATCGAAAACCGCGCCGAGACGTACCCGATCAACAATATTGCCTAACGCGCCGCCGATAATCATGCCGAGACCGATTTGAATCAGGCGGATATTTTCTTTATACAGCCACCATAAAAGCGAAACCACGATTGCCGCCGCAACCAGGCACAACACGATCGTGCCGGTCGCCCCCGACCCGCTGAACATCGAAAAACTGACGCCGGTGTTCCAGGCTTGGACAATGTTGAAAAAAGAAGTTATTTCAATAAACGGACGCCCGTCCAGAACATGATTTAAAATCCAGAATTTTGAAAGCTGGTCGGCAGCCAAAACAACAACCGCAACGATAATTCCCAAAAACAAATCCGTCTCCCGTAAAAAACTTTATTAACCGTGGTGCATTATAACAATATTTCCGCCGGAAAAAAGCGCTAAATACAAACTATGCATAAATAATTAAAACAACAGCAGCTTTGCCAGGCCGAGGAAAATGAAATAACCGCCGGAATCGGTACAGGCAATCAGAAAAACGCCGGAAGAAATCGCGGGATCAATCTTAAAACGATTGATCGTCAGCGGAATCAGGATCCCTGCCAGACTGGCAACCGTCAGATTGCACAACATGGCCAACGCAATGATGTAACTGATGGTTTCCTGACCGGGAAACCAAATGCGTACGGCAATTCCGATCATCAGCGCAAACAAGAGACCGTTGCACAAGCCGACCATAAACTCTTTGCCGATCATTCTCAACGCATTGCGCGAGGTCAGCTCTTTGGTGGCCAGCGAACGAACCACCACCGCCAAAGTTTGTTGACCGGTGGTGCCGCCCATTGAGGCGACGATCGGCATCAAAACCGCCAAAATCGACAACTGGGCAATAATATCCTGAAACTCGCCCACCACCGAAGCGGCAATAATGGTGGCAAAAAGGTTGGTCACCAGCCAGATCGAACGCGATTTGAAAATGCTGAAGACCGAACGGTACACGTCGTTGCTTTCGGCACCGGTCAGCAGCATCATGTCTTCGTTAGTTTCTTCGTGAACAATTTCGACCACGTCGTCAATATTGATAACGCCGATCAAACGCCCCTTATTGTCAACCACCATGGCCGACATCCAGCCGTATTCGCGAAACATATGGGCCACTTCTTCCTGATCGGTATAAACGTCAACCGGGACGATCTCGCCGTCCATGACATTGTCGAGTTTTTCGTCGGCCTTGGCACGCAGCAACTTGTCCAAGGCAATTTCTCCGGTAGGTTTAAGCGTTTTTTCGTCAACCAGAAAAATGGTATAGAAATCGTCCGGAAGTTCTTCGTTTGTGAGCAGATACTGCTTGGCTTCCTTGACCGTCCAGCTGTCGGGGATACTCACGAAGTCGCGCGACATGATACGCCCGGCAGAATCTTCGGGATAATTGAGCGACGATTTGACCTGATATTTCAGTTCCGGATCAAGACGATTGATAATCTGTTCCTGTTCCTCGTCGTTCATATTCTCCAAAATCTCGACCGCATCGTCAGAATCGAGTTCGTTGACGATTTTAACAATCTGATTTTCGTTTAAACTTTCAAGAACCTGTTCCTGAACGACCTCGTTTAATTCGGGAAAAACGGCCGGATCAATTTTGTCGCCGAGAATCCGGACCAACTTCATCCGGTGGTGCAGATCCAAAACCTCAATCAGGCGGGCAAGATCATACTCGTCTAACCCTTCGACAATTTTTTTGACATGGATATCGTCATCTTCGTTAAGCCCGATGACAATCGAATTGACAAACTTCGGCCCCAAACCGAGATAATCGGCAGCGTTTTTCTGCTGTTTGAGCTGTTTATGACGGAAGTTTTTGTTTTTAGAGAAAGGCTGGTGCTTTTTTGTTTTTTTCTTCATCACAACCTCCTCTTTATGACCCGAATTTTATTTTTTATGATTGGTGCGCCTGAGAAGACTTGAACTTCCAAGAGCAGAGCTCATAACGACCTCAACGTTACGCGTTTACCAATTTCGCCACAGGCGCGCAAATATCATAAAGACAGTGGAGAAATACCCCGGTTTGAAAAAATAATCAAGCTTTTTTTAACATAATTGTGAATTTTTCACAAAAATAAGTTTTTTAACCGCTTAACAACCCCGTTTTACCGTTTTTCCATCACACAGACAAAAAAGCCGTCGGTACCGGTAGAAAGAGGGTTGAGTTCAAGCCAGCGTTCATCTGTTCCCGGATACGGAAGCCCGGTTTTGGCCTGCCAAATTTGCGGCAAGCCGGCCGGCACCATATCCGGATGGCGCGTCATAAAGCTTTGGACAATCCGGCCGTTTTCTTCCGCCAAAACCGAACAGGTAATATAGACGATACGGCCGCCGGACGCCGTCAAAGGATAAGCCGTTTCCAATATTTCCGCCTGAATGCGGTTCAATTCGGCAAGCCGTGACGGAGCGAGCCGGAATTTTGCATCGGGAGAACGCCGCCAGGTGCCGGTGCCTGAACAAGGCGCATCAATGATAAAACGCGTATAAACCGGTCGCTCTTCCGCTTTTGCCACCGGTTTTATATTTTCAATTCCCAGTCGTTGCATCCGCGGTTTCAGTTGTTCGAGGCGGCGCATGTCAATATCATGGGCTTCGATCATGCCCTGCCCGTTTAACAACGCGGCAATTGCCAGCGATTTGCCGCCGGCACCGCAACAATAGTCCATCGTCCGATCATCGGGCCCAACGTCGCAAAGCAACGCCGCCAGCTGCGACGCCTCGTCCTGAACTTCCACCAGTCCCTCCCGATATGCCAGGCAATTGTTAAGGTTTATCCTTTTAAGAGAACGCACGCCGAGCGGCGAATACGGGGTCGGCACCACTTCAAAGCCCTCTTTTTGCAACTGCCGCATCACTTCTTCGCGACCGCCGCGGTTAACCCGCAAGTCAGCGCCCGCAGGTTGATTTAGGGCTTTCAGGAGTTCCGGATTATTGATCCGTTCAAACAGCCAGTCGGGACATTCGCTCTCCACCGCCGGCGGATAAACTTTGTCTTCCGCCGCCGACAATCGTTTTTGTTCCGTTTCGGTAAGCATCGGCATCCCGTAAGCGCCGCCGCAAAAGATTTCCGCCGGATTTGCGTCTTTCAGATAAAAAATCAACATCTGCCGCGGATCGGCACTGCCGGCATCAAATTCCAGCCGCCGCCGATGACGGATCACGTCCCATATCGTTTCGCTGATAAAACGGCGGTCTGCCGAACCGATAAACCGACGCTCGCGAAAATAAGCATTGATGATGTGGTCAGCCGGCTTTTGATCGGCAAATACCAGTTGCATCAATTCCAAAACCGCCTTATAGCGCGCTGCCGTCTGCATAATATATTCCCCTAATCGTTGCCGCGAAAACCGATCGCCACCAGATATTCCTCCGGCGACGCCTTGCGGCTGGCATCGGGTTTGCAATGAGCCACTTTGGCAAAATTCTTTTTTACCTCAGCCAAAAAACCGGCTTCGGCACCGCCTTTAAATACTTTGGCAATGAAAATGCCGCCCTCCGCCAAAACGTCTTTGGCAAAGTCATAAGCCAGTTCCACCAACGCAATGGTACGCAAATGGTCGGTCTGTTGGTGGCCGATGGTGTTGGCGGCCATGTCGCTCATCACGATATCGGCTTTGCCGTCAAGCAGCTTTTTCAATTTGTCGGCAGCATCTTCGGCGGTAAAATCCTGCTGAATCAACGTTGCGCCGGCAATCGGCTCCGTCGGCAGAATATCCAAACCGACCACCTGCCCGCTGCCTTTGTTGCGCATCACCGCAATCTGGGTCCATCCGCCGGGCGCGCAGCCTAAATCGACAATCGTCTTGCCCTTGCCGAGAAAACGGAATTTTTCATCCAGCTGAATCAGTTTGAAAGCGGCGCGGGAACGATAACCCAACCGCTTGGCCTCGCTGACGTAGGGGTCGTTCAACTGACGTTCCAGCCAGCGGTTGGACGATTTTTTGCGATATTTTGCCGTTTTAACGCGAACGGTCAGGCTTCGCTTGCCGGTTACGCTTTTGGCCGAAGGGGTTTTAACCATTTTGCAACTCCATAATGATGCCGTCCACCGCACTTTTTAACGACGAAATCAAATGCGGAGCGCCGAGGTCACGGTATATTTGCGAAAAAATAACACAACCGGCATGAAATATCTCGGCGCGAACCGGACCGATGTTCAGGTCTTCCGCCATTTCGGCGCAAGTCATGCCGTGAACTTTGGCAATCGCGCCGTCAAACTCCTCAATATTCATTTTCACTCCGTCGGCACGCGAACGGTTGTAACTTTCCCAGCCGCGGGCAATGTGAGTGAGCCGCAACGGAGTGCTGGAAGTGGCAACGAAACACAAATCATCGCGATATTTTTCCAACTCGGCCTCAGCGGCAAAACGGCGGCTGTAAGCGGAGATTTCCTCCGCCAGCCGGGCAGCATGAGATTTGTCATATTCGCGCAAGTCAAATTTTTCGGAAGCGTTGCGCGCGCCCCACGGAATCGACACCGTATGCAAGATCCGGGGCACCGAACCCCGGGCTGCCAACGTAATTTCGGTCGAACCGCCGCCCAAATCATAAACGACTACATGACCGACCGGCTCTTGCTGCACATTCAGCAAAGCCCCTTTCAAATTGAGCACCGCTTCTTCATAACCGTCGATGATTTCCAAATCAATGCCGGCGTGCTGTTTGATTTTTTTGACAAATTCAGGACCGTTCTCGGCCATCCGGCAAGCGGCGGTGGCAATTGCCCGATATTTTTCGACCCCATATTCGTCCATACTCATTTTGAAAGTGCAAAAACACTCAATCCCGCGTTTGACCGCTTCGTCAGTAAAACGGTTATGAGCGCTCATTCCTTCGCCGAGACGGGTTGCAATGGCATTTTTATACAATGTTTTGCCGTTTTGATCGGTAATCAGCAGCCGACAGGAGTTGGTGCCGAGATCAATGGCTGCCAGAGCTGTTTTTTTCATCTTTGTTCATCCTTTTGTTCTTATTGCGACGCATGAAACCGCGACGCGTTTTTTTGCGATTATGCATCATGTCCAGCAATATTCCTTCGCGAATGCCGCGATCGGCCACCGTTACGTCTTTCACCGGCCAAAAAGAACAAATTGCTTCGATAATGGCACAGCCGGCAATGGTCAAATCCGCTTTTTGCGGACCGATACAGGGATGTTTTTTGCGCCCGTCGTCGCCCATGCGACGGATTTTTGACACTGCATGTTTCATATCCTGCGCCGTGATACTGATGCCGTCGACGGCCGAACGGTTATAATGCTGAAGATTCAGCTGAATCGCGCCCAGCACCGTCACCGTGCCCGAAGTGCCGATAACCTGAATTTCGCCGTTGGCAATCGCCTCACCGATTTTGTAACGTTCTTCAAAACTTTCCAGCAGTTTGTGCGTGCGGTCCATAATGGTGTTGTAAGCCAGGTTGGTCATATCTTTGTTGGGAAAAGCTTCCGAAACCGTAACGACGCCGTAAGGCAGCGACACGAAACCTTCAATAAAGGCCTTGCCGCTGTTGGCCAGCCGTGCCAGCGAAATTTCGGTCGAACCGCCGCCGATATCAAAAACCAGCGCCCGTTTGACATTGCGTTTCAAAAGCGGCATACATCCGATAACCGCCAGACGGGACTCTTCCTGCGAAGAAATAATTTCCAAATTGAGGCCGGTCTGTCGTTTGACGTCGCTCAAAAAATCCTTACAGTTTTTGGCCCGCCGACAAGCAGCGGTTGCCACAAAACGCGCCCGGAAAATCGGCGCATATTCGCTGATGATCTCCGAACATATCTTCAACGCCTTGATCGTGCGCCGGGTTGCTTCTCTGCCCAACTCGTTTTCTTTGATAATCCCCTCCCCCAGACGGGTGATGCGGGAAAAAGTTTCTATGATATGAAAAGACGTCGGTGTCGGAGAAGCAATAACCAAACGGCACGAATTGGTGCCCAAATCAATGGCCGCATAGTTGCGAACGACATTTTCTTCTTTGCCGCCGCGACTGTATCTTTTAAATTTTTGCATTCTTCATATCAATCATTCTACCACAATTTTAAATTTTGTTTATTGTGTACGATTTTCGCTTTCAGAACAAGTGTTTTTTTAACAAAACGGCATTTTTTATTTCATTTTTGCACAAACATTCCCTTTGACAGCGCGGTCATTTTGAACTCCGGGCAAACAAACGGCATAATTCTTAAAAACAAAAAATGCCGCTTCGGTTGCAGAAGCGGCACTTGTAAAGAAAATCCGGCTTATTCGGGATAAAGTTCCTCGCGGATAATTTTGCGCAATTCGTCAATCGGCGCCAGCTGTTTATTCTGATTTTGATAATGCCAGTACATCCAGCCGTTGCAAGCCGGTGCATTTTGCGCCGCGGCCCCCATTTGATGGATTGAACCGTTGCCAAAAGTCGAAATCAGCGTCCCGTCCGAACGGATCAGTGCCGAAACGTCGCCTTTGGCATCAAAAAGCTTGTCACCGGCTTTTAGCAGGCCGCATTCGATAACGGCGCCGAAAGGCACGCGGGGCTGCCGCTTTTTCATGGCATAACCGAGGCAGGCGTCATTCTGAATCCGCGAAATTTCATTAATTCGGGCCTCGGCACCTTTCACATACTGAGCGTCGCGCTCAATGCCGATAAAATTGCGGCCGATTTTTTTGGCTACCGCCCCGGTGGTGCCGGTGCCGAAAAACGGATCCAAAACCGTATCGCCGACGTTGGAAGAAGACATCAAAACCCGGTACAACAGGGCTTCGGGTTTTTGGGTCGGATGAAGTTTGCCCCCTTCTTCCGCCTTAAGACGTTCTTTGCCGGTGCATAACGGCAACTGCCAGTCGCTGCGCATCTGCACGTCTTCGTTCATTGCCTTCATCGCTTCATAATTAAACGTATATTTTGACTTTGGGGTTTTGGCCGCCCAAATCAAAGTTTCGTGCGCGTTGGTAAACCGGGTTCCCTTAAAGTTGGGCATCGGGTTTGTCTTGTTCCAGATGATGTCATTCAAAATCCAAAAACCAAGATCTTGCAAAATATAGCCGACGCGAAAGATGTTATGATACGATCCGATTACCCAAATGCTGCCGTCGTCTTTGAGGATACGCCGTGCCGCGCTCATCCAGGCCCGGGTATATTCGTCATATTCCTTCAACGAGGCAAAACTGTCCCATTCTTCGTATACGCCGTTAACGTTGGAGTTGTCGGGACGCGTCAGGGCTTCCCCGAGCTGAAGATTATACGGCGGATCGGCGAAGATCAGATCAACCGACTTTTCTTCCATCTGGTTCATAATCTTAACACAATCGTCGTTGATTATCGTGTTTAAGATCGTTTTGGTTTCAATACTCATTTATTTCACTTCATTATGGTCATTTGACAATGAAGGCAGTATGACAAAAAGAAGTTATAAAATTATTAACAAAAACTGATCCAAAATATTTTTTGGCTAGTTTTTCATTTTAGGCGCAAAAGCAACGCTTTCCGACACTTTGAGAATTTTAAGAACGGGTTCGAAGATCCGTTAAAGCCATATTTGCCAAAAATTCCGGCTTATTTTTTCCGCTGCCGGTTCTGTCGGCAAAAGATTTAAACAAAAAAAGCTGCTCGTCTGAGACGAACAGCTTATAAAAGAACTAAAAAGAACAGTTCTTTTTAGTGAAGCTACGCAACGGCTAAGCCTCGAAGGAGAGAACCACGGCCGGCCTTGCAGGCGGCGGCGGCAACTTCCTGCGGAACGGTTTCGAACTTGTGGAGGTAGGCGACGGCGAGTTCCAGGTTGTTACACTTGAAGAGCTCGGGCAGCACCTCGGGCATGAGATCATGACCTTTGAGGTAAGCGGCTTTTTTACCGACGTTCTTACCTCTGATTATTCCTAACTGTTCTGCGAGACGAGAATTTCCGTTTCCGTTGCGGGTTGCTTTATTCATATTCATAAGTTTTAAAATAATTAGTTATTACAAAAATAACTATCCCATATTTTAGACAAAAAGTCAACCCTAAAATTCACTTTTGTTCCATAAATTCTTTTATCGGTTTATAACTGCGACGATGTTCGGGCGTAACGCCTTGTTTTTTCAGTCCTTCGATATGAGCAGCAGTGCCATAACCGGCGTTTTTTTCAAAACCGTATCCGGGATATCGTTTCCCCAACTCGCGCATCAAACGGTCCCGATATACCTTTGCAACAATCGACGCTGCCGAAATTGACAACGAAAATGAATCGCCTTTGACGACCGTTCGGCAGGCACAAGGAAACGCCGGCAGCGTACGATTGCCGTCGATCAATGCCGCAGACGGACAAACAGGCAGTTTTTCTACTGCCCGACGCATCGCTAAAAAAGTCGCCTGTAAAATGTTTAACTCGTCAATTTCCTGCACCGAAGCTTCCCCAATACCGATTTGAAGATTTCCCGCCGCCTGCTCCTCGAAAAGTTTTAAATAAAGCTTTTCTCTTTTGGCAGCCGAAAGCTTTTTAGAATCATCCAAGCCGTTTAACAATTCGTCACACAAACGGCGATTTTTAATCACTACTGCACCGGCAACTACCGGTCCAGCCCACGGCCCCCGCCCGGCCTCGTCAATTCCCGCTACTTCACAGTCATATTCATTTTCAAAACAAAAATCAGGCATTTATCAATTCACGTTCAAGTTGTTTATTAAGTTTAAACTTTTTTAGTTATACACTTTGAATTAAGCGGTTGTCAAGCCGCGACAACGATTTTAGATCAATCGGCGACGGGTGGCTCCAGTCAGAACGTAAAAAAGCACCTTTCGGCGCTTTTTTACGTTGAAGAATCTTTCTAATGAGCCATCGGCCGGGTCATATCCTGATCGTTATAATTGTTTTTGATGACATCGGCAAAACGGCTGCCGGTATTTTTAACGTCTTGTGCATGGCCGACGGTTGTTTCCGAGGTTGAAGCAAACATATTGACCGTTCTGTAATAAACGGTTTTCGGATGAATGCCAAAACCAAACCATGCGATTGCCAAACCAACGGCAACCAGTCCGATCAGATAGATTAACGTTTTCATGTTTTTCTCCTTTGTGTTTTTATTTTTTACCCGGTTCGTTTAACCGTCGGCGCGCTCCGAGACGACGCGGCGCGTCGAAAACAACCGCCGCTTTTTTCACCAGCGCTTCGCTGATGCCGTCTTTGGCCAGCAAAAAGCGTTTGGCTGCTTTTTTACGATCAATGTAGTAACGGGCTTTGTCAATTATATTCTCCTGCACAAAACCGTCAACCGGAATATCAATTTTGATATAGCGGCTGAGGTTGCGCAGTTCAAACTTTCCGCTGTCGGGATTATAAATATAAAAACTGTACATAACCGAACGCTGACGGAAGTATTCGCGTCGTTCGACGTCTTCGCCTTTGGCAATTGAATTGCGCGCTTCAATCAGCGGAAGATTACTGACAAATTTCGGATAATGGCGTTCGAGTTCGTTTTCCGTCCAATGCTTAAGCTTCAGATTAACCACAAATTCCATATTTTTAAGCAAGTTCTCGCGCACTTCCTGCGGGCGGTCTTTCAATACCTCGAAACACGGCTCTTTGCTCAAAAGCTCGTTCCAACTCTTGTTTTTCCAGTAACGGCTCAAACAGAAAATCGTTACCGCCAAAGAAGCGCTTCGCTCGTCTTCCACCTGAATATTATAAAGATCCGCGGCATTCAAAGCCAGCGACTTTGGATGCAGGCTGCGATTTTCAACCAGAACTTTATTGCGCAAATGATGAAACTCGTGAATAAAAATTCCGGCATAATCATGACGAATTTTACGAATTTCGCGATAAGCGTGATACAAGGCGGTATAGCGAATCAGAGCCTTGTCTTTGAACATTTTGCGCAAAATATCTTCCAGCAACACGTCGTCCGGTTTTTCTTTTAAGAACCACGACTTTTTGCGGCGAACTTTTTCTTTTATAAACTTCTGTTCGATTTTTTTGACAATATTCCAATCATCAGACTGAAAAACATAGCAATTTTCAACAACGATGATTGATTTGTTGTTGAACGTGCTGACATAGTTCTGAGTACGAGCGGGCGTAATGTCAACTTTGTAGGTAATATTATTCCATTTTACGAAGTGCGACAGGGTTTCTCTTTTGATCGATATGCCGACGCTTTTCAGCAAACGCGGCACCAAATCTTCGGGAATTTGAAAAGAATCGGTAATCAGCCCCGACACTTCCCGCGGAGCGGCATACAAAAAACCGTTGTTATAGTTTGCAGGATTGACAACAACATCGTTGTCATAACTGTCCGAACGTTCCCGGCCGTCTTCGGATTCAATAAAATACATCAGATCCTGTGTAGCGTGATAATCGATCACTTCTTCGAGACGGGAAAAATTTTCGACAATATTCTGACGCAGCCCGTTTTTAGCAGCATATTCCGCCGGGCTTTGGCGTGAAATCTTCTTCATTGTCGAATAAGCGTTGTATTTGCCAAACTCTTCATAAGAGATCTCAGACAGCATATTGAGAATGGTGTTGCTGACGGAACCGTTAACAACGAAGAAATTTCCTCCTTTTCCTGCCACCACGTCCATTTGCTTCTCCCCCTGTTATTAGTTAAATTGTAATATAAAACCGGCTGTTTTGGCAACATAATTCTTGCACCGGGCACAGCTTTTAACAAAACTTTTACACAACGGACCGCCTGCTTTTCCGTCAAATTTCCGACATAATATTTGACAAACGACATAATCGATTCGACGTTTTTTTCTCTTCTGCCGAACAACCTCCCGAAATTACGAACAAAACGCCGGATCTTGCGGAGCGGCAAGTTGACGAAATACAAAACAATTTAAAAAAATTTTGGCAATCCGAATTAACATGTTGAGACAAAACCATTATTCGTTTTGAAACCGATAGCCGTAAAAAAAATCTTATCCCACACTTGGACCCGCCTTTATCAAAGAATCGGCAAACTCACGATTGTTGTATATAACTTTCGGTGCCGGTTGTATGAAAGCGAGATTTCCGCTATTCTGACAACGAGATCTAAATAACTAACTAAGGAGAAAATTATGGAATTTGCATTATTTCTCGCCGTTGTCGTCTTCTTTCTGTTGTTGACTTCGGTGGTCATTGTCCGACAAGGATACGAATATACGGTGGAAAGTTTCGGCCGCTTTACCCGCACCCTTTCGCCGGGGCTGCACATCATCATTCCGATCGTCGAAAAAATCGGAGCAAAAATCAATCGGATGGAACAGGTTCTTGATGTTCCTTCTCAAGATGTTATCACCAAAGACAACGCAACCGTCCGCGTGGACGGGGTTTTGTTTTTTCAGATCCAACAGGCGGCCAACGCCGCTTATCAGGTCAAAGATCTGAACATTGCCATCTTAAATTTGATTATGACCAACATTCGTACCGTCATCGGCAGTATGGAAATTGACGAGTTGCTGTCTCAGCGCGACGCCATCAACCACAAACTGCTGGCGGTAGTCGACGAAGCGACCATACCGTGGGGCGTTAAGGTAACCCGGGTAGAGATCAAAGACATCACCCCGCCCGCCGATCTGATCAATTCGATGGCGCGCCAAATGAAAGCCGAACGCGACAAACGTGCCAATATTCTTGAAGCCGAAGGATTTCGTCAGGCTGAAATTTTAAAAGCCGAAGGCGAAAAACAATCGGTCATTCTGGCTGCCGAAGCTCAAAAAGAAGCAGCATTCCGTGAAGCGGAAGCCCGCGAACGTCTTGCCCTCGCCGAAGCAAACGCTGCCAAAATGGTGTCGGATGCGATTGCCGGCGGCAGTCCGCAATCGCTCAACTATTTCCTGGGACAAAAATACATCGAAGCCCTGCAGGGAATTGTCACTTCGCCTAACCAGAAATTGTTGATGATGCCGATGGATACGGCAAACGTGATGGGATCGATCGCCGGAATTGCGGAGATTGCCAAAGAAGTGCTGCAGGAAAAGAACACCGCTGCCAACCGTAAGTAAAGGAGAACAGCCATGAACTGTATGGAATGGTTTTCACTCGGACTGGCGTTGGTCTTGCTCGAAGTGTTTGTACCCGGCGTTTATCTGGTTTGGTTCGGACTGTCGGCATTTGCCACCGGAATACTTACCATTTACTACGATTTCGGCGCGATTGAGCAATCGGTCGTTTTCGGTATTTTTTCCGTCGTCTTCGCCGTTGCCGGCTGGTTTGTTTACGCTAAGGTCATTAAACGCAGCACCGGCGCCGAAAAGTACAAATACCTTAACGACATGGCGGGCCAGCATATCGGCAAAACCTATTTGCTGGCAGAAGACGCCGCGGACGGCCGTTCCAAGGCAATTGTCGGCGATACGGTATGGATCGTTGAATGTGAAGACGGTTTGAAAAAAGGAGACCGGGTTAAAATAACCGGAGTAGAAAACGGCGTTATCCTCAAGGCCGTCAAATATCAAAGCGCCGACTGACAGTTGCTTTTTCCCGACGGAAAAGCCTTGATCAAAAAAGCCCCGGACTTTCCGGGGCTTTTCCTTTAGCTGCACCTTATTTCGGTTCCGGCTGATAATCAGCACCGTTGTAAGCGTCAATATAAATCCGGCGGATGTCTTCCATCAGCGGATAAACCGGGTTGGCACCGGTACACTGGTCGTCAAAGGCCTTTTCAACCATATCGTCCAACTTGGCGTAAAAATCTTCTTCCTTAATTCCCCACTCCTTAATTGAGTGCGGAATTTCGATTTCTTCTTTAAGTTTGGAAACGGCGGCCAGCAGATTTTCCAGTTTTTCATCGTCGTTTTTGCCGCCCAGTTTCAGGTTGCCGGCAATCTGTCCGTAACGCTGTTTGGCGTTCGGGAATTTGTATTGCGGGAAAATTGCCTGTTTACGCGGACAATCGGTGGCATTGTAACGAATCACCTGATTAAACAGCAAAGCGTTGGCAATCCCGTGCGGAATGTTAAAAGCACCGCCCAGCTTATGTGCCATGGAGTGGCAAAGGCCGAGAAACGAGTTGGCAAAAGCCATTCCGGCAATAGTTGCCGCATGATGCACTTTTTCACGCGCCACCGGATCGGCGGCACCGTTTTGATAAGCGCGCGGCAAATAACGGAAAACCTGTTTGATCGCTTCCAACGCCGCCGAGTTGGTGAAGTTGGTCGCCATGACCGAAACATAAGCTTCCACGGCATGGACCAAAGCATCAAAACCGGATGCCGCCGTCAGCCCTTTCGGCATGTTGTCGACAAAGTTGGCATCAATAATCGCCATATTCGGCGTCAGCGCATAATCGGCAATCGCATATTTGACGTGGGTTTCGTCATCGGTAATGATCGCAAACGGCGTCACCTCCGATCCGGTGCCCGAAGTGGTCGGAATTGCCACCAGCTGCGCTTTTTTGCCCAACTCGGGAATAGAACATATCCGTTTGCGAATATCCATAAAACGCATTGAGATATCTTCAAAATTAACTTCCGGATGTTCGTACATCAGCCAAATGATTTTGGCCGCGTCCATCGGCGAACCGCCGCCCAAGGCAATAAACACATCCGGCTGGTAAGGACGGACCATCGCCAGCGCTTCGTCAATGGTTGACAAGGTCGGATCGGGTTTGACGTCAAAGAAGATCTGATAGTCGATATCCATTTCTTCCAGCACCCGTGTCACATTGTTGACAATGCCGGAGTCAAACAGATAGCGGTCGGTGACGATAAAAGCGCGTTTTTTGCCTTCCAGTTCGCGCAGAGCCTGATCGACGGCGCCTCGTTTGAAATAAATTTTCGGAGGAACCCTGAACCACAACATATTTTCTCTCCTTTCGGCAACGGTTTTATAATTAAGCAAATGTTTGACGCCGACGTTTTCGCTGACGGAGTTGCCGCCCCACGAACCGCATCCCAGCGTCAGCGAAGGTTCAAGCTTAAAATTGAAAAAGGAACCCCCGCGTTAAACGCGGGGTTCTTCATTAACGGGTGTAACCCTAA
>CAJUKS010000002.1:0-81544 GCA_910587405.1 uncultured Alphaproteobacteria bacterium
CAGCTTAGTACTGCCCGCATATCCTCTAGCTTCCTATTTACTACTTTCTTATAACTACCCTCTTAAGGCCGCCCGACATCGTTACGTTATCGTCTCAACGTCGGTGAGTGGGTTTATAGAAAATTATTCGTCATCTGTCAACACAAAAAATGCGTTTTTTTCGTTTTTTTTCGATCTTTTTCATAACCCGTTGAATAAAAGGAGATTTTTATGAGACCGTTTTTACGGCTCCGGCCGAGCTTCCGTGACGGAAGATGCCCGCGCCTGTTCAGCGCATATATATATCATATAGTAAATCACCAGCGAACACAATACAAAAAACGGCTAGGTTTGGCGCGAATCCCTCAACATTAGCTTTAATTTTCGGTTATATTCTGTTATACTGGTATGCAAATTAACTGAAGAGATTGAATTGACATGGCTTTTACTTTCTTTACACTGGGCGGAAGACAGCTTTGGGAAGACGTTTTCTTCTCACAGAAATGGCGCATTCAAAGGAATTGCATCACCAAACGATACCGTTTGCTTGACAGCTGGGATATTCGGCGGGCTGCCGGCAGCTTTGAAGACTGTCGTCAGGCTTTCACCCGTTGCAGCAAGATTTTCCAACTTCCCCCTACCCGGGAAAAAGCCGTTGTTATGCTTCACGGCTTGGGCGGAAACAAAAATCAGTTTAATCAAATGGCTAAAATGGCAGAATCGATCACAGCCGTTCCGATTGCGGTCAATTATCCTTCCACACGCAAAGACATCGATGCCCATTTGCGACAAATTGACTTTTTGTTGAACAATCTGGAAGGTATTAAAGAAATATCCTTTATCAGCGACGGAATCGGCGGTTTACTGGTCAGAAAGTTGCTCAGCGCCGATTCGCCGTGGCAAAAAAAGATAAAAATCAGTCGAGTCATACAAATCAATCCGCCGAATCGGGGATATCGGTTATGGGAACGTCTGGCAGACAGCAAAATTGCCACGGCAATCCTCGGGCCGATGATAAAACTCGGCGATTCGCACCGGGCGGCGAAATTTTCCCGCTTTCCCGAAAAAATCGAATTCGGCATCATCAACACCCACAATCGAATCGGCTCGTTAATCCGCCGCATACTTCCCAAATCATGGGAACAGCTTTTGCCGCAAATCGGCGATTCGTTTTTGCCGGGAGCAAAGGATATAACGGACATCAAAATTTGGCGGATCAATTCGGCAGCAGATCAACATACGATTCGCTGCTGTAAAAATTTTCTGCGAAACGGAAAATTTTAAAAAAGTGCAGAGATACAAAAAAATAAAAAAACTGTAACAATCTTTTGCATTTTTTTATGTTATACTTGCTAAAAATAGGAGTGGTATGTCATGAAGGCATTGTTGATAAATCTGGGTGTTATACTGGCTTTCGCAGCCATGTATTACTTTGATTTTTGGCAACTTTTCACCTTTAAGCACGCCTTCCTTTACGCACTCGGACTGGTGATTATTATGTTACTGATCGGGCTTAAAATATTTGGTAATCCCTTTGGGAAGAGGAAATGACAATGACTGAAAAATTAAAACCATACTTGATTTTTGGACTCCTTGCATGGGGATTATTTGCATTTTTACCGAATACGGCCCATGCGCAGGAATGGGTTGGTTATGTGGGCAGCAAAGTAGGCAATTCAGGGCCGCTTGGCGGTTCGTTGGGTGAGATCGGCGGCGCGCAAATAATCCGAAAGGGCGGTCAGGAAGCCGTAGATAAAGCTGCCGAAATGGCCGGTTACAAATCCAAAAATATTAAAGCAGTCACGAACGAACACATTAAAGAGCAAGCCGGCAACATCAGTATTACAAAAGCCGCCGGCGCCCATGTCAGCGGGGCAGCCAATGCCGCTGCAGCCCGTTGGAAAGGATCAAGTAACGCGGTTACCGGGGCATGGAATGTCGTTACCGGCGGTATAGCGGACATCTTCCGCAGCCGGAGTAAGATTGCCGAATCGTTGGAAGACTACAGAACGGCAGACAACGCCGACAACATTGACGCGGCCAATGCTGCCGCGGCAGAACTTGCAAAACAAAAAGATTCCGCAAAAGCAATTGCCAAAGCCGCTGCCGTTTACGAAACGGCAGACGGACAAAAAATTTATATGGATGTCAACATGAAATCCGTCGGCGGTTTGATGGACGGCTGCGTCCCGCTGCCCTTAAAGCTGGAACAGAGCAAAAAGTGTATTCTGTGCCCGCTGTTTGTCATTTTGTTCAATACCGCCCAGTCGATGAGCATCGTTTCCTATGCACAACTGGCCGAAGGGTTCAAAAATCTGATGCTGATCGGATTTGCCCTCTACATTGCATATGTCACGCTTAAACAAGTAAGCTCTTTTACCAAGCAGGACGGCCCGAAATTTGTTTCGGAATTGCTGGTAATGAGTTTCAAGGTCTTGCTGGCCTATCTGATTTTGACTCATGTTTCCGAACTTTACCGGCTGGTGTTGGAACCGTTGTTGAATGCGGCAATGGAATTCGGCGGCGCCTTTTTGTTCCGCAGCGCCAGCAGCAATTCGGCATCTTCGTTCATGACCTGTGCGGCTTCAACCAACATGCCGGAAGGGGCGACCATCATAAAAGGCTTTTACAGCGAAGCCTTGTTTGCCAAAGTCAACTGCTTTGTCACTTCGGTACAGCAGGAACTGGCGGTCGCCACATCGATCGGCAGCTCGCTGATGTGCGTTTCGCGCAATGAAGCGGCTCACTGGTACGGTCTGTGGGATCTGACGATGTTCTCCAGCGGTTTGATCATTTGGGTCTTCAGCTGGCTGACCTGTCTGGCTTTCGGCTTCTATCTGATTGACGCCGTTATCCGACTCGGTGTCGTCGGCGGCTTGATGCCGTTCCTGATTGCCGCTTGGCCGTTTAAGCTGACTTCAGGTTATACCAAAAAAGGCTGGGATATGTTTATGAACACCTTTTTCACCTTTGTCTTCCTCGGCATTGTGGTCAGCGTTAACATTGAGCTGAGCTTACAGGCCGTAACCGGGGGCGAAGGGGGCTATGATGCCATTATGAAACTGGTTAACTCCAACGAAGTCAAACCGATTGTCGATATCATGAGCATCGGACTGATGGGACTTCTGTTCTTGATCCTGTGCTGCATTTTCGGCTTCAAACTGACCTCGGAAGCGGTTTCGCTGGCAGCTCAGATGAGCGGCGGCAGCCCGGGCAACCTCGGTTCGACAATTGCTTCCGCCGGCGCCGGCGCAGCCAAGTGGGGCACAACCCGGACACTTAAAGGCGTTGGTGCTGTGGGCAAATCGGTCGGCGAAGCCAGCGGTGTCAATGAAAAAATCCGCAGCGGCAAAGAAGTTGTCAGCCGTAAATTTTACAACGGAGTCGGTGCCGTCGGCAAAAGCCTGGGCCTGAAAGGCACCGGAGGCGACAGCGGTTCCGGCGGCAACGGCGGCGGTTCCGGCGGCAATGGCGGCAACGGCGGCGGCAATGCCGACGCTCAAAGCAGTCAACGGAGACCGGGACAGAACGGACAACAGCAGACCGACAACGAGAGAAGAAACGGCACACCGGCGGATATTCAAGGCGCTCCGGCTCAGGAAGAGCAGAACAGAACCGCTCAGGAAGGACAGGGAAGCGGCGGCGCAAGAACTCCGGTGGACGCCAACGCCGAACAAAACGTTCACAATGCAACTCCTGCCGGCGACAACGGTGATACCAACGGCAGCGAGAGAAGCGGCGGTCAGTCTTATCAGGAAGAACAACACACCGACGCGGCAAGGTCTCAGAATACCGAACCGACCAACGATGGCGGTGCAGCCGCAGCCGGTGAGGCTTCGCCTGAGCTGAAAGCGCAAGCCGATCAATTGGTGGGCGACTCGAAGAGCAAACTCGGTGCAGCGGCAGAAGAAGCCGCAACCCGCGGACGCGGCGATCGCAAGCCGTCTGCGGCAGAAAACAGCTCACGCGGCAAAACCGAGGGCGGCAACAAGGCAGACGCTCAAAAAGCCCGTGCCGAAATCGACACGCTGAGAAAAACAATCTCCGGTCTGCAAATTGAGATTGAAGAGCTCAAGAAGAAACTTAAAGACAAAGGAACGACAACCGGCTCGGCCGGAACGGTCGGACTCGATAACGAACAAATGAAGAAACTGGAAGAAGAGAAGAAAAAAGCGGAATCCAGGTTGAGCAGCCTGCTGGAAGTGCTGAAAAACCAGAAATAACAAAGGGGACTACCGATGGTAAAGAACTTTAACATAGCAAAAATTTGGAAGTTGCTGATTATCATTCCGGCAGTGTTACTGTTATTTGCCTGTTCGGGAGTGGAAGGCGACAACTCCGCCGTCGACCAAACGCAGGACGGTCAGGAACTGGAAATCAGACACCGCGAATGTTGGCAGGCTTCGGTGGTCGGCGCCATTTATGACACCACCAGCCACATTACGATGGGAATGTACAGCCATATGACTCAGGGGGCCATGGCGTTGATGATGGTTGCCTTTGCGGTTTGGCTTGCGTTCAGAATTATGCGCCATGTCAGTTCCTTTACCGAAGAATCTCCGGCAGAAGTGTGGACCGAAGTGATGAAAAAGTTTTTCCTATGTTTCATCTGCGGAATGCTGGCCACTTCGACCACCGGTGTCATCTGGGTTTTGAACTCGCTGATTTTCCCGATCTACAACGCCTTTTTGGAACTCGGCAGCGAGATGCTGGGCTATTTTGCCAAGAACCCGGGCGGCGGCAGTGCCACCGCAACCGCCAACTACAGCATCGGCGCAATGGGATTGTACATACCTTTCGAAGGAACGGTTGAAGCTAAATACAACGCAGCCTGCACCGTCGCGCAAGTGGATGCGGCCACGCCGGAAAGCTTTCCGCTGGCCCCGAAACAAATGATGGAATGTATGATTTGCGCCGTCAACGAGCGTTTGAATTTCGGATTTAAGCTCGGATGGGTTATCATTACCCAACCCGGCTTTATGGCTCTGATCTGCGGACTGATCATGCTGTGTTTGTTTACCTTTATCAAACTCGGATTTGTCTTTTATTTGGTTGACAGCGTCTTCCGTTTTGCGCTGATGGTTTTGATGATGCCGATTTTCATCATGGCCTATGCCTTTAAACCGACGCGAAAATGGACGACAACCGCTTTTGCGACCATCCTTAATTCGGCGGCGTTTATGATGTGTATTGCGATCGTTATTCTGATGGCAATGGCGGCAATTCAGCAAATTTTGGTCGACAACAAAGATTTGATTGAAGGCGACAAAACGTCGCTGACCGATTTCAGCAAACCGATGCTGATGCTTTTGCTGGTCGGATTTTTGCTGGTCGGCGCAATGGATATTGCAAAATCGATTGCCGATTCGCTGGTCGGCGGCAAAGGCGATACCAACTTCCAGAAACGAATCGGTGCCGCATTGTTCAAAACCGGCAAATGGGCGGTTATGGGTGCCGTTACCGGCGGTGCCGGACTGGCGTTGGCAAACTCGGCTAAACTGCGGGCATTGAACGGAAAATTCCAAGGCGTCAAATCGAAACTGGGCGCTTTGGCCGGCGATGACGATGATGAAGACGAAAGCTAGGGAAAGGATAAGAAAGTGACAAAGCGGACTAACATATTCAACAAGCTGAAAGCAAATCTTACGGTGTTGCTGCTGGTTTGCTTTGCCGCGCTTGCGTATTCCGGCGTCGCATATGCCGAAAACGTCGACCTGCCCCCCAACAAAACTTACGGCATATCGCCCGTTCCGACCGGGAGTTCAAAAGTTATCCGTGAAAAGCCGGATAATTCGGCCGGCGGTTCCAATGCCTTTAACCGCGAATATCGGCATTTAAAACGTGCGGTCAACCGCACCCTCAACGGAAATCCGGATGCCCTCGGGAATTATGTTTCCAGTTTGGTGGGCGACGGTTTAAGCGCCGGTTTCGATTTGCTTGAAAACGGCCTTGACAAGATTGAAGATTCGTTGCCCGACGGGGTTATGAAAGATATTCTGGTCACTTACAACCCGCTTTATCAGGCGGGCAAGCTTGCCACCAAAGTGGTCGGAAAAATCGGCAAATTCATCACCCGGACAGTTTTCGGCGTTTCCAACCGCGAGTGCAACAAAGAAAGAATGGACGCCATTTACAAATCAAGCTGTTACGCCTGCGATGTCGTCACGGCTCTGATCGGCAGTTTTATGAACGCCTGCACCTATTTATACGACGTCTCGAAAGAGGCCGGAACGAAGCTTTTGTGGCTCGGAGCAATTTTGTGGGTTGCTTTTTACATTTTGCAACAATTGTCGTCGCTCAAAAACCTGGAACCGACGGCAATGGTCAACGACCTGCTGATTATGGCCTTTAAAGTGTTGGGCGCTTATCTGGTTATTCGTGCCGGGGTTGATTTCTTTATCAATTATGCCATTGTTCCGTTTATGAACTTTGGCGCACAATTCGGTATTGCATGGCTGGCCAGCGCTTCGGCCGCCAGCGGACTTAACCTTGCCGACATTCAGTTGGACAGCGTTTACCTGTTTGAGGACGGTCCGATTCCGGCCCACTTCCTCAATCAGTTGCAGCAATATATCGCCGCGGTTGATTATACGGTTTCGACCCACTTGGAAATCGGACACATGATCACCTGCCACTCTACGCATGCCGGCGCTTTCGACTGGAAAATCGCGCGTATCCCGAATATATGGATTTGGCTCAGCGGCGCCTTCATTTGGTTCAGCGGTTTCATGATGACTTTGTCGGTCGCTTACTATCTGGTCGACATCTCGTTCAAACTGGGCTTTGCCATTATTGCGATGCCGATTACCGTAGGTTTGTGGCCGTTTAACATTACCAAAGGCAAACTGGCTTCGTGTTTCAGCATTGTTCTCAGATCGGCGGGTATCCTGCTCTTTCTGGGGATGACGGTCGCTGCCGGTTTGGCGCTTGTCAGCAATGCGCTTGACCTGGGATCCGAAGAGGCAATGAACGCCAGTATTGACACGCTTCTGACAAAAGAAATGGGCGGAACCGAAAAAATGATGACGGCAATTGAAGACGGCGACTCCGAATATATCAACGAACAATTGTCGTTCTGGAGCTTTGGCTGGCTTGTTATCCTCTTTGCTTATATGTTCGCCATCAAACTGATCGGTTCGACGATGAGCGATTATGTTGACAAGTTCTTCCCCGACAATATCTTCAAAGCGGCAAGCCCGATGCATATGGGGATGACCAAAGCCACCGACTTTGCCAAAAAACAAGCGATGAAACCGGTCAAATTTGCCGGCAAAGTGGCTAAACATCAGGCTTCCGTCGGTATGGACAAGATTGCCGGCAAAATGTTCGGCGGCGGAAAGAAAGAAGATGACAAGAGTCTGCTTGACAAGGCCGGAGAGATTAAGGACGGCGTTGACAAACTGAGCAACGGCGAGCTTAACGGAGAAGGCAGCAAGAAGAAGAAACCGTCGTCGATGGAAAGCGCTAAGTCTATGACCGGTCTGGATGCCAACAAAGACAAAAAAGCGATGGAGGGTACCAACAAAGGCAGCGGCACCGGCGCCGGCGACGCAATGCAGAAGAGCGGACAGGCGATGAAGGAAGGCGGTAAACAACTGCAGGCTGCCGCAGACAATATTGACCAAAGCCTGGCCTCGGCCGACCAAAGCATCAAAGCGGCTAATCAGGGCATTACCGGAGCAGCGCATGCCGGTACGGTCGCAAGTTTCGGCATTGCGGCACCGGTTACCGAAACCGCCGCTGCAGCCAGCAACACGGCAACCGCTGCATCCTCGGCCGCTCTGACTGCCGGACGTATGGCGGCCAAAGCAATGAAGACGCTGGGCAAGGTTATGGAAAAAACCGGTGCAACGCTCGAAAAAGCCGGTAAAGGCATGAAGAAAGTCGAAAAAGTGGCCGGCAAACTGAAAAAAGCAGGCCAGAAAATGGGCAAATTCGCCGACAAAATCGGTAAAACGGCCAATAAAGCTGCAGACGCGGTTGACAGTATACCGACCTCTGACCAACAGCAACAACAGCAGCAGGACTCGGACAACGACTTAATCGGCGGTGCCGCCGACAAAACTTTCGGTACGGGCAACAAAAAGAAGAAATAGGTGGAAGCAATGACTATGACACGGACATATAAAGATAAAAGCATAAGAAGAATTATCTTTCTGATGATGCTTGCATTCGCTGCCCTGGTATCTTTTGATGCCCCGGCCGCCAGTTCCTGCACGGTTAAAAACAGCGGCGGACACGTTCAGCCGGATTGTCCGGACGGTCGAAAAGCCCGTTATGACATCAGTCCAAAATGTATTGAAAATGCCAATAAAGCCGCCGGCAGTTGTATCGACACCATGCCGGTAACCAACGTCGCCCGTATTCCGGAAGACGTCTGCTACCGTAACGAAGGCTGGAGCCGCAAACGCAACCACAACGGTATGGACTATGCGGCCGGCATGGGGACGGCGGTTACTGCGGCAATGGACGGCGTCATCAAAAGATTTACGTTCGGAACTCCCGAACCGGCGCGCGGCGTCTGCCAAAGCACCGGCGGCGGTTACGGAAACGTCATTTACATTGAACATAAAGGCTGCGACGGCACTTACACCACCCGTTACGGACACCTGACCAACAAACCGGTTGCCGGTTTGGGGCCCGGCGTCAAAGTCAAAAAAGGCCAGCTGATCGGCTATGTCGGCGGTACCGGCGGCGCCTGCGGACGCCCTCACCTTCACTTTGAACTGCGCGGTCCCGGCGATGCTTTGGTTAACCCGATGTGCGATCAGATTCAGGGGGTTTGTAACTGCAAAACGCCACTTCCTTCAAGCGGACTGTCAAAATGTAAAGATGCGACTTTTGCCGCCTCCAGCTCGACTCCGATTGACGCCGCGGCCGGGGTTACCGCCATTTCGATTGCTCAGAGCAACAACTCCGAAACGCCGTTAAAAGGATCGAACAGCTGCGCGCCCTACGAAGAAGTACGCAACAGCCAGCGGGAGTGGGGATGTTTCTTCTGCAAACCTTTCGAAATTTTGTTTAACACCGCCAGCGTTATGGCCAAACAAGCTTTTGAGGCTTTGGCCAAGGCGGTTGTTTCGGTCGTTCTGGTTGCCTTTGCCTTATGGCTCTCTTTTGTTACCATCAAATTTGTTTCGACGATGGAGATCAGAGAACCCCGAATCTATATTAAGACACTGCTCAATCAGGCTTTCCGGGTTTTGGTCGTGGTTATCCTGCTTAATTCCGGACTGACCACAATCTTGTCAAATACGGTCGACCCGGTTTTCTCTACCGGACTGAAAGTGGCCCAGTTGGCAGGCAAAATTTCCGATACCTGTTCACTGGGAGATGACAACCTGTCGGTCGTCGGCAGCGACCAGGGCGGTTTGTCACCGGAAATGGGTACCGGCATCCTCTGCACCATCAAAGCGATTCAGGATCAGATCAGCGATATTCTGGCACTCGGCCGAGTCTGCTGGTGTTTGGCATGGAGTTCGGAAAATGCGGTATTCTATGTTTTTCCGAATCTCGGTTATCTGCTCACAAGCTTCCTCTTCTATATCGGCGGGGTGATGCTGCTGCTGATTTATCCGTTCCTGTTGGTGGATTGCATTCTCAAACTGTCGATTGCAGTCGCATTGTTGCCGGCAGCTTTGGGCGCCTTTGCCTTTAAGATCACCGCCAACTACCTGCAAAAGATCTGGGAGATCTTCCTCAACGCTGTCTTCAGCTTCATTTTCCTGTCGATGATCATTTATATCATCGCTTCAATTGCCGCCGATACCCTGAGTGAGATCATTACCAGCGACGTCGGTATTTTGATCAAGCTGTTCTGGTGGATGGTTGAGGTGGTCAAAGTGGCTTGCGTCTGTATGCTTGGCTGGGCCGTACTGGGCGAAATGAAAAAATTTGCCGACGGTTTTGCCAGCGGAATAAGCTTCCAGAACAGCGGCGACATCGGCGGCAGAACCGGTTCATTTGCCAACGAGATGTTCCTGAAACGTCCGGGGATGGCGATCGGCAAACCGATTGCCAAAGGTGCCAAAACTGCCGGAGTTGCGGCCGGTCGCGTCATTGCCGAAAAATATCATCAGGTTAAGATCAATTCGTGGAAAAATGCGGCCCAAGACCGTGACAACCTGCCCGACGGCGCCAACACGAACAACCCGGTACGATCGAGGGCTTATGACGAAAACGGCAATGTGATGAAAGACGCCGACGGCAACGTGATGTATGACACCACCAGCGCCTGGCAGAAATTCCGCGGCAAGAAAGAATACCGCAGCTTCAGCACCGACGCCAACGGCAACACGCGGATGAACATTGTCACCGAAAGCCGCAAAGGCAAACGTACCGAAACGTCAACCGATGCCTATGCGACGGTCACCCGTAAATATGATCGCAGCGGAACTCAGGTCAGCGAAAAAAGCAAAGCCAATGCTGCGTTGCTGAAATATGCGATGAGAAGCGACGGAACCGTCAATCGTCAGGTTATCAACGACTTTATGCAGAATTCGATGCAAAGCGAAGAAGACAAACAGCTGACGATTATCCAGACGGTCATGAACGAACGCATGGGCGAGGCTTACGGCGGTGCCCGTTTGGGCAATTCCTTCGAAAGTCGCCAAGTCGAAAAATCGACGGATGAGGAGGGACGCGAAGTCTGGACGGTCAATCAGGTCAACATGGACGGCAGCCGTTCTTCGTTCTCGCTGACTTTCGGCGCCAACGAACGCGTGATGTCCGAATTCAGAACCATCGGCACCAATGGCAAAGGCGTGGGCTTTGCAACCGACGGCATCGTTCAAAGAAAGTCTTATATCGAAGAACGAACGGAAGCCGACGGCAGTAAGGTGACGGTTACCGAAGACCGATACTCCTTCAGCAAACACTATTCGGATATTTCCGGACGGCCTTTGTACTCGAACGGAGACCTTGCCGACAACATTCCGGCAGACCAGATTATGTTCTCCAAGGACGCGATGAAGCAGTTTGCGGAACAAGTCGGTCGAAAAGGCAACAAAGCTTATACGTTCAAAGAGTTTAAGTAGCCTGTTGTCCGGCTAAAACAGTCAAAAACGGCGGGAAATCAATTTTCTGCCGTTTTTTTTGCACAAAATTGTCATCTTTTGTGCAAAATTCTTGATTAATTGTAAAGTTAGATTATTATTTACATAAAATTTAAAGTGATTTGTAACAGATGCAAAGGTGGTAATTATGGAAGAAATTATTTTCCCCAACCAGATAAGAATGTACAGAAGATTACGCGGACGCTCCATGCAGGAGTTGGCCGACCATCTCGGCGTCAGCCTTTCGGCCATTTCCAAAATCGAAAAAGGTTATCGCCGAATTGATCAGGAACAGTTGGTCCGGGTAGCCGAACTTTTGGATTGTCCGATGCAGGATCTGTTCGTCAATGAACAAAATTCCCAAGAAGACGTCGTTCTCTCCTGGCGGCGGGAACAAGAAAGAAGAAACAAAATCAACGAAAAAGCCGGACTGAAAACGCTCGGTGCCGGGTTGCGGCAAATCCGCAACGAAAAAAACCTGACTTTGATCGAAGTTGCCGAAAGTTCGGACATGACCTTGTCGGTCTATCACCGGATTGAAATGGGACAGCGCGAAGTTTCCGACAAGGAAATGAAAAATATTGCCAAATCGCTGGGCTACACGGTCGACGAGTTGAAAGACGCCATCAAAAATTTGGACGGCAAAGGTATGTTGGAAGAAATCATCCAGCGCAATGACGCCAAATATAAACTGCTGTCCAACCCGCGCGGCGCTATTTCGGCCTTTGACGCCGCTCCCCGCGACAGCCAGAAAATTCCGGTCTACGGTGTTCCCGGCAAAGACGGTAACGTGATTATCGACAACGAAAAAGAAATTAAATGGGTCAGTCGTCCGGCCGTTTTGAACGGCAAGAAAGAAGCCTACGGCTTAAACCTGTGTACCCGTCGTCTCGGCAGTCTGCTGCCGGCGCGTTCGGTTTTGCTGGTTGACCCGCAAGAGGTTGTCAGCGTCGGCGACATTGCCGTCTATCAGATCGATCCCGAAGAAGTGATGGTCGTCAGCATTCGCGAAGACGATAACGGCAAACTGTATGGCATTCGTTGGAATCCGGACGAAAGAATCAAGCTGGATGACAACGACCTCGGCAAGCTTCACAAGATTGTGGCCATCTATTTATAAATATCGTCAATCGTAAAAAACCACGTTTTCGTGGTTTTTTACGATATTGCTTTTAATTGACATTTATGAATTTGACTTTATGGTGTAATCAGTATATCCTGTAATTTAAGGGGGGACGACTGTGGCAGAAGGTATTAACAGTTCAGCCAGCTTTGGCCAGAGCAAAAACGACAGTGAAGAATTACCGATCATTGTCGCACAACGTTTTTTAAATATTTTCCGCCAATTACACATCTTCAGCGACGAAAGACGCGAATCCTTCAACAAAATGCTGCTGGAACTGCCGCCGGAAGTCAAAAACATCTTCCAGAGCCTGCCGGGCGGGACGCCGCTTCAGGAATACCTTGAAGATCTGGAACAAAAAAGCAAAGGGTTGGAACCGCTGGCCCACAATCATAAAAAAGGCAGCAGCAATATTCTGCAGGACGCTCTTTCCGAAGCGCAGATTTCTGCCAACAGCGGCGGCGAAGGCATCATCAACAGCGACAACTTTGCACGTATTTTAGCCAGCAGTCTGGCCCAGTCCAACGCCGAAATCATTCGCGAGCTGCAAAACAGCCGGCCGGCGACCGTCCCGAGCGGCGGTACCGGAGGCGAAAACACCAACATCAGTTTTGACGGCCCGATGAAACTGATCGCCGACGAATCCTTTACCAACATTATTTCCCAAGCGTTGGCCGAAGCCATGGAAAACTCCGAAAGAAAACGCCTTGAGGATAACAAAATCATCACGCGGTCGTTTATGGAGTTGCAGGAAAATCTTACCAAACTAATTGAGCAAAACAACCAGATCAAATTTATCAGCAGCGGCGACAATCCCGGCGAAGCCGTGGCCGCGCTGCAAATGAAGGGAATTGTCGACGACTTGGTCAAAGCTCAGTCGGCTTTTCTAAAAGAAACCACCAAGAGCCAAAAAGAAGAGCTTTCCTCTATCATTGCTACCGCCATTAAAGAAAGCCAAAAGGTTTCCACGCAGGCCCTGATCGATTCTTTTAAGAAAATCAACGAAGATAAAGGGCCGGCGCCGATTACTTATGCCGCAACTTCTCCCAAAGGACAACCGTCGATGGAATCGGTCGAGCAGGCCCTTAAGGCTCAGGGCAAAGAGTTTTCTTCCATTATTTCAATGGCATTGAAAGAAAGCCAGAAAAATTCGGCCCAAACCATTATAGAGACGTTGGAAACCCTCAAGAAAGATACCGGCCTGACCCAGGGGACGCAAAACAATCTTAAGGTCGAAGAAATTATGCGGATGCAGGCTAATTTGTTCCGTGACATTGCCCGTGCCCAAAATCAGGAATTTTCCGCACTTATTTCATCAGCCTTAAGGGAAAGCCAACGGCAATCGACTCAGGCGATTATTGCCGCTCTGAGTCAATTGCAGACAACCGCCGTGCAGCCGACCGTTATTACGGTTCCCGCGGCGGCTGTACCGGTTCAGAGCGTTACCGACCCAACAATCGTACCGTCAAGCCCGGCAGATCATCCGGCGCCGGTCCAGCCTCAGGCTCCGGCCGTCGTCCCGGAAGACGACAACGGCGAAACAGCCTTTGAAACCGACGAAGAAAACCAAAAAAAGAAGAAGAAAAAGAAAAAGAAGAAAAATCGCGATCCGGAAACGTCTCCGGCAGCCGAAAACAATCAACAGGAAAAAACAATTCCGGCTCCGGCGGCAGAAAAAGCGCCTTCAGTTCCGTCTCAAAATGCGGTCAAACAAGAACCCTCTGCAGAGCCCGCACCGGCAGAAGTCAAGCCTGAACCGGTATCGTCACCGGCAACCGCCGTCAAACCGGAACCGGCAAAACCGGAAAATGTTTCCCAGCCGGAGATTGCACCTCAACCGGCCGTCGAAAAAGCAAAACCGCAAATTTCGGAAACGTTGCTTAAACTGATGACGGCTTCGTCAGCTTTTTCACCCGCCAGCGAAATTAAAGACAATGATTTGAACGATGATTGGGGCTGGGGATTTGGCGATACGCCTCAGCAACCCGATATTTCCGCCAACAATTTTTCCGATTATACGATGCAGACGGAAAACGTTGCCGCCGCTTCGCAAACTGCCGACAATGACGGAGAATGGACATGGTCTGATGACAATACCGGCAGCGCAGACGGCGAAGGCGAAGACTGGGAGTGGGAATACGAAGAAGTTCCCGCCGATGCCGTTGCCGAAGGCGAAGAAGGCGAAGACTGGGAGTGGGAATACGAAGAGGTTCCCGCCGACGCTGCCGCCGAAGGCGAAGAAGGCGAAGACTGGGAGTGGGAATACGAAGAAGTAACCGACGAAGAAGACTTTGCCGCCGAACCCGAACTTACGCCCGCTCCTGTCGCAGCAACGGTGGAAACGACAGAGACGCCGGCAGAATTCATCGAAAAATCAGAAATTGTTCTTGACGAAATGCCGCAATTTGTCCTGCTTGGACTGGAAGATGAAAAATTCCGCGATCCGTATATTGAAAATAATGATATTATCGGGTAAATTGAAACAAAAAACAATTTACAAAAAAAAGACGCCGCACTACAATTATCACAAAGGGAGTGAGAAATTATGGAAGCAAACAAAACAACCGGACCCAATAATTCCGATTTGTGGTATATTGACAACTATATTTTGCTGAAAGACTATTATGACCGTACGGTTTCGCGCATTGCCGCCCGCTGTGTCCGCAAAGGAAACCTCGCCATTGAAGATTATCCGTTTTTCGGTTACATTCTTGACGTGTTGGAAGAAATCAGCGAAACCGGAGAATACATCCTTCAACATCCGGAACTTTATCCGTATGTCGAACGCAAAATCGCCGGCGGCATGAACGGTCTCAAAAAAACGCTGCTCGAATATCAGAGCGAACTGAAAAGCAACTCCACCCCCGACATGATTAAGGAAGACGCTCGTGAAGTCGAAAAAATGAAACAGGCGCTGGGCGGCGTTGATAAAGCTGCCGATCCTACCGTCGGCGCCGGTATGGGAATGGAACAACTGATGGAAAAACTAATGCAGGAAAATAACGTCACTCCGAATTTCCCCGCAGAAGACGACAAAAAATAATATTAACAATCACTCTTTGAAACGGAAAGTAGCCGACTAATGTTTAAATCTTGTTATAATCTCAAAAAAATCGCCGTTTGTGTTATGTTGGCCGGAATGCTTACCGGCTGCAAAACGCCGGCGCCCGAGCCCGAACCGGTTGAAATCGACCCGACTTCCGCCGCCACGGTGATCAACCTGCAGGACCCCAATATGATCCGCACGCCCAAAGGCGCCAGTTCTCTTGATCTGGAAACGCCGCTGCGCTGCAACGTCAACTGGAAAACTCAGGAAATGATCACGGCTCTTCCTTATAACATGAAGGCATTTAACCTCTCGCGCAACGGCGTCAACAACCCGCTGCCGCGTTTTGAAGTAACCGGTTTTTCCTTCAAGACGATGCCGGCCGAAAAAGCCCTGCTGAAACTGACCAAAGAAGCCGATATCCGCCTGGTGGCCAAAGATGCGCCTTATACCAGCATTTCTGCCGAAAATTTGCGCGGAGAACTGTCCGAAGTCATTAAAATGATTGCAGATGCGGCTGAAATTTATTACAGCTATAATGCCGAAACCAAAACGCTGACCATCAGCCGGAAAGCCAACTTCACTCTTTACGTCCCCAAATCGCGGCCGATTATTCTGGCCTTGTTGGACGTTTTGCGCGGATCCGGCATTACCAACATCACCACCGACTGGTCCGATTACTCAATTACTTTTGACGGCGATTTTGAATTAAAAACCAAAATTCAGGATTTGCTCGACTATTTTGAAGAAAATCCGGTTCTGATCGCTTATGACGTCAGCATTTTTACCATTTACCCGTACAACAGCCATAACGACATCGAATGGCAAAAACTGTTAAACACTTTTGATTTCGGAACCATCAAAACCGCCAAGACCGGCGTTATCGGCCGGGTTCTGACCACTTCCGACGATCTCAACTTCAAAACGCTGCAAAACTTTTTGGCCGGACAGGCAAGAGTTGTCAAAGCGGCGGAAGGCAAATTTATTGTTCCGAATTTGTGGCTGGCCCGTTTCGACATCGGAAAATGCGCGGCCCGCAAATCGCCCGAAGCACAGGTTTCTTTGCTGGCAAAATCGTCGTTAATGCCGCAAAACCGAATCTTTTCCGACATCACACTTGAAGGAACCGAGGGGCAGATTACACAATTCAGCATTCGCAGCAAACTGGGCGAAAACTTTTTAATCATCGGTATTCCGAATCAGATTTTCGGCATCAACAGCCCCAAATCGGAAACGATCGTCTTTATGGTGCCGAGAATTATCCGTACAATCAAAAAACAAGTGTCCGGCATTAAATAAAAGGAGATAGGGAAATGAACAATCCGAATAACACTTCCGGTGGCGCTCCCGTCCGTCATAAACTGAAAAAAGTCAAACGGCCGATCAAACGTCCGACGACCGGTGCCGATACTCTTTCGGTTCCGTCCAAAGCGATTGAGAATACGGCTTCGAAGCCGATTCAGACAACAATTGTTCCGGCCGTGACAACCGCTGCCGCAACAACCCCGGCAACGTCAGAGCCGCAAAAGGTTGACGCTTTCAGTTTGGACGCCTTTCTGGACGGTGACAACCTGCCGACTTTGCAGCAGGATTCGCGTTTGCAGCAAAATAATTTTGAACGCAATTTTATTCGCGACGAAGACATAACCCCTGCCCAGCCAAGCTGGAAAGATCGGATGATTGTCGGTGACCTCTATACGGGTTTTGCCGTTTTCGTCACCGCCGCCGTGTTCTTGTTGTTCGGCATTTTGTTTGCAAAAATCTTTCTCAGCGGCCCAACGACCGTTCAAAACGGCCTTCAGGGCGTTGTTATCAATTCCGAAGTGCCGCGGGGACGCGCGCGCTGCGGTGTTGCCGAAAAAACTCAGGGTTGCGTCTTATATATCATGAATCCGCAACGTCAGGATCTGAACGGCCGCGATTTTTATGATTTGGCTGCTCAGCTGACCGGACGTCAACGTTTTATGATCGAGACCGGCAATATGAGATACTCGAGTATAAAAATTCGTCCCGGCGAGATTGCCCAGCTCAATATCCCGCCGTTGCAATAGCCGCTCAATATCAGAAACAAAAAAACACTCCCTGAAACAGGGAGTGTTTTTGTCGGAATAATATATCCTTACCATACCGTCGGCTCTGCAGTGTCCTCAAAGGTCACCGATTTTCGGCCATAACGGCTGTAAGCAGGCAAATTGCACTGTTACGGCAAGGTAATAATATATACTGAAACTTATCGCCTGACGGCCTTGAAAAGAGGCTGACGGGCATGTCGATCGTTTTCAAATTGTCCAATGTGTTTTATCATGTCAAACAACCCGATCATTTCACTTGTCAATAATATCGTCCGAACAATCTGATCAAATGGGTATAAACTGAGCCGGCGGACGGTACTGCGCTTCGGCGTTTCCGGAGATCACTCTTGCCGCCGTACGGCCGATTCTGCTGTTTATCCCTTCGAAGAAAAGGGCGACCGGCACTTCCAGCGACTGGCTGATCATCCATAAACGGCTGCCCGAAACCCGGTTGCTTCCGTTCTCATATTTTTGTATTTGTTGAAAAGTTGTTCCCACTGATGCTGCCAACTCAACCTGACTGATACGACGCAATTTACGAAAATGGCGAATTCTGCTGCCTATAAAAACGTCTATCGGATTTGGTTGATTGTTTGGAGTGCGGGCACGGTAGTTCTTAGTCACGTAAGTCATGTTCTGCTCCTCAAATTTTAAAAGATAAAATTTGACCACTTCCGTAGTTTTTTGTCTAAAATCTGAACTGCGGAAGGTGGTCGGAGAGGTAGAAACATCATGCATAACTATGATCCCTTGAACCTTTAAAACCGATTTGGTTTCTGAACATACACTCAAGGCTCCCCGACCGTGGTGGCAGGGGATATACGAACTATCCGAAATCAAAAATCCCGGCAGTTCTTGCGGTATTATATCCTATACCGGTTATGCTAGAGTTTTCTACGGCTCCGCATCCTTACGGATGCTACAGCTATGTTCGCGCCGTGTTTTAAAATTAGCGAAAAACAATTGTAAAAGCAACCGCTTTTATTGTTCAAAACGGCGCGTAGCAACGGTTAGCAGCTAAGGAGGGCTTCAAAGAAACGCCTGATATCTCTTATGCGGTTTTTATCCCGGAAGTATAATTAAGCGTTAATACAAATAATTAGTGGTTGAATAAAAAAACAATATCCCCATTTTGTTGTATAAGTTAATGTCCGATAAAACGAAATAAAATTTTTAAAATGATTAATAATAGTTGTTTATAACTATGTTTATATAACAAAAAATGCATTTTAAACTAGATTCAAAAATACTTATAACGGACGTAAGATCTTATGGCTGATTGCTCAGACAACCTAAAGCGTTTCAACCGCTCTGACAACTGTCTGTCCGCATCGGCAGATTATCGCTCAATATACAATACCACTCTCGGCATACGGCTTTTTGTAACAAAAAAGAGCTGTTTAACAGCCCTTTCTCCGGTTGGTCAGATTTAGGTGACTTCAGTCACAGCACGAAGGTTGCCGTCACGGTTTATCTGGACGACCCTTAGCTTATGGTGCATTTCTTCAATTGTCTTTTTACGATCCATGGTCGGATAAGTATGCAAAATACGATCCACGAAAGCTTCGTAAGCCGCCGTCGAACTCTCGGCGTGAATCGTGGCCAGACAGTTGTCATGTCCGGATCCCATCAACTCCCACAATGCGCCGGCGTTGCTGGTGGAAATTTCACCGCCGATAATCGCGTCGGGCGTAAAACGAACCACCAAGTCAATAATTTTGGCATAGTCAAATTGGTTGGTCTGTTCGGTACGAGACATCACGATATGTGCCCGGTTGGGATGCGGTACCAGCAGTTCGCGCGTATCTTCGATCGTGATAATCCGTTTATGAATATCCAAAATCTTCAGCAAATTGTTCAAAAAGGTGGTCTTACCGGTAGAAGTCGCACCGCTGACCAGAATATGATCACCGCGTTTAATACTTAACAGCAGGCGTTCATATGGGTCTTCCGGATCTTTAATGCTTTTCAACGGATTGATCTGATGCAGCTTTTCCCCCTGCTTAAGGCCGTAATCCCCCAACCCGAACGCCACATCGTCGCTGTGCACACGAATTGTCAGGGCAATACCGCCGGTTAAGTCTTCTTCATCATACATCACGTTTTTGCCGCAAATGGCCGAAAAACGGTGTTCTCCCGGGATACTGGCATATACCACCGGACTGCCGGCAATCGGATCAAACGGGATTTCATAAGTATTGGCGACAATATAGAGCAAATCGGTCAAATATTCTTTGGTCAATTTCTCATCTTTGTACATTACCCACGGATAGGCGCGTTTACCGCGCAGGCGCAGCCATACCTGCCCCGCGCGGTTAATCGCAACTTCTTCAATATTCTCCTGGTTATACCAGTAAGAAAGCGGACGTAAGACAGATTCCAATACTTCAAAACTCATATTACCTCCTTAAAACAACTGCGGCACACCGCTTCCGGACCCCGAAGAAGAGCCTGTCGACACCGGGGTACCGCCCATGCTCGGCGGCGGCGGCGGTGTTGCGCCAACCGACGAAGCCGGCGCCCGACCGGACTTGGAACCGGAATTTTCTTCCAGCAGCACCGGCTGAACCTGAGCTTTTTCAGATTCGTAGACAACCTGCGAAGAAGCGGAGCCGCCACCGCCGGTTGCCTGTTTGATCCGGCGTTCGGCAGCCTGAGTCGCAATACGGTCCTGAGCTTCCTTATCGTCAATCAGCACGTCTTTCTTCTTCATGTTGGTTGAAGCTTCGGCATCACGTTCTGCCGTGCGCAGCCACAGATCCACTTTCGGATAGACGATGATGCGCGTACCGGCCGGAATATAAGTGAGCGGACGAATGTTGGTCTTGTCGGCCAAAATCTGTTCAAAAATCTGATTCATCTGATCAATGAAGTTTTGGCGGGCGTCGTTCGCAGCCTGCTGGCGCGAAGTCTCGGTTTCGGAACCGTTATCTTCCTCGTCGGTAGCCATCATATAGCTGGTGGCGCTGGTTAACAGGGTTGTAATAATCGGCATTGAATATTTTTTGCCCAGCTGTTGGTCAAGGTACCCTAAAGCACCGCCGCGGCCTTGAGCATCGCCGGTTTCACCCTGAAAGACGAACAGGACGCCGTCCGGACGGATCAAACGCTGCCACGAGATGGTCACACGAGCCGATTCCGAAGAAGTCTCCGAACCGCCGCCGACCGATCCCAGCTCGCCCATCAGACGGCTGCCGGCCGGAATGACGATGTTGCGGCCGTCTTCGGCGTAAACGTTACGCTCGACAAAAGCGGTAATCGGCACCGGATTCTGAGTATCGATCGAACGGGCAATAACCGCCGGAATCGGCTTGTCGGCAAGAATCATCTCGCTCATATCAACCCGCCACGAAGAAATTACCTTGTCAATCCCCTGTTCCTGCCAGTCTTTTTGGTAACCGTCAAAAGCCTCTTTACGCACGCCGGAACTTATTTTACCGACATACATTCCCTGCCGCCGTTCGTTTTGTGCCGTTTGCAAGGCAGCAGAACGTTGCGGATCATAACGTTCACCCGGACCAAAGCCGCCGCCGGGTCCCAAATTGGCGCCGCCGGTTCCGGTCCCGTAAGCGCCGCCCTGACCGAAGGTTCCGGCCGGAACAAACATTTCGCCGGTATCTTGTTTTTTGGCCGCTTCTTCAATACCGATCAAAGAACCCTCGGCGTCGACGACCAAACCGTCTGGCAGAAGTTTGCCGATAACCGATCCTTTTTTATCAACAACGCTGCCGTCTTCCATAATATCGCCCAGATATTCGCCGTCCGGCGTCAGGGCTATATTCAGCGACCGCTTAAACTGCCCGACGTCGGTAACGGTACGGGCACCGACTTCCGGCAATTGTGTCGGTTGTGACGCTTGCGGTTTTTCATACCAGTCCAATTTGACATTTCCGATCACCGAACCGTCGGCGCTGACGGCGGAACCGTCTTTGTTCAGTTGGCCGATCACATTGCCGCGAGCGTCCAAAATATCGCCGCCTTCGACCACCTCACCGAGAATATTGCCGTGAGCATCAACCACTTTTCCTTCGGCATTGACGTAGCCGACAACCTTACCGTCTTTGTCGTAAACCTTGTTATCGGTTCCGATACGGCCGATCACTCTTCCCTTGCTGTCAACTGCCTGTAACTGGGGCAGGACATAGCCGATCACATTGCCGTCTTTGTCATAGATCGGCTGTTTTTTTTCTGCTTCGTAAAATTGCAACGGCCGCGCACGGGCAATAACTTCGCCGCCGGCAGAAATAATGTCGCCGGAAGTTCCCAACGTCCCCACCAGCTCGTTATCCGAATTGACAACTCTGCCGTCCAGCTGCAATTCGCCGACAATGGCGTTCAGATTGTCACGAATATGAAAATCACGGTTTCCGCGGCCGATAACCTTTCCGGCCCGATCAACCAAAAATCCTTTTGTCAGGACGCCGATGTTCTGGTTTCCCAAAGTCAGAATCTGCCCGTCAGCCGTAATATAACCGCTGACAAAATTGTTATTGTCATAGATATACAAATCATACAAGGCATAACCCGATTTAACGCCCTGAACCAGCACATTACCGTCAAAATCGACGATTCCGACTCTTTCGCCGCGGCTGTTGACCACTTCGGCTTTGTCATTAACAATGCCGGTCAGTTTGTTATTGTTGTCGAAAGCAAAGCGATAACGGAACAAAATCCCGGTCGGCAAGCCGGTACGCGAGCTTACCGAATCGTCGGGACGAATATAACCGATCGCGGCATTTTGCGCATTCACCACCGTACCGTCCAACGTGGAACGTCCGATAATCACGTTGTTGAAATTCATCACCGGCGCAATTTCCACCTTTTTGCCGACAATTGCATTTTTGGCATTCAGCACCATCCCGCGCTGATTGATGCAGCCCAGATTTTGGTTGGCGTAATTGGTTACTTTGCCCGTGGAGGCAACCGTTCCGACAATGTTGCCGCTGAAGTCAATCACCGCACCGGCTTCCACGGCATGGCCGATAATCGCATTATTGACCGAGGCCGCCTGGCCGTTCGGCAGCAAATGCCCCATATTAACTTCACGGTAATTGCGAACTTCGCCCTGTCCGGCCACCACGCCCACAAATTCGCACTGGCTGTCAATAACCGGCGTATAGGCAACCGCCCCGCCGATTATCAGACCGTTGTTGTCAAAAACCACGTCACCGGCACCGGCTTTGCCGACGATCGAAGAACCGCGGTCACGCACAATGCCGTTATTGTCCACATATCCGATAAACCGCCCCGGCAGATCAAGTGCCAAACGACGATTGCGCACCTTCCCGATTACCGGCATCATCGCATTCGGATTTTGCAGATCGGAAACCACGGTGTCATCCGGCAAAACCTTTGCGATATTTTTCAAAGACTTGTCAAGCAACATATTGCCGTCGGCCAAAATCCCCAAACTGTTGCCGCTGTCATCGACGGCATAGTCTGCCACAATGCTTCGGCCTAACACCAGATTACGTTCGTCAATGCTGTAACCGTATTGCGTCAGACGTCCGCTAATGGCTGCATTGTTATTTATCATTTCTCCGTTGGGATGTATCGAGGCGATCGGTTGTCCGCTCAGATTATAAATTTCGCCCAACGGCAGCAAATTACCGTCAATCCCGCCGTCGGCATTATAAACATAACCGAACGGGGACAAATACTTCTTCTCCTCGCCGTTGCTGTAAGCAGAACCGATCCCGTTAACACCGAGCACCTGGTTCAGCGAGTTGATAACCAACCGATTTTCAAAAGTTTTGCCGATATTGCGACCGTTATAATCGGAAGCGCGGCTGCCGTAAATCGAACCGACGGGGGTTCCTTCCAGAAGCACCACCTGGCCGTTTTTCAAAGCATGGGCTTTGAGGGTTCCGCGATAGTCGAAAACCGGTCCCGAAACAATCAACTGGCCGATCTGGGCGCCGTCAGCACCAAAAACCAACTGGCGCGGCCCGATCTGACCGATAAAATTGCGCGCTTTGGCAATTCGACCTTCGGGCATAATGCGACCGACGTATTTGCCGTTGGCATCGGTCACCGTAGACGCAATATCGGTCATAAAACCGATCACGGCTCCTTTGTCATTTGCGATTGTACCGTCGATCAAAAGACGGCCGATCACTTTGTTTTTTTCGACCACTTCACCGTTATAGGTCACAAAACCGATATATTTTCCGTTATTGTCAAAAGCATACCCCGATTTGACGATCCGGCCGATAACCTTATCAAGATTATCATAAGCAAAGCCGTTTGCTTTGATCAGGCCGATCGCCTTACCGTCAAAATCCGTCACTTTGCCGCCGGGGGCGATGCTGCCGATAAACTTTCCTGACGCATCGATAACCATCTTTGAAGAAATCAGACGACCGTCTAAAACATAATCATTGCCGACTTTACGGTAAGCATAGCCGTCGGGTGAAACGAAACCGATATTTTGTCCCTGAAGGTTGGAATACAGTCCGTCGCCGGTCAATCGGCCAACCGTTTCGCCGCTGTCGGAATAAACCAGCCCCGGAAACAAAACCGCGCCTAAAATTGAAAAGCGGTCATCAACCACCAAACCGTTCGGCAACACTTTGCCGACGATTTTTCCGGTAGCCAAGCGTACCGTACCGTCATTGTTGACTTTGCCGAGCAGCCGGTTGTCATTGCCGATGGCAATGCCCCGCGGGACCACGCCGCCGATCAGACTGCCGTCAAAATTGACAATCAAACTGTCGGCGGTAATATTACCGATCAGCTGATTTTCAAAGCTGACAACCTTACCGTCGGGAATAACCTTACCGATCAGGTCGCCGTTAAAGTCGATGGCGGTAATTTCCTGGGCCGAAGCAACGGAAATATTCAAAGCCAGACACCAGCCGAAAGCTGCTGTTTTTACGGATAACGCTAATATTTTGCCCAACTTCAGTTTCAATTTTAGTTCCTCCGATTTTTAGCCACTTCCTGCAGAGCATAGCCGGAAACTTTTTTATCCAGATTGATGAACGAACCGTTGCTCTTCAGATAGCCGATAACTTTGCCGTCTCTGCCGATCACGCTGCCGTCAAAACGCAGCCTTCCCGCATATTGTCCGTCATTGCTTAAAATAGTGGTACCGATTTTATAAATACGTCCCAAAATCGCTTCATTATTGTCAACGGCCAAATCCGAAGACAGACTGCGGCCGATCACTTCGCCGGTTTTTGCAGTTACGGTACCGGCAAAATTAACATAGCCGACCACCTTGTCCGCATCGTCAATAACGACGTCGCCGTCCATAACTTCGCCGATCAGTTTACCCGAATTGTTGATCACGTTGCCGTCCGAAAGCACGCGGCCGATATTGATATTCAACACGTCAATTACATTGCCGTCCGGCATCACCGCACCGATCACCCGGCCGCCGAAGTCAATGACGGCACCGCGTTTGAGAACACTGAGGTTTTTATCGGTAGAGCCGCCGGGAAGAATCGCGGTCAGGTTGGTATTTTTCAAATCAATAACGTCTCCCAGCGAGTTGACGCGTCCTTTATAACTCCCCCAAATATCAATAACGATATTTTCCGGAATGACCTCTCCCAGCACTTCCGATTTGGAATTTAATATTTTGCCGTCAGCCGAAGTACGACCGACCGTCTTGCCGTCCAGATCGACCACCCGACCGTCAGTCAGGCTGTAACCGAGGAAAGCGCCGTCGTAACCGATTGCCGCCCCTCGTTTGAGCACGGCGCCTTTGTATTCGCCGTTATGATCAAAAAACATTCCCTTCGCGTCCAAACGTCCCAGCTTTTCGCCAAAACGGTTAACCACTTCGCCGTTGTACCCGGCCTGACCGACCACATTGCCGTTAGGATCGGCAACTTGACCGGAGACAACCGGCCGACCCAGAACATGGTTATAAAAGCTCATGCCGTCACTGTATATTTTGCCCATCGAAACGCCTTTGGCATCATACACATAACCGTCGGGGAACAAGTGTCCGATCAGTTTTCCCGCCGGATCGATCACCGCGGTTTTTTCCTGCAGGGTAACACCGATAATGCTGTTGTTCTCGTCTACCAGCACATTATGCGCCAACAATCTGCCCGCCGGACGGCCCTTCATCGGAACCCGTCCGCTTTCGTTAACCATATTGAGGAAGTTTCCTTCCAAATCGTACGCATAAGTGTTTTCCAGCACCCGACCGACATATCCGCCTTTCTTGTCAAAGACGTCTCCGTAAGTGCCGACGCAGCCGACCGCCTGTCCCTGAGGCGAAAAGACCAAGCCGTTGGAGTTGACCGAACCGAGGAAGTTGCCATCATACGAAACCGCAATTCCCGATCGCGAAACGCCGCCGACGATCTCGCCTTTTTCATCCAACACCGTGCCGTCGGGATTGACGCAGCCGACATAAGAGCCGCCGTTGTCGCGAACAATGCCGTCGGTATCGACTTCGCCGATCATGGTACAGGTATTGTCAAACACCGGTCCCGGCGTCACAACTTCGCCGACGTATTCGCCGCTTTCGTTAACCACCACACCGTCGGCATTAACCTTATAACCAGTGTCTTCGTTTGCTTTGCGGATAACGCCGTCTTTTTCGAGATAGCCGATGTTTTTGCATCCCAAGCCGACCACCAGTCCGCCGCGTACCAAACGCGCCACGATTTTCGACCCGGACGGATTTTTCACCAGACCGTTGGAAAGGATACGGCCGACAATTTGTTTACGGTCGTTTTCAACGGTACCGTTCGAATTGACTTTGCCGAGGATTTCTCCCTGCGGCGTTACCGGAATCATTTGTTCCTGAATCAGGCGTCCGAGAATCGTTTGGGTGCTGTTGATGACGTTACCGTTTTCGTCGACATAACCGACGATATTGCCTTCTTTGTCATAAACTTCGCCGTTTTTACCGACATAACCGCTGATTTTACCGAATTTGTCCAGCACAATTTGCGAAAAACCGGCCACTTCTCCGATCGGATTGCCGTTGAGATCAACAATCGTCCCGTCCGGCAGCATTTTGCCGATCACATTGCCGTTGAAATCAATCACATTACCGTTTTCATCGACATAGCCGATCACATTGCCGTCTTTGTCATAAGCCAGCTTGCGGCTGACCGTGCCGGCCTGCCCGATCACATTGCCGTCTTCGTCTACAATCGTCCCGTCCGGCAGCATCTTGCCGATGATATTGCCGTCAAAATCCACTACATTTCCGTTTTCGTCAACATAACCGATGATATTGCCGTCTTTATCATAGGCCAAACGCTGATATGACGGACCGGCTCGGCCGATCACATTGCCGTTATTGTCAACGATGCTGCCGTCAGGCTGAACTTTGCCGATCACGTTTCCGGCAAAGTCGATCACATTGCCGTTTTCGTCAATATAACCGATAATATTGCCGTCTTTGTCATAGGCAAGACGGCGGCCGCTGGCATCAACTTTGCCGATCACGTTGCCCTGACCGTCGACCAAGGTACCGTCCGGCATCAACTGCCCGATTTTTTTACCCTCGGCGCCGATTACATTGCCGTCTTCGTCCACATAGCCCATCACTTTGCCATCTTCGTCATAAGCCAGCAAATTGCCTTCGCCGCCGGCAGATCCGATTTCGTTGCCGCGAACGTCCACCAGAGTTCCGTCGGGACGGCTGCGCCCGATCGTATTGCCTTCAAAGTCGAGCACATTGCCTTTTTCGTCAACATACCCCATGACATTGCCGTCTTTATCGTAGGCAAGACGACGGCGAGCGCTTTTGGCATCCAGATTTTTCTCGGCAATGACATTGCCGTCTTTGTCGACCCGGCCGACCACTTCACCGTTGGCGTCCACCACGCTGCCGTCAGGCATAACCACACCGATGATATTGCCGTCGTTGTCGACCGCAACCTGCCCCGATTTGGTGACATGGCCGATCACATTGCCGTTGGCATCGACGACCTCGCCTTTTTCATTAACGCGGCCGATGACGTTACCGTTTAGATCCACGACGGTTCCGTCCGGCATAACCCGGCCGATGATATTGCCGTTTTCGTCATAAACATAGCCCATGTCCACAGCTTTGCCGATCACGTTGCCGTCGTTATCGACAACGGTTCCGTCCGGCAGCATCCGTCCGTTGACGTTGCCGTCGACGTCCACCATGGTTCCGTCGGGATTAACATACCCGATCACATTGTTGTTATCGTCGTAAACCAGCTTGCGATTGTTGGCAACGCCGATGATATTTCCTTCGCCGTCCACCGCCAGGCCGTTTTCGTTGACACGCCCGACCACGTTGCCGCCTTCGTCGTAAACATAACCGTCCTCATCGGCGTATCCGATCACCTCGCCGCTCGGACCGACAATCGCCCGCTGCATTTTTTTGGCGGCCGGAGCCGCGGAAGTCTGTCCGGAAGCCCCCGGAACCGTTTCGCAGAAATTACAGTCTTCTTTATTGACCGCGTTGCCGAAAACCGGAACTTTTTCGGCTTTGGCACTGGTTTGCGAAACATTGCTTTCATGCCAGGAGATAATAAAATTGTTCTGAACGTTTCCGGCAATGAGCGGCGTCCAGCTCATGGTCACGTCGCAGGTCTCCTTACCGCGCAACAGTTTGCCGCTGCAATTGTCATTAAATTCAAAACCGTCAAACGGCGCCTCGGCCAACTGAACCGAAATGATCATTACCGAAGCTTTGCCGTTGGTTCCGAGCGTCAACACGTTTTTGGCATCGGTTCCCAACACGACCTGCCCCAGCGGCACCGGATTCGGGGTTGCGGTAAGCGGAACTTCCTGATCTCCGACCGTACTGAACTCAATGCTGTTTTGGACCGGCAATGCATCGCCGACGTTTAAGGCATCGTCATTATCCGTAAATACCGGTTCTTCATATTCGTCGATCGGTTCATTGCTTGAAAACAGCAGATACAATCCGAAGATAAAGACGACGAAAGAAGTAATACCAACCGCAAGAATGATGCGGTTGGTTTTTTTGATATAGGTTTCGGAATGTGTTAAAACTTCTTTACTCATTGGGTCCTGACTACGCTGCAAAAGACGCCGTTTCTCCCCAACTTGCTGCAGACGCTGTCGCCTTCGTCCAGAGTTTTAACCGGTCCGATTCTCAGATGGAACAGCTCTTTACCCTGGCCGTCCGCCGGTGCATCAACCGAGAAGAACGGATCATAGTTTTTCAAAATTTTAGAATATTTGGAGGACAAATTATCCCACAAAGTTTCCAGGTTGTCTACGTTGGCATCGGTTCCGAGTTCAATCGAAATGTTGGAACCGCCGTCGGCAAAGCCCGAACCGTAACGGTACTGGCTGGCCAGACTGCTCGCCGCGGCATCAAATTCCTGCGTATTTTTGATGCGCCGCATTTTCGAATAGTCAAAGTCACCGCCGTTGCCCTGTCCGCGGCCGCCCATATTAACGCTGCCGTCAGCCTGATAACGGATGGTAACACCGTTGCCGTTACCGTCGGCGCCGCCGTAATTCGGTACAATCATCTCGCCCGAACCGACATTGATGTCAAACTGCCCTTCCGGATAGTTGCTGCCGTATCCGTCCGGATAGCTGGCCGAACCGGCCTTACCCTGTCGACCGCCCGGAAGCGCCGGCGGAACATCCCATTCTTTATCCGTAATGTCATCGGCATAAGTAATATTTTCCAAACCGACTTCGTCCGATTTGCGCAGTTTGAGACAAACGATCCGTTTACCGTTGCGCATTACCATGTCACCGATGGCTTCGACAATAATCAAACGGTTATTCGGCCCTTTGGTACGGAAACCGACCGGAACTTCCACCCGTTCGACAATCAGGGTCACGATCGGCCGCTGAGTCATATTGAGCGCTTTTTCGCCCAAATCGATGTAAGTGAAAATGTCGTCGCGCCATACGCGTTCCGGCGCAATGACCACGTCGTCCGGATTGGGAACGTAAACTTCAATGTCAAAACGGAATTTGGTCGGATCAAGCGGAATGCTCTTAATCCAGTCATTCTTTTGAAAACGTTTGGTAAAAGTGGAATCGACAGACTTGCCGCTGCCGCCGTAATATTTGCTGGCATTGACACGTCCCGAGGACGAACCGCCGGAACCGAGACTGCCGGCACCGCGGGCACCGTCAATAACATCAATATCCACAATCGCATTTGTCAATCTCTCGGTATTGATCCCTTCGCTGCGGACATAAAAAACGTAACGGTTGCCGGAACGTCCGAAAACGATAATGTTGGTATCGACACCGACGTTGGCACCCTTGCGCGGATAAAGCAACAAAGTGTTGGGGCCGGAAATCTGTCCGTCAAAAGTTGCATTATCGCCGATATAAATATCTTCGATCATTTCCCATTCCGGAAAATTGAGCAGAGTAATCATCCCCTCGCGCAACCGCAGCGGCAGCACCAGATCGGGCGACCAATAATATTTGGAATAAGCCGGCTTGCTCTGACCTTCACCCAGATTTTGCAGCGGATCGAGCCAGGCGCTTTGCATCATTCCCAGCGAATTGAACCCGGCATATCCCATATCCATTGGCTGATACTGCCCCTGGGACTGGTCGGCGTTCTGATCCATACTGTTGATTGTGGCCTGAGCAGCGGCGTCAACGGCAAATGCGAGCCCGAACAAACCTAAGATACTTATTTTAACAGACTTTGATAACATTATCTTTATCCACCTTATTTTACTTTGTTGTAAGTCAGCGAGTATTGGTACACTGTAAAGCCGACCGGATTTTTTAATCTTCCCTTGTATTTCACCCTCTTGCCGCGGTATCCGACCTTAAGGCTGGCTGTCCAGTAATTGACTTCCGGCGTTTTGGAATCCGGATACATATCGCGGGTTTCATATTCAACCTGCCATATGCCGGAACCAAGTTCGTTAACCGTCATAATCCGCACGTCGCGGATCATGTGGCGGCTGCGGATCAGTTCCAACGCGCGGTTAGCCGTATTTTTAAGGAAATCTTCATAGACTTGCGGCGCCGACATTTCTTCAATCATGCCCCCCGGCATCCAACGCGCTTCCACTTCCGGAATATCGAGATTGAAAGAACTGCGCAGCAAAACATATTCACGCACGAAAACCTCGGTAATTTCCTTTTCGTCTTCCATTTTGCGATCAACCGGCTGAATATTGTAAACCTGTTCTTCCTTATTTTGGAAAGTAAGCAAAAACGGTTCAACCCGGTACAACGGAATAACCTGTGCAATTGCCAGCAGCAGCACGATATTGCAGCACAAACTGACCGCGGTGATAATCGCAAAAGCACGTGCCGTCCACAAATACCTTTTTTCGGCAATATTGGCGACAAAAGCGTCTTTGTTGTTCACCGGCGAATCGGGACGCTGCCCGCGACCGGCCAAAAGACGCTGATTCTGATTATTTCCCCCCAACTGCTGTACCATTCGCGGCAACTTTCTTTAGATCGTTTCAATAAACCAGTCGGGCAAATTCTTCGGCAGTTCCACCTGCAAACAGGCGCAGGGCGACAGTTTCAGTTCGTCCGAAGCCTTACCGACGCCGACCGGTTCCGGTTCGTAATACGAGCCGAACAACCCGCAGGCTGACAATAACAAAAGAATCAACACCAACACTAAATTTTTGTACATCGAAATATCCTCGTTTATAATAAGATATATTGAAGTTAAACTTTTTTTTCGCAAAAGTCTAACATTTTTTGAATAAACTCTGATCTGATTGTGTTATAAATCAAAATGGTTAACAAATTTACAAGAATTCTACTTCGCTTTGCGAATATCTGGTCACGGTAAAGCCAAGCGGATTGAGCAGCCGCCGTCCCATAAATTCCCGCTCCGGAATAAAATACGAGGTGACCGACGCCGTCCAGTAATGAACTCGCAAAAACAGGGCACCGGTTTCGTTATTGCGGCGCCGGGCCGAAACTTCATAAGTTTTGAAGTCCACTTTCCAGACCGGGCTCTTATCGCCGCCGACACGGCCGATCGATATGATTTCCACTTCCTGGCTGGTTTGGTTGTCGGTAATGTCTTTCCAAATGCTTTCGCGATATTTGGCAAACTCGTCAAAAACCTGAGGCGCCGACAAATAATTGACGATACCGCCGGCATACCAACGCACCATCATTTCCCGTTCGTCGTTAATGATCGTGTTGCGATAAAGCACATACTGACGGACAAAGGTTTCCATCATCATTTTCTTAGACGCCATATTATAGGCAATCGGTTCATAACGGACAATTTCGTCGGAAGAACTCTGGTCTATAATCAGAAAAGGTTCCACCGTTACCCGCGGCGCCAGATTGAACAAGGCCAGAGAAGCGGCCAGAAACAGCAGCAGCGACGCGGCGGAAGTGACGACAAAGAAACGGGAAAGCCAAAGGTAATATGTCATTTTGGCACTTACTTTTTCCCGTTCTTTGCTGCCGATAAAGTGATATTCTCTTCCGCTTTTGTCGGTAATGGCAAGAATTTTGCTGCCTTCCAGGATTTTACTGATCTTGTTCATCGCTCACTTTCTTTTAATATGCGGCGCAAAGCGGTTTCTCGTAATTGTCTATCTCTTTGCGGATCGCATCCAAACCTTCGTTCTGAGCCTTTTCCATAACCTTTTGGTTGGCTCTTTCGCTGATAATCGCCTCTTCCAACGAACTGCCGGCCGCGGTCGAGTTATTGAGATTAATCAACGCGTCTTTGTCCTGAACCAGCGCCGCCCGGGTGTTGTCCGCTTTGTCATAGCGCTCCTTAACCACCGGATTGCTGTGATTGACCGTCGAAATTTCCGCCGCCGCGGCGCCGATCATGTTGTTTTTGTATTGATTCAGCTTGTTGCGAATATACTTATAATCGCTTTCGTTGGCAAGATTAAAGTTATCGGAAACTTTAAATCCCATCTCCGCCAGCATTTCCCTGATGGTTTTGCGGGCATCGTTGATACTCAGCTGAAGTTCGTCAACATTTTTGCGAATGGTGTTTTCCTTGTCGACAAAATGCAGAAAATCGCCGATTTGGTTGCGCGAATACATTGCCTTTTGATAAACGTTGTCCCGCACTTCAAAGTCAAAACCCTCGCTATTGGCTTTTTCTTCCAACTGAACCATCCGTTCGTAAACATTGTAAGAGGCGCTGTTAAAGTGAAGTCGCTGATCATCATAGGCCAATAACGTACCAAGCTCGCTGGGACTGATTTCCGCCGGTGTTTTCTGCGTGCCGGCACGAACGCTCTTGTCCAGTTCGAGATCGGTTACCGTAAAATAGGCCAACGCCCCCTTGAGAGAAATGTCCTGACAAACGGGCATCTCCGGCGAAGCGTTCGGGCTGACCAGATACTGACCGCTGGTTTGGCTGAGGTCAACTTTGGAAGCGGCAATATCCACCGCATAGCTGCCGATCCGGCACGGATACAAGGTTCCGCGCATAAAGTATTTGCTCTCGCCGCCTTGTTCCAGCAACGAACTCAAATTCAAGCCTTTTTCGACAAAGGCGTCATCCGCCAGCATTTTCTGCCAAATCGCGGGGATTTCGCCGCCATAGCCGAGAAAAGACGCTTTTGTTACGATGCCATCGTTGGTTTTCTTGAGGTTTTTATAGTCGGTGAGATCAAAATGAACAATATCGCGCGGCGACGGATAGTGCTTGAATGACGGCGCCTTGGGCGCGGTAAAATCGCGCGTTTTGGCACCGAGACCGACAAAATACGCTTCATCCGGCGCATCACAAGCGACATTGCTGCAAATATTGCCGGTTACGGCCGACGAAAGCGCACTCGACAGCAAAGAGGCGATCGCCGATGCGCCGTTGTCGCCGGCGGCTGAAATCGCCGCCCGGACAAATTGCTTTTTCGGCATCTTTTTCAATTCGTCTATCAGTTCCTGATGACGTCTGACCACAGCGCCGTTGTTCCGGGTTTCGTACAGACCGTCGCCCAGGTTATACATATCCTGACGTGCTTGATCAATCAGCTTAACCGCATAGCTTTTGGCATCGGAAACCAAACCGTCGGCACTGGAGACAATTCCGCCCAGCCCGAGACCGCTGACACCGAGCTGGTCAACCAACGCCGCCAGATTCGGGCTTTTGGTCGTTCCGGAAGCGGCGCTTGCCAGCTTGCCGTTATATTCCGCTTCGAGTGCGGCAGCCCGGACTATATAATCTTCTTCGACCAGCGCGATTTTTTCTTCCAGCGCCGCAAGCTTTTGGTTGAGAGCATCACGCTGTTTTTCGTATTTTTTGACTTCGGTCCGCAAACGGGTCGCTTCTGCCATGTTATCGGTCATTTGGCTGCTGCCGCCGGCAAAATCGCTGACCGCGGTTTCGTATAAAACCGAATTGTCGGTTGCGCCCCGGTTGTTCATCCGTTTAATGTTGTCATGCGCACTTTCGGCTTTGGCGTTTCCGGCCGCGACTTCGGCGTCAACCTGACTGATTTTATCGCTGAGAGCGCTTATTTTTGCGGTTATCCGGTCCAACTGCGCCAAAAGCTTGTTTTTTGAAACCAGATGAGGTTTCAAGGCCGTTTCTTTTGACTGTTCGAGTTTGGCCAGCGCCGCTTTCTTGGCTTCGATCAAACCATGGCCGGCATTGTTGCCGCCGCCGTTTTTGGCAATGTAAGCCGACAGGCGGTTCAATCCTTTTTGGGCCGAGCTTTTCGCGGTTCCGTCCTCGCGGCCGTCGTTGATAATTTCGGCAATCTGAACGGCAACCGCATTCAGATCCAGGTTACGAATATATTCTTTCATATTTTCGTATTTGCCGTTGATATACTGATTGTAATAGCTTTTCTGATCCTGCCACAAAGGATAGGGATTGTACGCCTTTCCGTAAACCGGCTTGGCGGAATACTGATCCTCTGCCAGCACCATTGCCGCCTGAGCGCCGATTTGCCAGGTGATCAGTTCAACTTCCCGCGCCGCATCGGAAAAAGCCTCGCTTTGACTCGGTGAAGCCAGAGCATTCGTATCATCGGCCGCCGAAATCTGATCGGTAATTTTGTTCAAGCTGGTGAGGTCGCTGCTGTCCGCCTGATTTCCATAGTCAATCGTGGCAAAAGAATCGGTGTCCAAACCGGCCGTTTTATCGGCATTTGCCACCTGAAAAGCAGCCACGGCCCAACCGGATATTCCTTTTCGGTCATCGTAATTGACCGGATCGGCCGGTGCGCTTGAGGTCCCGTACCAGACCTTTTCCGGTTCCTTATAACGGCGCCCCAGATACTGGATCACGCACTGATCGGAAGTCGCCACCGCCTGAGCGGCTTTGGCATGCATTTGCTTAAACAATTCAAACTGCTCAAAAACCGTACGGTAAGAAGGCAGCAGGCGCATGGTATTATGAGCTTTGAGAGCGCTGTTCAAATAACGCTGTGCTTTCGAAATAACGCCCAGATCCGCCAACTCCTTTTCACTGCCGGCCATTAACGATTTGGCTTCGGGAGCGTCGGGCACCGTAAAGTCAACCTGAGTATATTCGCCTGTCGGCGTTTCGGCCTCCTCGCCTTGCGGCTCTTCCGCTTCCACGGCGGCGGTGCTGCCGCTTACAAATTGCGCAAAGGCAAACCGGCTGTGGAAATAGCTCGAAGCGGCCGACTTTTTGCCGTCGCCCGGCTTTTGGTCTTTTTCTTTCTGATACGGCGCCGGAAGAATGGTTTTGCGGTAGATGGCGCGGGCAACATAATATTGCGAATACAGCGCCATGACTTCTTCGGTAACCTTCAGGACGTCGTTGAATTTTTTATGAGCGAGATACAAATTATAATAGTTGCCGCTTTCATCTTCGGACGGCATCGAACCGGCATTGCCGCCGGACGGCGCTACGGCATCTTTGGCAAAGGTGTCGATTTCGGTACGCAGGCTGTCCAACTGCGCTTCCAGCTTTTTGGAAGCGGTTTGGATTTCGATCATGGTATCGTAATAAAACTCAAGCGCTTCCTTTTCATAAAATTTGTTGACCCGCGGATCATCGGACGGATATTGCAGGAACAACTCGTTAACCGCCGCCTGAACGGCATCCGCATTTGCGATGTTTACCGAACTGTTTTTGGCAAACCCTTTGGTGCCGGGAACTTTTTCGGCGGCATTTTTACGTTTGGAAAAATAAGAAGCAAGACCCGCTTTGAGGGAAGTCACCTTTTCTTTGGCATATTTTACCGCTTCGTCCGCCGCGGTCTGAATTTGTTCCAAAACAGGCGTGACCGCCGCCGCCGCATCACCGAGGAAGTCGAACGAAACCCCGGCCACCAGCTGAGCGTTGGCGGGAGAACCGAAGCCAAGCATTCCCGAAACCAGCAGGACTCCGAAATAAAATTTTTTATTTTTTCTCATCTTTTCCACTCCCCGCTTCTGTCGTTGTGTTGGCCGGATTGTCCCCGGATTCCGCATCGGCCTGCATATTGGCCAACCCGTCGGTTAGGACTTTTCCGCTGCTCGGGGTAATCTCTTTTTCAAGTTCACCCAGCTTTTCCGGTTTTTTGCCGTCGGCCGCTTCCAGTTCTTCGGCACTCGGCGGCGTAAACTTATAGTTGTCCAGGTTAAAATCCCCGGCAGCCTGCACCGGATCGACGGTTGCAAAGTTTTCGGTTGCCAGATCGCGCGCCACATCCAACTGCATTTTTTGCAGCAATATTTCGGTAAAGTTAAGCAGTGCCTGAATATTGTCGGTTTTCATCGTCACCACGGTCCCCAGAGCCCCGCCCAGGCTTTCAAACTGTACCGTCGACACTTTTTTCTTGCCTGCCTCGGTATCATCCTTTTCAATTCTTGACTTGATGGTCATTGAACGAACCATCGCCTGTTGCATCGCTTTGTAATAGGCAGCACGATATATTGCGGCATAGGTTGCAGAAACATGGGTATCAACTTCGGTACCTTTTTCCGGCATCAAAGATTTAGCAGTCTTTTGCAGGTCTTCCGCCGAATCGTAATTGGCCGGAATCATTTTTACCGAAGCAATCAGATCGGCTGCCTGATTTTTCATATTGCCGATTTGATCGTTCAGCTTGCCGATTTTGGTTTCGGTTTTACGATTGATCTGACGGGTTTCTTTAACCAGTTTTTTGGATATTTTGGCCTTTTCCTGTTCGTTCTTGCGAATTTGTTTCTGATACTTTTCGGTATTGGCGGGATCTTCGACAATTTTCTTATTCAGTTCCCGCGTATTTTCATCCAGCGCCGCGATTTTCGCGTTTGCTTCACGGGTTTTGGCGGCAATTTCAACCGCGGCATCTTCTTTGGTCTTGCTTTGTTCGGCTTCCATATCGCTCAGTTTATTCATGATTTCGCCGAGGTTGTTCAGTTCTATCCCCTGAAACTCCTTCATCATTTTCATTCCGAAATCATAAAATTCTTTCGCACCTTTGCCGTAGGTGATGGCCGTCTGCACAATCGCAGACTGCTGCAGCCCTTTGCCTGCCGTTTGCGAAGTGGTGTTACCGTAGGAAATAACTTCGTTGCCGATGACCCCGGCGTCCATCTTAAACGGCGGCAACGGAATGAAAGCCCGGGCCGGCGCTCCCCAAAACACCGTACCCAAAACAAAAAGACCAAGAAGAATTTTTTTCATTTTCCGTCTCCTTCCGCTGCGGAGCCGCCGCTCTCGCCTTTGTCTTTATTGCTGAACAGCAGAGCTTTTTCAATCAGCTGCAATTCATAAATCGCCGACTGCATATCCCAGATATGCGCGTAACGACGGGCGTTTTCCATCGCTTCTTTGGTTGCTGCCGACTGCAAAATCTCGCGGCTGTCTCCCGCCTTAACCGTCTTATCCGCGGCCTGCCCTTTGGTGCGCGCTTCTTCCATGTTAACGCGAAGCACCAAAGCATACGCATACATCCGGCTCAGGCTTTCGCGGCGGATGGCGTCGGTGGTGTCTTTGTTAACAAAAAAAGTGGCATCCTGATCCTTGTCGGTGTAGTTCGGAATCATATTTTCTTCCACCGCACCTTCGAGTTCCTTAACATCGCCGACTTTTTCGGCAATCGGGCCGATCATTTTGACATTAATTTTTTTATCGTTCAGAATATTGCTCTTGACTTCTTTCAGCGGCCCGAAATCGCCCTGGCGCGCCGCATTGATGCCGGCCTGCACCTTTTTAAGCTCTTCCTGGACGTTTTGGGCTTCCTTCTGCACATCTTCCAACTTGCCGAGGACGGTTTCCACCGCCTCAAAGTCGGCGCGGGCATAACCGGCGTTTAAGAGTGCCAGAAGCAATGTCCAAACAAAAAATGCTTTTTTCATCATTTTTCTCCACTGGTTTCAGAAGCCTTATCCATATCAGAATCACCCAAAACGTCTTTGCGCGCCGCACACAACTGGTCAACCGTTTCCAAAATAATCTGCGAAGAGAAATTCATCGAAATACGGTTCAGCAACAACTGAGTCTGATAGTTGCTCATCGCCAGCACGGTCAAATCACCGCGAACGTCGGTCGAATCTGCGGCCAGTTTGTCCTGCTCATCTAAGGTGTCGCTGTAGTTGGCCGCCTCGTATTTGGCGTTGGTTGCCTCGGCCAAAAGAGAAACAACCGCCGTATAAACCATCTGACGGCATTCTTTCATGCTGAGCGCCGCGTCAAAACTGTTGTCGGCATTATTTTCACGGATAATGGTTTCAATACATTCCTGACGTTTCTTTTCATCTTTGATAAAAGTTTCGGCACTGATTGAACAACGTTGAGCCATCGGCACGACATAGACGTTGCCGATATAACTGTTGCCGACGCCTTCACTGTCGGAGGCGCTGGCAAAAGCCAAAACTTCGTGATGCCGATAGGTGTTGGCAGAAATTTTCTCCGCGGCGCCATTCAATCGCGGCGAGACCCGGAATTGCCGTCTGACCGCCGGTGCGGCCGCAGCAGGCGCAACTTCGATTTTCTTTGCCGCCGGGACAGCGGTTTCGAGCTTGGCCGGAACAACGACGGCATTGTCTTTGGTTACCGCCGTCGGCGCAACACGGACCGGAACCGTCTCCGAACCGGCAACGGACGGACGCACAAACGGACGACGACCGGACGGAAGCGTTTCGGCGGACAGTTTCTGTTCGGGAATTACAACGGCTTCCGCCTTGACCGGCGCGTTACCGTCGACAACGGCTTCCGTAATTTCCGGACTGTTTTCGATTAATTTTTCTTCGGGGACTGAAACGCCGTCAAGCTCTTCGCCTTCTCCGGGAACACCGTCAAGATTTTCGCCGCCGACGTCTTCATCATCATCATACACGCGACCGTCGGAACTCATGACCGGAGGCGTCATTTCTTCCTCTTCGCTTTCTTCTTCCGGCATAACGGCCGTCATATCATCGGCCGGCAATTCTTCGGCAACTTCCGCCTCTTCTTCGACAAATTCTTCTTCGAACTCTTCTTCATCTTCCATATCGGCAGCATTCTGCTCGGCCACCGTATCCATCGCCGCCTGATAAGCTTCTTTCTGCGCCTGAACTTCGGCATCATGAGCGGCCTTGGCCGCTTCGGCTTCCGCCTTACGTGCCATCGCCTTTTGCGCCAGCTCAATACCTTTGTTTATTTCATCGCCGTAATCGGCCTGAAACTTGGAAACGGATGCGGCAGCATCGCCGACAATCGTATTCAGCTCACCGACTTTATTGGTAATGTCACCGATTCCTTTAATATTTTCAGAACCGTTTTTGACAATACTGATCGTTCCTGCAATATTGGCGGCATCAAAAGTCGGCAATCCGGCCTGTGCTTCCATAACAACCAACAAACCGGCACCCGCACCCAAAATGCCCGTACCAATGCGCTTAATATTTACCATACCACCCTCCGTCTTGGTCTATGTCATATTAATAATAGCAAAAAAAAACTATTTTATAAATCTATTTTATGTCCGTCAGGCAAGATTTAAATATTTTGTAACAAAGTTGTCTTCGCCGTATTGTTTAATCAGATCCTCCACCAACAGAACATTTTTGCGTCCCGAATTATAAAGTTTCAGATAGGGTCCGAGACCGCCCAAATTAACATCCAAAATAACCGATTCTCCGGTTGCCGGACGCGACAGCAAAATCGCATACGGGAAATCGCGGTACGAACGGCCGAATACAAAGTCGATCTCACGCTGATTGAGGTTCCAGTTGACATAATCTTCGGCCATCGCCTGCGGGTTGCGGAAGAAAATAACCGTCTGGCACTGACCGCGGATAACTTCGCCCACACCCAACCGGTCGATAATGTTCGGCTGTTGGAAAGCGCAAAGGTATGCCTGACGTTTTTTACGTCCTTCCTGCAAACCGATGATAAAATAGTCACGGAACATCGGGTGCTTGAGCATCGGCGCGGTTTCATCGATCATAATCAGTGACGGCACTCCGGTTTCGCCGGTTTCCGACTGAATACGGTGCATGATGTAACTGATAACCGCCGGCGCCAGTGTTTCGTCTTCGAAAATATGAGTAAAGTCAAAGGCGATAAAACGTTTGGAATGCAAATCCAAGCTATCGTTGGAAGCATTGAAAATCTTGCCGTACTGATCGGGATTAACCCAGCGGAAAAGCTCGCGGCGCATATTTCCGGTCGGCGAAAAACAGCTTTTATAGAGGTTGCTCATCACCCGTTCTTCAGGACGCAGATAATCAAACGCCGTTGTCACCGCACGGGCAATCTCCCGCTCCGACAAAGCATCGTCGACCATCGTGATTGATTTCATCCAACGACGCAAAAAGGCACGGTTGTTTGCCGTCGGCTCGGCGTCAAACGGGTTGAGCGACACGTTTTTCTCATCGCCGTCAAAACCGACATACGCGCCCTTCACCGCACGGGTAAAGATTTCCGCACCGCGGTGACGGTCAAAGAAAAACACCTTCAGATCCTTGTGCCGCATCGCCTGTCCGGCCAAAAACGTCAGCAAAGTCGTTTTACCTTGTCCGGTCGGACCGATAATACAACAGTGGGCCACCGCAGATTCTTCCGACGAAACATGGAATTGGAAACGGTAACCGGAACCGGTTGTGGTACGGAAGACCGAAATAGCGCCCGGACCCCAGTCACTTTTGGCAAAACCTTCGGAGGGTTTGTCAAACGACACTGCAACCGCAACGACCCGCGACAAATAACGGTAAGTCCGCGGATAGGTATCGTAGGTGGGGAACTGGTTAAAGAACGTTGCCTGGCTGACCCAGCCTTCGCGCACCGGGGTCACGCCGAACAAACGGCAAATACGCTGAACTTCGCCTTCGGCAAAGTCTATTTCTTCCAAACTGTGTCCTTTTAATACCAATGTCATCGCATATTCGGTCAAAGCCTGATAATTGGCATCGCTGTCTTCAATTGAGGACAATGCTTCATTGTACTGAGCAATCACATCGCCTGAAAAACTGGTCATGCGCGCCATGTTGGCCTGTTGCAGCAACAACGCGCGGGCGTTGGGTTTAAATATCGGCTTAATGTTGTGCAGCATCGTCAGTTCACAGTCAATCGCCAACAAAGACACGATCATCGACTCGTCCATAAAATCGCCCGAGGTTCGCAGCCCCATGGTAACGGCATACATTTCCTTATCTCCGGAAAAGAATTTAATAATGCCGTTTTCACCGGTAAAGTGGATATGATCGGCCGTCAAAATCTCGTTCAGCGCGGCGCCTTCGGCAGAACGCACTTTCGGATCCGGTTTGGATACCGGACTGCAAATGCGGCTGAAAACATGAAACGGACTGTCTTTGGGAAGGCTGTCTTCGCTTTCGAACATCGCCCGCACGCCATATTCGCTCAGGGTTGCCATCAACGTTTGCGAAGCATAGTTCAAATCCTTCAGGGCATCGGGACGATCGGGAATTGAAATAATGATGTAATGCGAATTGCTGTAAACCCGGTTAAGCGTACTTTGCCAGGTATAAGCAACCTGTTCCAACAACGGATTATCAAACGTGCCGACAATTTCATCAGGCGGAATACGTTCGCGCAACGTGATAACCCGGCAGGTAACCTGCAAATCCGACATATTGTCAATCCAGGATTTGCGCGCTTCGAGCATCGAGACGTTTTTCTCTTCGGTGGCAAAAGCCAGATCCAGCCCCTCAATCTTAAACACACGGGCAAACGAACCGTTATAGCAACGGATGGTCATACCGTCTGACATCAGTTTATTAAACGGCAGAAAATCCGCCACTTTGGATTCACTCGGCTGCGGCAAAATGCTGTGCCCCAGTTTAGTAACCCACAAACCGGCAAAAGCTGCGGCCGAAATAAAACCAATCACCGCAACAATAACTTCTTTAGTGCTCAGCCCTTGCACGAACGTGCTGAAAAAATCAAAATCAGGGTGCAAATTTATTCCCCTTTGTCTTATACAAATTTTTGGTTATACGATAAGTCTGACCAAAGGCCTGAATCATACTGGAGATATGCGGTTCTTTGGTCCCCCACAATACAATTATGCCGTGCACCAGCAAAATGCTGGCCACGAAAATAATCGGGTTAATCTCAAAAGCGCCGATCGACACAAACATAATCGGAAACTGGACGCCGAGATTAAGCAGCACCGGCAGAAACGGCCCCCAAAGAATCTTCGGAGGACTGGCTACCGCTTTTAATACTGGTTCACGCATTTCAATCCATTCCTTTATTTTTTCGATTCTACAAGAAAAGTTTCTTTTATGCAACAAAAAAGCTTGTCGAAATGAGAATGGCACACTCGAACATTTCCGTGCCCTCATCGACATTTTTGCGCTCCGAAACCGCGTTGGCCGCAACGGATATCCGTAAAAAACGATTGTCGCGACCGACGCAACAAAAAAACACCGCCCTGGGAGAACGGACGGTGCTTTTCGGATTTTCAACAAACTACTTGAAAATATTTCCGATGTCTTGAGGAATATCTTTGGCGGCGTTTGCCGTTCCGTTGATAACTCCGACATCCTGGGTGACTTCTTTTCCTTCGTTGGCGCCTTTGTTGCTGCCCTTAAAGAAGTCTTCAACTTTCTGTCCCAAACTTGGTTTTCCTTCCTTGTCGGTATAGTTGGTACCGATCGTTCCGGCTGCCGAAGTAATTGCTCCGGTGGCTGTGGTATAGTTATCAAAGGCCCCGACACCGGCGGTAATCGCTTCGCTGATGCTGCCGGCATTCTTAATTCCCTTAACCGACGAATCAACCGCGGTATAAACCGTCTTGGCGGCCGAGATAACCGTACTTGCCGTATTATAACCTTTTACGGCTTCGTCCTTAACCGTCTTAATGGTATCTTTGAACTTCTGCCAACCGGTGCGCGTATCGACCTGACTGCCGCCGCTGGTTCCGACCGGGCTGAGAGAAATGGTTTTCAAATCAACACCGCCCGATAAACCGGGAATACTGCCAACCGGACCCGACGGCAAAATCGGCATGACTTTTCCGTCTGCACCGGGAACCAGTCCGCCGCTGCCTAATCCGCCGGCACCGCCGCCTAATCCACCGCCGGCACCGCCGCCGATAGAGGTTCCGCCGCCGGCTGCCGTTACAGAAGCCGGGCAGTCATTCCCCTGACATTCGCCGAAAGTCGCCGAATAATCGGCTTCGGTGAAATCCGGCTGCAAGAAATGTCCGTACTTTAACGGAGGCTGTCCCTCACCCAAAGTAAAATATTCAATAAATGGTGTCATCATCGAGAGCAGAAACAAACTGATCGCAATGTTGCCCAAATGCTTAAAACTGATTTTGTTAAAAATCGCCGCAAAGGTAAAAGCAATCAGCCCGAAACCGCCCAAAATGTAAACAATTTTTCGAATATCAAATAATGTCGTGGTCACTTTGCAGGCAATGGTTCTGAATATTCCGTGTTGTGCTTCGCTTTGCATGCATCCCAACAAATCAGCGAAGGCATCGCCCGGATTAAAACAGACAAACAGAGCTGTCAGCAACATTAACAGAGATACAGACATCCTATCTTTTATCTTAAATTTTTGCATAGCACCCTCCTAAAATCTCTGTTCAAACTATTTTGCCAGACCCGAGTCATTACCGCTGATCAACGTATCCGTGATCATGGTCGGGGTAATAACCGTACTTTCCACCATATAGTTAATAATCCCGGCCGTAGTCGCGATAACCATCAGCCCGATAATGATTGCCCCAAGCCATTTCCAGTTAAAGTTACCGAAGAAACCGCCGATGGCAATTGCGACGATACCGAAACCGGCAACCGCATAGATAATCTCGCGCATTCCTCTGAAGATCTCGGCACCTTTTGAGGTCAGATCACCGAACAATGCCGCGTAAGAATTGGTTGCAAATAAAATTGAAGAAGCTAAGAACGCAACCAATGCAAATATTATTATTTTCTTTAATTTTACGTACAACATCTTCTTTTTCCTTCTTTTGTTAGTAGTAAAATAGGAGGGCTGCCATTGGCTAGCCAAAACTTCTGCCAGCCCTCCCGATCAGTTAGTATACAGGCAACTATACACCGAAGGTATCAGTTACGCCCGTACCGGCTTTGGAGCCTGCCGCATATTGAACAACGGCGTTCGCTGCAGCCAAGATAGCCAGACCGACAGCCAAAGCTGCAAACCATTTCCAGTTTACTTTACCGAAAATAGCCGCAAAAGCAACACCGACCAGACCAAAACCACCCAGGATGAAGATGATCGTTCTAACGGCTTCAAATACGTTAGAGACCTTCTTGCTCGCCTGAGTCATTAAGCTGGTGCCGTCAACAGCCGCGGCATCGCCAACCATGGCAACGGTTACAAACAAAACCATTGCAGCCAGCGTCCAGATATTTCTTTTAATAAATTGCATAGTTTTTCTCCTTTAATTAATTAAAAGTACTTTACTTATACATTTTTAGGATACCTGATTTTTTCCAAAATTACCAGCATTATCATTTCCTGCACGTTTTCGATAACCGATTGTTTTTTATTATAAAAAATCCCTGTAACAAAAAATTCATAGTTAACTCGGCTTCATTTTGGACAATAAAAGGGACAGACTCCGCCCTGTCGTTTTGGTCCCGGCTTCGTTTTATCCGAAACAAAAAACAAGAAAACACTTATTTATATATATCACTCTGAATATACAGCCGCTGCGCCGCTGTCGTTCCGACCCCGCACAGCCCCCAAAAAAACGACGAAAATTTAATATTCGGCGAATTATGTGCTTGCCAATTCTCATATTTTAATTTATTGTTAACCATTAGAGGGGTCAAGTTAATGAGAAAAAAGACTTTTAAAATATTTGTTAACAGTTTTATCATTTCTCTGTTCACAATGTGGGCGTTTAATGAGCTTTTTGCCGTACCGGCACAATCCAAAAGCGCCGAGATATCCATTCCGGAAAAGAACATTGCGCTCTTTTTCCAAAGCGACATGACGGCAACGGGACAGGCTCTGGCTCCGGTTGAAGTTCTTTCGCTGGCAGCGCCTTTGCCGAGAAAAAACGAACGGGATGTTCTTATTGATAAAAATTTGTTTGTTTTTGACAATGATGACGGCATCAGCATCAGTTCGGTCGAAGACGCCGCCGACATTCCGTTGGAATATTCTGCCGCCGCCCGAAACGTAGTTTTAGCGGAAAACAAGCCGGAAACCCGGCCTTCCGGCGACTCGGAAAACAATATCGCGGCATTTGAACAGCAGACACAGGCATTTGCCCAAACAACCGACGCCCCCGTTACGGAAAACCCGGTTAAAAACCCCGAAGATCTTTTGACGTCGGCATCCCCGGAAATTGAGCCTCAGTTTCCGGTAGACAGCGCTCTTTCGCTGCAACCGGCCGACTCTGCGCCGTCAGAAGCCCCGACAGCCCTTGCCGCCGCCGAGACAGATAAAAATGACCAGATGATTCCGCTGGAATTCGGCCTGCAAAAGGGCCGCGAAACCTCGGTAGAAATTGCAACCGCCGCGCCGGACAATCAGATCGCGATGGCGGAAGGCGGAACGCTGGACGTCGAATCAATCGCCGTTAAGCCGACCCTCGAAAAAGACAGAATATCCGGCCGCGAGTGGCACGAAATGACGGCCCGCGACGTCGAGGAAAGTCCCTGGGTCGTTGCCAAAGGGGCCCGCAATCCGAAAAACAACCACGTTTTGGAAGAAGATTTTTACAAAGGCATGAACGAATCGGAAATCGCCGATATACTCAATCGGCCCGAGGCCATGGCCGATGAAGACAATCAGGTCCAAACCGCCGAAATGGTCAAGAATATCTTAATTCCGATCCCGGAAGACATCCTTAACGACAAAAACCTCACGCCGCAACTGGTTTCCCCCAAAAAGAGCCTTGACCGGAAAAATACCGAACCGGAAGAAGAAACCGTTGCCGAAGAAGAAAAAAGCGGCGGCCTGTTTAAAAGTCTCGCTTCGATGTTCAGCGGTTCTGACAGCAATGAAAGCGACGAAGTGACAACCGACGAAGAAACAACCGAAAAACCCAAAAAAGCAAAAAAACGCAAAGGCTTATTTTCGGCTTTCGGCGGCGACAAAACGCCGACCAAAATCCTGCCGGCCGAGATGCGGCTTTCTTTCCAGCCGGGACGCGCCGAAATTTCGGGAACCACTTTACGATGGATTCAGGCATTCGCCAACAAAGTTATCGAGGATCCCAACGTTATTCTGGAAGTCAGAATCGATCGCACCAGTTCTTTTGAACTGCAGCAAAAAAGATTAAACTTATTACACAATATTTTAACTAATAAGGGTGTAGATTACGGAAAAATAAATACCGTTTTCACCTCCCGCGAGCCAAATTCGTTTATTATCAGGACTTTAAGGATTAACGAAAACGTCAATAACGATATGCCGGAAAACAATAAAAGGCAGAGTCTGTATTACCAATCGTGGTAGAATATCTGCTTGATTATTTTTTTTCAGTATGTATGATAGGTTAAAAATATGAATAAAAACAGCTTAGGAAACACGAAAATGAACTACAAATTTCTTATATCAGCCGGTTTTTTAGGAGTTCTGCTGTTATCGGGTTGCGCAAGCAACAACGATTATGAATATGAGTATTCAGAGACACAAGCCGCTCCGGGCACAACCGTCAAACAGACCTGCCCGGCCGGTCAATATCCCACTCCCGGAATCACCGGTTGTGCCGCCGAAGACGAGTTCGTCAACTATACCAAAGTTGCCGCCGATTACCGTGAATACGGCGAAAGAACTCCCCGCGATCATTTAATAGTTCAATCCGGTGCCGGAAGCAACATGTCGGCAACCATTCCGCCTTCAATCGACGGTGAGGTTATTGATTATGAAGAAGAAATCACCGTGGACGAAAAAATCGGCGAAGGCGCGGACGTAGGCGGTTCCGGCGAAGGTTACAGCGCCGATGATCCGGTCGAAGACTGGCTGGCCGAAGAAGGTAAAAGCCTGAAGCTGTTGCTAACCGAATGGTGCGACCGGGCCGGCTGGCGCCTGATTTGGAACACTAACCGTAACTATACTTTAACCGCCGGCGCTATGTTCAGAGGCCGCTTTGCCGACGTCAGTTCGGCTTTGGTAAGAGCTTTTGCCCGGGCCCGTCCGGCTCCGATAGCTACATTTTATAAAGGAAACCGCGTCTTGGTAGTCGAGACTATGGAGGATGAGAATGCGTATGAATAATTGGATTAAATACAGTTTGGGTTTGGGTCTGGTTGCTCTGATCGGCGCCTGCTCGATTGCGACCAGTATGGACGCAACGCTGGAACGCGAAGTTGAAGCAACAACCGAACTCAAGGAAAAAGCCAAAGCTCCGAGCGAGGCCGCTCCGGAAGACGTGGTTCGGGTTAAAAACGAGATCTGGCTCGGCGACAAGAGTATTGTAGAATATGAAGGCGCCCCGATCCCCGCTTATCTGGAAACCAAAGAAGGCATTACTTTGATCAGCAACCGCCCGATCACTTTATACGAAATCGGCGACATGATTAACAAAATCACTTCGGTTCAGGTCAGATTTGCCCCGCATCTGGAAGAAGATCTTCTGAAATCCGCAACGGAAAACGTTCCGTCTCCGGATCAGATCAACGCCCACTGGGCCGATCCGACCAAAATGCTGGTTTCTTACCGCGGACCTTTAAGCGGATTGCTGGATGAAATCGGCTCCCGTTTCGGAATTTGGTGGCGTTATGAAAAGAACGAAATTTATTTCTATAAGTTTATGACCAAAACTTTTGTTCTGTACAGTCTGCCGACCAAACAGTCTTTGACTTCCAACATCGGCGGTTCGTCAACCGATTCAGGCAGCGGCGGCACTTCCGCCCTCACCCTGACCAACTCTGCCGAGTTAGAGTTGTGGAGCAACATTGAAAAATCGATTACCTCAATGGTCGGCAAAGATGCCCAGTTGTCTCTGGATCCGACCAACGGAACCATTTCGTTGACCGCAACGCCGAACGACATCCGCAAAGTTGCTCATTTTGTCAATGAACAGAATACGCGTCTGTCCCGTCAGGTTGCCATCAGCATTAAAGTTTTGCAAGTCACCGTTAACGATTCGGACACTTTCTCGCTTAATCTGAAAACTTTGTTTAACGACGGCAAAACTTCCATCGGTCTGGCCAGCGCTGCAAGCGGTTTGAGTTCCGATATTGCCGAAAACCTGACAATGACCATCATGCCGGGCAACTGGAATATCAATTCCAGCATCCAGGCATTGTCAACTCAGGCAACCACCAACCTGATTACCAGCGGTACGGTAACCACTTTGAATAATAAGTCGGCCCCGATTCAGGTTGTCAAGAAACAGAACTACATTTCCGAAATCACCAAAACCAACAGCGGCGGCGACTCGGGAACTTATGACCTGTCGACGGAAACCGAAGAAATCGAAACCGGCTTTACGATGAACGTATTGCCCCGCATCTTGGAACACGGACGTCTGCTGCTTAAATTCGACCTCACGCTGTCCGACCTTTTGGCTTTGGAAAAGGTTGACCTGATCAGCGGCAACGACGGCGAAAGCGAAGGCGGCGAATATATTCAGAACCCGATCATCGAATCGCGCGGCTTTACTCAGGAAGTTGCTCTGAAGTCGGGAGAATCTCTGGTGCTGACAGGTTATGAACGCGTCGAAAACAGTGCGGAAAAACGCGGCGTCGGTTCTGCAACCAATTCTTTGCTGGGCGGTACCGCAACGGCCGGAAAAGTCAGAAGCATCTTAGTGATCATTTTAACCCCCGTGGTGCTGGAATCTCCGCTTAATCCGGAAACCAGAGTACGCGACTAGACTTAAATTTCTGATAAAAGGAAACGAACGTGTTAGACGATGCCAAAATGCTAGATGACGAATATAAAGCAGATCAGGAACGGAGCTGGGGTACTCATTTCGTATCCGGCGGCGTAGAGTTTGCCACCAGCCTGTTCTGGCAGTCTCTGCAAAATCAGGACGCGCCGCTGGCCGAAATCATAGAGTCCTCGCAGGGCGTTTTGGAAGGCGCCGATCTGTACTGCATAAAGAAAGGCAAAACACCGCAGTTTGGTATTTGCGTTTCGGCAGACGGCTACAAACCGGGACAAAATGCCGGTGCGGTCACCTTGTCTTCGGCGCTCAGCGACCAACCTTCCTTCGTTGCGGTATTTAAAGTACCGAACGGATGGTGGTATGTCTGCGTACGCGATGACGTTATTCTGGCAAACGGCGATATGCTCTATCTTTCGGAAGAAGACGCCAAGAAACAGTTCATGAGCATGTTGATGGTCCCGGACTGGAAGCTGAAGATTGCTCCGCCGGAATGGAATATTGAAGACACTTTATACCCCGATCTCGACGATTTGTTGTCTCGCGGCAGTAAAGTCAAGCTGCAAAAAATCAACACCAAAGGCAAGATGTTTTATATCATTGCCGGTGCCGGCGCTTTCATTGTCCTCTATATTCTCTACCAGTTGTTTATGAGCCTGTTTGACACCACGCCGACGGTGCCGGTTATGGTACCGGTGGCGCCGAAAGTCGTCAAGACGGAGGAGATTCCGCCCGAACCGAAACCGTGGGAGAATCTGCCCGATCCGATCATGGTAATGGGCAGTTGTCAGGACAAGATCATGGACTTGGTGACGATTATGCCGCCGGGTTGGAAAATCGGCAATCTGACCTGTACCACCGGCGGTGCCAGCACAACCTGGAGCAGATTGTTCGGACGGATTTCAATTGCCGACAAAGCATTAAACACTTCCGGCCTGAACTTTTCCGCACGTTCGATCTCAGACGACGGCAACACGGTCATGGCGGCTTTAAGTTTGGGAAACATCAATACCGAAACTTCGGAACCGACGCGCTCGATGATGGATTTGAAGATCAACCTCAACGAATTCTTTCAGTCGATCGATCAGAAAGTTGCCTTAAATGACGAAGTATACACTTCTCCGCAACAGAACGTATACCGCTCGGTAAAATTTAAGTTCAGTTCAAACTATAATCCTAAAGTCTGGAGCAATTTGTTAACAAAATTTTCAGGACTTACGATTAATTTAATAATGTACAACCCCGAAACCGGTGTTTGGGAATATGAAGGAGCTATCTATGCATTATAGTTTTAGAAATACTTTATGTGGTTTGGCAGTAGTTGTTGCCGCAGGATTGTTGGCCGATCAGGCTGCCGCTCAAACCGTCACTTTGATGGAAAACGACGACACGGTCGCCCTTGCTCCGATGGACGAATCATCCGCGCCGGAAGAAATATCGCTGTTTGACGAACAAATGGGAGATGTTTCGCTGCCGGGGGCCGGTCTCATTTCGCCGTCGCAACCGACCAACAGCGTCGCCACAGACGTTATTCCGATGGAAAGCGACAACGACGATTCCGAAGAATCGGTAACCACAATTTCGATTGAAGACGAAACCGACATGATGGACATGGGACAGATCGAAAACGACAAGATGCCCCTGGGTGCGCCGACAGCGGCCAAAACGGTTTCGACGGTACCGCCGACGGTCACTCCGGAAGTGACCGGAAAATTGCTGGGCGCCAAACCGACCGGCGGTTTTGACGAAACGATCTCTCCCTCGATCAGCAATGACCTGTTTGCCAGAATGTCCGATTTGGAAAAGCAGACGACTTTGTTGAATTTGGAACTGAAAAAAGAAAGAGTTCAGAACGAAATTGCCGCCGTTAAGGCTCAACGCCTGAAAGCACAGCAGGAAGAAGAGGCTCGTAAAGAAGAAGAAGAAAGAAAAAGAATCGAATGGGAAAACGAGCAGGAACGTCTGATGGTCGCCGAACAAACCAAATTGAAGGAAGCGGCCGCCGCTCTGGAAAGACTGCGTCAGGAAAAAATCGTTAAGGCTTATAAGGCAACCATGCTCGACGCTACCCAGAAATGGATTAAGAAAAACGCCGAAGTATACGCTCAGATGGCCAAAAAAGACGCCGAGACCAAACAGATTTTGGCAGACAACAAAAAGAAACTGTCGGTTTTGAAACAAAAGGCCGACGATCTGAAGAGCAAAGCGGAAAATGCGCGGGTGGCTTATGACAAGAAAATAGCCAACCTCGAAAGCCAGATTTCCATTTTGAAAACCCGTCTGGAAGCCGAAATCGAATCTTCGAAGAAAAAGCTGGCTGCCGCCAAGGCAGAAGCCGCTACGGGCAAAAAGAATCCGTTTGCCACTTCAATCAGCGGAATCGACATGACAACGCCGCTGGCACCGGAAAAAATCAAGCTCAGCAGCGAATATGCGATTATGGAAATTACCGGTCAGGGTGAAGAACTGGCGGCCAAACTGATCAATACCGACGGCGACGTCTTTATGGTTAAGCCGGGCACCACGCTGAGAAACGGCTTTACGATCGATGACATTGCGCAGACTTATGTCAGTGCGGTCAAAGATAACGAAAAAGATTATCTCTATTTCTCCGCCGGCGGCATTCTGGATCGTGAACCGGTTCCGTCCGACATCAACATCAAAGCGCCGGTTGATCCCAACGACCCCAACAGCGGCAACAACAACCAACCGCGCGGACGTCAGATCAACACCACTCAGGGAATCCCGAGTTTAGGCCAGGGAATGTTTATCAGATAGCAAAGAAATGGTAGAAGAAAGCACAACACAAGGCAAAGAAAACGCTAATATCTCCGGGGCTGCTCCTGCCGAGCAGCCCAAGAAGACAAGTTCGAAGGATTTTATTGAGGGTCTTTTTGCCAACGACAATTACTTGTGCACTATGCCCAAAGGCAAGCTGCCGGACGGTTCGTCATTAAACATCAACGACGAAACGCGCCGGCGTTTGGCGCTTTTTGCCGACGGCACATTATTGATCTCCAAGGACCACCGTTTTGACGGCTCGGTTCTGAGCTTTTTGAGCATTGCGGAAAAGAAGGGGATCAAGATGAAAGCCCCGGTTTATGTTTCGCAAAACGAACTGGCAACCATTTATGCGATGGCCGAACGCAATCAGGTCTTTTCGGAAGATGATGAAGACCTGGCACGTTTGCAAATGCAACGCGACTTTGTTAACATTACCAAACGCGCCTCGTCAATGAAAGTATCCGACGTGCACGTCGTGGTCTCCGACAACTGTACCGAAATCTTTTTCCGCGCCAACGGCGTGATGATCAAAGAAATGGAATACAGTAAAGAATGGGGCGATCAATTTGTACGTGCAGCCTTTGCCTCAGCCGATATTTCGGACGCCAACTATGCCCAAAACGAGTTTCAGGGCGCGCAAAAACTGGGGTCGACACCGTTGCGCGGTTCCAAAGGCAAACTGATGCTGCCGCACAACGTGCTGGCGATCCGCCTGCAGTTTAACCCGATCGCCTTCGGTTCGCAATATTTGGTTATGCGTCTGTTATATGCCGACGACAATCCGGACGGCAACGATGATTTGGCGGCTCTCGGCTGCGGCGAATATGAACAGGATTTGTTTTTCCGCCTGCGTGCGGCGCCGGTAGGGTTGAATATCGTCGCCGGACCGACCGGTTCGGGAAAATCGACCCTGCTGCAAAGAAACATGATCAAACTGATCAAAGAGAAAAACGGCGAAATTAACCTGCTGACGGTAGAAGATCCGCCGGAATATCCGATTCCCGGCGCCCGGCAGATGCCGGTGACCAACGCCAACACCGAAGAAGAAAAAACTGTTCAATTTACGCTGGCCTTGTCCGCCGCATTGCGATCCGACCCGGACGTTTTGATGGTGGGTGAAATCCGTTCGCTCGCCACCGCCAGTCTGACATTTAAAGGCGCGTTGTCGGGACACTTGGTTTGGGCGACTTTGCACGCCAACTCGGCACCGGCTATCGTAACCCGTTTGCGCGATATGGGCGTGCAATCGTATATGTTAAGCGACCCGGAACTGCTGAAAGGATTGATTTCCCAACGTCTGTTCCGCAAACTTTGCCCCTATTGCCGTATTCCTGTAAAAGAAAAGCTCGACTATCCGGCTGTTAAACGTCTGCGTACCGCGCTGGGCGATTTCGGGGTTGAGAACACCTATCTGAAAGGCCCCGGCTGCAAGTTCTGCGAAGGTCGCGGCATCAAAGGACGTTTGGGCGTGCAGGAAATGATTTTGCCCGACGGAACTTTTTTGGAATTGATGATTGCCGGCGAAACCCGCAAAGCAATTGACTACTGGACCGGCGACCTTAACGGAAGAACCTTAAAAGACGCCGCGTTGGAACGGATGTTAAAAGGATTGATTGATTTGGACGAAGTCGAACGGTGGTGCGGTCTGCTGGATCAGCGTCCGGTATACTAAAACAGAGAGGAAAAGAAGATGGAAGAGAAGAAAAGAGATTCGGCCTCTAACTTAAGTCAGGCACTGAAAAAAGTAAACAGCATCGAAATTTACTATGCGAAAATGATCTGCCTGATGTCGGGGGCTACCCGGTTGAAGATTTACCGGAAGATCGCCTCTTTGATGAGCAACCGGTTTTCGCTGATGAACGCGCTGGACATGCTGCACGCAACCATCACCAACGACGGCAAAAACCCCAGCGAACCGATGGCGATTGCGATTGCGCAATGGGGTTACGGCCTGCAAAACGGTATGTCGTTTTCCGACGCCCTCAAAGGCTGGGCACCGGACCGCGAACGTCTGATGCTGTCTGTGGGCGACGTTTCCGACTTGGAAGGCGCTTTATACAACCTGATCCGGGTTACCGAAGGTACCACCAAAATGCTGCGCCCGATTATCGGCGCGATTTCCTACCCGGCCTTCCTGATGATGATGGTGGTTTTGATTATTTACGGTATCGGCGCCTACATGGTGCCGCCGATGATCGACGCGGCGCCGAACACGCGCTGGCAGGGAACGGCGCGAACGCTGGTGGACTTGTCATCGTGGATTCAGGAATACTGGATTGTCGCCTTTTCCATTTTGCCGTCAATCATGCTGGTGATCTATCTGACCATCGGCATTTGGACCGGCCCGACGCGGGCGATTGCCGACCACATGCCGCCATGGTCATTGTATAAGGTGTTTGTGGGAATTACCTGGCTGCTGGCGATGTCGGCGCTGGTGAAAGGCGGAACCCCGGTTTCGAACGCGATGCGCGCCCTGCGAAAGGATTCGACCCGCTATCTGAAAGAACGAATTGACAAAGCGCTGGTTTTCATCAACAACGGTGACAACTTGGGACAGGCCTTATCAAAAACCAAGCTGGAATTTCCGGATGCCGAGATTATCGGCGACTTGAAAATCTATTCGGAAATGGACAACTTTGAAGAAGCGCTGGAAAATCTGGCCAACAACTGGCTGGACGAATCGGCTTACGTTATTGAACAAAAAGCCAGCATTTTGAACATGGTGGCCTTGCTGATGGTTTCGGGCATTATCGCCTGGGCGGTTATGGGAACCTTTGAAATGCAAGACCAAATCACCAGTTCGATGGGTATGTAGAATGCGGCAAAGAATCAACAACCGACCGATTGCCCTGCTGATTGCCGTTTTGGTTTTGCTGAGCGGAATTATGGTATGGCATTATGTCACCCCAAACAAAAAAGTGGAACAGGCAGCGCTTCAGGTTGCCGAAACGGCGGCGCTGGTTCGCCGCCACTACGCCAGCAAGATTGACTACTGGGGGTTGAGCACACAATCGGCGGTTGATAACAATATATTAACCAATCTGCCTTATCATAAAGGCAGACTTACAAATGCTCTCGGCAAGCCGGTTTTAATCGGCAGCGGCGAAAACGGAGAGACCGTGATGCCGGGAGAACGCAGTTTCGATGTCGTTTACGGCGATTTAAGCATGGGGGAATGCGTTGCCCTGGCCGCCTACCGCTTTGAACGGCCCGAAGAGTTAGGACTCTTGCAAATCACTGTCGTCAGCGGTGACAACCGTCAAACGTTCAGCTGGGGGGAAGAGAACTACAAATTGCCGGTTGCCCGGCAGGAGGCACAGAAAATCTGCCGCAAAGGTTCTAAAGTTCTGTGGACAATAGAATAATTTTGTAGCGGAAAGGAATGCGCTGAGATAAAAATAACTTGTATTATAGCAATTTTTAAGCTATTATAATTACTTGAAATACGATTTTTTTTGGGAGAAAAAAATGAAGACTTTATATAAGAATGAGCAAAGCGGTCGTTCCATGGTGGAAATGCTCGGCGTTTTGGCAATTATCGGCGTGCTGTCGGTCGGCGGTATCGCAGGTTATTCCAAAGCGATGGCAAAATTCAAACTGACAAAAGCGATGGATCAGGTATCGACAACCGTTACCAACATCCGTACCCTCTATTCCGGTCAGCCGAACTATGACGGCTTGAACACAACGGTTGCCATTCAGATGGGTGCTATCGGCACCGAAATGTTGAACGGCGTTGCTCCGGCCAGTGCTACAGTAGCTTATAACGCTTTCAACGGCGCTGTAACCATTGCTAACGCTGACTCCGGCAGAACTTTCACCGTTAAGTTTGATGGTCTGGGCAAGGAAGCCTGCGTTGCTTTGGCAACTGCCGACTGGGGTTCCGGTTCCGGTTCCGGTTTGGTCTCGGTTACCACCGGTCCGACCAAAAAAGAAGGTACGACAGCTGGCGCTACTCTGCCTTTGAAATTGGCTGATGCCGCTGCCGGTTGCAGTGACAACGCTGATAAAAACTCGGTTGAGTGGAAATACTACTAATTTCACCAAGTTGAAATTCAAAAAGAGGAACTTCGGTTCCTCTTTTTTATGATTCGAACGTAACAGGACTTGCGTAACAAGTAGATGCAGACATTCTGAACCAGCCGTAAGGCTTGTGACGTTTTTGGGCTAGACGAGCGAAATTCGGAACGATTAAGACCGCTTGCGTAAGTCTGCGGAAGTTTATCTCGTACCCCCGACTGAGCCCGGGAGTATTTTTTGCCTTGTTTCCCCCGCAAAGTCGAGAGTACTTTTTTGGGTTTCGGCAGCGTATGCAACCACCGCATTCTGCATCAGTTTTATAAAAACAGTTTTCAATATCCGTATTTGTTTTGTACCGCTTCTCAAGCGGCAGATTAAGCGACAACCTGCGACAGAGCTCACTCCCAAATTCTGTCAACCACATCGTAACGAATCGGAAATTTTACCCCACTCAACGTGTGATTGAAATCATCTTCCTCAAATGACACACTATTTTAAAACCAGCATCGCCGTTAAGGCCCAAAAAATGACCGCCCAGGCACCGAATTTTTGCAACAAAAAAAAAAAAACAAATGCAATTCAATTGATTAGGGATGAAATAACGCCTAAAGAATTAAATAAAAAGACTTGTATTTTCCTCCGGAGTGAAATAGTATATAAAGATATGAAAAATTAAATGTTTTGGAGACTAAAACTTGAGACACGCTCTTCTTTGCCAACAAGGACGCTCGATGATCGAAATTTTAGGCGTATTGGCAATTATCGGTGTTTTGTCGATCGGTGGGATTGCTGGTTATACCAAAGCAATGGAAAAAATAAATACCGATAAGTTAGTGGTTGATATCAGCACCACTGCGCATAATATAAAAGATATGTATGCCGACCAGAAGTCGTATGAAGATTTGGATAAAAACGTCGTTGAACTCAATCTGGCCACCGGCGTCCGCAGAGACGAAACCGGGAAAAAACTTTTTCATGTCATGAACGGCGAAGTCACAATCAAATCAATTGCCCGCAATAAAGGTTTTGTAATGGTTTATAACGGATTGACCGAAAAAACCTGTGCTCAGCTCGCTTCAACCGACTGGGGCGGCAGCGCCAACGGTTTGCAATATATGGTTATCAGTCCGACCGGCATCGTTCCGCCGCGGGGTTTTCCTTCCAACCTTGACAACGGCGAATATGCCGCGGTCGATCTGCCGCTGTCGCCGGCCGAAGCCGCGTCTCACTGCAGATGTGACAAACTGTTCAAATGCGGCATTGCCTGGTTTTACGACTGACAATCCTTTCCCCAACAAAAAAACCGACGCCGCTCCCGGCGGCAATCAAAGCGGCCGGGATGAGGCGCTTTTACAAAGCATCGTTTTCAATTGAAGACAACAGAGCCGTATAATCCTGCTCGGAAGGGCTGCAAATATATACGCCGGCGGCAACTTCGTCGCTTTCGCGGCCGAGACGAAAACGCCGCACCGCCGCAAAAACAATCCCGTTAACCGAATAAGACAACTCATAAACCCCGTCGGCACTTTTGCGCACGCGGAACCAGACGTCCGCCGGCGTCCCTTCAAGCGGAACCAGAGCCATATCCGAATTGCCGTTAACCGTTACCACGGTACCGATATTTTGCGGTTGACGGTTGCGTGACATCACTGCAATTTTGAACCAGTTTTCCTCATCAAGCCGTCCCATCAAACCGCATTGGGCAAAACCGCCGGGATTGTCAAACCGCCAGGAGGCCGTCATCATAAACGCGCCGCGACGGCCGCCATAGAAAAAATGGCCGTTGTCTTTATGATAAGCACGTACGCTATCCTGCCAAAAATCGGTATGCGGAGACGCAGTAATTTTTACCCCGCGGTCACTGAAAGAAACTTCCCGGGGCTCGTTGTACCATTCAAAATCACGCAGCGCTTCCAGCAGCATTAAAAAGTCCTTATGTTTTCGTCCGGCATCGTTTGCAGCACTTTTTCCAACTCAGCGTTTTTGATCCGCGGCGCCACAATCTTCAGGGTGATGATCTGATCGCCCTGACCGTTGCGGTTTTTAACGCCTTTGCCTTTCAGGCGCAGTTTGTCGCCGCTGCCGGCATAAGCGGGAACTTTTACCGCCACCTGGCCGTCAATCGTCGGCACGGTAATTTTGGCGCCCAAAACCGCCTCTTTTACCGTAATCGGCAGTTCCATTGTAATATTCTGCCCTTCCATGCCGAAATAAGGATGTTTATCAACATTCAGCGTAATCAGGACGTCGCCGTTTTCGCCGCCGTAATGTCCCGGATTTCCCAGTCCTTTCAGACGCAGCGTCTGGCCGTCAACGGTTCCCGAGGGAATTTTAACATTGATATTGCGGCCGCCGAGCGCAATTTGCCGTTCGCCGCCGCGTACCGCGGTCAGAAAATCGATCCGCATCGTATAGGACACGTCTTCGCCCTTGCGGGAACGGCGCGAAGCACCCGAAAACCCGTGCCGGCCGCCCTGACCGCCGTTGAAGGCTGAAAAAATATCGTCGCCGAAAATGGAAGAGAAATCAAAGTTGGCATTTTGATCGCCCGAAGACGAATAAAAACCGCCCTGACCAAACGGATTGCCGCCGCCGGAATAAGTATTGCCGTACCCGGCACCGAAGCCGGTGGGCTTGCCGTCGGCGTCAATCTCATTATTGTCATATTTCTTGCGTTTGTCTTCGTCACCCAAAATATCGTAAGCCGCCGAAATTTCCTTAAACTTTTCGGCAGCGGACGGATTGTCTTTGTTGACGTCGGGATGATATTTGCGGGCCAGCTTATGGTACGCCGACTTAATCTCGGCCTTGGTCGCCGTTTTGGACACGCCTAAAATGTTGTATAAATCTTTTGCCATTTAACTTTTTGCCTGATCTTTTTAAAACCCTGTCATACTTGGTATTTATATAGGATTTTTAAAAGTCTATTGCAAGCGCAGACAGTCAAAAGTCGCCCGACGGGCATAATTTTTATACAGGATGACGCTCCGCAAAACCGCGGTACGGTTGCCGTGTTCTTCACAATAACGCGAAGCCAGCGGTGCCAGTTCGTCAACCCGGACGTCTTTATACTCATAGGTTACATAATTGTCCGAACGGGCTTTGATCACCACATTGTCAAGAAAACGGTCATAAGCCGAATCGTAAGCCAGCTTTTCGACCGGTTGATCCGGATTCATGACTTCAACTTCTTCCCGAACCTGCTTGGGTTCGGCCGCCGGTTTTCCGGTCGTTACAGCCGGCTGACCGGTTGCGGCGGGAGCGGCGGTTGCGACAACTTCGCCGCCGGTGGTTTCAACCGCCGTTTCTTCAACGGCAATAACGCTTTCGTCATAATAAACTTCGTTGTGATGGCAGGCGCTCAGCAAAACCGCCGCGCTCAACACCGCATATTTAAACTTTTTCATCAAATTCCCCCGTCTCGAGTTAATATTCCGGCAAAAAGATATCACCGCTTGGTTAAACAAAGCTTAATCCAAAAGATTATACAGGTCTTTCCCGGCCTGTTCAAGAATTTGCAAAACCCGGCGGTTGGTGGTATTTTTGCTGCGTTCGTTACTCAGCTTGTCCAGCATTTTCTGCACTTTTTCGTTAAAGCGCCGATCTTCGCGCAAGCGTTCGATATTGCGGATATTTTCATCGTCGTCAATTTTATAATTGACCACCGCCCGCAGCACCGCTATGTACTGCGCATCGCGGGTTGCCGCCATTTGCGCCTGTGCGGCCGTCGAACAGCCCAACATCAAAACCGCCAAAAACAATGCAAGTTTCTTCATTGCCGCCTCCTGTCTTTTCTCAAAAAAAACATTGTGTTAATCAATACAAATAATATAATGGGAAACGAATCGTTTTACTATAAAAATATTAGAGTTATCAAACATGAAAAAAACAATTTGGGCACTTATGGACGACCGGGCCGGCAGCGTCGGACAGGCCAGAGGAATTTTGCCGGCAATTGCCGACGAGTTTGAAGTTATCGAAAAGAAAATCGTTTATAACCGGTTGGCGGCTCTTCCGAACTGCATTCGGCGCAAAACCCTGATCGGCATCGACCGCAAGCAAAGCGCGCCGATCAAAGGCGAACCTTTTCCCGACGCCGTTTTGTCAATCAGTCGCCGTACCGCGCCGATCGCCTTATGGTTGAAAAAAGCGTCAAAAGGAAAAACCAAAATCATTCAACTGATGTTTCCCGGCAAATTCGGCGCCTCGGAAATGGATCTGATCGTTATTCCGGAACACGACCGCGGCAAAGCCGAAGGTGAAAATCTGCTTTACATTACCGGATGCGCGCATCGTATTTCGCCCCGGGCCCTTGAAGAAGCCCGCCAAAAATGGACTCCGGCCTTTGCCTCGCTGCCCAAACCCCTGACGGCCATACTGGTCGGCGGCGCCATCAAAAACAAGCCGTTTACCGATAAAAACGCCGAAATGCTGGCCGATGCCATTTTGAAAGTTCACAATCAGGTCAGCGGTTCGATCCTGATTACGTCGTCGCGCCGGACCGGAAAATCCGCCGAAGACATCATCATGAAAAAACTTGCCCACATCCCGGCTTACACTTACCTGTGGGGCGAAAAGAAAGAAAACCCGATTATGGGCTTTTACGCTTGCGCCGACCGCATCATCGTCACCGGAGATTCGGTTTCGATGGCTTGCGAATCGTGCGGGTCCGGCAAACCGGTGATGGTTTTCAGCGGCAAAAACTGGCTGACTCCCAAACACCAGCGGTTTGTCCAATCGCTGTTTGACGGCGGTTATGCCGTGGACATCAACGCTTATAACGTCGAAAACACCGCCGCCATGGAGCGTCTGGATCCGGCAGCCGAAATTGCCGAACGGATCAAAGCCCTGTTTAAATAAACAACAGCGGCAAAGCGCTTAAAAGCAAACGAAAGGGCTGTCAGTACAGCCCTTCTTTTTTGGTAGCCACCACTTTTTGGTACATACGGCCGAAAAATGTGGTCTTGCGCCAAAAATATTCCGACGGATTGCGGGCATAATTTTTAATTTCGTTATTCCACAGTTTTTCGGCAAACGGCTGGTACAAGCGGTTAAAAATCTTGACGATATAACGCAGCGGATGCCAGATCAGCGAATTGTTGTAATCTATAAAGACGACCTTGCCGCTCGGTTTGACCGCGCTGAGCGCATTATTGACGATCTGGGCTCGGGTTGCCGACGGCACCTCATGAAGCAGCATGTAGCAGATAATGACGTCGTATTGCCGCTTGAGCGGTTCCGAAGCATCCTGATTGACAAAGCGCATAAAAGGATAAAGATAACAATATTTATTACGCTGGTGGCGCAACTGGGTCATGCTGACGTCAATCAAATCATAATGTCCGTAAATACCGACTTTCGACGCCGCGACGCCGGTTTGATCGCCGAAAGTGGCACCCATTTGCAAAACATCGGCCGAAACCGGAATTTCCGCCGCGCAAGAACGCAGCATTTTGGAACTGAAGCCGAAAGTCAGAATATTCAGCAGCCGCTGGTTATCCAGCCAGCCGGTGAGGCGCGGACTTTCGTACAGCCAACTGTAAAACTCCTTTTGATAAAGCGGAATTTTGGCTTTGGCCGCCGCGCGGCGCGCCGGCGGAATGACACTGCTCTTTCTTTTCATTTTTCTTCTCCATCCCAATGACCGCCGACGGCCTGCCACAAACTGAGTGACGCCGCAACCGCGGTTTCTGCCCGCAAAATCAGCGGTCCGAGACTGACAGCGACCGCAAACGGCTTCGAGCGCAGATCTGCAAGTTCTTCATCGGAAAAGCCGCCTTCCGGACCGACCAAAACCGCCGATGCGCCGCGATAAGCCGCAAAGGCTTGCCGCGCCGGCGCCCCGCGGCCGCTCTCGTCCATAAAAAACAACCGCCGGTCAGGTTCCCAACCCGACAGAAGAGTTTCCAGCCGGACCGCTTCACCGATTTGCGGAACGTCAAGGCGCCGCGACTGCTCTGCCGCTTCGGCGGCCTGAGCCGCAAAACGCTCGGTGCGAACCCGGTCGGTAATGGTATGACGGGTAATAACCGGAATTATTTTTTTAACCCCCAACTCGGTCGCCTTTTCGATAATGTAATCGGTGCGATCCTTTTTAACCGGCGCAAACAAAAGCCAGATGTCTTCACCGGCCGCAAACGGCCGCGTTTGCCGGCAGACTTCGGCTTGAACGTTTTTTTTGCCCACAGCGGTCAAAACAGCGACAAATTCGCCGTCGCGGCCGTTAAACAACAAAACTTCGTCATTGACGGTCAGACGCATCACCGAAGCCAGATAACGGCTCTGTTCTTCGGCAAACGTCACCGCCTGCCCCTCAGTCAGCGGCAGGTCGACAAACAAACGGATTCTGGCGGTTTTTGACAAGATCGTTTCCCCGGTTAAAATAAAATTCTGTATAACCCGTTCCCAAGGCTTGAGTTTATGGTTTAACCCGAATATACAATGATGTTAGTTAAGTTTTCGTTACAGGCATAAAAATATGATTATCACGATTGACGGGCCTGCCGCCGCAGGCAAAGGAACTCTGGCCGCCACCCTGGCCGAAAAATATCGTTTGGCTTACTTCGATACCGGTATGGTTTATCGCGCGGTCGGACTGGAAATGGTACTGCAGGCACTTGACGTCCGCGATCAGGATTCGGCTGCCCGAATCGCTTCGGAAATGACTTTTGTCAAAATGATGGAACTTTCCCGCCATCCCGATTTTCGCACGGACATCGGCGGACAGGCGGCTTCGATCGTTTCTGCTCATCCGGCGGTACGCAGCGCTCTTCTCAAAATGCAGCAGGATTTTTCGCATAATCCGACTTTTGCCGACGGGACTCCGGCCAACGGTGCCGTGTATGACGGGCGTGATACCGGGACGGTGGTTTGTCCCGATGCCGATATTAAATTTTTTATAACCGCCGGCCCCGAAGTGCGGGCAAAACGTCGATATGACGAGTTTGTACAAAAAGGAATCGCCACCGATTTTGAAAAAGTGCTGGCCGATATGATTGCCCGCGACAAACGCGACTCCGAACGGGCGACCGCGCCGCTGAAAGCGGCTGACGACGCCGTTATTCTCGACACCTCGACACTGACGGCCGATCAAGTTGCCGAACGGGCAATCGCTTACATTGATGCCCACCGGCGCTAAAACGGATTGCCGTATTTTCAACCGGGACGAATCGGTCCCGGTTTTGTTTTGTCAGGACAAAATTTTTGCTTGCATTTTTCGGCCTCTTTTTCTAAAATTGACAAACTTTCCGATTATTCTCTTTTATAATTCTAAACAAAAAAATCTACATCTATGGAAAATTTTAAGTGGAAGCATCTTTTCGTCGGCGTTCCGGTATTTTTGGCAATCGCCGTTCCGCAGTCTATCTGCTTCGCGCTGGGTATCGTCTTCATCCTCGGCCCTCTTTTCCTCGCCCTGTCTCTCTGGTACAGCAAAACATGGACGGAAGGAATCTTCTTTAGTGTCCTTCTGACTGCTTATCTGGGAGGTATCTTCTGGTGTTTGGGATGGCCGGCAACCTTTATCGACACTCTTCCCGACGGATGGCTGTGGCAGACACTTTACGGTTTTGTTACCGCAATCGTGCTTTTCGTCCTTCTCTCCGTTTACGGCGTATTAAGCGATTCGATAATGGAGCGGAGACTCAGAAACAGGTGCAATCGGCCGTAGGTTGTCGCTTCGCCAATTAAATTTCCCAAACGCATCCGGATCCGGATGCGTTTTTTTATGCTTTTTTTTACAGCAAATTATCGGTTAAAAAAAGAATTTCACTTGCAATTTCCGATAACTTTTTCTATAATAGACAAAATTATCGATTATTTTTCTTTATAATTCTAAACCAAAAAAATCTACATCTATGAAAAGCTTTAAATTAAGGCGCCTTCCGACGGCGATTTTGTCGTTTGCGGCGGTCACCGTTCCGCAGTTTATCGGTACCGTGATCGGTGTTATGTTTCTGCTGGTGCCTATGTTCACTCTCTCATTTAATTGCAGAACCGAGAGAGAAAACACGGTTGCTTCGCTTCTTCTGTATATTTACCTCGGAGCGGCTCTGTGGTGTTGCGGCTGGCCGGCAAGTCTCATCGGCTTTCTTCCCGACGGATGGTTATGGCAGATACTCTACGGTTTTATTACGGTCGTCTTGCTTTTTGTTTTTCTCTCCTTGCACAGCCTGTTGTGCGATTCGATCGCAAAGCTGAGAGGAAAAAACAAATACAGCCGGTCATAGACTGTTTTACCGACAATCGAATTTCAAAAAAACGCATCCCGAACAGGATGCGTTTTTTTTGCAGCGTTTTCCGGCGGCAGCCGAAAACAAAAAGAGGTTCCGAACAACGGAACCTCTTTTTGTCTTAAGTTTGAAGATGAAAACTACTTCTTCTCGCGATACAACTTGATCAGGTTGTCCTTGCCGTAGCCGAGCAACATCAGGATGTCTTCCTTGTAAAGCTTGCCGCCCTGATTGATGTACTGAGTGCAAAGCTTGTCGTCAGCCAGCACAAACGACCATTCGTAACCGGAGCATCTGTTGCGATCGAGCTTTTCCGGTTCGCGATCGGTCAACACCCAGTTCCACAGATTCGAACAGCTCTTTTTGTAGCCGTCGGGGAAGAGAGATTCGACCTTTTCGGCACCGAACGTTTCCATCAGCATGCTGAAGTTTTGCGGGAAGCAGAAGTCCAGCTGGACGCTTTCTTCCGGCAGAATTCCGTTGAACAGCATGTTGCGTTCGATCTCGGGACTGGCACAGCCGACCGTTTTGACGACGCTCACGAGGGTCTTCTTTTCCTTGAGGAACAGAGTCGTCTGAAGCGTCTTGACCGTCAGCTGGTTCTCGGTGTTCTTCAGGAATTCGGCGATACCGATTTCCGACGCATGGTCCATCACTTCCGCCAGCAGATCGTAATCGGTGTTTTTCTCGCTCGCGCACTTGTCGTAGGCGATGTTCAGAGCGTAACCGTCGGTCAGATACTCGATCAGTTCCGGAGAAGCGTCTGCCCCAAAAGAATGGGAGACGGCTTCGACGAACTGGCCGGCCAGAAACTCCATGATCTCGGGTGAATTCTCCCATGAGTTGTCGCTCAGTTCGCCATAATAGTGGAACAGACCGTCAGCCATAGCCATCCGACGTTGTTCGGGCGTTATCGCGGCGAAAATATTTCTGACCGCTTCCTCGCCGCTGCCGCGGAAATGCTTATCCGTGAACAGGTGGTATACCCGCTCGAAACCCAGCGCCGTCACGATCGTCGTCTGATTTTCGAGACTTTCGCGCGAAAGGTCCTTGGGCTCGTTGAGGAACAACTGAACCGCCTTTTCAAACGACGCGAAGTCGATCTTGCCGCGAAGGTCGATCACGCTCAGCAAATCGCTGGTAGAAAGACGTTTGAGGTCATCGATCAGCGCTTCGACACCGCTATGCCCCATTCCGACTTTAACCGAATTTACATAGTTTCTGACTTTGTCGGAATACAAAAACCTGAGCACTGCAATTAAATTTGTCTTTTTCATCTTAAAAAGTATTAAATGAATAATAAATAAAAAATCTGTTTACTAGACAAAAATACACAAAATTTTCCACAAAGTCAACCAGTAAAAAAAATTAATTGAAAAAAGTTGGTCAAAGGCAGATGAAAATGCTTGAAAAATAAATCGTTAAGTATATAAATGAGCTGACTTTGATGCGCAGGGTACGCTGCGCTCAATTTATCAATTGCGTACAAGTCCGCCCGGCCGCTGCCGGGAATGGCATTTTGAATTGTTTTTACTTTATGAATACAGCAGAAATTCAAATTCCCGAAACCAACGAAGTTTTTGCCGACCTGCTTAACGAACAGTTCGGTGACAACGGCCTGATCGGCTCGGTTGTTAAAGGAACCATCATTAAAATTAACCCCGATTTCGTTACCGTTGACGTCGGCCTCAAATCCGAAGGCCGTATCCCGGTTCGCGAATTCGGCCAGAATCCGGAACTGAAAATCGGCGACGTCGTCGAAGTTTATGTTGACCGTTACGAAGACCGCGACGGCAATATCGTTCTCTCGCGCGAAAAGGCTCGCCGCGAAGAAGTATGGCAGGATCTGGAAAAAGCCATGAACGCCAACGAAAGAATCAACGGCGTTATCTTCGGCCGCGTCAAAGGCGGCTTTACCGTAGACCTCAACGGCGCTATTGCCTTCTTGCCGGGTTCTCAGATCGACATTCGTCCGATCCGCGACATCACCCCGCTGATGGGCATTTCGCAGCCGTTCCAGATTTTGAAAATGGACAAGGTCAGAGGTAATATCGTCGTTTCTCGCCGCGTTGTTCTGGAAGAAACCAGAGCCGAATCGAGAGCCGAACTGATTGACGCGATCAAAGAAGGCTCGGTTCTGGACGGCGTTGTCAAAAACATTACCGATTACGGTGCGTTTATCGACCTCGGCGGCGTTGACGGCTTGCTGCACGTTACCGACATTTCGTGGAAACGTATCAATCATCCGGCAGAAGTTCTGTCGGTCGGCCAGACCGTTAAGGTTCAGGTTATCAAATTTAACGAAGACAACCAGAGAATCAGCCTCGGCATGAAACAACTGGAAAGCGATCCGTGGCAGAACGTCGAAGAAAGATTTAAGGTCGGCGATGTCTACAAAGGCAAAGTAACCAACATTACCGATTACGGCGCATTTGTCGAACTCGAAGACGGAATCGAAGGTTTGGTTCACGTTTCCGAAATGAGCTGGACCCGCAAGAACGTTCACCCCGGCAAGATCGTTTCGACCTCGCAGGAAGTTGAAGTCAAAGTTCTGGAAGTTGATCCGGAAAAGAGAAGAATCAGCCTCGGCATCAAACAGTGCACCCCCAACCCGTGGGCTGCCTATATTGAAGAACATCCGGTCGGTTCGGTTATCGAAGGCAAGATCAAAAACATTACCGAATTCGGTTTGTTTGTCGGCTTGAACGACGAAATCGACGGTATGATCCACCTGTCTGACATCGCTTGGGACAAATCGGGCGAAGAAGCGGTTAAAGATTATGCCAAAGGCCAGGAAATTCAGGCTAAAATCATTGACGTCGACGTTGAAAAAGAACGTATCAGCCTCGGCATCAAACAACTGACCGAAGACGAAAACGCTACCGCCATGGACGGCTTTAAGAAAGGTGACGTTGTCAAAGCAACCATTACCGCCATTGACGACAAGGGCGTTGACGTCGATGTTGACGGTGTTGCCGCCAACATCAAAAGAGCCGATATGTCGAAAGACAAATCGGGTCAGGATCTCAACAACTACAAAGTCGGTGACGTTATCGAAGCCAAAATTGTAAACGTTGACAAGAAAAAAGGCAAACTCGGTTTGTCGGTTAAAGCCCTTGAAATCGAAGAGGAAAAGAAAGCGCTGGAAGAATATTCCAACACCGGTTCTACCGGTTCTGCCCTCGGCGATGCTTTGGGCGAAGCCCTGAAAAAGAAATAAGCTTAATCGCTTTTTACTTGGAAAACCGCTCCTTCGGGGCGGTTTTTTTATTACATGCCTTACAGAAAACCCCGAGTTTACTCGGGGCTGAATGCAAAGGTGTCGTTAGACACCGCTCCACGCCAACGAGCGTGGTCAAACCGTAGGTTTGTAGCTGATTAGAACCCCCAGTTTACTGGGGGATATCTATTAGTTTTTTAACCACCGTTCGGAGACTAAACAATAAAATCGGGAAAACAAAGACAAACAACCGACTTTTGCCGATTAAGCCGTTGCAAAAAAAGGATCATTTTTTTGATACAGGCAAATGGTACAGCAAACAAGACTTAAGATCAAGAAGATTTTGAGATTATCAATAGGTTAGCAAGAGGCATGGCAAAGAAGCAAAATGTATCAAAAAAATGATCGTTAATACACAACAAGGGGTAAAAAGTCATGACTGTAAAAACAGCTTTATATACAATTTTGCCGATTGGAATATTGTCGGTCAACCCGGCAATGGCTTCTGACAACGGCATCACACCTGATTTTTTAAATTCGTTAACCGCACAAAAAGTATTGTGGTCTGCCGATTCCGGAAATTATCAAATCCAAACGGGTGATAAGGTTTTTTATTACACTTATCATCGGCCGGATACCTACAGCGAAACCAACGAGCGTCTTTTTTGGAGTTCTTACGGGGACGATACGGCAATAACCGAAGTCGTATTCAAAGAGTGTGACGACCAGTACAGTGCGATTATGTGGTCTCCTTCCGGTAAAGATATAACAGTCGATACGGTACGTGCCGATTTTGTAGGCAACAGTACAATACAGAACAGCCGCTATCACTCATTTGGCGGGGCTATTGCCAATTCCACCGTCATCAGGGGATCTTCGAATTTATCTCTGACCATCAAGAATATTACCGGCGATTTTATTAACAACTATGTTTATTCGACCGTCACTAACGGCGGCATCGGCGGTGCCATCGGCAATGCTCCTTTTGAAAGTCTGAATAATGTTAACATCGATAACATCAACGGCAATTTTATCGGAAATTATGTTCAGAATACAACCAGCGGCAATAGTTTGGGCGGAGCTCTCGGCAATAATCCGGTAAAAAGTTCTTCATCGGTGATTATCGGAGATATCAGCGGCAATTTTATCGGCAATTATGCGTTGAGCGCTTCGGGGACCGCAGCCGGAGGCGCCATTATGAATAATGCTGCCGCTTCGGGATCTTCGGTTGAGATAAAAACAATCAGCGGAGATTTTATCGGCAACCATGCTTCAGGAAAAACAGCTTCCGGCGGTGCAATTTTCAATTCCGGTACCAACTCTGTAATAGGCAATATTCTGAATTCTTCTTTCTTCGACAATTATGCCTATGCCAACTTGAATGGCGGGACGGCACTCGGCGGCGCCATTTATTCAACGTCAGATATCAACATAACTGCCGACGACGGAAAATCGATTTTCAGCGGCAATTATACTCAATCGGGCGCCGACGGTTCCAAAGTTTCGAATGCCGTTTACATAAGAGGCACGACAGCAGTGCCGTCTACGCTCAGCTTATCCGCCGTCAACGGCGGAGTCATTGCTTTTGATGACGGTATCAACGGCCGGTACTACCATATAAATATTTCCGGGGACGTTTGCGCGGCGTGCGATGAGGCGCGGATTATTTTTAACCATGAGGTCAATAACGTTATTGATTTTACTCTCAATTCAACCCAAATGGGTTTGGGACATAAGGCTGTTATTCGAACTTCCGGCAATTATACGGCGTTAAACGCCCCCTATCTCCGACTTAATCTGGATTTGTCTTCTGATAGCGTCGGCAGGCTTGTTATCGGCGGCAATGTTGTCGGAGAAACAAAATTGATTGTCAATACCCTGAATTATAAGTCTTTTTGGGAAGGAAGCGCGGTTTTTGCCACTGCCGTTAACGATACCGAAAGGGGAGAAGATTCTTTTGTCGTTTCCCGCGTTATCGGTTCGCCCTATATGTATTCGGTCATCTATGACCCAAATGAGCATACCTGGGCGCTGGTGATGAACGGTCAGCCGAATGAAGAACCGAAAGAACCGGAAAAACCTGATGTTCCTGACGTTCCTGATGTTCCGACGCCGGAACTGCCGGATATTCCGCCGGTTAAACCGCAGCCGCTGCCGGGCAGCGACCGTCCGGTAGCACCGGAAGTGATCGGTGCCGAATCTCTCCCCGCGGCCGGTTTGGCTCAGACCTCCAACATGATCTATAACATCATGCAGAAAGTGTCTTCAAACTATTCACATGAAAATGAAGCCTTCCACAATCTGTGGGCAAACACGGTTTACAATACGCTTCGCATCAAGACGCCGACCGATATCGACGCTGACGTCTGGGGTTTAGAGGCCGGCGGTGACTTGCAGCATGATCTCAACAATAAGCTGGGCCTGTTCCTGTCCTACCGCAAAGGTAACTACGACATGAACGGCGACGGCAAGCATCATTACTCGACCGTCGGATCGGAAATCGATATCGACAGTTATCTCGCCGGTTTGTATTACCGTTATGACCGTAACCACTGGTGGACTTTTGCCACCGTATACGGCGGCATTCAGAGAGTTGATCTGAAGACCAAAGACGGCATCAAGTCGGATACCGACGGTACCGAGTTCGGCGGCAGCGTTGAGTTGGGTTATGACTATAACCTGTCTAAAACTCTGTACCTGACTCCGAGTGTCGGCGCTTTCTATACTCAGGTAGACTATGACGACGCCACCGACAGTGCCGGCAAGATTGCGAAGTACAACACCTTGCGTCAGCTGGAGTTGGAAGCCGGGGTTAAACTGACAAAGGCGTTTGTAACGGACGAAGGCTACGCCAACGTTTATGTCAAACCGAGTGTTGTACAAACGATTACCGACGGCGACGAAGTTCGGATCACCGGTTTGGGCAAAGTCAATACGCTGGATGACCAGACGCTGGGCCGGGTTGAACTCGGCGGCCGTTACGGTTTTACCGAACAACTGTCGGCCTACGGTTGGGCCAACCACACCTTCGGCGACGACTACAAAGCCTCGACCTTCGGTTTGGGGCTCAGCTACAGCTGGTAACCTTTTTACATAAGTTTGCCGGGCGACAAGTTTTTACTTGGAAAAGCCCGGCAACTGTGCTATCATATAAGGGTATGAACAGGAGCATGGCATGAAACTGAACGTATCCGAATATCGTTGGATTCTGCTGAACTGTAATCTTATGCTGGGACAGTATAAGGGAAAACAATATGCGGTCATTGAACCGAAGTTTTCCAAATATCAGGCTAAACTCGACCGGCTGCTCGGCAGTGTCACTTTTCCCTCTATCGAAGAATGGAACAAATTGTCGCGCGAACTTAGGCCGCGGTTGAAAGAAATCAATCGCCGACACTACGAAGCCGCTGTACGCAAGCTTTCCGGAATGTCAAATGCCAAACTTGCAGCCCTTAACAACAAACAAAGAATAGAACTTTTGGACGGCCTTTTGACTGACGTCGTCAATCACGATAAGGCAGCTTTCAACCAAAACCGGCAAACGGTTCATGACTATAAAAACCAGATCAAAATCCTGCTGTTCGGTCTGACCTTGCCGCCTGAATTTATTGAACAGGAAACTGCCCGTGTCAACCAGTTTTGCAATCGTCTGCAAAGCGTGCCCCGTTTGAAAGAAGATCTGGAAAACTGGCAAAATCCGGAATTTTCAGGTCATCGTGAATTGTGTTACAACCTTATCGACAGCTTTAACGCCGTTTATCATACGGCAATTGTTCTCAAATTTTTTACTGCCGAAGAATGGCAAACCGTCCAAGCCGCCAAAGACCTCAGCACCGATATCAGAACAATGGCCGCCGCCTATGCCGAAGGAAATACGGTTTATCTTAACCGGGAAAAAATTACTCTGTGCGACAATCTGGCCGTCCCGGCGCTCATTTTTCACCAAGCGCTCCGTATTGCGCGGCAAAACGAAGATTTGTCAGCTTTTCCGATGATCGAAAAACTTTTTGAAAACAAATTTACCTGCCTGGCATTTGAGCAGGACGAACTGTATGCTCTGATGCCGATGGAAGTGCATGCTTATGCGATGGACGAAGTGATTATTAACTTTTTGTTGGAAAAAATGCAGATAAAGTTTATCGAAAACAGTTGTCCGTCGGCTTTGCGCCGGGTAACCCGGCAGCTGCAGGAAAAAACAAAGAACGTTGTTTCCTCTTCCGGCTTTCATCCGGAAAAACCGGTCGGTTGAATTTAAATCCGCGGCTGCCTACAAACGGCAGCCGTGTTTATTATATCTGTTTTACGGGAGAAAAAACGTGAAAAAATTAATTTTAGGAGTATTGACGGCCATGACAATAATTCATAACGGTACCGCAGCCGAACATAAACTGCCGACACCGGAACGCGGCGGCGGAATGCCGCTGATGCAAGCCCTGAACGAACGGCGTTCGGTCAAGGAATTTGACAACCGGCAAATTGACGACCAGACCTTAAGCGAGATTCTGTGGGCAGCATACGGCGTCAACCGCAGCGGCGGATTGCGAACAATTCCGACCGCGATGAATCAAAAAGATCTGGATGTTTTTGTGGCGAAAGCAGACGGCGTTTGGCGTTTTGACGCCAACAAGCATGCCCTGATACCGGTAAGCGGCGACAACATCCTGCCGCTTTTCTCAACTCAGGATTATATGAAAAACGTTCCTTTGGTTTTGATTTATACCGGCAGCAAGAACGAAGATTATCCGGTTATGCACGCCGGTTCCGCCTACCAGAACGTGGAACTGTACGCCGCCTCCAAAGGGCTGGCCTCGGTCGTCCGCGGCTATTTTGACAAACAGGCGGTCGCAAAAGCGTTAAAGCTGCCCAACACCAAAACGGTGATCGTCTCGCAAGCGGTCGGTTGGGGAAATTAGGCGCTGATTTTTTCATCAAATGCAAAAATAAATCTTGCAAAATAAGTTAAAACAGGCTAATAAACTTAACAGTTTTGGACAGGTGGCCGAGTGGTCGAAGGCGCACGATTGGAAATCGTGTGTACCCCTAAAGGGTACCAAGGGTTCGAATCCCTTTCTGTCCGCCATTTACGAAAGAAACGCCCTTGCGGCGTTTTTTTTGTAAATGATGAGGAAAGACGGGATTTGAACCCTTGCACAAGGGTTCGACGACCGGCATTAAAAAAATCAGTTAACAAAGTTGGCTCAAATCAATAGTCGAGAATTTAAAAAAGCTTTTGAATGCTAAAGCCGATACATCGTTAACTGAGGAGGATTGAGAAAAAGCATTTTCTTTTGTTATCCTGATCAGGATTTTAATTTATTTGAAAGGATAAGGAAATGACTTATAGATCAAGAGCCGTACCGGAGGATATTGCTTACGGCGGCGAACCGCAATATATTCAAACATCTCATGGCTTAGTGAAAAACGATGCCGCTTACAAAGAGTATTTGCAAGAAAAGCAAGTAGCCGATAACAACCCCAACTTAGGAATGTTTCACGAACAAATCCAACCGAGCATTTCTCAAGAAATCTACATGACCGAAAGCGCTTGGGGGTATCCCAATAATATGTGGTCACCGTTTTATAATAAAGCGGGACGACCTTATGATTTAAAACCGGCCCCCTACACATTAGGCACTCTTAGCGGGCTTTATGAATCTCATAAAGGCCAAAACTTATGGAACAATGGCAATTTGGATAAAACAGGCGGCTGGAGTTACGGAACTTATCAAATTGCGGCCAAAAACGGAACTATGAAAGACTATTTAAGATATTTGCAAAAGCACCCAAATTATCAAAAATTTTATCACCGATTACAGCAAGCCGGCGGTAATAACACGGCATTGAAGGGAGAGCTTCAATTTAAAAACACTTGGGCTGACTTATCTAAAAATAATGACTTTTTACTGTCACAACAAGACTTTATTATTGATAAAAAATTAAACCCGACATTAAAATACATCAGTGATATAAAAGGAATAAATTTGGATAACAGATCTCCTGTCATTCGGGACGTGTTATATTCAACAGCAACCCAACACGGAGAAGGCGGAGCTTCTCATGTAATGCATCGGCGGTTTGGCAGAAATACCGATGTGTCCGCTTTAAGTGATGCGGAACTAATCCATCAAATTTATAATGAACGGAGCGATGTTGACCATTACTTTAAAAACAGTTCAAAAAATATAAAAGATAACCTAAAAAAACGGTTTCAAAAGGAGAAAAATAAAGCCTTGGAATTGCTGAAACAATATCCTTAGTAATATTGAAGATCTTGCTCATACTGAATGATGTCCTCTAATATAATATCGTAATAATATCCCAGAGCGGCATCATTTTTTTGACGGCCAACGATACCGTCATCTCTCATATTATATAAAATCCCATAAAAATTCAAAATTCCGGTTTGAAGTTCATTTAAGGATTGAATTATTTTTTCGCTTTCTTCTTTGGAAGCAAAACTTGAAATTTTATCAATAATTATCTTCTTGATACACTGATGATATTTCTGATTGGCATGTTTGAGAGAATCGTCCGCCAACGCATATATATGATCCCGATAATCATCAGGATAAGCTTGTTGAGAGCATTCTTTTTGATATCTTTCGACGTCCTGTTCAATTTTTGTCGGAATTCCTTTTTCTGTGTTAACTGGTTCTTCCGCCTGAATATTTTCAACATTCAGCACCCAAAAGCTTAAAAATAAAAATATTATTTTCATACACTTTCCTTTTTGCTTGATGATTCGTTTTCTGACAGTTTAACAAACTAAAAGCAGCGGTACAAATAAATTCTAAAAAGTTTTCCCTATGGTTAACTTCGTCACATTTTGCCTTCCCGTTTTGCTTAACAGACGCTTTTGTAAAGTCACTTCAGTTGAAATTAAAATTTTTATCTCATAAATATGATTTATAAGACAATATTTATGAGAAATTCAATGAAACATCCAAATATAAATGACTTTTCAAAAGAAAATGAAACTTACATGATTTCAAATAAACATCTGCGGCTGTTAGACTCTATTTTCAGGAAACATCGTCAAGTTTGTGATTTACCGAAACTCCAAAATCAGATTTCAGAGTGGGCAGAGACAGTCTTGGTTGAAGAACGCAGAAAATGGAATGAGATGAGGGTAAATTCTGTAGAAGTCTTGTATCATTTAGATAGAAAAAAAGAAGCTTGCAAACGGGCTAATGCAAAAAACAAAAGATATGAACCCTTCAAACAAATATTCAAACAACTTCAAAAAGCACAATTTGAAAAATATCAAAAAGCGGGACAGATTTTATCCGCAAACGCCTTCGTTAAATGGTTTTTCAATCAGAAGGCTCAAACAACAAATATCCCCTACTGTCAGAGTAATCAAAAAAATCAGTTAACAAAGTTGGCTCAAATCAATAGTCGAGAATTTAAAAAAGCTTTTGAATGCTAAAGCCGATACATCGTTAACTGAGGAGGATTGAGAAAAAGCATTTTCTTTTGTTATCCTGATCAGGATTTTAATTTATTTGTTTTACCATTAGTCAATCGAAATTTATCTTAACGGCGGGAAATCTTTCAAATGTTTTATCGGGAACGATGTATTTTTTAACACCGTTTATTTTTTCGCAATCTTTTGATTGCCAAAAAACAGATAGTTCGCGGCAAACCGCAGGTTTTAAATCCAGTGGTTTGACCACATTCAGAGGCATAAAATGATGTTGTCCCCAAACCTTTACATCCAACGCCGAATAACTTCGGTTTTTTCTACATCAAAAATATATTTGACAAAAAGACAAAAACAAAGTATTATCATGGTTAAGAGAAATTATTTTTATTTATTAACCAAAAAACTTATACTATGAACACGATAGCAAAAATTTTTCATTGGCTGCTTGGTTTGAGCGTTGCTTTAATCGTTTTTAACCTGGTGGTTCTGGCCGCAGACATTGAATGCGTTTCTCCCGATTTGCGCGCCACTTTGTGGAAATTTGCCGGAATCGGCTTTTTTTCCGGTGCAATCGGAAGCATTGTCATGGCTTTTTATGAAGAAAGATAAATGCTTAGTATAAACCCTGCCCCGCACAAAACCCAACGGTTTTAGCGGGGCAATTTTTTTGTTCCGGTTCGGTGCCGGCCGGGAATTTTTATTTTACATTAAGCACAATTCGGAATATAATGCGTTATTCAAACTTATTTGAAAGGGCCCCCTTACAATGGACAAAGTTTCCGTGATTATCCCGGTTTACAACTGCGAAAAATTTCTCAAGCACACCGTCCAGTCGGTTCTGAACCAAACTTACACCGACTGGGAAATGATTATCGTCAACGATGCTTCCACCGACAACAGCGGGACGGTTGCCGCCGCTTATGCCGCCGCCGACAAAAGAATTAAAGTCATAAACCAACCGCAAAACAGCGGCGTCGGCGCCTGCCGCAATCGGGGAATTGAAGCCGCCGAAGGCCGATATGTCGCTTTTTTGGATTCGGACGATTTATGGTCATGCGAAAAACTGAGCAAACAGGTCGAGTTTATGCAACAAAACGAGGCGGCCGCTTCGCATACCGGTTTTGCTTTTATGAGCGAAAAAGGAGAAGTTCTGAGCAAGGGAAAAGTTGAAGTCGATCCGGAAATCGATTTGGTACAATATATGAAAACCACTCAGATCGGCTTGTCCACCGTCATGATCGATCGCGAAAAAATTCCGGATATCCGCTTTCCCGAAGAACGGGAACTTTGTGAAGATGCCAAAACCTGGGTCGGCCTGTTTCACCGCGGTTACAAGTTCTATGGTCTCAACGAAGAACTGATGCTTTATCGGGTACGGCAAAACCAACTCTCCGGCAACAAAATCCATATGGCCGTTAACACGCTCAAACGCTATCTGCGCGAAGACAACCTTCCCGCATACAAGCGCCTGTATTGTTTTCTGAATTACGCTTACAACGGCACCATGAAACGGATGAACAAAACCCACCTCAGTCCGGAAACGATTCAGAAATTCAATTGCCGTGACAGCGAACGCTGAAGTTTACCCGCGCAAGTCGCATAATATAAAATCGGACAGGGTATCAACGCCGCGAATATGCAGCGGTTTGTCTTCTTTATAAACGGCCAGACCGTCGCCGCCGACCAGCAAGTTTCCGCTTACTTCAATCGCGCCGGATATCATCTGAATCCACACCGCCCGTTTAGCATCCAGCGGATAGTCCATCGTTTTCTCCGCCTCGAGACGGCTCCGGCAGATCCGGGCGTCCTGACGGATCGGCAGCGAATCTTCCGCCCCATCCGGCGAAACTAACAGACAAAGCTTATTATCCGTCTTATCATCGGCAAACCGACGCTGTTGATAATCCGGTTCCAGCCCCCGCTGTTGCGGAATAATCCAAACTTGCAAAAAATGAACCGGTTCTTTTTCCGACGGATTGAATTCGCTGTGTTCAATTCCGCGGCCGGCCGTCATTGTTTGAACATCACCCGCACCCAGTTCGGATTCATGACCGAGACTGTCTTTATGTTTCAAGCGTCCCGATATCACGATGCTGACAATTTCCATATTGTCATGGGGATGGGTGTCGAAGCCGCCGTCAGGCACAATCACGTCGTCATTGATGACCCGCAGGTCGCTGAACCCCATATAACGGGAATCGTAATATTGACCGAACGAAAAACTATGATAACTGTTCAACCATTCGGTATAAGTATGGCCGCGGTGGTTGGCCGGACGCAGATAAAACATTTTTTTCTCCTTCTTTGTTGGTTATTTTTTTAATATGGGGGTAAAAAATGTATTTTAAATGCCGGATCCGACAGGTTTAAAACAGAAAAGGAGCAACGGTTCAACCCGTCGCTCCTTTTCCCAAAAAGTCCTTAGTACAGTTCGTAGCTCTCGATCACGTTGCCCATGGTGTCAACATAGTTGACCCGGCAGACCCCGTCATAAAAGATTTCCACCAGTCGAAGCCCTTGAGACGTATTCATCTCAAAATGACTGTGACAACCGGCATACAATTCCTGTCGTGACATCAGACTGCCTCTGGTACTCCAGATATACAGCCGATTGTTATCGCGAATCAACTGCACCTGATCGTCAAGCGTTACGCCTAACATACAGTTGGTGCTGGTATAGAACGCGATGTTGCCGCAGGACGTCGGATACCAATAGAACGGCGAATTGTTCATGTATCTCACCGGCCAGAAAGGCATACCGCGACGGCCGAAAACCCAACGGTTGGGCTCGTGGCTGTCGAAATAGCTGTAATAGCTTTCGGTGCAGTAGGGGGCGAAGATCCGATCGGCGATAACGATACCGCGCAGAATCTCGCTGGCCACATATGCTGCCTTGGCTACTTTGCTGGGCCGGGGCTCACGATATCCTCTTCCGCGTCTCGGTTCATAGTGACGATTGACGCCGCTGCGACCGGAACTCCAGGAATAGGAATAGGGATCGGCGTATCCGCGGGCGGGAAGATGGTGTTCACCATAATAACCCTGTGCGGAAACGTTGGATACTGACATAGCTGCTACGCACAGTACCAAAAAAATAATTCTTTTCATAATATAATAAGTTTATAGTTTTCTCATTGAGAAGTATAACACAGACAAAAATATTTGTCTATCAAAGTTTTAATTTGTCAAAAAAGTTTATTTGCGAGAATCGGAAAAGACGGTTTAACAATCCGCCGGCGGACACAGGTAGCCGTCATCGTCAAATTGCAAAGCCGAGGACGGAACAAATTTTCCTCCGGCAAAACTGTCCGATTTCAAAACGCCGTTTCGGTAGGATACGCCCGGCAGCAAAGCGCCGCAACTGCCCCAGCGATTATAAAGCGGCGTGTTAAAGCTGACCGCGGCGCCGCACGCCTGCGGTATCCATCCTTCCAAAATCCGCACTCCGAATTTCTTAACCCACAGATCGAACGTCTGCGCCGTAAGCGAACTGTCGGCCAGCGCACAACGCAACGAAAAAAAGTCGTACGGATGCGCGGCTTCGCCGCAACCGGCAAAAACTGTTTCGTCACCGAACAAAACCGTTGCTTCGTTATCATAACAGAGCTCGGCAATAATCCGACCGTGCCCCGGATGCGGATAAAAGAGAATCCGGCTTCCTGAAAACAGCGGCAACAAAGTGGCCGGACCGAATCCGGTCACCGTATACGGCGGCAAAACGTTGAGCACCCGGTCGCGAACGTTTAACGGCAGAACCGTATTCAGCTGATTGCAGGCTGCCAAAAGATTGCGATGCGAAAGCTCAACGGTCCCGCCGCGGTCGTCGGGCAGGATTAAAGCAATCGCATCAGGCGACACCGCCGGCGAACGGCGCCGCAGCCGTCCCCAAAAACCGCGGATTTTGTCCCCCCGGCTGACCGGAACTTCGGTTAACGAACTCAGCAGCGGTTCTTCCGTCGTCATTTCTCCTTCCGCGACAAACTCAGCCGTTTTGCCGCACAGCTGCACGGCAAAAAACAAGATCAGATGATCAATCCCGCCGCAAAACCGTATTCGTATCCGCTCTGCTTCGGGCCAACAACGCCGAAGCGCGGCGGCCAGCACATAACTACGTCGCAACAAACTGCCGAAAGTCAGCGGACGCCTGCCCGGTTCCTGTGCCGCCACATGACGGTTGCGGTAAGTTTTGGCCGCAAAGAGCAACGCGCCGCTTAAGCTGCTTTTGCAGTCGGCCGTCTTATAAATCATTTCGGCCATCAGATTATAGAGACGCTGCGCCACCCGATGACGCGCTTCTCGACCGCCGGCCGGAGAATCGAACCGACAGGGCTCCATAATGCTGAGGGTAATACGCGGAAACCAACGAGTGGGAAACTTGTCTTTCAAATAGGAAAACTTGGAATATTGAGCACCGTTGATACGCACCGGCAGAATTTTGGCACCGGCTTTAGCAGCAATCACGCCCGCTCCTTCATAAACTTTCATCATCGCACCGGTGGTTGTCACCCGCCCCTCGGGAAAAATCATAACTTTACGGCCCTTCCTGATTTCCTCGGCCAAGGCGCGCACCGACAACGGATTCGCCGGATCAATCGGATAAAAGTCGACCAGAAGCCGGATCACCGGTATAAACCATTTTTGAGTCCAGCCGGTATTAATCGCAAAAGTGATTCTTTCCGGCATAAACGCCGCCAGCAACACCCCGTCCAGCAGCGACACATGGTTGGAAACAATCAGGACTTTCGAACCGGCACGCTTAAAGTTGGCAATGCCGCTCACCCTGCCGTGAAACAGAAAACCGAGCAAACTCTGCACCAACGAACGCGTCAGAGCATCCGGCAACAAAGCGCATATATAGAGCGAAACCAGACCGCTGAAAAACGCCATGGCCAAAAACAACTGCGGCAACGACAAGCCGAACCCAAGAAAGGCAACGGCAAAGACCGCCGCCAGCGTCATCCCCAGCGCATTAAAAATATTGTTGCCGGCAATTACCGTTGCCACATAAGCTTTCGGCGCGCGGCTTTGCATAAAGGCATTGAGCGGAATAATATACATGCCGCCCCAAAACGCCAGCGCAAACAAATTGAAGCTTATTCCGAAAGCATGCGGCTGCAAAAAGAAAGCCGCAAAAGAAATTTTTTCGGCCGGAGTCGGATAAGCAGACGAAAACCAGTAGAGCAAAAACAGGCTCACGCCCATGCCGACGGCGCTCAGCGGCACGTAAGTCGCATGAACAAATCCTTTTAAAATGCGGCTGCAGCAAAAAGAACCGACCGCCACGCCCACCGAAAACAAAACCAGAAAAAAGGTGATGACGCCTTCGCCGGTATTCAATATCTTTCCGCACAGGGGATAAATCTGCACCGCCACCAACGCACCGATAATCCAAAACCAGGTCGCACCGAGAATGCTCATAAAGATCAACCGGTGTTTGCGCAAAAAACGAAAATTTTCAACCGTCGAAACAAAAACGTTTTTGGCAATCTTCAATTGCGGGCGCGGCGCCGGCGCATGAGGAATTTGCCGTGCCGACAGATAACCGGCGGCCGCCAGCGCAATCAAAACGGCGACGGTAGCTGCCGTCGGCAGCAGGGTGCCGAGAATCAGCCCCAGCAAAATCGCCATATAGGTGCTGCTTTCAATATAGGCATTGCCGGCAACCAATTCCTGCGGCTGCAGCTGTTGCGGCAGCAAGGCGTATTTGACCGGACCGAAGAAAGCCGACTGCGCCCCCATTAAAGTCATAATCACCACCAACAGCGGCAGGTTATACCAATAATATGCCGCGGCAACGCCGATCATCAAAACCACTTCCGTTATTTTTAAAATGCGGGCGATGCGGTCGCGGGGATATTTGTCGGCCATTTGTCCGGCCGTGGCCGAAAAAAGGAAAAAAGGCAAAATAAAAAGCCCGGCAATCAGGTTGGACAGAATATCCGACTGTGCGGTCATATTGACCGTCACCAGAGTCAACAGAGCATTTTTGAACAAATTGTCATTGAGGGCGCCCAAAAACTGGGTAATCAGCAAAGGGAGAAAACGCCTGGTTTTCAAAAGATCGGCAGTCATAGTCATTCTCATTAAAATTTAGCGTTTTAAAACTAAAACATTTTATCCCTGCCCTGTCAAGAAATTAAAAAAAATTAAATAGAGGTTGCTATTTAGAAAAATAAGTGTATTGTTAAATCTGCGTTAGATTTTTACGGTCGCTTCAAAACGGCAAAACCCCGAACTAGATTTTTCTTTTTTATGCCAAAAAGATTTTTCTACACGTCAGGAAAAATCTTTACGGCACAGGCTGCCCAAGGTGGGCATCTGTAAATTTATTTTAGAAAAGGAAAAATTAAAATGGCTAATGGAACAGTTAAATGGTTTAATACCCGCAAAGGTTACGGCTTCATCGAACCGGCAGACGGCTCGAAAGACATCTTTGTTCATATCAGTGCGGTAGAAAAAGCAGGCCTGCGCGCTCTGCAGGAAAACCAGAAAATTTCTTATGACGCAATCGAACATAAAGGCAAAATTTCTGCCGAAAATCTGAGCATTTTGTAAGATTTCAAAAACTGAAGTTTATCAAAAAGCCCCGGTTAATCAGACCGGGGCTTTTTTTGACCGGCCGGTTGCCGTTCCCCTAAAACAGGGACAGCTTTTCTTCATCGGCAGCACTCCCGGTGTTCAGGAACAGTCCCCGGTCCAGCTGCAAGCGATAACGCGCGTCCAGCGGCCGACTCATGATCCGAATCGGATTTTCTTCCGGATACTCGGTATACGGCGGATTAATCATCCGCGCTTCCAGATCAAGGTTGGTCAACCAGATATTGTAGAACGGCATTCCCTCGCGGATCGTCAGTTCAAAGCCGTCAACAGCCCGAACATCGGCAATATGGGCATGCCCCGACGGAAGTTCAATCCATATTTTGCCCCTGCCGTCATTATAAATATAATCCGAAACCAAACCATCTCCTAATTTGCGAACGGCAATCCCCTGACCGGCCTGCAAATTGATTTTGCCCCGGCGATTATTATTCAGCGCCAGCACCAACGGATTATCCGAACGACCGATCTGCCCTTTGGAATGCAACGTGATGTTATCGGCCTTAAAATGCGGCAGGGCAGGATCGGCATGGGCGATACCGACAACCGAACTGTCCACCCGCATGTCAATGTCGCCGCCGGAAACAAATTGACGGATATTCATCGGGCCGCTGACCTCGTCAATATAAATTCCTTTTTGAGCCAATGCATTGATCCAACCGGCACGGTGATAGGAAGAATCGACCGTCAGATAATTGTCCGCAGTACCGACGGATCCTTTTTGTGCCGTCAAGTCAACCGTGTTGGCAACGATCGCGCCTTCGGCGCCGGCACCGGCATTCAAAATCGAATTTGCCGCGCTTACGCGAACCTCGCCGTTACCCGCCTTGAGGGTGCCGCGCAGGTTTGCATCGGCTTTAGCCACGTCTATTGCAATATCGCCGTCGGCAGAAGTTAAGGCACCGATCAGATTAGCGCC
>CAJUKS010000002.1:81644-243898 GCA_910587405.1 uncultured Alphaproteobacteria bacterium
GTCAACCGCCACTCTGATGTCACCGTCGGCACGAATATGATCCAAATCGGCTTCCACAGCGGTCAAAGTTACGGTCTTGCCGGCATCCAGGTTATCCACCGTCAGCTTGCCGCCGTCAACCGCCACTCTGATGTCACCGTCGGCACGAATATGATCCAAATCGGCTTCCGCAGCGGTCAAAGTTACGGTCTTGCCGGCATCCAGATTATCTGCTGTCAGTTTGCCGGCGCTCTCAACCGTCAGCGCGCTCGCAACGTTCACATCCCGCAACCATGCATTTTGAGCAGCTTCCAACAAAAAGCCGCCGTCAGAACGCACATCATTCAAAGTGATATTTTCGGCAGAACGGATTTTGGTATCGCCGCCGGAACCGAGATGCTCAAACACCGCAGACTTTTGGCTGTCGAGATAAATGTCCCCGCCGGCAAACGCCTGCAAAGTATCGGCAGAAACTTTCATATAACGATCGGCAGCGCCGATATTACCGGCAATACCGTTAAACTCAATCCGCGATCCCGACAAAACGGTATCGTCATCAGCGGCGGCAATGTCGGAAGCCGACTTCAAACGCAGAGTCTTGCCGGCCGTTGCCGATTTTATCCGCAGTTCACGATCACCGAGATGACTGATGTTGACGTCTTCGCCGGCGTTAACGCTCAGCGTATGTTCTTCATCCTTTTGATCGCCGAGAGCCACCGTCAGATAGGCGTCTTCGCTGCCGACCGCCGTCGCATTGACGACAATGCTCTGCCCCTGCAAATTGACGATATCTCCTTCGGCAACCGCCGCCGTCAGTCTGCCGCTGCTGTTTAAGTTCAGCACGCCGTCTTTGGCCAACATATGGTCAATGACCAAATCGCCGGAGCCGGTTGAATTGAGGAAAATATCGTTTTGACTGCGGGCGGTTATTTTTGCTCCGTCCGTCAATTGCAGGTTTAATGCCTTGTCAACCGTGCCGACACTGCCGTCGGCCGCCTCTAAGATCAAATCCTTACCGATGATGTTGGGAGCGTCGGCCGCCGAAGCAACATTATAAATTCCTTTGGCACCGGCAATGGTAACCTTCTGATCGGCACCGGCTTCAATCCGGTTGATGTTGATATCCTGTTCACCGCCGAGATAGATATAGCCGTTCGCGGTCAAATTGACGGCGTCGGCATGGATATCAACGTCTTCGCGCTTGTAAACGGTAATGGTGTTGCCGTCTTCGGAAATTTCCAAATTATCGCGTTCGGCCGAAGCGATCAGCAGTTTTTTATCGATATCGCCGTCCTCGGCCAACTGCGTCAGATCAATCACTACACTGCCCTCGTCACGTCCGATCGAACCGGCGGCGGCAACGGTAACCTTTTTACCGACAATGTTGGGATCTTCTATCATGTATTGGGTGTCGACGACATCACCTTCCTTGGCTTTGAAAATACTGTATGACAACTGGTTTTTGTTCCAACCGGCGCCGGCCGCCAAATCGGCGCTTTCGGCTTCGCTCAGTTGATAATTCCACCCGGCGTCATATTGCGAACCGTATTTTCCCTCATCGCCGTAAACCGCTGCCAGCTTTTTATATTCCGCCGTTTTATCGGCTTCCAGCCGGGCAATATATTCTTCGGTAATCCGCTCGGCGCCGATTGCCTGTTTTTCGCTGTCATTTAATTCTTTGTTCAGCAGGGCCTGTTTTTCCGCCGCCGTAAACCTAAATTCCGGTTCGGCACCGTCCGGCTGGCGCGACTTATACTGCCAGTAAGCATTATATTCTGCTTTTTTCTCATTGAGAAAGGCCTCTTTCATTTGCAGATTGCCGTTGTCCAGCCCCATGTCATCCCAGATTTTGCTCAGCTGTTCCACCGTTTTGTTATCATAAACTTCGTTGGTGTTCGCGTCAAAAACACTGCCGTTTTTAACGTTCAGCGTTACATCGCCGTCCAGGGAAACAACGCTGTTCAGTCCCAAATCGCCGTTCTGTTGGGCTAAGTTGACATCTTTAGCCGCCAGAACCGTCAGTGCACCGCTCTGATCACCCGACGTTTGAATCTGCAACGCTTGCCCGGAAGTGCCGACCGATCCGGTCGAAGCAGTCAGATTGATCTGTCGGCCGCTGATCAGCGAATCGGCGGCAATACCGCGGATGCTTCCGTTGGCAAACACAGACGTGTTGCCGCCGTTGTTTACAACGTTTCGGAACACAAAATCGCTGCCGGCGGTTTGCAGATTGACATCACCCTTCACCCGGTTGGTCACATTGAGATTTCCGCCCGCAATATCCACCGCCAGCGCCGTCCCGTCGGCACCGATACCGTTGTTGGCGGTAATATTAAGCCCCTGTCCCAAAATGCGCGCATAATCGGAACCGGTTCTGACCGCACCCTCGGTAACAATATTGGTGGTGCCGCCCTGATTGTTGACAACCCCGCTCAAAATAATGTCTGAGCGCGAAACGATATCCGCCAGCGCGCTGTCATACCCCTTAAACGACACTTTGACGTCATAATCGGCTTTGATGCTGTGGGTATTGACGTGAGTGGTGCCGGTTTGGTACTTGTCGGTCACTTTATATTTGTCAACCGAGAAAATCCACCAACCTTCGCTCCAAGTGTCAACGTTATGATAAATATGCTGTTCCTGATCCGACACATAAGAATCTTTGTTATATTCGTACAAATTGTCCGAGGCACTGATTTCTATCCGTTCGCCTTCAGCCAAACGAACCGGGTCTCCTACCGGGGTGGGACCGGTAACCGTTATGCCTTCTCCGGTATCGGGAACCAGCCAGTCCATTCCCCAGAACGACTCTCCCTGATAGGTTTTGGTGGTTTCGCTGGTGGACTTTTGTCCGGTGGTCCAAACATAACGCTGACCGGCCGACGGCGAATACACGGCACTCGATTTTCCTTCGGCATCCTGCGCCGCCTCAATTTGACGGTTGGTACCGTTGTTGTCCGCCACCGTAATCTGATTGCCGTTGCGGGTATAAGTCGTTTGTAGATAATCTCCCTGAGCGTTGGTCTTGGCCAGATCGGTAATTTTGATCACGCCGGAAATGCGGTTTGACAGACTCAGATTGTTGACCACCATTTCCTTACCGGAATTGTTGTTGATATTGACGCGGCCGAAACCGTCGGCAACCATAATTTCTCCCCCGCCGGCCGAAGTATTGAGAATATGGCCGTAAATTTCGACATAACCGCCTTCCACCCGGACGTCCGACAGTTCGATCTGCCCGGTCAGCACATTATAATAAGCGTCGATGTTTCCGTATTTGTCAGCCAGCTTATACAACGGCGAAGCATTATAATCGTACCGTTTGTTGCGGTTATAGTCGTCAAGGGCGTTTGACGAGGTCAAGCCGCCGGCCAACTGCACCTCTCGATCGTTAATGTTGAGCTGATAGTCGGTGGTGCCGCTCTGAACCAAACCGTTCAGGTTGACGTAACGGCCGCTGAGGAAAATATTGTTGCCGGCAACCATGGAAGAACGCGGCGACGTCACTTCGGCGTTGGACGAAGACGAAGCGGTGCCGTCACCCAGATGGTTGCTTTCGTTGGCGGAAGCAATGTCTTTCCATGCCGCTGCCGGGTCACCGCCGATATGACGGAAACCCTCGCTGTAAGCCTGATAAATATCACGTCCCGCTTCAAGTTGCAGGTTTTTGCCGTTGATGCTGCCGTTTACGTAAATGCTGTCGGCAGCGTTGGCTATTTTGACATTGCCGCCGTAATTGGAGACGGTTCCGTCAATGTCGATATTGGGCGCCCGTCCCTGGTTGGCAGGGATATTCGAACGGATCGTGACCGACGAATCGGCGGCGGTTTTTTCGGCAATTCGCACTTTGAGCGCGCCCAGATCGGAAGTAACCGCGGCGCCTTTAAGTTTGATCGTCCCGCCGTCGCGTTCGGGAATAATGACATCGGAAACACGCATAAAAGCCGGACTGTTGTTTTCGATCGTCACCGAAGCGTCGCTGGTCACCGACAAAGTTCCGCTGCCGAGCATTTGCTCCGTATTGAGATTAATCGCGCCCGGCTGGGCATAAATATCATTAAGGGTAATATAATCAACGGTGGTGTTCACAACGCCGCCGTTTTCGCTGTAAAGTCCGAGCAGAGTCAGTTTTGCCTGCAAAGCGGCAATTTCCTTGTCATAATAAGTTTTGGCTTCCTGATCGTGAATATAGTCTGCCCGCAGTTCTTTAAGGCGGACAATTTCCTCTGTAATCGCACTGTAAAGCTTTTCTGTGCTTTTTTGGTGATAAAGCCGGTCATCGTCGTAAAAACTGTCGTCACCGACGGTTACCTTTACCCGGCCGTCACGCTCAATCACATAAGACTGAATATTGTTTACCCCGGCCTCGGCGATGCCGTTGACTTCAATCCGCGAATCGTTATTGACGCTGCCGTTGAAAACTTTGTCTTCCAACGACAACAACTGATTATAGGGATTTTGCGCTTTCGATAAACCGTCGGCAATCGCCGTGCCCATATTCGAAGTCAGATAAATGTCGCGGCCGCTGCGCAAAACGGCACCGGAGGCCACATTGATCAGATTATTGATGCTGACGGCGGCTTCAACTTCGGGATCGGAGAACGGCAGCGCCGTGTTGTTCCACAGGTAAACACGAGAATTAAGCCGGTTGCTGCCGCTGTAATCCTGATAAGCCTGACCGGCATAGACATACAAATCTCCGTAGGACATCGTATAAGAATCGGATGCAAAAAGCACCGAATTGTCGGCAGAAGTCCGGGCAACCGCGCGACCTGCCGCCACTCCCGAAACGCCGTAAGTGTTGACATAAACTTCCGAACTGAGATCGGCGTTGGAATTTGCCGTCAACATTAAATCGCCGTCGGAGATCACACGGCCGTTCAAATTTACCGCCGCTTTATTGCGCCGGTTATCCACCGACGAAACCGTATCGGCAATCGCCAACACGCCGCCGCTGATCAGTTTGGCCTTGTCAACCGCTTTAACGTCATTGAGCGCCGAAACGACAAATTTTCCGCTCTTTCCTTTTTGCCGCCGTAACAAATTGCGTCCAAAAACCGTATCGGCGCCGAAACTGACTGTCGCCCGATTGTCGATGACGGTTTTGCTGATCACGGCCGGCGCGTCAATCACGCCGCCCGACCCGGATTCGATATTATAATCCAAATCAGATTCGCTCCAACCGCCGTTACCGTAAGCAAATTTGCGGCTTTTGTCGTAACTGTTGAGCGCTTTGATCTCAACGTCATTAACGGCAAAGTCGGTGTGGCCCAAAACGTCGACCGCCGTTTCGGCAACCGACAGGTTATCAAGCCGGGCCCCGCTGGCACCGACCACCGAAGCGTTGACGGAGTTGGCCGTCCCGTTTTGTTTCACGGTTCGTACGGCCGAAATTTTCAGCTCTTTGAGATCGAAATGGCCGTTTTTGCCCTCTTTTCCGACTGTGACTTTGGTGGCGGCTTCATTGCGGGTATCAGCCACCGCCGCCGCGCCGGAAATAATCCCGCCGCTGCCGGAAACAGCTTCGGCATACAAAACATCCTCGGCTTCGGCCTTAATCGTTAACTGATCGGCCGTCAAATTCAACGCGCCGACCCCGGCCAACGTATTCAGGTGTCCGCGCGCACCGGCAACCGTTGCGCCGGCAGCCAAAATTCCGCCGCGGTAAGCAGAAGCGGTCGCCGCCTGTTTGGTGTTGCTTACGCTCAGGACCGACACCGCCGAGGTATTATTTAATTTGACGCCGTCGCCGAGTTTAGCTTCGACCGTACCGCCGACGTCCGTATTTGCCGTCGCACCGTTGCCGCCGATCAATGCACCGGCCGCCGCCAGAGAATCGGCAACGGCGTCGGCTTTCAACTGTCCGGCCGCCAAATAAACATCAGCGGCGGAAATTTCGGCGCCGTCGTCAATTTCCGCTCGGTTATCCAACTGCAAGCCCGATTTGGCAACCGAAGCGCCGACACTCAGAAGGCCGGCATTGACACCCAGCGCTTCCGCATTACCGCGGGAAGAACCCGAAGTGTACATCCGAAAACCGTCGGACAGTTTCAAAACCGCTTTGCCGGCGTAGGAACGCAGTTTGCTGACAATTGAACTTTCGGCATAAGTTGCTTCGCCGCTGACGACGCCGGCCGCACCGGCAATCGCGTGTACTTCGGTCGTTACATCATCCCCGGCCTGACTTTCCAGCTTTCGCGCCGTCATTCGTACACCGTCACCGATAAACGACTGCACGTCATTGTTTTTATGAACAACCGCAACCGAAGCGCCGGCAGCACCGCCCAACGACGCGTTAACGCCGGCAGCTGTTGCCGCGATTTCGGATTCGTCCTGAGATTTCAGCGCCACGTTATCGGCTTCGACAACCGCCCCGTTGCCGATATAAGCCTGTCCGGTATTGTCCGAATTGACATTGACAACCGAACCGCCGGCGGCAAACATGGCGGCAACCACACCACCCATCGCTTTGCTGTCGATCCCGGTTTTAACCAACGAACCGATCTCCAGGTTCCCGGCCGTTTTCACTTGGGCGTTACCGCCGATGTAGGCTTTGGCGGCATTGCGAATATCGGTAATCGACACCGAAGCGCCCGCACTGGCGCCGCCGCCCGAAACCTGACCGGTCAGATTATGGGTATTGACGGCATCGGTTGCCTTAACCGCCAGATTGCGACCGGCGGATGCTTTGGTTCTGGCGCCGATATAAGCCGAAGTTCCGGTTTCGCGACTGACACCGGCCGCAAACTCACGGTTGACGTCGCGGTCAAAATCAGAAAGGATCAAATCGTCGTTCAGGCCTTCATAATTTAAACCGGTTTGATATTCGTGGTTACGCGAAATTTCATTATTTACCGTTTCCAACACACCGACGGTCTGCGACTGCATATCCTCCGTATAGCCGCTGCCGACTCTGACGATTGAAACCGCGCCGGCCAAAGTTCCGACACCGCCGGCACCGGCAATTCCTTCGACGCTGATCCGACGAGTCGACTCCGCTTTGACATCAATGTCGCGACCGGCGTTCAACGCCAGTTTGCCGACGGTCCCGGCAGACGTTTTGCCGTTGATTGTCGAGACGTCAACCGAGGCGCCGCCCGATCCCAAACCGCCGGCAGCCGAACCGAGCAAATTCTCTATCGCGGCATCTGAGACGGCGGAGAGAACCACATCTTGAGAATCGTTGCCGAACCGTCCGTTAATACGGGTTGTTTTACCGTCGTCTTCGCTGATATACGCTTCGGTCGTGTTATCAATCGTATTGACGGCAACCGATCCGGCAACGCCGGAATAAATTCCCAAACCGGCCGCAAATACATACGAAAGAACGCTGCTTTGCGAATCGGCTTTGACAACCAGATCTTTCGCCGTATCGACAATCGAGTTGGCGATTTTGGCCAAAGTGTCATTTCTGATCCCCGACACCAAAACCGAGGCGCCGGTACCGTTGTAAAGACCGACTCCGCCGGCACCCAGCGCTACCGCAAAATCTTCCTCGCTGCCGTCGTCATTCAGGCGTTTGCCCAGCCGCGTGACATCCCGGGCTTCGACCCTCGTATCGCCAAATCCGGTTACATCGGAACCGTCGATCAAGGCATGGTTGTGATTATTGATTTCCGCAACATTCACGTTGCCGGCAACACCGACTTTTCCGCCCGCGCCGCCGACCACAACCGAATTAAAATAAGTTTTGGCATCGGTTGTCACCGCAATGTCATTTTTAGATTTGACCGTGGAGGCGTTGACTTCGGCAACGGTGTTTTTTTCGACCAGAGTGGTTACCGACGACAAACCGACCCCTACCGTACCGCCGACGCCGAGCGTACCGGCATGGGTTTCCATCCGGGTGCGGTCAGATGCGGCGACCGTAATCCGTTGTCCGTTATTATAACGATTATCCCCACCGCCGCTTAAGTCGGCGTTGACGGCAGAACCGTCAATCCGCGCCGCCGTATGATTATTAATCCGGCTGACGGCCACATTGGCACCGATCCCGGCCTGTTTGCCGAGCCCGGCGTTAACACCGTACAAATTGACAACATCGTCATTGGCCGCCGTCACACCGACGCCGGTTACGCCTTCATCATCCGGATTGCTCTTGGCGCTGCTGTGACCATAAGCGGTTACCTGCGAACCGTTGCGTATTTCCGCCGAAGTATTTTCCGTCACCGAGTTGGCGGTCACGGTTCCGCCGCCGCCGATACCTTTGCTGCTCAGCGCAATCATGCCGCCGTAAAAATTGATGACGCTTTTGGCAAAACTCTTGACCAAAACGCTGCCTTGCGCATTTAAGCGTGAGTTATCCGCATAGCTGCGGGTACGGTTATTGATATTATTGACCGAAACAGAACCCGAAACCGCTGCTTTTCCGCCGTAAGCTACCCCGGCGGAAGAAGTTTCGATCTCCGAATTGTTTTGCGCCGTCATGATAACGTTGCCGCCGGTTGCCCTGACGGCAGCGTCTTTGGCATAAGATTCCGTGGTATTACTTATATTGTTAACCGCAACCGAACTGCCGACACCGCCGCCGGAAGCCGCGGAGATATTACCGGCCAACGCAAAAATATCGGCGCTGTTGTTCGCCGTTATCTCGGCGTCGCCGACTTCCACATATTTTGTTTGCCCGAGATCGGCGTTGCGAATATAAGATGCAACTGTATTGTCAATTTGATTGACCGAAACCGCACCGGCAATCGTTACGCCGGTTTTGCCGAACGCACCGGCCGCACTTTCGGCAGCCGCGATAATATTGCCGGCAGCCCGGGCATTGACCTTCAGCTTGTCAAAACCGCTGATCCGCGCATTGTCAATAAACGCCGCCGAACGCGAACCGCGCAAATTGTTAATGCCGACCGCACCGGCAATGCCGACTTCGGTGCCGCTTTGTTTGACCAAAGCCACCCCGCCGCCGACCGTCAGAACATCAGTGTCGTTATCGGCGGTAAGCGTGAGATCCGGCTTGGCGCCCGCACCGTTTGCCCGCGCTTCGACCGCGGCATCGTTGATATAAGCATCGGCAATGCTTTCAAGCGTATTGTAGGAGGCGGTGCCGGAAATGCCGAGACCGAATTTCTGCTTGCCGTCGTCTTCGCCTTTGCCTTGGGTAACCAGAGTCCCCGCTGCCGAAACGGCATACAGGGCCGACCGGTTTTGCGCATTGACAACCACATCGGCATTGCTCGACAACCGGCCGGCCGGCAGAACTCCCGTCGTCGGATCCGTCTGCAACCGTCCGATCACGGCCTGCGTGTTTTGAGTAATGTCGTTCAGTGCGCCCGACATTCCCATCCCGACCGCCGATCCGCGAACCAGGCCGCCGGCGATGTTGATAAAACCGTTAGTGCTTTCCGCATTGACGCGAACACAGCTTTTTTCGTCAGCGGCATCAATCATCACATCCGCCTGACGGCTGATTTGCGCCAGCACGGCCGAATCCGATTTCAACCAATTGAAAGTTCCCTGAAAACCAAAACTGTCCGCTTTTTTATAACCGCCGGCCGCTGCCAACGACAAATTGCGGTGCGTGGCGCCGGCGTCAACATCCAAATTGCCGGCATAAAGCTTAACATTGTCACCGATAACCGCATTAACCTTACTGTCATACCAGGTCTGCAAATATGAACCGCCCAAGCCGTATTTGGCAGCGCCGCCGTATTCGCCCGAAACATTCAAAGTTTCGGCATAGCTTTTGGCCTCCACATTAACCGAAGGCGCCTTGTCAAGCTTTTCAAAATTCGGGTTTTCGGGATTATACAGCTGATTGATTTGCGCACCGTCACTGATCAGAGCATCGGACTTGTGATTGAATTTCATAATGTTGACAGCACCGGCAACGCCGACCACGCCGGTGTCGCTTTCCTGCCCGTCTCCGGCGCCGCCGGAACTGGTGTTGGCCGAACTTTTCACCAGCGAAGTATAAATCGAAAGCGGATTTTTTTCCATATAATCGCTGATGTTATCCAACAACCCCTTACCTTTGTCGATAAGGTTGCCGCTCAGATTATCAAAAACATCAAAAATCGATGTATCGGGCCAGCCGAGCGGCGCTTCGCTGGAAGAAACGACGTCAAGAGTCTGCGAAGCGTTGACGGCTGCACCGCTGCCGATCTCCGCGTAACTGTCATTGTCATAAACGCCGTAGCCGACCGCGCCGGCAAAAGAGTTTTCTTTGTTCTGATCCTCGGAATGATCGTCTTTTTTGGTTTTGGGCGATACGCTGGCCCCGGCGCTGTTGCTGATCATGTCCAACACATGAGCCGAAATCGTCACCTTGTCCCCGCTGACGGAAGTCGTTCCGGCATCGGCGGCCGTCTGCCCGCTGCCATAATTGTTAAGGACCTTAACATTGGCCCGATTGCTGTGTTCGCTGTAAAAAACGGCACCGCTCATGGCCAGCTTGGTATTGCTTTGGGCGTGGGTCTGCGCCGGAATTTTGGTTATCCATTTTGACAAGCCGTCCAAAATCTTATTGCCGACCCAAACGTGCGGGCGGTCAAAAAGACCGGTGCCGACGGTGGTTTTGGCCGAGGACGCGTTTTTGACGGCGCGGATTTCCGAACCGATGTTGACCGTACTGCCTTTAATCGTTCCGCCGACGGTAACGTCGCTGGCACCGTGCGACTCGCTGTAAGCAACGCCGGCGGCCGCCCAACCGTCCTGATAAGCCATCCCTTCGGCAGAAACCTGTTGCGATTTCTTGGTTACGGCATCGATGGTAAGATCGTTTTGTGCCGTAATCATCGAACCGTTTTTAATATCAATTTTGTTCGTCGTATCGGACAAGCCGACCGCCACCGCGATATCGACCGGCACTCCCCGGCCGTCGCCGTAGGCAATCGTTTTGGCCTCCGCCGCGGTCGAACTGTCAATATCCGAAACGATCGAAACGTTTTTGCCGCTGATTTTGCTGCCGCTGTCAACCGTAATTGCCGAAGCGGCGCTGTTTTCGCTGACCACAACATCAATTCCGGCTCCCAGGCTCGAGACTTCGACCGCCGAAACCACTTTTGAATTGATCTTAACTTCTTCGTCCGCCGCAATCGTTACGTTTTTGCCGATATTAATTTCGGCCCGCGCATCGGCTTTGCCGTAGCCGACCAACAATCCCTTATCGGTGAGAGCGTCAAAAAACTCCAGCCCTTTGGCCTTAACCGTTTCGCCGATTTGGCTCAGAGCCGAACTGCCGTTGTCTGCGGGCGTTTTCCCGGTAACGATACCGTCGAGAACTTTGGCGTCACCGGCCAACGCATATAAATAAACATTCTTACCTTTCAGCACCGCATTGTCTTCAATATTCAGAAAAGCGCTGCTGTTTTTAACCCAACCGGCATCGGTATCGCGGGCGATCAGGGTAATATTGCCGTTTTCTTTGGTCAGGTTTACCCCCTGCTTGACATTAATCGTATTGGCAACCGCATAAATATTGTCATTGCCGAGATAAGCGCTGTCGGAAGAAATGTTCAGAACTTCCGGGTCAATGAAGATAATGCCGTTGCGTCCGCCGGCGCTCATGGTGCCGCCGGCAAGATCCACTTCCCGCAGAGCGCTTAATTCCACAAAACCGCCTTCGGCCGCAACCGAATAAGCATTTGCCGATACCGTTGCTCCCCGGCGCAAAATCGAACGGTTATCGGCCAACAACAGCACTGATCCGCCGCCTTCATATGCCGACGAACCGTCTGCGCTGATCAGTGAACCGTTTTGCAGATCAATGTTATTCTTGGCTTTGACCGTCACTTTTCCGGCGGCAGCCGTCAAACCGGCGTCCGCTTTGATTTTTCCCGCGTTGACAACATCCTTTTCGGCAAAAATTCCGATCCGGCCGTCTTTAAACGTCAGCGGCGCATCGGGATCTATTCCGCCGAGATTGACAATATCGGAAACTTTGGTCGGTTTCAGATTGGCCAGAATTTCACCCGTGTTCACCACTTGGCCGCCTTTAACCGATACCGAATCCAGTGCTTTGATTTTGCCCTTGACCGAGATCACCCCGGTGGGATTGATCGGCAAATCGCCGGCCAAAACCGATTTGGTCGCCAGTTCCGAAATGCTGCCGTCCTGAGCAATCACCTGATCTATAAATTCTTTATTGGGGGTAGAAAGCATCAGTGAACCGACGTTGACCACGCCCGTTTTGCCGATGGCAATTCCGTGCGGGTTGAGGATAACAACATTGCCGCCGACGCTGCCGTTCCTAATCGAATTTAAAATGCCGTCGATGTTGTTTTTTTTGTCCCGCACCAGATTAATCAAATTCAGGGTATGCCCGGGGAGATACAAATTGACGGTTTTCCCCTGATAAACGGCAAAATTGGAAAACGAATTGAACGCGTTTTTACCCGAAACGGTGGACTCTTGACATGATAGGTATTGCCGTTGACGCTGACGGCGGTTTGCGTGCGCCCGTCCGGCGTAATCATGGCGGCAAAGCAGACGTTGGAATACAAAAAACTGTAAATGGTCAGATAGGTGATAATTTTTCTAAACATATGATCTGCTCCTACCAAATTCTGGTTTGAATAAAGAATAAAAATTCAACGTCCTCGTCTTGATCATAATAATCATGTTCCTTGAGCGGAAACGCCGCGGTAAAATTGGCATTAAACCGTTCAAACAGCCCCACTCTCGCCCCGACACCGGTACTGTATATAAACGCGCGGTTGGCGTTTTTCTGGTTATTGCTATCCGAAGCATAGGCGTGACCGCAATCAAAAAAGGCAAACACTTTAGCACCGTCGACCCAGTCGGCATCGATCAGCGGCTTAAGGTCATACTGCAGTTCGTTCATCACCGCAAATCCTTTGTCTCCCACCAGCATTCCTTCGGTATAACCGCGCACCGAATTGACGCCGCCGACCTGAAACTGTTCCGAAGAAGGCAGAAATTCCTGCTCGCTGTACTGCGCCTTGGCCTTAACGTTAACCGCAAAGTCCTTCCAAAAGCTCTGCTGGAATTCGCCGTTATAATTAAAGTGCCAAAACGAACGCTCGCCGTCAATCAGCTTGGCGCCTTTGGTCACTCCCAACTGATTGTACAAATAACCGCCGGGAAACAGTTTTAAACTGTCCCACGACAAACTCAGCGTGTCGGTATAAACCTTTTGGGTACGAAAATCGCCGATATAACTGGCGCCGTTTTTAAAACTGGTGGTAAAATTAAGATTGTTGACAAAACTGTCGGTGACATAAACCGGCCGTTTCAAATAGAAGTAATAATTATAAAAGTTGCCGGTAACGTCCAACGCTCTCAGATCGCCGCCGACAATTTCGGTATCCGAATAGTCGGCGCCGACGCCGATCCGGGTATTAAACCACGGTTCCGGAATATCAAAAGAGCCGAACAGGGCGTTTGAACCTTCGCTCACAACGCCGCCCAAATTCAAATTGTCGCGGTATCCGGTCAAACTCCGTACCGCCGCCAGCGCACCGGTGCGATAAACTCCGGTCGACTTTTGTCCGGCGTTGTCGGCAAAGGCAGAAACCGAAACCCGTTCCGGTTCTTCGACAATCACGTCCAGATCGGTGGTCGCATATCTTTCGCCCGGCTCCAACGCAATCCGGGCCTTGACGTCGTTGGCGGCATTAAACATCAGGATATTGTCCTGCAGGGTATTAACATTGAGCATTTCGCCGCTTTTAATTCCGACGCCGTCGGCAACAAAACTTTCGCGGGTCGATTGATTTTCCTTAATCCTCACCTTTCCGACCGTTCCTTCAATCAGATTGACTTTCAGAATATTGTCGCGGATGTCCTGATTGGGAATATAGGCCTTGGCCGCATAATAACCCCGCGTTTTATAAGCCCGGTCCACCCGGTTGACGATATTGCCGATATCTGCCAGACTGATTTGCTTTCCCTCGTACTCGGCGGCAATCTTTTCTAAAAACGTATCCGACAAAAGAGACGAACGGTCGAAAATCAACCGTTTGAGCTTCATGATCTTACGTGTTGAAATTTCGCTTTTTGCCGCCGTATCTGTTTGGTCTCCGGACAGATTTTTAATTTCTCCTGCCGGTACTGATCGGAAAATTTGCGGATTTTGGCGTCGGTCGCCTTCGAGCGCAAAGTTTCTTTGGTACGCTCAAGATCATAGGCGGGAGAATAGGAAGAAACCGGCACTGTCGGTTGCGCCGAAACGACGGAAAAGGAAATAACAAGAAAAGCAGCCGTCAAAAGGCCGGTCAGATGGCTTTAGTCACAACAAAAAATCCTGATAAGCAGTTAATATCGACTTTTGCATGATAAAATCATCCCCTGCGACTGTCAAGAATTTTTCGCGACAACTCACTGATGTTTATCTGTTTTTTCAGAAATTCGCCGCCTGGCGGTTTTTGCAAAACCCGCTTAATTCGGTGTTGACGTTTAAAACAAAAAAGAAGCGGAATATTCCGCTTCTTTTTTTTAAGATTAAAGAGCAAGGTTTTATTCTTCCTCTTTTTCTTCTTTGTCATCCTTCTTGCGTAACCCAACGTCGCGGGCGCCGCTGATACCCAGGATAACCGTCAATGCCGTTATCAGCTGTGACCAGTCGTTGACCTGAAAGTCAATGTAGGGCGCGATAATGCAATTGATGAAGTATCCTCCGGCAAGCGTCCAGCCGACCCACGGAATCCACATTCTCTGCCAGCCTTTTCCCGAAGCGTTTTCCGGAAGTTTGGCCAGCGATTTTCTGAGAAAGTAGTCGCGAGTACCGCTGATACCGAGCAGAATACCCAAAGAAGTGATCAGACCGTTCCAATCTACCAACTCAATGTCGGTGAAAGGATGAACGTAGAGGTTGTTGATAAAACCCCCGACCAGGATCCAGCCGATGACCGATATCCAAAGTCTTTTGTACTTAATCTTGTAAGCCATATCTATAAATTTTAATAATTCTTCTTGCTTTTTATCATAAGCAAAGCCACGTCGTTTGTCAACCGTTTTTGTCTAAAAAATCACAACGGCTCGACAACAACCGAAAAAACGCCGCCGTCAGCTGAAATTTCGATTTTGCAGCCATGAAGCGCCGCAATTTTTTCGACGATTGACAATCCCAGCCCGCTGCCGTTTTCATTTTGCCCGGCCGGACGGAAAAAACGTTCGCCCAACCGCGGCAGATATTGCTCCGTTCCTCGGGCAACGGTATTGACAACTTCAATCCGGTCGACGGCAATCGTCAGCGTTATTTGTGCCGGCGACAAACCGTAACGCACCGCATTGTCAATCAGATTGCGCAACAATGCCGACAACAACAGCGAATTGCCCTGTTCGACCGGCCCTCTTTCGCCAACGTCACATTGAAACCGCTGCCCCTTTTTCTCCATCAGCGGCCGATACTCTTCTATGACGGTCTCCACCAGAAGACGCCAGTCGATTTTTTCTTCCGAAGCCGGTATCGTTGCGTTTTCCAATTTGGAAAGCATCAGCAATTGTTCGACCAGGCGGGCGCAACGTTCAATTCCCTGTTCCATTTTGGCAACCGCCGAATGACGGGCACCGGGATCGTTTTGCGACAGCTGCAACACTTCCAACTGCACTTTGAGCGCAGTCAACGGCGAACGAAGCTCATGCGCGGAATCGGCAATAAAGCTTTTTTCGCGCCGAACCATGTCGTCTACCTGACCGAGCAGCCGGTTGATTGCCGAAGTCAGCGGCTTAATCTCCCGAGGAAGCGAAACGTCGTCCAACGGTGACAGATCTTTCGGCGAACGCCGTTCCAAACCGGCGGCCAAACGGCGCAACGGCACGAACTCGCGACCGATAAACCAAATGGAAGCGGCCAGCAGCACCAACAGACCGCCCAGCCACGGATAAAGAAATTCTTCGGCAATGTCCAACGCCGTTTCTTCGCGATATTCCAACTCCTGTCCGACCGCAATCGTATATTTTCCGTCTGCCGAAGCAATCCATACGATCCGCCATTTTTCGCCGTCGACGCGCTGCTCGACAAACCGTCCCAACTGCGGCCGGTAAATAAAATCGCCGCCGTTTTCGTTGTCATGAAAAACCCGGCGGCCGGCGGCATCAAATACCGCAAAACCGATGGCTTCGTCTTCCTCATCGGCACCGCGGACTTTATCAATAATACGGTTGGTGCTTTTTTGGGCGCCCGGCACCGCTTTTGACCAATCCGCCGAAGCAAGCTGCCGTGCCAGCAGCATTTGATACTGATCAAAAAAACCGTCGACCTTCTCGCGACTTTCACGAAGGGAAACCGCGCCGGAAACCAGCCAGACAATACATGAAATTCCGATGAAGAACAAAAGCAGACGCACCCTCAGGCCGAGATTTTTCATGCTTCCTCCATGATATAGCCGATTTTATTGACCGTCCGCACCAGATCGCGGCCGAATTTTTTGCGCAGATGATGAATGTGAACTTCCACCGCATTGCTTTGCACTTCTTCGTCCCACGAATAAATTTTGTCTTCGATCGTTTGTTTGGAAAGAACTTTGTTTTTATTGAGCAGCAACAATTCCAACAACGAAATTTCGCGCGGCGACAAGATGATTTCCTTTCCGTCCGAGGTCACCCGCCGGGTTTGCGGATCCAACGCAATGTTTTTATAGACTAACTGCGGGGCCGGACGACCGTTACGACGGCGGATGAGCGCATTGAGACGGGCCTGAACTTCCTTAAGCGCAAAAGGTTTGCCGAGATAATCGTCGGCACCGCCGTTAAGACCGGCAATCCGCTGGTCAACGTCGCCGCGCGCGGTCAAAATCAAAACCGGTTCGTTCCGGCCGCACTGCCGCCAGCGGCGGAGAACTTCCATTCCGTCCAACCCCGGCAAGCCGAGATCCAGCACCACCGCTTCGTAAGGCGCCTGATACAACGCCTCTTCACCTTCCGTACCGTCGGTAAACCAATCGACAGCAAAGCCGAGCTTTTCCAGCCCGACTTTTAATCCGTCGCCGATCAGACGATCATCTTCCACCAACAAAATCCGCATTTTTCCGCCTGTTACTTTTTTAACATTACGCTGTCGGCATCAATTTTAGTATCAAATAAATCTTTGTCAACTTCGCCGCGAATTTCAATCAGATCTTGCGGAGTGACGTTGAGACCGTTCCAGTCGTCATCGTCGATTTCAACCGTTATCGCACCGCTGGCATCTTTGAACAGATACTTTTCGTCGCTGAGGCTTTTTTCAATATGGCCGACCACAACTACCGAGGTATCGTCGCCCAGTTTGACGGCTTCGGCAACCGTCGACACCTCCAAGCCGGGACCGGTAAATCCGCCGCGAGCCGATGACGGTTCCTGATACCCGGCGGAAGCGAGGCCGTTCAAACCAAGCATTAAAGCCAGAACCGAGACTGCAAGTAATTTATTCATTTTGTTTCTCCTTATAAAAGTTGTTGTTTCTGCTGTTGATACGCTTATTACAACACGCTGTTCTTAAGTAACGCTTAAGGCCTGATTTTTTTTATTTTCAGGTATTATTTTCATGTATCACATTGAAAATCCACATCTTATTTTACAGAAAAAGAAAAGAACTCCGCTTTTGGCTCGGGCTTCACGCTGTCGGCGGCCGCATGCTGCGAGTGTTTTTTATTAAAACTTGTGGATATGTTTCTACCATAGGTTGACTTTTAAAATATTATAAACTATAGTATTATAATGTTAGAATTAAGAGAACATCGGCCACAGTTATCATGTCATCATTTTGAGGAGAAATAAGCGGATACCTTTTAGTCCTACGACAATAAAATTTCAACAATTCGACAACAAAATCGAATTAAAAGTTAACAATATTAAACAAGGATTAAAAAAAATGGTATACCCTTATCAAAATAACACATTCTTTCAAGCTGAGCGTTATCCGCAATTGCCGGTTACACCTTTCCCTAAAAATCAATCATGTCCGATTGATCTTTTCAATTCAACTGAACCGGATTACTCCAAAATGACATTACGAGAAGAACTGGAGTATCGTCTTAACGACATGAAACGCCAACAACAAGAAAAAGAGGAGGAATCTCTTTTCTCAAAATTTACTGCTGATATTAATGATAAACTCACTGCCGCTGAAAATTATTCGACTGAAATTTATGAGAATTACTTCGGCCCGAGAAATGCGTTCAATCGATACAAACATTCTTGTACTATGCCAAATGTCGTTTATAACCTTATTTCATCTCAACGTACGGCTCCGGCTAATAAAATAATAACGACAAAAAATCCAATTGCAGATAAGATGCTTTCAACTGCAATTGCTACTATTTTTCCCCAAGGAGAAAAAGCTATCAACGCTATAAATAAAATGTATCAAGGTGGAAACTTGGCTGCTTCTTTACAAAATTCGTTACAAGAAGCCGGATGTTTGAATCTATTCGCTCATACAAACAAAGGAGAATACAATGAAAATAATTTCTAAAGAAGCTTTAACCGTTGGAGGGCTATATGGTGTTACCAGCCTGAGCTTGGGACTGTTCAGTGAATTTTTGGCATCACTATCTTTTTATTTGTTTTTCTTTGCTTTGATCATGTTGTGTTTCAACCGGGTACCCAAATTTATTGAAGCTCTTCAAAACAACTACCCTAAAATAACCATTTATCTGCAATATTTCGGAATACCGACTTATTTAGTTATTTTTCTGACATTGGGGCTGCTGCTTTTTGTACTGCTGTTTCCTCGCTGGGTCGAAGTCAACTTGAATCTGGAAGAAACAAAATTTGTTGCCATCGGCATTGTCTTTAATTTTGTCATTTACGGCAGTGCGCTCGGCATGGCGACTTACAAAGCCTTCTTTGCAAAAGAAAACAAACAACCGTAACTTGCAGGAAACACGGCGGCTCGGCTATTCTTCATCCGCCGTATTTAACTCATAGTAATATTCCAGCAGCTCACGCGAATAGTCTTTGATTTCGCCCGACGGCAGCACCAACATCCGGCTGATGCCGATTTGTTCGACAAAAGAAGGATTGTGGCTGACCACCAGTATGGTGCCGTCAAACTGCTGAAAATTGCCGCCGATGACCGCCTGCGTTTCAGGATCGAGATGGTTGGTCGGTTCGTCCAGAATCAACAGATTGGCCCTTTGCAACAAAACTTTGCACAAAACCACCCGCGCTTTTTCGCCGGGAGACAACACCGACACCTTTTTATTGACGTCATCTTCATAAAACAGGAAGTTGCTCAAAATGCCGCGCAGCTGCCATTCGTTATAGCCGTCGGCTTCGACATTTTCAAAAACGGTTTTATCCGGTTCCAACTGTTCCAGTTCCTGAGCATAATACGCCGCGTCGGTTTTCGGATTGAAACGGATCTGACCGTCAAGCGGCGTTAACAATCCCATGATCAGCTTCAACAGCGTCGACTTGCCGACGCCGTTTTCGCCCACCACCAAAAAGCGTTCGCCGCCGCGCAGCTTAAATGACAGCTTACGGTAAAGCAGCCGTTGCCCGGGGTAGCGAAAACTCAAACCATCCACGCTCAACGGCACTTCGGCGCCTTCCCGCTTCGGCCGGATATCCATTTTGACCCGGCGATAAGGCCGTTCTCGGACCAACAAGCGGTCACGCATTTTTTCCAACCGCAACGCCCGTTCCTGACCCATCCGTTTCAGCGCATGGTTGGTCTGAGACGCCTGTTTGGCGCGCTGCACAAAATCAGACAATTTTTTGATTTCTTTTTCCTGATGAGTAATCAGCCGTTCGCGACTTCGTTGTTCGTCGGCGCGCTTCTTTTTAAAATCGCTGTAATTGCCGTCATAAACCGCAATTTTATGAGTGCTTTTGTTGATAAAAACGATCTTGCGCACGATCTGATTCAGAAAATCAACATCATGACTGATAATCAGCACCGAACCTTTATAATTTTTCAGACAATCGGTTACATAATCCTTGGTCACCGCATCCAAATGATTGGTCGGTTCGTCCAAACATAAGATTTCCGGTTTGGAATACAGCACCCGCGCAAAGGCCAATTTTGACTTCTGGCCGCCCGACAATGCTGCGAGCGGCATATCCAGCATATCGGGATCGATTTTCATTTCTTCGATCAGAGAAAGCAGAATATCATCGGCTTCGTACTGATCAAAATAGTCCAAAAGTTCGTGCAAATGGGCCATTCGTTCCAACAAGCCCGGTTGTTGTTCCGGCGTCGCTGTTTCCAGCTGCCGGTAGACATCTTCCAGTTCGGCATTGATTTCACGAATCGGACGACCGCGGGAAAGGTATTCCCAAACGGTTTCGTCTTCGTTTTCCAACACAATTTCCTGCGGCAGATAGCCCACCCGCGCCTTACCGATCGTAAGAGTGCCGCTGTCTAAGGCGAGGTCGCCCAGCAGCAGGCGGAAAAGTGTCGTTTTGCCGGCACCGTTAACCCCGACAATACCGGCTTTGTCTTTGTCACCGAGTTGAAACGCCGCATCTTCATAAATGACTTCTGCCCCAAAGGACAAATTCATGTTACTGCCTTTCATGGCGCCGTGTCTCCTTATAATTCCGCAATATCACATTGCTGATTAACGCAAAAAACGCGGTTTGTCGCCGCGTTTTGCTGAAATGGTGGAGCTGAGGAGGATCGAACTCCCGACCTAATGATTGCGAACCATTCGCTCTCCCAACTGAGCTACAGCCCCATTGATATTTTAGTTCAAAATAATTTTCGGTTTCCCCGAGCAAACGGAACCATTCGCCTTGGGCAAATGAGCTACAGCCTCGTGATAACCGAAGTTATGATGAATAAATAGCAACAATTATTTTAAATGTAAAGGATTTTTATATTATGCGGCTTTTTTATTGACAAGCACAGGGTTGATCCGAAAATACGGACATAAAAAAAGCCGGCTTTGCAGTCGGCTTGTAAAATTGGTGGAGCTAAGCGGGATCGAACCGCTGACCTCTTGAATGCCATTCAAGCGCTCTCCCAGCTGAGCTATAACCCCATTCAAGAAACAATAATACGCGCTTGATCAAGCGCCTTGGGTGCCTAATCGCGCTGCGGTGGCTTACGCTGCCCTGGCTTGATAAGGCAGCCAAGACGTTGCAGACGAAAACACCCCTCCGGGGTCTTTTCGCTTAGCCGTCCCAGCTGAGCTATAACCCCAAAAGTGATTACTTACTTAACGAAATAATCGGCAAATGTCAAGAGTTTTTTTATGAACACCGTAAAATTTCCCTCGGTTAATTATTTGCAGCGCCGGACACGCTGCAAAAACGCAGTAAAGAAAACTTTCCGGCTGGTCAGGCTTATCCCGGTCAGGATCAACAACATCCCCACACCCATTCGCAACGTTATCACATTTCCGAACAGCAAATATCCCGCCAACGCCGAAAAGAAAATTTCCGTCATCACAAAAGGAGAAATCCGATTCACCCCGTTTGCCGCAATCAGCTTTTGCCATAAAACATTGGCGAACGAAAGGGCAAAAACCTGAAACGCCGTCACCGCGGCCAAACCGCTCCCCCAACTTTGACTGATCTGCAAAAGAGCTCCCGGTTCGCAAAACCAACTGATTAAGGCCGTAAACGGCAAAGCAAACAACGCCGTATAGGCAATGAAAGCCGAAGCTTTCAATTCACGGGTGTTTTTAAACATCAGCTGGCATATTCCCCAGAAAACCCGCGACAATAAAATTAACAACGCCCCGAAAACACTGATCTCGGGCAACCCCAAAACAATCGTCACACCGCCGAAAGCAATACAGATGCCGGCAAGCTGAAAGCGGGTTATTTTCTCACCGCCCCAAAGACAGGCCATCAAAACCGTAATCGGCGCTTCGGTTTGCGTCAGCAGAGTCGCCGCCGCCGGCCGCAAATATTGAAAAGCAATGTAACAAAGGCCGTTATTGACCACGTTGGCAAAAAAAGCAACAAGAAACAACAGCTTCAATTCACCGCGGCAAACTTTGGCAAACGGCAAAAAAAACAATGCCGTCAGCAGGTAACGCACAGACAATATGGCAAACGGCGGCAATTCTGTCATTCCCAACTTGGCAACCGCCGGGTTGAAGCCCCATATCGCAACCGTTAACAAACTGAGAAGTATTGCCGAAGTTTTCATTTTTTCTCTTCTGTCACTTTTTCCCACTGCATCAGCAATTCTTCTTCGCCGGTCTCGGTGTCGGTCTGTCGTGCCGTTACCCTAAAACCATGACGCCTGTAAAAGCCGACTGCATGATCATTTCGGGCAAAAACCTTCAGCCGCAATTTGCGGCGGCCGGCCTGCAGCGAATTCAAAAGTTTGGAACCGATCCCTTTCTTTTGAAAAGCCGGATCGACAAACAATGCGCCGATATATTCCTCGTCCACCAGGCTGATGAATCCGGCGCAACAACCGTTTTCTTCCCATACCCAGGTTTGGGAACCGGGCAACCAAACATTGCGAATTTCACCGCTTTTACCGCGCCAATAATCCTCTCCGACAAAATCGTGCGACTGCAAACTGGCCTGCAACCAGATGTCGACCAACAAATCGGCATCTTTTTTATGATAAGAACGAATCATCTAAATATCCAAATCGTCAACGAATTTGGCCCGTTCGATAATAAATCTGAAACGCAGTTCGGGATTTTTGCCCATCAGGCGTTCCACCTGACGCCGGGTCTCAAAAGCCTCTTCTTTTCCTTCTTCGGTGTTGGTTGAAGGAATCAGAACTTTCAACAAAGTTCGCTTAGACTTGTCCATGGTGGTTTCTTTAAGTTGAACCGCGCTCATTTCGCCCAGACCTTTGAAACGGCTGATTTCCACTTTCTGATTGCCTTTGACTTCTTTTTTCAAAATACGGTCTTTGTCTTCGTCGTCGAGCGCATAAAAGTTCTTGGCCCCGGCCGAAATTTTGTAAAGCGGCGGGGTGGCGATATACAGATGCCCGTTTTCAATCAGCTTCGGCATTTGCTGATAAAAGAAAGTCATCAACAACGAAGTGATGTGTGCACCGTCGACGTCGGCATCGGTCATGATGATAATTTTTTCGTATCGAAGATTTTCTTCTTTATAATTGTCCTTAATCCCGCAGCCCAAGGCTTCGATCATGTCCTTGATTTCCTGATTTTGGGTGATCTTATCCAGTGAAGCCGAAGCCACATTTAGGATTTTGCCGCGCAACGGCAAAATCGCCTGTGTCATGCGGTCGCGTCCCTGTTTGGCGGATCCGCCCGCCGAATCGCCCTCGACGATGAAAATTTCGGTATCATTAGCGGCCGCTTTGGAACAATCGGCCAGCTTGCCGGGCAAGCGCAAACGCTTGGTCGGCGTTTTGCGACTTTGAATTTTTTCTTCTTTCTTTTTACGCCGAAATTCCGAACGGGCAATCACATAGTCGATCAAAGCCGCCGCATTTTCGGTATCGGAAGACAGCCAGTGGTCAAACGAATCTTTTACTGCCTGTTCAACCAACCGCACCGCTTTGGCCGATGTCAGTTTATCTTTGGTTTGCCCCTGAAACTCGGGATCGCGGATAAACACCGACAGCATGATGCAGGCGTCGCTCAAAAAATCTTCGTTGGTCACGGCGGCCGCTTTTTTGATGTTGGCCATTTCCCCGTATTCTTTCAAACCGCGCAGCAAAGCCGATTTGAAGCCCAGTTCGTGGGTACCGCCCTGAGGCGTGATGACGGTATTGCAATAGGAATAGCAAAAGCCGTTCTCGTCTTCGGGCCAGGTTACCGCCCATTCGACTTTTCCTTCGTCGTTGGCCAAGGCCGATTCTCCGGCAAAAGCGGTGCGGTTGACGGTGGTGCGGCTGCCGATCTGATAATTGAGAAAATCGCGCAGACCGTTCGGAAAATGCAATTCCGCCTCGGCGGGCGTGATTTCGCCTTCGCCGAGCAGCTCGGGCGCGCATTTCCAAAGAATATGAATTCCTTTGAACAAGAACGCTTTCGAACGCGCCATCCGATAAAGCTTGTTGGGCGAAAAACGGCTGTTGGCGCCGAAAATTTCAGGATCGGCGCGGAAAGTGATGCTGGTACCGCGGCGGTTGGGCGCATTGCCGACAACTTCGAGTTTGTCCAGCGGACGTCCCTTGGCATAGTGCTGACGATAAAGCTTTTTGTCGCGCGCCACTTCAATGACCAGGCTCTCCGACAAAGCATTGACGACCGAAGAACCGACACCGTGCAAGCCGCCGGAAACTTTATAGGCGTTGCCGCCGAATTTGCCGCCGGAATGCAGCATCGTCATAATCACTTCAAGCGCCGACTTGTCTGGATATTTCGGGTGCGTATCGACCGGAATACCGCGACCGTTGTCACTGACCGTGACGGAATAATCGGCATTCAGCGACAGTTCAATCCGGTTGGCATAACCGGCCACCGCCTCATCCATCGAATTGTCCAAAATCTCGGCCACCAAATGATGCAAAGACTGCTCATCGGTACCGCCGATATACATACCGGGACGTGCCCGAACCGCTTCCAGACCTTCCAAAACCTGAATGTCCTGTGCCGAATAACTGGTTTGTGCCGCTGCCGTACTGTCAAATAAATCTGTCATCACTTCCTTAATCCTGTCCAAAATCAGAGCTAAAATAGCGCAAACTCAAAATTTTGGCAAGTTTTAAGTGTAGATTTCCGCCGTTTTTGTACCGGAACAGTCCAAAACCGCCGGCAATTGCGACAGCATAAGGTTTACGGTCATCTATCCCCCAGCCTCTTTTCGCAATACTCGGGAAGCGGGGTGAAAAAGCTTTCATACTGCAGATGTTTCTCGCAAAAACGACGCAGGATCGGTTCATTGTAATTCGGATCCGGATGAGAGGTGTCAATTGTTTCTCCAACACACAAGATAGCAACGTAAATAAATATCGGCAGAAAATAACCGAGTTGCATCCACCTTTCATATTTGCGAAAGACAGAGGGCGCCCAGATATAAATCATCATTACATAACCAAGAATTCTCAGCATAAACATTATAAAAACCGGATAGGGCAAATGCATTTCAGCCGGAATAAAACTGTATCCTTCTTCCAGACAGGTATAAAATACAAATAACAGCCAGCTATTGAATATATTATACAAAACAGTCTTTTTATTGCTAAATTCCAAACAGACAGAACCCTTCCAAATTTTTAAAAAGATAAAAACCGGCAAAATATATAAAAAAGCATCTGCCAACAGAAATAAGACAAATATAAAAAGGCCGCTGTTGCAACGATCACAGATCTGCCGCAACGAATATTGTTCTAATTTCCAAAAAAACAGAACGATTAAAAGACTGGCACTCATTTTCAGAAACAAATTTATATATTTTTTCGTCATCGTTTTTTCTTTATAACACACTATATTTACTAATTTTTTACCGGGTCTTCGTCAACGATTTTTCTTGCTTGGCAATATACTCCGCGGCAGGTATCTCCATAAACTTTTGACGATTGAGAAAAACATCCGTGCTTATAAAAGCCAACGTATAAAATAAAAAAACTTTTTGTTTGTTGCCAAGTATAGACGGACACCACAAATGTACCATTATGACCATACAGATAATACGGAACCAAAACGCCCACAACAACATGAAATACAGATACGCTTTGTTCTCTTCCCAATATTCTTCGTAATTCAATAGCACAATCAAAAGATAACTGACGACACATTTTAGCAAAATGCCAAAAAAAGATTTTGTTTCGGTCCTAAAGCTGCCGCTCCATAGTTTTATAATCAGAAATGTCGGTATATAAAATGATAACTGAAGCCATATCACTTGAAAATCTCGCCCCAAAACCGCCACCACATACCGGTATAACCCCCAAAATATAAAAATATAAATCAGGCTGATGCAATATTTATGAAGTTTAGTCATTTTATCTCCGCAAGAAAAAAAGAGGAATATAATCCTCTTCTTTTAAATTAATACTTTATATTTAACAAATAGTTACAGTATCCCGGTTCCCGATGAGTATATCCGTCTTTAACGCCGCAATAATCGTTTTTCAGGTCTTTTATTGTATCCTCATAAATATTCATATATCCTTTATATTTCGCAGGATTCCTCAATTTTCTGTTTAGATCCTTAATCTCCTTCCAAACACCGCCGGCAAAAGTTTCCGCAGCAGCTAAACGGCCGCCTTGGGCACCGACACAACTGACATACCTGTGTTTATTATCATCAGGTATTTGGATCGGCGTAAGGCGGCGGCTTTCACGCCACGCCTCCTGCACTGAGGGTTCCATATAGTTCATCATAAAATCCTCAAAACTTTGACTATTGTGATAATTTGCCGCTGCTGCGCCTAAAATTTCTCCTCCGCGATATGCGGCAGCCAGCGGATTGAGCCTGCTTTCCAAGTAAGGTGCCGCCTTACTTAGCATCTCCTGCAAACGTTGTTTTTCTTCATATTCTTCAAAGCGCGCTTCCCGCTCTTCGCGAAGCGTCATGTTACGATAATCCGTCATTTTAAATCTCCTCATTATTTTATTAAAACACCATCAAAAAAACCGACAAGCGCCAACCTTTCTCTGAAGAAAAGAAAGGCCGAAAAGGTTATCGGGATTTTTGCATAAACAATATATACGATATTTCTAATAAAAATACAACCGCAATTTGCAGTTTATCCGTAAAAATATTATGTAAAAACAATACACTATTTCTATTTTGCGATCATTTTAGGCTTGACAGATTTTCCGCTTTCCGATCAAAACGAATATTAACTCGGCTTCTTTGGACCGGTTTTTGTGATCCGCTGTCAAGCAAAAAAATATCCGAACCTTTAATAAGTTTAGCCCCCTCTTTAAGCTTAAAGAAGGGGCCACAACCGACATTAGGAGTTTTACGTAAGACAATATATACGATATTTAAAAACAAAATACAACCAAAGTTTGTAAATTATCCACAACCTTTTATAGATAATATTTTTTATTATTCTCTCAGGTTGTTTTGTTTTTATAAAGATAAGAAAACTTTTTGCATCTAATCAGTTATATCTTCTGCAAAAAAACAGTCTTAAGGCAAACGGAATCGTTCTGCAAACAAAAACCGGCTGCAAAACGAGTCTGCAACCGGTAATTGGTATCAATCAACTGATCGTTTATTTGACTTCTTCAAAGTCCGCATCGACGACTTTTTCGTCTTGCGGCGCTTCCGAAGAAGCCGCGCCGGTATCGGCTCCCGCCGTTCCGGATGCGCCTGCCGCACCGGAGGCACCGGCATTTTTATACATGGCTTCGCCCAGTTTTAACGAAGCCTGCATCAGACTTTCGCTCTTTTCTTTGATCACTGACAGATCGTCGGCTTCGAGCGCAGTCTTAAGGGCTTTGATTTCGGTTTCAATCGCCTGTTTGTCGGCTTCCGAAATTTTATCGGCATTTTCCTTCAAAGTTTTCTCGGTGGCATGAACCAGACTTTCGGCCTGATTCTTGGCTTCTACCGCTTCTTTCTTTTTCTTGTCGGCTTCGGCGTTGGCTTCGGCGTCTTTAACCATCTTATCGATGTCGGCATCGCTTAAGCCGCCGCTGGCCTGAATGCGAATCGCCTGTTCTTTGTTGGTTGCCTTGTCTTTGGCCGATACGTTGACAATGCCGTTGGCATCAATGTCGAAGGTCACTTCAATTTGCGGCATACCGCGCGGCGCCGGCGGAATTCCCACCAGATCAAACTGTCCCAACAACTTGTTGTCGGCCGCCATTTCACGTTCACCCTGGAAGACGCGGATCGTTACCGCGGTCTGACCGTCTTCGGCCGTTGAGAAAACCTGCGACTTGCGGGTCGGAATGGTGGTATTGCGGTCAATCAAACGGGTGAAAACGCCGCCCAACGTTTCGATACCCAACGACAACGGGGTAACGTCAAGCAGCAAAACGTCTTTCACATCGCCCATCAGCACACCGCCCTGAATAGCAGCACCGACGGCAACCACTTCATCGGGGTTAACCCCTTTGTGCGGATCCTTGCCGAAGATTTCCTTTACTTTTTCCTGTACTTTGGGCATACGGGTCATACCGCCGACCAAGATAACTTCGCTGACTTCGCTGGCCTTCAATCCGGCGTCTGACAACGCTTTGCGGCAAGGTTCGACCGTACGTTCGATCAGGTCGTCAACCAAAGATTCCAGTTTGGCGCGGGTCAATTTGATGTTGAGGTGTTTCGGCCCGGTGGCATCGGCGGTAATAAACGGCAGGTTGACGTCGGTCTGGGTGGCCGAAGACAACTCGATTTTGGCCTTTTCGGCCGCTTCTTTCAGACGTTGCAGCGCCAAACGGTCGTTTTTGAGATCAATGCCGCTTTCTTTTTTGAATTCGTCCGCCAAGTAGTTGACGATCCGCTGGTCAAAGTCTTCGCCGCCGAGGAAAGTGTCGCCGTTGGTCGATTTGACTTCAAACACGCCGTCGCCGATTTCCAAAATCGAAATATCAAAAGTACCGCCGCCGAGGTCATAAACCGCAATGGTGCCGTTTTTGTTTTTATCAAGGCCGTAAGCCAGCGCGGCTGCCGTCGGTTCGTTGATAATGCGCAGAACGTCCAGACCGGCAATTTTACCGGCGTCTTTGGTGGCCTGACGCTGAGAATCGTTAAAATAGGCCGGAACCGTGATAACCGCCTTGTCAATTTTCTCGCCGAGATAGCTTTCGGCGTATTCTTTGATCTTTTGCAGAACAATCGCCGAAATTTGCGACGGCGCATATTTCTGTCCCTTAACTTCAACCCAGGCGTCGCCGTTGTCGCCGGGAACGATTTTGAACGGAACCAGCTTTTTGTCTTTTTCAACTTCCGGAGAATCGTAACGGCGTCCGATTAAACGCTTGATTGCAAACAGCGTGTTTTCCGGATTGGTTACCGCCTGACGTTTGGCGGCGGCACCGACCAGCCGCTCGTTGTCGGTAAAAGCAACGATTGACGGCGTTGTGCGCGCGCCTTCGCTGTTTTCCAAAACTTTGGCTTCTCCACCCTCCATAACCGCAAAGCAGGAGTTGGTTGTACCTAAGTCGATACCTATAACTTTATTGCTCATAATCTTTCTTCCTTCGTAAATTTTAACTTTCTAAGTTGTTATATAGGAAGCTTAAAATTCATAAGCAATAGCTCAAAGCGTTTTTTTTGATTTTTTATCACGGTTATGACAATGCCCCGAACGACCGGGGCATTTATTCTGACGGCAAATCTTCTATTTTGCGATTTCAAATCCGTTCTTGCCGCTTTCCAGCACCGTTCCGGCAAAAGCAAAATCGTTCTGGTTGCAGGAATAGATACGGTACAAAATGTCACCGGCGGTCACCTTGTCGCCGGTTTTGCGGAACAGGTCCAGACCGGCGCCCGGATATTGTCCGCCGCCGCACAAAATGCCGAGACGGGTAATAAAACCGTTATCAATTTTCTGCACCGTACCGTCGGTATCGGCAACCACGTCACGGGTGAGGTGACCCAGCTGAACCTGTGTCGGCGCTTTCCCCTGAGATTTGATGATCTGCTCCATGGCGTCGAGAGCCTTGCCCGATTTCAAAAGCTCCCGCGCAACCACATAGCCCTGACCGCCGCGCAGTTTGGGATCGAATTCCAAAATCCGTCCGGCCAGAAACAACGCCTTTTCTTTGAGGTCTTCCGGCGCATCTTCCTTGTTCTTCAACACTTTCATGACATCGCGCGATTCCAGCGCCGCACCGACGCCGCAACCGATCGGTTCCGATCCGTCGGTAATCACCACGTCAACATTGATTTCCATCATATCGCCGACATACTCTATCAACTTGCGCAAACGCATCGCTTCCTGAGTGCTGCGGATACGGGTCCGGGGACCGACCGGAATGTCGATCAGCAGGTGGGTAACGCCGGCCGCCATTTTGCTCGCCAGCACCGAAGCAATGCTTCTTTCCAACGTTGAAAGGCCGTTTTGCTGTTCGACCATCGAAATGATTTTGTCGGCAGCCGCAATTTCCAGTCCGTCGATATTAACCACCGCACCGCGCTTTTCCAAAACCTGTTTTTTGAGATTGCGGACGTCAACGTCAATTTGTGCCAGAACGGCCATGGTGTCGGCTGAGCCCGAAATGCCGCCCAACGAATGAGCGACCGTCTTGGGAATCGGCAAACCGTAAGCCGCCACAATCGCCGTCAAAATCAAATCGGCCTTGTTGCCCGGCACTTCGCCCAGACAATAGTGATCGACAACGATTTCTTCGCTGCCCCAGTCAATAATCCGGTCTCCCCGCAACGCTTCGGTAAGTGACAACAATTCGCCCGGCGTCACAAAAGACCCCATCGCCACCAAAAAGGCGGCTATGTCCATGTTGGAATAACGGCGTTCGGAAATATCGGCAATAATATCCGAATATTCTTTTGTACTGAGAATGTTTCCGGCAATTTTGCGACGCACCGAGGCCAAACTCGGCGCCGGCGGCGTCAATGTCAGCGAAACCCGAGATCCTTCCGCCAAACCGATTTGCTTAAACGCTTCGGTGTTCAGGCCCAGTTCGTCGGGACGAATGATTTTGCTGCTGTCGACAACCTGCAAAAAAGCATACACCGGGTTGGTGCCGCCGTGAATCTCAATCCGGGTCATGGTACGGATGTTGTCAATTTTATAAATTGAACAGTCCCGGTGAATATAAGCGATATTTTCGTTGAAAGACGTAATCGGCAGATGTTTGAGTTCGAGCATAAGCTTACTCCTGTTGACAGTATGGCGGTTGCGGCATCGGCCGGCTTAGCGGACAAACCGGCCGGACACCTTATTTTTTGCTTTTGAGCGGTTCGCTTTTAACCATCTCGCATTCGATCTTCTGATGGGTCAGAATACTCAAGACCTTGACCAGAGTCGGTTTCATTTCCGCGCGCGTGACGACAATGTCGACCATTCCGTGTTCGCGCAGATATTCTGCCCGTTGGAAACCTTCCGGCAGCTTCTCGCGGATCGTCTGTTCAATCACCCGCGGGCCGGCAAAACCGATCAGGCAGCCTTTTTCGGCAATGTGAATATCGCCCAGCATCGCAAAGGAAGCCGAAACGCCTCCGGTGGTCGGATCGGTCATGACCGAAATAAACGGCAGTCCGTTTTCCTTAACCATGTTTACCGCCGAAGTGGTGCGGGCCATTTGCATCAGCGACAAAATGCCCTCCTGCATCCGCGCGCCGCCCGAGTTGGCAACCGTAATCAACGGAATTTTATATTTAACCGCATGTTCGGCCGCTTTGACGATACCTTCGCCGACAGCCATTCCCATTGAGCCCCCCATAAAAGAAAAGTCCAACACCGCCAGCACGCATTTGATGCCGCCGATGGTTCCCTTGGCAACCTTGATCGCATCCTGATTGCCGGTCGATTTGCGATAGGCCTTCAGACGGTCGGTATATTTTTTGGTATCCTTAAACTTAAGCGGATCTTCCTTGGTTTCCGGCAGCGCGATTTCCGTATAAGCGCCGTCGAACAGAAGTTTGAGGCGCTTGTCGATGTACAGACGCAGATGATGGTCGCATTTCGGGCAAACATACCAGGTTTTCTTCAACTCTTTGGAAAACAGCAGTTCGCCGCAGCCCGGACATTTCAGCCACAAGTCGTCGGCAATTTCCTTCGGCGTGGTTTTCTTGATTTTCGGGCGGACAAAGTCAGACAGCCAGTTCATGTTGCAAATCCTTACATAATTTTACAGGCACCAGAAATCGTCGGATTTTTCGGCCTTATGTTTAAACAAATTTTTGATTTTATCTTTCAGGCCGGCCTTCGGCGTTTCGGTTTTTACGCCCGGCGCCGGCAGATCGGTTTTGGCCTTAACGTTCTCGAGATCGCCTTTCAGGCTTTCGACCCGACCGGCCAATTCCTGCTGTTGCTGGCTCAGTTTTTTATTCTGGCGCTGCTGGGTACGCAAAGCCTTGCGCAACGGCGCATAGGAAAGCCACGAATCCAGCTTGCCGACGATATAACCGAAAACGATAAAAAAGATAACGGCAACGCTTAAGGAAATTGTAATTTCGATGTTAAACGGCCACAGGCTGAAAACAGCCATATCGTTGTTTACAAAAGCAAAGACTGCCACAATTATAATCAACGGCAATCCGATTATCATTTTTACAAAATTCATAGCCTTGCCTTTCCTGAAAAATCCGGTGTTTTTTTATTCTGCTTTGTTGAGCAGTTCGTACAGCTGTTTGCCGGCCTTAAAATGCGGAATATTGCGGGCGTCGACGCTCAGCTTTTCGCCGGTGCGGGGGTTTTTGGCCATACGCGGCGAGCGGGTGCGAATCGAGAAAGCGCCGAAACCGCGGAACTCGACACGTTCGCCGTCGGCCAGGGCATTGATGATGCTGTCCAGAATAACGGTCACGATCCGGTCAATTTCCTTAACCGTCAGACTGGGGTTTTTCGCTGCAATTTTTTCAATTAATTCAGATTTAGTCACTTTAATACCTCTTTGTTTATGTTTTAGTGTAAATTAACTGTTTTTAATTTATAAATCAATACATCTTGTTGCATAAAACAAAATTTTATGCATTACCGCCGGCAGACGACCTCTGCGGAAGAGAGGTTTGGGACCCGGCGTCCAACTCCAGATCCTCGATCCGCCCTATTCTTTTGCCGATTTTGGCAGAAGAAACCTTTATGTCGCCGATATCCTTGGCCGCCTGTTCAAAATGACGGATCAAATTGTCCACCCGCTCGTCAAGACGGTTGACATCTTCGGTCAAAAGGCCGACTTCGCGCTGAATAATTCCGGCCTGTTCCTGCATCCGCGCATCTTTCAGCACCGCACGCACCGTATTGAGCGTTGCCATCAAAGTGGTGGGCGAAACGATCCACACTCGGGCCCGATACGAAAATTCCACCACATCGACAAAACGGGCATGAAGTTCGGCATAAACCGATTCCGCCGGCAAAAACATCAAAGCCGATTCCGCCGTTTCGCCGGGAATAATATATTTGTCGGCAATATCGCGAATATGTCTGATAACCGAAGCCCGAAAAAAACGTTCCGCCTCCTGTTTTTCGCGTTCGTTGGCCGCCAGACGCAGAGCCTGATAACTTTCGAGCGGAAATTTCGAATCCACGACAATCGCACCGGGCGGATCCGGCAACTTTAAAAGGCAGTCGGCCCGTTTCTGATTGCTGAGCACGGCCTGAAAAGCATAAACCGACGGCGGCAAAATCGACGTCACCAGATCATTGAGCTGGATCTCGCCGAAAGCGCCGCGCGCCTGCTTGTTGGAAAGGATTTCCTGCAACGATACCACCTGTTCCGAAAGAGCGGATATTTTCTGCTGTGCGGCATCTATCTTTACCAGACGCTCACGCAAAGCGCTCAGGGTTTCGTCGGTACGGGAACCGGAAAGGCGCAGCCCTTCGCCCACTTTCTGGGTTACCTGCAACAATTTATCATCAATAATTTTTAACAACGAAAGCTTTTGTTCGGCAATCGCTTCCACAATTTTATTTTGTTCCAGCGAATGATGCTCGCCGAGCTGCATCAGCCGCCCCGCCAACTCGGCCTGAGAACGCAGCAGCGTTTCGTCAAAACCGCGCCGACGCCCGGGGATCAGAAAAACGGCGGCAATTGTCATCAACAACAGCACAATCACCGCAATTAAACCGATTTCGACCAGCGACAAAGTCATGATTAGTTTTTGCCGGACTCGATATTAAGGTTACGTCCCATTTCCAGGAATTTTTCGTTACGCTGTTTTTTCAGACTGTCACCGCTTAAGGACGACAATTCCTGCAAATGCTTATAAATGCAATCGCCGACTTTTTCTATGGTACCGGCGGTATCCCGATGGGCGCCGCCTTCCGGTTCCGGGATAATTTCGTCAATCACGTTAAACGACTTCAGGTCCTGAGCCGTCAACCGCAACGCCTCGGCGGCATCTTTGGCTTTGTCGCCGGAACGCCACAGAATTGAAGCGCATCCTTCGGGAGAAATAACCGAATAGATCGAGTTTTCCAGCATCAGAATCCGGTTGGCCGCCGCAATCGCAATCGCACCGCCCGAACCGCCCATGCCGATCACGACAGAAATCAGCGGTACTTTGATTTGCAGGCATTTCTGAATTGAAGAAGCTATCGCCTCGGCCTGACCGCGGGCTTCCGATTCAATTCCCGGGTAGGCGCCGTCGGTATCGACAAAACAGATCACCGGCAGATTGAACTTGTCGGCCACATCCATCAGGCGTTGCGCTTTGCGGTAACCTTCCGGCTTGGCCATACCGAAGTTGTATTTGACCCGGGTTTCGAGATCACGGCCTTTCTCCTGTCCGAGAACGACCACCGACACGCCTTTAAAACGTCCGATACCGCCGATCATGGTGGCGTCATCGGCAAACAGACGATCACCGCACAAAGGAACAAAGTCCTCGATCAGTCCGTTGACATAATCCATGCATTGCGGCCGTTCGGGATGGCGGGCGATTTGTACCCGTTGCCAGGGCGTCAGGTTGGCGTAAGAAAGCTTAATTTGTTTTTCGAGTTTCTGCTGAAGACGGTTGAGTTCCTTGTCGATATTGACGTCGCTGTCCTTGGCCAGCGTATTCAGCATCTTAATCTTTTCTTCAATTTCAATGATCTTTTTTTCAAAGTCCAAAACTGCGGATTGATTATCGCTCATGGTTAGTTTCTTCTTTCAGATATTTAACAACTTTCGTCTTGATAGCATACTTTAACATAAATTTCGACTATTATTTTAAAATATTGTGAATAGTGTTGCTTTTGTAAAGGCAACAAAATATTTGATTGAAATATCGGTTAAATATAATTAGTATGACAAAATCGATTTGTTTGACAAAGGAGAGAACCGCCGTGCTTACTTTCAGTTTTTTTACCGCCGTTTTTTTAACCATTTCGTGGCTGATGTATATCGGAAGCTATCTTTATTCGCGGTTAAACGGAATCTCCCCGGCGGCGCTCGGACTGACGGATCTGGCCGTTTATACGGCGTTGGCTGTAGCGCCGCTGTTTGTGATCTGGGGAATTTGGAGCAGCGTCTACCGTTTTCGGCGCGAAAAAAACCAACAGAAACAATTTAAAATGATTGAGGCCCAATTCAAACAAAATCAGGAGTTTTTGGAAATCGTGGCCCGTTTGCTCTATCAGGGGCAGCAAAGCCGACACAGTCAGTTTATCCTCAGTCAGACCGAACTTTTCGTCAACGAACTGAACGGCCTGATTGCCGATATGCTGCAACGGTACAATTTTATCAGCGACTCTGAAGCGGCCCGGCTGTGGACCACCGCCGAAAAAGGCAACAAGTGGGGATTTGCCAAGGCTCTGATCAATCTGCAAAACAGCAGCGTCGACTTTGAAAACCGCCTTTACCGGACAGCCCTCAGAGAAAACCTGCTTCGCGGCGCGGTTAACGAATTCTGCGCTCGTTATGCGCGGCTGCTTGATATCTTAAAACAATATGACCGAGAAAAGATTTTCCTTAACATCATCGAAACCGGAGCTTTCGGCAAGGCCTTCGCCATTCTCGCACCGCTGGCCGACCGCCTGCAGGAAACGGCGCCGGCCGCCGCCCCCAAAGAAGACGTTTCCGAACTGTTTGCCGAAATTGACATGCGGATCGGCGTTCCGTCACAACCGAAAGCGGAACCCCAAAACGATCTTCCGCCGGCGGCCGAGGCGGAAGAAGACCCGCTGAGCGAACTCGGCGCCATCGAAATTTCCGACCTTGCGGCCACAGCGGAACCGGCCTCGGACAGCAAGGAAGAAACGCAGGCAACCGAGTCTTCCCCTATTGAGACGCTTCAGGAAGAAGAAACGCTGGATCTGCTGATCGACGAAGAAAACGTCAAAACGCCGGAAGAGATTATCGCCGCCGAGCTTCCGGAAGCGGAACCGCAACCGGTCTCTCCGGAAACGGCACCGACCGAACCCCAAACAACCGCGATTGAGGAAGAAATCAGCTCCATGTTTGCCGGCGCCGGCATCCGCGGCGACGACGATGACGACGACTCGGCCGAAAAAACTTCCTTTTTCCCCAATTTCGGCAATATTTTCAAACGCCGCGTCTCCAAGGAAAAAAATACGGCACCCCAGGATGAAATTGATCCGCTGACACTCGCTCTTGAACGCAGTTTCGGCAAACTCTCCGACAGCGCGCCGACATCCGGATCACGGCTGGCCAAGGTAATGGAAGCCGAAGAAAATGATCAGACACCGGAAAAAGAGACGTCGGGACGAAAATTTGCTTTTGCCAGCACCAACGAAACAATTCTCAAACTGCAACAGGAACTGGAACAACTGAAAACGCCCGACCGCAGCGGCAAAGAAAAAGACGGAACCGACCAGAATGCCTCTCAAGAAGATCATTAGTTTTCTGTATGTATGGACAGCGGCGTTTCTTGTGCCGCCGGCAGTTTCAACCGCCGCCGCAGAAACAACCGCGCAAATTGCCCTTTACGGCAGTCCTAAATATACCGGAAACTGGCAGCATTTCGACTATGCCGACCCGCAAGCCCGCAAAGGCGGGAGAATCGTCTTTCCGGCTTACGGAACTTTTGATAATTTCAATCCTTTTATCTTTAAGGGGATTGCGGCAACGCAGGTTGCCGCCCTGACTATGGACTCGCTGGCCGTGGTTCCCGCCGATGACATCAGCACCGCTTATCCGCTGCTGGCCGAAAAATTTGAACTGACAGACGAATACGTCGGGTTCATTCTGAATCCGCGTGCCCGTTTTGCCGACGGTTCGAAAGTCACCGCCGACGACGTTATTTTCAGCTATCGCAGTTTGGTTGAAAAAGGCTCGCCGTTATATAAAATATATTATGCCGACGTCGAAAAGGCAGAAAAGCTCTCTCCTTCCCACGTCCGTTTTTACTTCAAAAAAGGAAGCAGTAACAAGGAATTGCCGTTGATTCTTTCGCAAATGCTGATTTATTCACAAAAAGACTGGGAAGGCAAAGACTTTGCCAAAACCTACCTTAAAGCGCCGCTCGGCAGCGGACCGTATGTCTTAGAAAGTTTTCAGCCCAACAAATATCTGGTTTTCAAACGTAACCCCGACTATTGGGCCAAAGATTTGCCGTCGCGCCGCGGTTTTTACAACTTTGACGAAATCCGCTACGACTATTATCAGGATACCACCGTTACTTTACAGGCCCTGTTCTCGGGCAATATTGACGTGCGTGAAGAATATATTGCCAAAATATGGGTCACCGGCTATGACAATGACAAAGTCCGCAACGGCGAAATTGTCAAAGAACAAATTCCGCACAACGAAACCGCACGACTGCAAAACTTTTCTTTCAATCTGCGCCGGCCGCAATTTGCCGATCCGCGGGTACGGCGGGCGATAGATTTGGCTTTTGACTTTGAATGGGCGCGCCGCAACCTCTTTTATGATCAATATGACCGCCTGTACAGCTATTTTTCAAACAGCGGCATGGAAGCCGAGGGGTTGCCGCAGGGACGCGAACGGGAGATATTGGAAAAGTTTCGCGACCGCCTGCCGGAAAGCGTTTTCGATACGGCACCGTCCAACCCGGTCTACGGCGATTATCGTTCGGCACGCCAAAACCTGCGCCGCGCGGTTGCTTTGCTGAAGGAAGCCGGATACGACTTTGTCGACGGCAAAATGACTCATCTGGAAAGCGGACAGCCGCTGGCTTTTGAGATTCTCAGCAATTCGGCCAACGGCAGTTCTTTTACCCGGGTGATGCTGCCGTTTTTGAAAAATTTGGAAAAAATCGGCGTCAAAGCCGCTTTCCGCAATCTTGAAACCAACGTTTTCAAAAACCGACTCGACAATTTTAACTTTGACGTCGCTATTACCACTTTTCCGATCAGTCAATTGCCGGGCAACGAACAAAAGGAATTCTGGGGCAGCGCCAGCGCTGATACGCCGGGAAGTTTTAACCTGATCGGCATTAAAAATCCGGTGGTGGACGAACTGTTGGAAGGCTTGGTCGCCGCCCAAAACAAAGAAGACTACCAGGCCCATATCCGGGCACTCGACCGTGTTTTGCTTAATAACCATTATATGATCATGCAGTGGTATTCGCCCTATCACCGGGTGGCTTACCATAACAAGTTTGCGCATCCGCAAACGGATTTGCGAGTCGGCTTCCAGCCTTATACATGGTGGATGAAAGAGAAAAAATAATGCGTCATTATATCATCAAACGTTTATTGCTGATCCCGCTGACCCTGCTGGGAATTCTGCTGATTAATTTTGCCGTCATCCAGCTGGCGCCGGGAGGACCGGTCGAGCATACTCTGGCCAAATATCGCGGCATGAACGTTGACGCCACCGCGCAGATCACTTCGGGGGTGCAAATGCAGATGAACGGCGGCGAAAATCGGTACCGCGGTGCACAGGGCGTTCCCGAAGAACTGGTAAAAGAACTGGAAAAACAGTTCGGCTTTGACAAGCCGGTTCACCAACGGCTGTGGAAAATGATAAAAGATTATGCCCGTTTTGATTTCGGCCGCAGTTATTATCAGGACAAAAGCGTTTTGCAACTGATCGGCGAACGGATGCCGGTTTCAATCTCGCTCGGTTTATGGTCGACGTTGATTATCTATCTGATTGCGATTCCGCTGGGGGTCAAAAAAGCGGTGGAAGACGGATCGAAATTTGACGTCTGGAGTTCGTTTGCGGTGGTGCTGGGGTCGGCTATCCCGGTTTTTCTGTTTGCTGTTTTTCTGATTGTTTTTTTTGCCGGCGGCACTTATCTGCAATGGTTTCCGTTACGGGGACTCACTTCCGACAACTGGGAACAACTCAGCCCGGTCGGCAAAGTTCTCGATTATTTTCATCATATTGCGTTGCCGGTCACGGCAATGGTTGTCGGCGGTTTTGCCAGCCTGACCATGCTGACCAAGAATTCTTTTCTTGAGGAACTGAACAAACCCTATGTTCTGACCGCCAAAGCCAAAGGGTTGAGCCAAAACCGGATTTTGTACGGTCACGTTTTTCGCAACGCAATGCTGATTGTAATTGCCGGTTTTCCGGCATTGCTGATCAAAATGCTGTTCAGCGGTTCGTTGCTGATCGAGGTTATTTTTTCGCTTAACGGGCTCGGACTGCTGGGCTATGAAGCGATTACCACGCGCGATTATCCGGTCATTTTCGGCACTTTGTATATTTTCGCCTTGCTGGGACTGGTGTTAAAGCTAATCAGCGACATCACTTATTCGCTGGTGGACCCGCGCATCAATTTTGAGAAAATTCAATAACTTTTATCGCTTTATCCGCTTGATATGACGTACTTTTTTACCCTTTAGCGGTGTTGCAAAAAAAGGTACGTTATTTTGCATCAGAAATCAAGACCAAAAATCAAGGCTCAGCGAAGAAAAAAATCCTCTTATTTTAACGTACAATATTTTCAATCACCTCAAACAACCAAGGTAATAAAGGGGAAGGGTTATGAAAATATCGGGTAAAATTTGGGCGGTGTGCATGCTGTTGGCCTGCGGCTGCCTTTGGAGTGCCGGCAACGTTTCGGCCAAGGTTTGTTTCGTCGGCGATCCCGACTGTGCCGGCGGCGCCGACTTCGGCGAGTATGTTGATCCGGCGGCAGACGGCGAACTTTGCAAAAAGGAAGGCTATACGCCCAAAGACGTTTGCCAGGCCGACATGACCAAACATATCGTCGGCTATTGTCCGTACAACGCTAATTATGTAATGTGTTGCGGACGCGAATATGCTTACGATGCCTGTGTTTATCCGCTGGTTAACGACGGCAAATGCGGCACTCGTTACAAATGCGCCTGCGACAGCAAAAAATTTAAATTCAAACAACAAAGCGCCAGCATTTGCAAAAACGTGGTAAACGGAACCCAGTATCAAAACAGTATCGCTTTCGGCGCTTCCTGCGTTTATACCGGTTTCAGCGGCGGGCAGTCCACCGTCGTTTCGCAGTTTACCGAATGTTTGTGTGACCGCGGCCTGTACCCCAAAACGACCGAAGAGTGTTCCAGCATCGGATCGGCGGCTGCCGGCAATTCCTGCACCGACAGCAACGGCAACGTCTATTACAGTACCTGTTTGTGCGGTGACGACTATAAAGTCATCAGCAGCGAATGCAAATACGGAACCGACGCCCGTCAAAAACTGTGCCAGCAGGGAGATGTTTATAAAGCCAGGGCCTGCTGCGACTGCAACAACGGCACCTACCCTTACGACAACATCGACGACGTTGACAGCGCGGACAGTCCGGTGGCTACTTATGCCAGCTGCGAAAAAGAAAAATTCTGCACCCGCGGCAGCCGCTATCGCGCCACTTCCTGCAAACGCGGTTATAAAGTAGAGAACGGAAAGTGCATTTTGCTAAGTTGCGGCGAAGCAGTAAAACAGTTTATTAATGAGAATCCAAGTAAGAAACTGGCTTACGGTGATGCAACCGGTTTAAAAAATCAGAACGCCACCGCTTACATTATTGCAGAGAACGTTTCAAGTAATTATCTCTATCGCGGCAAAAGTTATTACGGTGCCCGTTATTTCACTCGTGTACTCGGCGATTCGTTAATGGCTCAATCATGTAAAGACAATAATCCGACTCTGACAGCCACTTATTCAAAGTTTGATTCGGCCACAAGTTCAGCCTCTTCTTCCGATAGCAGCATTTATACTTATTTTTACGATTTAAAGCTTAATTTCACCAACAGCAAATTCACCAGCAACAGCCGTTTTTATGCTTATTTGGTAAATTTACAGGCGAAGGGGATTATTTTTAATGCACCTTCCACATTCTACTCCTCCATCAGCGGGTATTCGTCTGCACTGGTTCAACCGGTCATTACCGCCGATTACCTTTATCTGAATGCCAGCGGAACTTTTAATCAATACGATATAAAAATTAATACCGAAATGTATGTCGGCAGCAATTCAACTTTTAATTTGAACCCCGGCATGGGAATTATGGGCAACGGTGCTTTGCGCGCTCATGTTGTCCGGGTACAAAACAGTTCTACTCTGTATCTGGTAGGTCCAAGCAATGCATCCAATCCAAGTAAAATTTATGTTCATAGAGCTATGCTGGGAGAAGGGGTAAATGGTTCAAAACTGATTGTTAAACAAAATGCGTGGTATAATATGAAAAATAACCTCACAAACGACAAAGCTTCCGTATGGGTTGGAAGAGCCGGATCCAAATTCTGTGTTTCCAGTTCTCACGGCGCTTATTATGTAACTGACCTTAACTATCCGGCTTATTCAAACAAATGCCACTGTTGGGTTGCTCACGCCGGCAAAACAAACCGTGGGTTTGGATATGACAAAAATGTTTCCGATATTACATACAAGGATATCGATGGCAGCACAAGAAACGCTTATGGTGCCGGACGTGGTCCTGAAAGCAACTATAAGCATGCCCGCTGGGGTAACGACCATGCCGAATGTGGTTATTAATTAATCCCCGCCCGCACCGGGAGGGAAGTCTTCCGGCGGCAAATCCCCTTTAAGGGCGGGGCCCTCGATACGGGCGGGAAGGAAAGCCTGAAGCTCAAAGTTTTCCTTCCCGCGGATCCCGGGTTTTTGCCGGGGCAAAGGGGAAAAGTCTCCCGGACTGTAAACGGCCAAGTTTATACCAAATTATTATCTGCAACTATTGAACTAATTAAATGACGAGAGAAAGAGACGAGAAGTCAATTCGCCCTCCAAGCTCAAGAAGTGCAGTTTTCAAACAAAAAATTGTTAAACTCTAAAACCCTTTTTTATATGAAAACAAACAAGTTTATGCAATTCATGGCAGCAGCTGTCGTGGTTTGCGGTATGTCGGTACTGACTTCCTGCGAGAAAGACGATTACGAACTCCCGGAAGTTATCGAAAGTGAAGTTTACGACACCGGCGTTTCCTCGAAGGTAACGGCGGAGTCGGGAACGGAAGGCACCAAACTGAGCTACGAGTCGTGGATCATGGTCAAGGGGATCACCCGCGCCAACTTCGACAACAAAGTCTCGGTTACTCTCAACAACACGCTGAACAATGTCACTCAGACAGTTGACGTGGTAAACTATGAAATCGGTATCCCTCAAACGACGCTGGTATACACTATCGGCGAGAGACATTCAAAAGATTTTGTAACAATCACCGATTCTGTTATGGTCTACAAAGTCAGACTGGAAAATTTTGCCATTGAATTTCCGCTTACCTATCAGGTCGGATTTTATGACGACGGTATCACCAGGTGCCAGATGCCTTATTATTCGTATGAAAAAATTACGGATAAAGGCGGAAAACTGGAAGATATGGAAAATCAGACCGAGGAAGGCGTTGTTTATGCGCGAAAGCTTTACAGTCATACGATAGCCGTTTCTTGTAACGGTAAAGAGTACACTTTAAAGGCCAGCGTTATTCTGCGTCGTATTATCGGTGAGGAAGGAAAGCCATACCTCGTTAAAAGCGAGCTTGTAGAAACAGGCAAAAGTACCCTTAACGACGGAAGCTATACTTCGTGGATTAAAGTAAAACAAACTTGGTCAACCGGTGAAGAAAAAACGGAAGTTTATGAAAGAACGGCATCTCTTCGGCTTGCTGCCCCGGCAGCAATGGAGTATCAGGTTGTTCCTACACTGAACATCACCGTCAACACCTCCCGTTTGACAAATATGTCGACCCAGGTCATCGACCGTGATGATTATATTTATGTTCGTGAAAACATTGGCGAATATAAAATCGACTATTACTATTTTGCTTTAAGCTTTGACGTTTTATGCCAACAAGTCGTTTACGATGACGGTATTTTGGTTCAAGAACTTCCTTCTTATCCGATCGACGAAATAAAGTGCGAAGCCTATAATCTGACCTATGCTTTCGAAAGTACGATTGAAGGCCAGAAGTGTGACGGCTATGATTTCACCCAACCGGTAACTTTGGTTTCGGGTGCATATCAGCAAACGGCAACGGTTTCAGGAATGGTTTACCTCCCCAAACAGTTGTAGTAACAGCGCTTTGAATCGAAAAACGCCGCCCCTTAAAAAGGGCGGTGTTTTTTTGTAACATTTTGTAACAAGATGTTAAGAGATTTTTGAGAAAAAATATGATATATATGCGCACAGATTACGTTTTTTCAACTAAATACGAGGATTTTTTAGCATGGCTAAAATTAAAGTTGCCGTTATCGGCGCCGGAATGATGGGCAAAAACCACCTGAAAACTTACAAATCGCTGCCGAACGTCGAGTTGGTCGGCGTTTATGACATTTTTCCGGAAGCCGCGCAAAAAGCTGCCGAAATGTTCGGAATCAAAGCTTTTGCCAGCATGGAAGAAGTTGCCAAGAAAGTTGACGCCGTCAGCGTCGTCACCACTTCGGTCACTCATGCCGACGTCGGCGAATTTTTCCTCAACAAAGGGATTCACTGCATGATGGAAAAACCGCTGGCAACCTCTGAAGAGGGTTGTCTGCGCCTGATCAACGCCGCCAAGAAAAACAACGTTACCTTGTTGGTGGGGCATATCGAAAGATTTAATCCGGCAGTGGAACAAATGGGCAAAATCCTTTCCGACACTTCCAAAATCCGCTCGCTGACCGCTCAAAGAATGTCGGCCGCCTCGGGCCGCATTACCGACGTTGACGTCGCAATGGACCTCATGATTCACGATGTGGAAGTTATTCAGTCGCTGGTACGCTCACCGGTGATTAACGTTCAGGCCGCCGCGGTCAAAACCTCCGATCATCCGGAAGGAAAAGACTATATCACCGCAGTGTTGGAATTTGCCAACGGCGTTACCGCCAACATCACCGCCAGCCGCATCACTCAGGCCCGGGTCCGCACTTTGACGGTTACCACCGATACCAACTACATTGATATGGATTTCATCGGCCAGAGCATTAACGTTCATTCTCAGGGACGGATGCCGTATGTCAATCAGGAAAATATTCCCGAATGGATGAACTACGGCCTTAAAGGCAGTGTCGAACAATTGTTTATTCCCAGCAATCAGCCGTTGACCGCCGAACTGAATCACTTTATCAGCTGTATCAACGGTGAAGCCACCCCGCGTATCAGCGGTGAAAATGCGCTGGACGCCTTAAAAGTCATTTGGGCGGTCGAAGACAAGCTTGGTCTGCTGGTCCGCGACGACAACAGCGTTAAAGTCAAATCATCCGCCGCTGCCTAAGTCTGATGGTGCAACGCTACAAGATTGTGGTCGAATATGACGGCACTGACCTGCTCGGCTGGCAAAAACAGCTTGACGGACCGAGTGTGCAGGAATTTCTGGAAAAGGCAATCGACGCTTTCGTTCAGGAAAAAGTTGAAGTTTACGGCGCCGGCCGTACCGACGCCGGCGTTCATGCTTTGGCTCAGGTCGCCCATTTTGACCTCAATCGCGAAGTTGACCCGTTTCGTTTGCGCGAGGCGATGAACGCCCATCTCCGCAATATGGAAGCGCCGGCGGCCGTAATCGATGCAACTCCGGCCGACAATTCGTTTCATGCCCGCTATTCCGCCGTCGGTCGCGCTTATCTTTACAAAATTACCAACCGTCGGGCACCCCTGGTGTTGGAAAAAAACCGCAGTTGGCCGGTGGCGGTGCCGCTTGACGTTGAAAAAATGCGCCAAGGCGCCGAATTTCTGCTCGGTCATCACGATTTCACATCTTTCCGCGCCGTCAAATGTCAGGCCAAGTCACCGCTGAAGACGCTGGACCGTCTTGATATTCGTCGCGACGGCGAAAATATCGTTTTTGAGGTGGAAGCGCGCTCGTTTCTGCATCATCAGGTACGCAACATGGTGGGCACGCTCAAAATGGTCGGCGACGGCCATCTGCCGCCCGAAGCGATAAAAGACATTCTCGAAGCCCGCGACCGCCGCACCGCCGGCCCCACCGCTCCCGCATGCGGTCTTTATTTAAGCAAAATTATGTATTAAACTTTGAGCAAAAATACAGTTGTTTTTTTTACATCCTCCGTTATACTTTTCGTTATAGACTTTTCCAAAAGGGAGACAATGTGCGATGGCACACATTATTAAAGTATGTATGGGCAGCTCCTGCTTTGCTCGGGGAAACGCCAAGAACCTCCAGCTGATTCAAAATTTTCTGGAACAAAACAACATTGAAGCCGAAATTGAGCTGACCGGCCTGCGCTGCTGCAATCAATGCTCGATCGGCCCCAACATTACCATCGACGACACCGAATACCATTATATAGACAGCGGCTCGCTGCTGGATATTTTGGAAAAAAAATTTCTTAAGTAACTGCTTTTTTAGGACAATGCGATGTCTGACCGCGAATACCCCTTATATACAATAAAAAACAACTGCATGGACTGTTACAAATGCGTCCGCCGCTGCCCGGTCAAAGCGATTAAGATCGAAGACAGCAGCGCTCAGATCGTTCCCGATTTGTGCATTGCCTGCGGCACCTGCTACCGGGTTTGTCCGGCCAAGGCCAAACAGCCGCGCAACGATCTGATCCGCGCCCGTCACCTCATCGATTCGGGCAAAGACGTTTACGTATCGCTGGCGCCGTCGTGGATTACAGAATTTGAGGGATTGCCGGCCGAAAAAATGATTGCCGCACTGCGACGGCTCGGCTTCCGCGGCGTAGGCGAAACCGCTGCCGGCGCCGAAGAAGTTTCGTCAAACATCGCCAAACTGCTGGAACAAAAAGAATCGGGGCTGATGATCTCGACCGCCTGTCCTTCGGTGGTGGAATATATTAAAAAATATCTGCCGGAAATGACACCTTTTCTGACTCCGCTTTCTTCTCCGCTGCTGGCGCATTGTCGCATGTTGAAAGACCGACTGGGACCGGAGATCGAAGTGGTATTCGTCGGTCCCTGCATTGCCAAAAAGCTCGAAGCCGACGCTCATCCGGACCTTTTAAGCCTGAGTCTCAGTTTTGCCGACATCCGCCAGTGGTTTAAAGATGCCGGAATTGTCCCCGAAGAAATCCGTACCAGCGTTTACGACCAATTTACAATGGTAAAAGCGCAGGAAGGCACCGCCTACCCGATTGAAGGCGGCATGATCGAAACCCTTAAACCCTATTCATCGGCACAGAAAGCCTATATGATGCAAATTTCGGGAATCCAGAACATCAAACGCGAGTTGGCCGAACTCAACCCCGCCGACACCGATCGTCCGGTGTTTGTCGAATGTTTGGCCTGTCACGGCGGCTGCGTTTCCGGCCCTTGCATTACCAACCGCAAACCCGGTTTCAGCAAACGGATTGATATCCTCAAACAAAGCGCTTTCACCGACCTGGCCGGAAAAAGAACGCCGCAAACCGACATTGCCCAGCAATACGGCAGTCAGCTGACACCGGCGCACGAATTTACGGAAACGGAAATCCGCAAAGCCCTGACCGTGATCGGCAAATACGGGGTTGAAGACGAATTAAACTGCGGCGGCTGCGGCTACGACACCTGTCGCAATTTTGCCAAAGCGATGCTGGCCGGCAAAGCGGAACCGGAAATGTGCGTTTCCAACATGAAACAACAGGCTCAGCGCAAGGCCAACGCCCTGCTGCGCTGCATTCCGTCGCCGATTGTGATCGCCGACAGCGACCTCGGCATTATCGAATACAATGACAAGTTTGTCGAAACTTTCTGGTCCGAAGAAGAACACGGCGAAATTTACGACCGTAACAATCTGCACGGCGCCAACCTGCGCGACTTTATCGGCTTTACCAACCTGTTTGCCGCTTCGCTGGATTTGGAACAGGACATCCGCCGCGAACATATCCGCTTTAACGACCGCCTGTTCGATGTCGTGGTCTTCAATATAGACAAGAAACAAATCGTCGGCGGCATTATCCAAGACGTTACCAAAATGGAAATGAAAAAAGAGCGCATTGCCGCCAAAGCCAAAGACGTGATTAAAAAGAATCTGGCCACCGTTCAGCAGATTGCCTGCACCCTCGGCGAACATATGGCCGAAACCGAGATTTTGCTGCGTTCGATTGCCGAAGACTATGCCGGCGGCGAATCGGAAAGCAGCGTTGAAAAGCCGATCAAATCGTACGGGGACAAGCAATGAACAATTCCCTGTTTATCGACATCGGCGCTTATCAAAAACAAAAAGACGGCGAAGACTGTTTCGGCGATACCATTTATTCGAAAAAAATCCCGGAAGAACGCCGGGTGATCAGCGTGCTTTCCGACGGTCTCGGCAGCGGCGTCAAAGCCAACATTCTGTCTTCGATGACCACTCGGATGGCAATGAAATTTATGGAAGACAACACCGATTTGCTGCGTTCTTCCGAAATTATGATGGATGCGCTGCCGATCTGTCAGATCCGCAAGATCAGCTATGCAACTTTTTCGATCGTCGACAGCGAGTTGGAAGGCAAAACCCGCATTTTCGAAATGGACAACCCGCGTTATATTTTCATTCGCGGCAACAAACAACTGGCGATTAAGGGACGCGAATTTTCGTCGCCCAAATGGAAAGAACGCACCATCGGCGTTTCGCAAATCACCACGCAGCCCGAAGACCGGATTATTCTAATGTCGGACGGGGTTACCCAAGCCGGACTCGGCAACAAGAAATATCCCCTCGGCTGGGGGCGTCAGGGCTGTATTGACTTCGTTTTGAAAGAAATCGAAAAAGACCCTTACATGTCTTCGCAAACCCTGGCGCAAAAAATTGTCGAAGAAGCCTTGACCAAAGAAATCGACCACAAAGCCGGCGATGACATCAGCTGCGTCTGCATCTATTTTCGAACTCCGCGCAAGCTGCTGGTGCTAACCGGTCCGCCGTTTGACGAAGACAAAGACCGCGAGTTTGCCGAATTGGTTTCGACCTATGACGGCAAAATCGCCATTTGCGGCGGCACCACCGCCAACATTATTGAGCGAGAATTATGCCTGAAATGCGAGATTGACAAAACCAGTTTTGACGTTAATATTCCGATGGCTTCTCTCATGGAAGGAATCGATCTGGTAACGGAAGGCATTTTAACCTTGACCGACGTGTATCGTATGTTAAAAGAGGGTATTGACAGAAAACCCAACGTCGCATCGGTCCGACTGGTCAATCTGCTGCTCGGCAGCGACCGCATCGATTTTGTGGTCGGCACCAAAATCAATGTTGCCCATCAGGATCCGAGCCTGCCGATGGAACTTGAGATAAGACGCAACATTGTCAAAAAGATTTTCAGGCTGCTGCAAAGCCAGTACCTGAAAGAAATTTCGGTCAGATACTTATAGTAAAGGAACATATTATGGAAAAAATCAGAGTAAAAATCTGCTGCGGAACCTCCTGTTTTGTAATGGGCGCAGCCCAAATCCAGGTTCTCGAATTTGCCCCTCCGGCCGATATTGCCGACAAAATCGTGATTGAAGAAGCTCGTTGCATGAACTATTGCAAAAACACCACCGCCAAATATAACCGCGGACCGTTTGTTCTGGTCAACGACGAACTGGTCGAAGAAGCCAATTTTGAAAAAGTTGTAAACAAAATCAGAGAAAAATTGAATCAGGAAGACTAATGTTAATACCCAAGAATAATGCCAATCAGATGCGCACCCGCATCCTGATTAAAATTGTCGAGAAATTTTTACAGGGCCGTTTTGCCGAAGCCGACCGTATTCCGCTGGAGCTGCGTCCCAAGGGCGGCGAAGTCAGCCGCTGCTGCATTTACAAAGACCGCGCGATCTTAAAATACCGCTGCATGGCCAGCCTCGGTTTTGCCCCCGAAGACGAAACCGACGAACTGACCAGTCTGAAGGAATACGGCGAACGCGCGTTGGAGCGCACCGAACACGCCGTTAACAAACTGTCGGTGATTACCGACGCCTGTTCGGGCTGTATCCGTTCCCGCTATTTGGTAACCGACGCCTGCCGCGGCTGCTTTGCGCAACCCTGTCAGGTCAACTGCCCCAAACAGGCAATTACGATCGTTAACGGACGTTCGACGATTGATCCCGAAAAATGCATTTCCTGCGGCCGTTGTCAGGACGTTTGCCCTTACCATGCCGTGATCCGGGTGCCGATCCCCTGCGAAGAGGCCTGTCCGGTCGGCGCGATTACCAAAGACGAAGCGGGCAAAGAACATATCGATCCCGAAAAATGCATCTTGTGCGGCAAATGCCTGCAATCGTGCCCGTTCGGTGCCATTGTCGAAATGTCGCAAATGGTCGATGTGCTGAAACTGTTGGCCGACGAAAACAAAAAGGTGGTCGCCATGCTGGCGCCGGCGGTGGTCGGACAATTTCCCGGCACCATCAATAATCTGGTCGGCGCATTGAAAAAAATCGGCTTCAGCGATGTGGTTGAGGTGGCGATCGGCGCTGATATCACCACCCAGAAAGAAGCGGCCGAATTTATCGAAAAAATGGAAAACGGCGAAAAACTGATGACTACTTCGTGCTGCCCGGCTTATTACAAGGCTGCCGAAGTTCATATTCCGGAAATCAAGCCGTTTGTTTCCCACACCCGCACCCCGATGTACTATACGGCAGAACTGCTGAAGCAGGAACATCCCGAGTGCGTGGCGGTGTTTGTCGGACCCTGTCTGGCCAAACGCTTTGAAGCCGAACGCGATCTCAACGTCGATTATGTACTGACGTTTGAAGAAATCGGCGCCATGCTGGTGGCGGGCGGCGTTAATGTTGCCGACTGCGAACCGGAAGAATTTACCAAGATTTCCTGTGCCCAGGGACGCCGTTTTCCGATCAGCGGCGGCGTAGCCGGTGCGGTTGCTTCGCTGGTCGAAGGCAAAGCCGAGTTCAAACCGACCGCAATCAACGGTCTTAACAAAGCCAGTATCAAACTGCTGAAGCAATATGCCGCCAAAGGCTGTGATGCCAACATGGTTGAAGTCATGTGCTGCGAAGGCGGCTGCGTTGCCGGACCGGGTTGTATTGCACTGGCCAAGAAATCGACGATCATGGTTGAAAATTATGTTAAAACCGCTCCGGATCTCAAGGATCGGAAATAAGACCGATTTTTCAGCCGGGCCTCCTTTGGGAGGCCCTTTTTCTTAACAATAAAAAAATCCGGGAAAATCCCGGATTTTTTCGATCACATAAAATTTCGCCTAATGGGCCGAATCGTTAGCCGCCTGCCGACGCGCCGCGTACAATGCCGCGAAATCGATCGGATTCAGCATAAACGGCGGCAAACCGCCTTCGGTCAGGCATTGGGTAACCACATTGCGGGCAAACGGGAAAATCAGCCGCGGCAATTCGATCATCAGGACCGGTTCCAAATGTTCGGCCGGAACGTTAACTTCGGCAAAAGCGGCGTAAGTCAGTTCCAAAACAAACAAAGTCTTGTCTTCCACCTTACCGTTCATACTGATGGAAAGTTGGGAGGTATAGGTGTTGTTCCCTTTCGGTTCGGACTTAACATCGACATGAACGTCAATCTTGGGGGCGGATTTGATTTCTCCGAAGATTTCCGGCGCATGAGGAATTTCCAGCGATAAATCCTTAATATACTGGCTGCTGATCGCGATGGCGCCGATTTGTTTATTTTGGGATTGTTCTTCCATTTATGTTTCTCCTGCAATGGCAATTATAAAATTTTTAAACGGGGTCATTTTATAATAAATAATCGTAACGGTCAATATTTCCGGTTGATAATATCCGTGTTTACGCCTATATTATGTAATAATTTAATTGATGTTTTACAGAGGAAGAGATGGCTGCATATCTGGATATTATAATTTTATTGTTCGTGGTCGTGGTGGTATTTGTCAAACTGCGCGGCCTGCTCGGCACCCGCCCCGAAAACGAGACCGAAATCAGCAAAGAAAGCGCGGCCAAGATCTTTGACATTCTGATGCAGGAACATAACAAAAACCGACCGCAGCCGACAATGGCCGGCGGCGAACTGAAAGCCGACGAAAGCGACCTCAGCGAACAGGAAAAAACTCTGCGCCGCATTCCCGGCTTTAACCGCGACAAATTTATCGGCGGCGCCAAAAAAGCTTTTGAAATCATTGTGACTTCTTTTGCCAAAGGCGATATCGAAACCCTGGAAACGCTGGTGGGAAAAAACCTGCTTAAAAAATTCAAAGAAGTCATCTCCAGCCGCAAGGAAGAAGGCATCAGCGCCGAAACCGACTTTATCGGTTTTAACGAAGCGGTGATTACCGACGCCAAAATAACCAAAAGCAACCTCGCCAAAATCAGCGTCAAATTCGTTTCCGAACAAGTTAACATTTTGCGCAACAAACAAGGCGAAGTTATGGAAGGCGACGAAAATTTCATCCAGTCGATTACCGACATCTGGACTTTTGAACGCAGCCTCAATTCCGCAAGCCCAAACTGGTTGCTCGTCTCGACGAAAAAATAAGCCGATGAAAAAAACTGCCCTTGCTTTGATGACCGTTTTCCTTCTTGCCGGCTGCCCGAGCCGGCAGGAAAAACAACCGCTGCCGGCGGAACGGACGGCAGCGGAAAAAGTGGAACTGACACCGGTCTCCTTCAATGAACTGGAAAACTGGCAAGACGATGACCTCACTCAATTCGTTGACGTTTTTGCCGCCACCTGTGCCAAAATCCGGCAACTGAAAACCCCTCGTCTCGCCGACAGCCAAATTAAAATAAAAACGGCCGACTATCAGGAAATCTGCCGCCGTTTTGACGCAGAAGGAATCAGCGACGGACAGGGTCTGCGCATTTTTTTCGAAACTTATTTTACACCTTATCTGGTGCAGGGAAACGGCAATGCCGACGGAAAATTTACCTCTTATTACGAAGCGGAAATTCGTGCTTCGCGGCAGCGGCACGGCAAATATCGTTATCCGGTCTACGGCAAACCGCACGACCTGATCGAAATCAATTTGCGCGACTTTGATCCCGATTTGCCGGATACCCGCTTGGTCGGCCGGGTCAGCGGGCAAAAAATGCTTCCTTATTACACCCGTGCCGATATTGAGAAAGCGCCGTTTAACGCGCCGGTTTTATTGTGGGGAGACAGCGCCGTCGACATTCATATCATGCAAATTCAGGGGTCGGCGATTGCCCGGCTCGACGATGGCAGTCAGGTGAGAATCGGCTATGCCGACAACAACGGCCGCCGTTTTAAGGGAATCGGCAGCATTCTGCTCGGTAAAGGTTTGCTGGAAGCGGGCAAGGCAGATATGATGAGCATTAAAAAATGGCTGGAAGAAAATCCGCAACAGGCTGCCGCAATTATGCAGGAAAACGAACGTTATATTTTTCACCGTCTTATGACAACACCGGGACCGGTGGGGGCTTTCGGCATTCCGCTGACGGCCGGTCGAAGCCTGGCGGTAGACCGCCGTTACATTCCGCTCGGCGCCGTATTGTGGCTCAGTACCACAACCCCCGACCGCCGGCCGCTTAACAAAATGGTAGCGGCGCAGGATATCGGGAGTGCGATTAAAGGCGCGGTTCGCGGCGACTATTTTTGGGGCAGCGGCGGCGACGAGATTTTGAATTCGGCCGGACGGATGAACTCGAGCGGCCATTACTACATTTTTCTTCCCCGGGAGAACGTCAGCAATGAGTAACGCCGATGATTCTGCCTGGCAGGAACTGATAAAAGACGTGCAGCCGCTGCCGAAACCGAAGACGACAGAGAAAAACACCCGAATAACGCTTAGAGTCACGCCCAAAATCAGCCCGGACCGGGTCTATGGAGGAGAACGCCTCTCAGATCTGATTCCCGGAAAAACCGACAACATCGACAACAATACCGCGCGTCGGTTTAAAAAAGGCGAATTCAAAACCGAAGCCGAACTGGATCTGCACGGCTATACCGAAACCAAAGCTTTTGAAGCCGTCTGCAGTTTTATCAAAAAATCTTATCTGCAACAACGCCGTTGCATTGCCATCATCACCGGCAAAGGGTTGCATCAGAATGACGAAGACGATATTTTTGCCAGTCGCGGCGTTCTTAAAGAACGCGTGCCGCAATGGCTGAATTTGCCCGATATCCGTCCGCTGATTCTGGCCATTTTTCATCCGCAGCATACAGAAGGCGGTTCGGGGGTGATTCGGATTTTATTGCGCCGGCAGCGTCGTCGCTGACACGATGTTTGAGAACAAAATTCCAACCGTCAGGACATAGCTCAGGAAAATTTAGCCAACAAAGCCTGATAAGCGGTTGTCAGTTGTTTGAACTTTTCTTCGGCTTCCTGTTTGTCCTCTTGATGCAAGTCAGGGTGGTACTTTTTTACCAACTTTTTATATTGTTTTTTGATCAGCGCCAGCGAAATGTTGTCGGCTCTCAGTTCCATAATCTTTAAAAACTGTCGCTCCTGCTCGTTAAAAAAGATCTCTTCCCGCGACGGCATATGGCCGGCATATTCACCGAAAAATTCAAAATCGTCCTTTAATTTGTAGCCGAACTGATAGTTGACTTTTGAACGGAAACCTTTGAAATGCATGCGGCTGCGCGCCTTTTGTTCTTCTTCGGTTTCGGCCCCGTCGTCTTCACCGTCATAATAATTCCACTCGGCGTTATAAGCCTGCACATGTTCAAGGCAAAACCAATAATAATCCTTCAGGTCCCTGTCCTTCGGCGCACGGTATTCTCCCGGTTTATTACAACCAGGAAACGAACATTTGCAAGCTTTACCGTCATTTTGCGGCGCGTAGTATTTTTTATTTCTTACATTTTTTATCATAGGTTGTTATTTTTTTTTTCATTTTTTAGTTGTGTTTATTTTCTATTAATAATATACTCCGGACAACAATTAATGGCAATAACATTATACCTGTTCTGATGACAAACCAACACAAAGAGCTTTTAATGACCAAATTAATTAACAGAGTGCTGTTCATCAATAACCGCCGTACCAGCATGCGTTTATGCGTAACCGAATGGAAACTTGTCGATGAAATTTGCAAAAACGAACATATTGCCCGCAATGACTTTATCGAACTGATCGAAAACAGTAATCGTTCGGGACTCGGGCTGACCTATTATACACGCCTGTTTGTGATGCTGTACTTTTACAACAAATCACCGCTGGGACAAATCAAAACCCGGCGCCACGGGATCGGCTGCCAATCTTATATCAGCGAAATTATTACCAAAATTTCGTCTTCCGACGCCGCCTGAATAAAAATCGTCCGGTGTCGCACAAATTCATTGAAAAAATCCATAACCCTTTTATAATGGATAAAGTTTATGGATATTAATCAGCGTGGTGGAAAATTATGCCCGAACTGCCCGAAGTCGAAACCGTTAAAAACGGCATTGCAAAATTTATAGGCAATGCCGAAATTCTGCAGGTTACCGTCCGTAACCGCAAGTTTCGCGAAACGATTCCGGAAGATTTTGCCGCTTCGGTCTGCGGGGCGCGCATAAGCAGCTATCGGCGGCAAGGCAAGTACATCGTCATTGAACTTGACAACGGCCGCAGCATTATCTGGCATCTGGGCATGAGCGGACGTATCAAAACCGCAGACTCCGAACCAAGCGAACAAAAACACGACCATGTGCTGATCAAGACGTCGGCCGGGTGGTTGATTTTTCACGATCCGCGCCGTTTCGGCATTCTGACCGTTTGTCCAACCGGCCGGTTGGCAGAACATCCTTATTTTGCAAAGATGGGACCGGACCCTTTTGATCCGCTTCTGACCGCGGATTATTTGTTTGAACAGTTGGGCAAACGCCGAACTTCGGTTAAACAGGCTCTGCTGGATCAGGAAATGATTGCCGGAATCGGCAACATTTACGCTTCGGAAATTCTGTTTCGTGCCGGGATTCTGCCCACCCGGCCGGCGGGGGAAATTTCCCGACAGGAATGCGGCCCTCTTTTGGAAAGCATCCGCGAAATTTTGAAACAGGCGATTGCCAACGGCGGCTCCACCCTCCACGACTATCACCGTCCGGACGGCAGTCTCGGCTATTTTCAAAACCTGCATTGCGTTTACAACAAGGCCGGAAAACCCTGTCCCGGCTGTACCTGCGCTGCCGGGCACGATGATGGCGGCATTCGCAAAATCGTTCAGGGCGGCCGTTCAACTTTTTATTGCCCGGTGAAACAAAAATGATGACACTGTTTAAAAAAAATATATTTGCTTTGGTCAAGCTGCTGCCGGCCGTTGTCCTATGGCTGACCCTGATCGGCCCGGCCGCCGCGGCCGAATTTGTTGACGGCATTGAAGACGTTCCGGTGATGAACGGCATGCACCAGGTGCAAAGCAACAACATTTCTTTCGGCAATGATGAAATTCGTTTTGTCGAAGCTTATCTCAGCGGCAGAAAAGCAACCTTTTCCTCGGTTGCCGCCTTTTATGAAGAAACGCTGCCTCAACTCGGCTGGCATTTCATCGGCCGCCGAAACGACAGTCTGCATTTCGAAAGAGACGCCGAGCGGCTTGACATTGTCCGCGAAAACAAATCACCGTTATTGGTAAGAATCACCCTCAAAAGTAAAGATTAGGAAAAAAAAATGAACAAAGACGTTACCTCCGAAATTAAAAACCAAACCGGAATCATCACCATCAACACCGCCGACGGGCTGAACGTGATCAACCGGATGATGCTGTCCGACATTGCCGAAACCATTACGGCAATGGACCTCAACGACGCCGTCAAAGCCATTATCATCCGCGGCAGCGACAAGGCTTTTTCGACCGGGATCGACGTTAACGAATTCGTCGAAAACATCAATGCCGCGGTGTTGGAAGAAATGTACGAGAACTTTGAAAAAATTGCCGACGTCAAAAAACCGGTCATTGCCGCCGTCAGCGGTTACGCTTTGGGAATCGGCTTTGAACTGGCACTGGCCTGCGACATTATTTTCGCTTCCGAAAGCGCCTGCTTCGGCCATCCCGACCTCAGCCTCGGCACCATCCCCGGTTTTGGCGCCACCCAACGTCTGACCGGCGCGGTCGGCAAGGCCAAAACCATGGAAATGATTTTAACCGGACGGGCAATGAACGTGCGCGAGGCGGAACGCTGCGGCATGGTGAGCCGGATCATTCCGTTGCGTTACCTGTTTGACGAAGCCCTGAACACCGCCGAAAGAATCGCGGCGCTCCCGGATCTGGCCATCAACACCTCAAAAGAACTGATCAAAACCGCGGTCAGCAACACCGATCTGGAAGAAGGGCTGGAGATCGAAAAACAAGTTTACAAGAACTCGATCGAGTCAGACGAATTTCGCCAGAATCTGGTGAATATGGCAAAAAAATAGTAAAATCAGCAATTTTACTAAAAATTGTTGTTGACTAAAACGTGTCTCCGAGTTTATAAAGCATATCAGAAAAATAAATTTGTGATTAACTTATAATGTACAGGATAAAGTAAAATGGCCAATCATAAATCGGCAAAAACCAGAATTAACCGCAACAACAAGCGCAGCCTGATCAACGGTGCCCGCAAAAGCAGAGTCCGTACTTTTGTAAAAAAAGTAGAAGCTGCTATTGTTGCCAATGACAAAGAAACCGCAGCAGCCGCTTTCAAAACGGCAGAATCCGAACTGATGAGATCTGCCCGCAAAGGCGTTTTCCCGATGAACAAAGTATCGAGAACGGTTTCCCGCTTGTCGAAAAAAATTAAAGCTCTCTAATCGACTTTTAAGAGAATTCAGCTTTTACAACCACTTCTCCGGCTTTTTGCCGGAAAAGTGGTTTATTTCATTTAAAACTTATATTTTTCTAGGAATCCCGGCCGACTCTCGGAAAAACGCCTGTCAAGAAATTTAATTACAATGTTCTGCAAATGTTCTATTGTTTTTTATTTTGTTCTGTGATTAATATTTAGTTAATTTATGAATGGCGGCAACATTCTTTGCCAAAACCTTTCACCATAAGATTATTAAACTTGGTTCAACCTCATACTTAAAGAAAGAAGGATTTTTCAGAATGGCCGGAGAAGCGATAATGAATAATGATGATGCTGTTCGAAACGAGTGGGGACAAATATGCAGCCAGCTAAAAAACGAAGTCGGCGAAAAAGCTTTTGACAGTTGGCTGAAACCGTTGAGCGTCGGTTCTTTTGCCAACGGAATCATGAACATTTGCGTTCCGACCCGCTTCATGCGCAACTGGGTAATTACAAACTATTCCGACCGTATCCACAAAATCTGGGAAAAAAAGAATCCGACCATTAAAAGCATTAATTTTGTCGTTCAGGCCACCGAAGATCCGGCCATCGGCGTTCACAGTTCATCATGCCGTTCGCTCCTGAAAAAAATAGCGACCAGTCCGGCACCGCAAAACATTTACCAACCGGGAACCGCCGTTGTGTCCGGAGAAACGTCAGAATACAGCAATTTCGGCGAGTCGGGGCAATCTCTTTCGGTCCCGCTCAATCCGCAATACACTTTTGACAATTTTGTGGTCGGCAAAACCAACGAATTTGCTTATGCGGCTGCGCGCAAAGTTGCCGAATCCGACAACATTCCTTTTAATCCGCTGTTCCTGTATTCCGGTGTCGGTTTAGGAAAAACCCACCTGATGCACGCGATTGCCTGGCACATCAAACAACGCAGTCCAGAAAAAAACATCGTTTATCTTTCGGCAGAAAAATTCATGTATAAGTTTGTTCGCGCCTTGCGTTACAAAGACACCGCGGCATTTAAGGAACAATTCCGTTCGGTGGACGTACTGATGGTTGACGACGTTCAGTTTATGGGCGGAAAAGACTCGACTCAGGAAGAGTTCTTTTACACCTTCAATTCTCTGATTGAAGAAGGACGGCAGATCATTATTTCCGCCGACAAATCCCCTTCCGATCTTGAAGGAATCGAATCGCGCCTGCGTTCACGGCTCGGCTGCGGTCTGGTCGCCGATATTCATCCGACCGATTTTGACCTGAGAATCGGCATTCTACGCGACAAAGCCAGACAGTTTAACTGTGAGCTGCCGTATAAGGTCGCCGAGTTTCTGGCACAAAAAATCACCACCAACATCCGCGAGCTGGAAGGCGCGTTGAGACGGGTTGCCGCTCATGCCCAGTTGTTACCGGGAAAAGAAATTTCGCTGGAAACGACTCAGGAGGTGTTGAAAGACATGCTGCGTTCTTATGACCGGCGTACCACCATTGACGAAATTCAGAAAAAAGTGGCCGAATATTTTAACATCTCGGTCAAGGAAATGCAGTCATCGCGTCGTGCCCGCACGGTTGCCCGGCCGCGGCAGATCGCCATGTATTTGGCCAAACAGCTGACCTCACGCTCTTTGCCGGAAATCGGCCGCAAATTCGATCGTGATCACACCACCGTCATGCATGCGGTACGCAAGGTGGAAGAACTGATATCCGAAGACAACGGCTTGGCCGAAAACGTAGACAGCCTGCGCCGCTCGCTTGAAGCTTAAGCGGCAGCCGGTTTACGGTAACCACCGGAAACAGAAAGCCTTAAACATGAATCAACATACTGTCAAAGTCGGCGTCGGCACATTGATTTTTGATCCGCGGGGGCGGCTGTTGCTGGGCCGGCGCAAATCATCTCACGGCAACGGAACCTGGTGTCCGCCCGGCGGTCATCTCGAATTCGGCGAAAGCTTTGAACAGGCGGCAATCCGCGAAACCCAAGAAGAAACCGGGCTGACACTGCAAACGCAAAGTTTGCGGGTTGTCGGAATAACCAACGATTTTTTTGCCGAATCGGACCGTCATTATGTTACCGTTATGATGAGGGCCGGTAACTTTAAAGGCACGCCGCAATTGAAAGAGCCGGACAAATTTGAGAAATGGCAGTGGTTTGATCTTTCCGCACTGCCGGAAAACCTATTTCTTCCGGTGCAAAATTTTTTCAAAAAACATCCGCCCGAAACTTTGAGTTAAAAGTCAAAAAATCTGTTGACGACTCGTCTTTTTCATTTTTGCTTTGGCAATATTATGTTATCATTTTTTGCAGTAAAAAAGGCAGTCGTCTTTTAGTTGAAACAATTTATTCGGAATAAGACCATGAAATTTGTTATTGAACGCGCAATTTTGTTAAAAACTCTCAACCATGTCCAGAGCATTGTCGAAAAAAGAAACACCATTCCGGTGCTTTCCAACGTGCGAATCGAAGCTCTCGGCGACGGTATCAGCTTTAAGGCAACCGATATGGACACCGAAATTACCGAAATTGTCGATGCCAAGATCACGGAAACCGGCGCCACCACAGCACCGGCGCATATGCTGTACGATATCGTGCGCAAACTTGCCGACGGATCTGAAGTCGAAATCACTTTTCCCGATGACAAAGGACAGCTCAGCATTGCTTCCGGACGGTCAAAATTCGCTTTGTCAACCATCGGGGTTGAAGACTTTCCAGTCATTTCCGGTGACAAGCTGCCGGTCAATTTCAGCATGGCGCGCGAAGAACTGAAAGACGTGATTGACCGCACTCAGTTTGCGGTTTCGACCGAAGAGACCCGCTATTATCTGAACGGTTTGTATGTTCATGCCAAAAATGAAGGCGCTGCCAAGGTACTGCGCGTGGTTGCCACCGACGGACACCGTCTCGCCTGCGTCGAATCGCCGCTGCCGCAGGGCGCCGAAAAAATCGCCGGCGTGATTATTCCGCGCAAGACCATCAGCGAAGTGCGCAAGCTTTTAGACGACACCAAAGCCGAAAACATCGAAATTGCCCTTTCCGACAACAAAGTTCGCTTTACGCTGGAAGAAGTGACCCTGACGTCCAAGCTGATCGACGGCACCTATCCCGATTATGAACGGGTTATTCCGACCGACAATGACAAACTGATGGAAGTCAAAGTCAAAGAACTGGCCAACGCCGTCGACCGTGTTTCGGTGGTTGCGGAAAGAACCCGCGCCATCAAGATGATCACCGGCGACGCCAAAATCGTCATTACCACCTCCAGTCCCGACCTCGGCAGCGCCTGGGAAGAACTGGAAGCCAAATATGACAACGAATCGCTTGAAATCGGCTACAATTTCAGGTATCTTTTAGATATACTGGCTGAAATTAAGGGAGAAAACGTCCAAATCAGTTTTTCCGACGCTTCGTCACCGTCGGTCATTCACGACACTTCCGACGCCAGTGCGATTTATGTTTTAATGCCGATGAGGGTATAATTGTTGGACAGTCTGGCCAAAGACATCAAAGAAGTCGTTTCCTTAAAGTCAGGCGTTACCCGCCTGACTTTAACCGATTTCAGAAACTACGCTTTCCTGAGGACGAATCCCGGATTGCGGCCGATTATTATTACCGGTGAAAACGGCAGCGGCAAAACCAACATTCTTGAAGCGGTTTCTTTTCTGACCCCGGGCCGCGGCCTGCGCAGCTCCCGTTTGGCCGACATTAAGCGTTTTACCCCGGCCGTGATTGACGAACAGTACATGCCGGGCAATACCAGTTGGGCGGTTTCGGCGACGATTGCCAAAAACGGCGAGGAATTTGAGATCGGCACCGCGGTGGAAAAAAGCCTGCGCGAAAACGAAGAAGAAAGCCGCAGCTTTGATCGCCGCATTGTCAAAATCAACGGCCAGAAAGGTGCTTCGCAAACGGAACTCGGACAATATATTTCCGCCATTTGGCTGACACCGCAAATGGACCGGCTGTTTCGCGGCGGTTCGCAGCCGCGGCGGAGTTTTCTCGACCGACTGGTATATGCTTTTGACGTCGAACACGCCAAAAGGACTTCATCCTTCGAGCACTTGTATAAACAATGGTACCAGTTAATCAAAAGTTCCAACGGTCATGCCGACGTCAACTGGCTGAACAGCCTCGAAGAAAGCATGTCTGCACTCGGGGTGGCGATCGCTGCCGCCCGGCGCGAACAGATTGCGCGTCTCAACCGTTTTATCGAAAGCGCGCCCGACGATATTTTTCCCGACGTTCAGCTTGAACTCGACGGAACAATAGAACAAATGCTGGACACTTTGCCGGCGATTGAAGTAGAAGACTATTATTGTCACAAACTGGCAAACGAACGCAAAAACATCCTTTACAATGACAGCGTCGACGGCGTTAACCGCAGCGATTTCAAAGTTTATTACAAAAAGAAAAGAATGCCGGCCGAATTATGTTCAACCGGAGAACAAAAGTCGCTTCTCATCAGCATTATCTTGGCGCAAACCAAATGCCAAATTCTCAGCCAGGGCTTTGCACCGGTGCTGTTGCTGGACGAAGTGGCGGCTCATCTTGATGACGGCAAGCGCGAAGCCCTGCTGTCCAAAATCCGCGAACTGGACCTTCAGGCGTGGATTACCGCAACCAACCCCGAACTGTTTGCTTCTTTAGGAAACGAAGCAGAATTTTGGGAGATTAAAAACAACACGGTTATTTGCAAATGATCAGACTGAATCCCACTTATATTTTTCTGGCAATTTTGGCCGGTATCGCTTTGTTTGTGGTTTATGACGCCAAATACAATTATGTCGACTGGCGCACCGCCAACCGCAGCAGTGCGGGCATAGCTCCGAATCCGCGAGTGGAAAAACAGGCGGTGGTTCAGGTATATACGGCCCGCACTTATAACTGGCGGGGTTATTTTGCGGTGCATCCCTGGATTGCGGTTAAAAAGAAAGATCAGAATTTTTATACGGTCTATCAGGTAACGGCATGGAATTTGCGCAACGGACGCGGTGCGGTTTCGGTCGAAAAAGATTTGCCCGACCGTTATTGGTACGGAAACCGTCCCCAACTTTTGCAGAGTCTGATCGGCGAAGCCGCCGAAAAAGCGATTCCGGCCATCGAAAAAGCCGCCGCGGCCTATCCGTATGCCGACCGATACAAACTTTGGCCGGGACCGAACAGCAATTCTTTTGTCGCGTATGTTCTGCGCCGGGTTCCCCAACTGACGGTTGAATTGCCGCCGACGGCGATCGGCAAAGATTTCCTCGGTTATACCGTCTTTCATGCCCCGACTCCGAGCGGAACCGGCTATCAGGTTTCGATCCTCGGCGCCGTTTCGCTGACGGTCGGTCTCAAAGAAGGAATCGAATTGGGTATTCTCGGGCTTTCGTTCGGACTTGACTTATACCCTCCGGCGATAAAACTTCCGATCGTCGGCCGCATCGGCTTCCCCGATATTTGACCGCTTTTCAGATCCGTTTTTTTACTTTCGGGAATCGACGTCAGCAAACAAAAACCTTGATTTTTTATAAGGATAACTATACTATTTATCTATTATAAAAAAGAATGTTTTCTGCCGGTCAGCTATTCAGAGCTTCTTTTGTGTAAGAAAATATTCTTCTTACGTAAAAGGACTAATTGAAATGAAAAAAATTTTATCTTGCACGGTCATCCTTCCGCGCTGTTATTATGCGTTTGGAATTGCAACCGCTTGTCTCATCCCGGCCCTGACCGCCGAAGCTTATGATTTCAATTCTTATACGCCGACGTTGGACCGTCATCACGCTTTACCCGCCGCTTCAAGCGACTACTCGCCGATTGACAGCGGGTATCGTCTCAAATTCAACCCGGGCACCGCAGACGATTACGATTTTATCTCCTACGACGTCGGCAAGGACAATAACGTCATCCCGGTTTACCATAAAATCGCATACAGCTACGACGGCGGCGGCACCGATGCGGCCGAACTTTCCCGCATCAACACCGACCAAGAGGGAAAAGCGGTTACCGGTTACTTTCACGACCTTTCTACCGCCAGTTATCAGCAACCGGCGGCAATTTATAATACGCAAGATCGTAAAATCGGCGTGATTACGGCTGACTTCATTAACAACACAACCAACGCAACAAACTGGAACGCTTTCGGCGGTGCGATCACCAACGGCGGCCTGTCCGCCGGATTGAAAAGCGGAACGATTGAAAAAATCAGAGGAGATTTTATCGGCAATTCTGCGAACGGTATTCAGCCAAAATATCAGGCCGCCGGCGGTGCCATCGTTAACATATCCACGATAACGCCGGCAATCATCAAAACCGTCGAGGGCAATTTTATCAACAATTCCGCTCAAGGAGTAACGGCTCTCGGCGGCGCAGTTACCAACTCCGGCACCATCGGAACCATCGACGGCGTTTTCATTAACAATTCCGTTAACGGATCTTCGGCCGCCCGAGCGGGTGCCATTTACATTTCGACCACCAAATATGAAAACGGCGACCTGGTAAACGACGACATTCCGGAAGTTCCGCTGATCAAAGGTACATTTATCGGCAACCATGCCGACAGTTACAGTTCAGCTTACGGCGGCGCAATTTCAAACAGCACCGCAAACGGCATTACGCCTGACATTCATGCTGACTTCATCGGCAATTACGCGGTGTCTTCTTCCTCGGCACGCGGCGGCGCCATCGACGCTCTGACCGGTTTGAACACCGTGACCGGGAACTTTATCGGCAATTATGCCAAAAGCCTAAAAGGAAACGCCTACGCCGGTGCCATTTACATCGGAAACAGCACCAGATTTGTTGCCGCCGGTCAGAACAACTACTTTATCGGCAATTATACCTCGGACAAACGCGGCAAAATTTACAACGCCTTTTTCGTTCAAAGCAAAAACGACGTTACGCTCACTTTCGACATCAACAACGGCGGCAATCTCTACTTCAACGACAACTTTGCCGCTCTTGCCGGAGAAACAAACACTTATAACCTTAATATTCTCGGTTACGGAACCGGCAAATTCATGATGAACAACTATATCATGAACGCCGGAGAGGTAGATGTCGACAACGCCATGCTGGTGTTTAACCAAGCCCCGTACAAAGATGACGACGGCTGCGGCGAAGCCTGCCGCGGCCAGTTTATCGCCGGTTTTGAAGCCGACGGCAAAACGCCGGATTTGAAATTGGCGCCGGTTACCAGCCTGAGCTTAAACAATTCTCAGTTTTACCTTCACAACAATTACATTGAAACCGTTCGTCTCAAAAACTACACCGTCAGCGGCAATTCGTTGCTGCACATAGACGTCAGCAAACAAAACGGCGACTGGGTTGCCGACAAAATCAGCCTGTCGGGACAAATCGAAGGCGCAACCCAGGTGGTGGTTTATGACAAGACCAACGAAGACAACCGCAACGCCAGCGTACTGTTTATTGAGGCACCCAACGACACCAAACAGGAAGGCACACAACCCGGCGTGTTTCGCGTGTACGGCAGCCCTTACAAATGGGACATCGCTTACAATTATCGCGGCGAGACTTCGGGAAGTTATTGGTATTTGATCGGCACCGACAAACCGAACGACGACGTTTATATCGGCTTTGTACCCGATCCGGTTGACATTGACGACCCGTTTGATTTGCCGGAACCGGAACCGAAGCCGGAACCGGAACCGAAACCCGATCCGAAACCCGAAGTTACGCCCGAAGTGATCGCTTATCAGGGGCTGTCGGCAGCGTCTTTGGAACAAACCCGTTCGATGGTCGGCAACATTCGTGACAAAGTTGCCGCCAACAAAGTTTCGGTCGGTCCGTGCGGCGGAATATACGACGAGGCCTGGAACGGCGAACCGCTTAACAATATCTGGGTTACGCCGGCCTATCATACCGCAACCATTGACAGCCCGGTCAAAACCGACGTTGACATTTGGGGGTTGGAAGCCGGTTTTGACGTTCAGCGCAACATCAATCACAAACTGGGCGTTTTTGCTTCTTACCGTCAGGGCGACTATGAACTTGACGGCAGCGGCGACAAGTTCTTTTCTTATATCGGCGCCGACATTGACATCGACAGTTACATGGCCGGGTTATATTATCGCTACGACTATCGCCGTTTCTGGATTTTCGGAACCGTTTACGGCGGTTTGCAGCAAGCCGACATAAAATCCAAAGACGGCGTTACCGGCAGCAGCGACGGCATTGAACTGGGCGGCAGTCTGGAAGCCGGCTATCTGTATGACATCAATGACACCCTGAAGCTCGAACCAAGCATCGGCGTCGCCTATACCCAGGTCGAATTTGACGATATCCGTGACAATTACGGCAAAACGGCAGCTTACGACACCATTCGCGAGACTGAACTGTCGGCCGGTATCAAATTGGAAAAATATATGCCGACCGAAAACGGAATCGCCAAGTTGTATGTCAAACCGAGCGTCATTCAGGTCCTGAACGGCGACAACCGCGTGGTTATCAGCGGTCTGAAAAAAAGCGGCGCGATGGACGACGCAACGCTGGGACGGATGGAACTCGGTGGACGCTACGGCTTTGACGATCATCTGTCTGCCTACGGATGGACCAACTATACCTTCGGTTCCGATTATGACGCCTTTTCAGTCGGCGCCGGCATCAGTTATACCTGGTAGTTTCGCTGATCGAAAGACCGTAAAAAACCCCTCCCTTTCGGGAGGGGTTTTCCAAATCGGTCACTTCTGCTTACTTGCCGCAACCGCAGCCGCCGCTGCTTTTTTTCGACTGTTTGGAAGAAGAAGATTCTTCCTGAGCAGATTTTTTGGTTTCTTTACTGTTCATAGCAAAACTCCTTGTTAAATTAAAAACAAAAGTCATCGCAGTCATTTTTATATTTAAGAACAGCCCCTTAAAAAACAAGGGTCGGGACGGCAAAATTATTCTTCCCCAAACTTATTGTTTATCAGTTTGGTAAGATCTCTGATCGCCTGTTCAGCCTCAATACCGCGGGCGCGGATTTTAATCACCGTTCCCTTGGAAGCGGCCAGCATCATCAGTCCCATAATCGAGCAGCCGTTAACCACCTGACCGATCCGTTCGACTTCTATGCAAACGTCCAGGTCTTCGACCGCTTTGACAAAAGCGGCGGCTGCACGGGCATGCAGCCCTTTTCGGTTTTGAATTTCCAGCTCAACGGAAAGTTCGGTTTCATCCATCGTTTCAGACACCCAGAATTTGCGAAGCGACATTGATATATTTTTTACCGGCTTCCTGAGCACCGACAACCGTTTCTTTCAAAGACTTTTCTTTGCGCAACGAAGCAATCTTGATCAGCATCGGCAAATTGACTCCGGCCAAAATTTCCACCTTGGCTTTGTCCATAATCGAAATAGCCAGGTTGGAGGGGGTGCCGCCGAACATATCGGTTAACACAATCGCACCGGCGCCTTTATCTACCTGTCCGACCTTGGAAAGGATTTCCTCGCGCCGGCTTTCCATATCGTCATCGGGACCGATACAAACCGTAGCCACATTTTCCTGTGCACCCACCACATGCTGCATTGCCGCAACGAATTCGTTGGCAAGATTGCCGTGGGTCACTAAAACCAAACCTATCATTTTATGCCTTTTCTTTATTTTTTCTCGGAACTGCCGCCGGTCCAGAAGTTGACGGCGCCAAAGCTTTTAATAACGTCTTCCCGGCTCTTGGCAAGGATGAGTTCGTCGGCGCGGGTCTGACGTCCTTTAAACACGATTTCTTCCACATTGTCGACCGGAACCGCATAAACGCGTTCCACCATCTTGCCCTGCAATTCGACGATCATCACAAACTCAGCTTCGGCAAGCGGGCCTTTGGTTTCGGCGTCAATATTATCCAGACGGACCGCCAGCCGGCCGTCGCGTTTGAGCAGCGCGGTCTGTTTGCCGTCAAATTCCAACACCGGGTTAACCGGCGCGCCGTCGCGGGCGTCGATAAAAATAGCAAGTTCGCCGTATTTGTTTTCGATAATTTCAAAAAAGTCCTGCTTCTCAACAACGGTGTAATATTGTGTTTCCATTTTGTTGTCCTTTATGGTAATATTGCTTTTGCCGGTATAGTAATACATTCGGCGCCAAGAGTCAATTTTGAGTTTGGAAAAATGGAAAAAACCCCGCTTAAGTTTATCTGGCATTATGTCAGAATCTTTAAATGGCTGCTTCTGCTGATGATGGGATGCATTTTGGTGCGGCAGGGCGCCAACGCGATCGAGCCTTATTTCCTTGCCAAGATTTACGATGCGGTGGCCGGTCCGGCCCAAGGCGGCGATTATTGGCATAAAATTTTCACTTATGCCGGCATTACCGCCGCCATCGCCCTTATTTCGATGACAATTTCCGAAAGCTCCGCCTTTTTGGAAGCCCGCTTTCTGCCCAAACTGCGCACAATGGTACTGCGCGACGCCTTTGAGGACGTCAACCGGCAATCGATCGCTTATTTCTCGCGCGAGATGACCGGCAACGTTTCCAACAAAGTGCACCTGCTGGCCAACAATACCCTGGATGCATTTGGCTACAGCCACGAAGTTTTTCACATTTTCAGCCGCGTCAGCGCCGGCATTGTCCTGCTGAGCTGGGTCAGCTGGTATTATACGGTATTGCTGCTGGTGTGGATTTCGCTGATTGTCGCCGTCAGCGTCCGACTGGGCAAAATCCGCCGCAAGCTGGGCAAAGAAACCGGCCGTCTTTCCAGCGCCACCAACGGCGTGGTGGTGGACGCCCTCTCCAACTACAGCGAAATTAAGAGCTTTGCCAACTTCAGCTTTGAAAAATACAATCTGCTCAAATCGCTGCGGCAACTGCGCAAGGCCGAAACGCGCGAAAAAACGATTATGGGCTATATCCGCATCACCCAACAGTTTTTAACCATCGCGTCGTTTATCGGTTTTATCTTTTTTTCGATCTTTATGTTCAAAAACGGCCGCATCGACGCCACGCAGTTTATTTTTGCCAACACTTTGTTCATGGGCATTTCCGGCACCGCGTTTCAGCTTTCTTGGGCCTACAACAGCATTTCGCGCATTTTCGGCAACATGAGCTCGGCGCTGGAAACGCTGGCGGTTGAACCGGAAATCGTCGACCGTCCCGGCGCCCGCGACCTGCCGCTGCGCAAGTCAAAAATCGTTTTTGACCGAGTGAGCTTCGGCTACAACGGCAACAATCCGCTGTTCCGGAACCTGAGCGTGGAGATCGGCGCCGGCGAGAAAGTGGGGCTGGTCGGCTTGTCGGGTTCCGGCAAATCGACCTTTGTCAAGCTGATCAGCCGCTATTATGACGTCACCGGCGGCGCTGTTCGCATCAACGGCCACGATATCCGCGAGGTGACGCAAAATTCGCTGCACCGCAACATTGCGGTGATTCCGCAAGACGTATGCCTGTTTAACCGCACCCTGGCGGAAAATATCCGCTACGGCAAAACCAACGCTTCGGACCGGCAAGTTCAAACCGCCGCTCAAAAAGCGTTTGCCGATATTTTTATCCGCGAATTCCCCGACGGTTACCAAACCAAAGTAGGCGACCGCGGGGTGATTCTTTCCGGCGGCGAAAGACAGCGGATTGCGATAGCGCGCGCCATTTTGAAAAACGCGCCGATCCTGATTTTTGACGAAGCGACTTCGGCGCTGGACAGCGAGAGCGAGCGCCATATTCAAAAATCGCTGGCCAACCTGATGAAGGGCAAAACGGTGCTGGCGATTGCCCACCGGCTTTCCACCCTGCGCGAAATGGACCGCATTCTGGTGTTTGACAAGGGCCGAATTATCGAAAACGGCAGCCACGAACAACTGTTGCGTCAAAAAGGCCGCTACTACAAGCTGTTTACGATGCAGGTGGATGGTTTTGTCGGCAGTTAGGCAGCTCTCCGTGGGGTTGACATTTTCCGCGTTGATTTCTTCTTCCGCCGTTTCTGCGTCTTCGATTTCGACGCTTTTGGAAAGGAACGGACAATGCGCGAGGCCCATGATCACTCTTAAAAGACATTTGGCCAGCGAACGATCCTGAATACGGCTGAAAGCATAAACCAGCAACACGTTTTCGCTGCGGCTCATCAGATCGTCATTGTTTACATACGGTTCGTTGTCAAGCGATTCGGCTTTAAACTCGGCAGGGCAATATTGCAGCCGCGGCGAACAGGAATAGACGGCCGGATCCATATCCTGAAAAAAGAACTGAATCGGCACTCGGAGCACACAGGCATAGTCCCATAAACGCGATGCGCTGATACGATTGTTGCCTTTTTCGTATTTCTGAATTTGCTGAAAAGTGAGACCGAGCAATTCGGCAACCGTATACTGACTGAGATTAAGCGCCTGACGACGCAGCTTGATCCGTTTACCGACATAAACGTCCACCGGATTAGGACTGCCGTCCGGAGTCCGTCCGCGTGATTTCTTTTTTTTGGAAGGCACAGAGGGAGAAACTGTTTCAGAAACAGCAGGCATGAGAATTCTCCTAAAAAATGGGGTTAAACAATATCCGCCGTTTCGGGTCTCCGAAGGCGGAGGGAGCTTCCCATACTGAGCAAGCAGCATCAACTTATTATCTCCTGAAGCTATACTCCAAGAGGTTATTCGTTGCACTCCCTCCGTAGATTCGGAGATAAGAAGTGACAACGATTTTGCTATATAACTCGTCGTTACATTATCTTGCTCGGGACGGGAATCCCGATAGCTTTACAATAATGGGTCTGTTCTCATGCAGACAAACCACAGCCGCACGGCAGCTGACGGTTAGAGCATAGAACAGTTGTTGATAAAATGCAATTTGATTTTGCGCATCCCTCCTTTCAATTAAAAAACCCACCTTAAAAATTCAAGGTGGGGAGCTTCCAATACACAGTAGGGTGCAGCCACATATTTGGCCATGCCTTATTTTGTGGCACTCCCCTTACAGAAAGTGCCAAGCCGCGCCATAAATAGTTGGCGATATTTCCTACTGAGGATTGGAATTCCCCATGACATCATAATACACAGCAGACGACTGCTGCCGGTAATTGTTATAAACGATTTTTGCCAAAATGCAACTGTTTCTTGTTAATAAGCGTTTTTTCCCATTATTTATCGAAGACTGTGCAGCTGGGACAGATGCGGAGAGAGCAAGGTTCAAGCGCCGCATTGAGCAGCAAAAACACCTAACCGGGTATCAAGAAAGAGACCGCCGGACAACGCGGCATCCGCAAATATAAAAAGGCCCCGCGCCTGCTGTCAATCGACGTCATAATCCCGACTATCCGCAGCTCTCATTTACGTCTCCAACCTTCGGACAGCGGTACACAGCCTTCTCTCTCATTCCAGGTCCAGCAGTCGTCGCGACATTCTTGCCTGTCTTCGTCCCAAACATAACCGTTATCTGCACAGATGCTTTCCGATCTGGCAAGCTGCAAAGGTATTGCCTGTCCTGTAAAATAAAGAACAATCAGACAAAATCCTAAAATAACATAATGAAGCCGTTTTAACCCTAAAAACGTCCAATAAACTAAATAAGCAGAAATCACATACAACAGAATGACATACATTAAAGATGTAACATAAGACCACATTTCACCGTCTTTGCCCGGAAAATCCCGGAAAAAAGAATCAATAGTCATTTGGTCATATATTGCTAAGAAAATAAATATCATCGTTATTAATGCCTTAGCCAAGAACCATAACCCGCGTAAAATAAAAAATAACAAATTTCGACACTTATCTCTCATCTGTGTTTTCTTTCCGACCGATTGCGTTACAAATATTATACTTTTGTTTTTTCTGAGATCAAAAACTATTTGTAATAATCTCGCGGATTGCGTGAACAACTTTCTTCCAAAGATTTTCAGGCTTATACCCCATCCGACATTTATTAATAGCGCTTGTTTTTATACTGAACCATTGTATGATGAAAAATATTTCAGCGGAGAAAAATTTATGAAGAAACTTATTGTTCTTTTGTTTGTTTTATGGACAGGCGTCAATGCCTCTGCCCGGGAAAGCCATTATTATCCTTTTCGTTACAGCGATGAAATAAAACAAAAAGATATCGATCTCTACAAAAAAGAACTTGAGAAATGTGATCAGGCCTTTAACAAAGAGGCAAAGGCCGCCGAGACAACCGCCGGAATGCTGAAGAGTAATTATGATGCCGTCTCCTGTTACAAAAGCATTGCCGAACAGATTATTGACAAGTACTACTCGGAAACGGCAACCGAACATAAAGAAACCCTTCGCAATTATGTCAAGCAAACTTACAGGGCTTATGATTATATTTACCTCAATGCCGACGAATGCGGACAATCGGGATGCGGGACAATGTATAATGTCTTATCAAAAGACGCGGTTACAAAACTTGTCAAAACAATGGTGACAGAATACATCATGCTTTTAGAACGTTCTATTGCCTTTTAACAGCGTCAGTACCTGTTTGTTCTGTGCAACCAACCCGGATATCGATTACGATTTGGAAGCGAGTTAAGAAAGTCTCTACGATTGCGTATAATGTTTTCCGCTACTCTGTTCGCATCTCCAGAATCTGTGGCAGCATTTAATGCCCCTATACTTTCAGAACCGACGATATTTCGGTGCGAATACAATATGGTATTTGCAATTCCATGTCGTGTGTGATATTGTATTTATGATCATTTAATAAAACTCCTTTGTTTCTTATTTTTGTAATTGTGAAGAATTACATTCTAACAAAGGAGTTTTTAAGCTCTCTGAACCCCCGGCCTAGCCGGGGGTTTTCCGAATACAAAAAAACGCCCGTAGAAACGGGCGTTTTTTATAAAGCGGTTTCGAGCCTAAATATCCAGATTGACCACGTTGAGGGCATTTTCCTGAATAAACTCCTTACGCGGTTCGACCACGTCGCCCATCAGGGTAGCAAACACCTGGTCGGCTTCGTCGAGGTATTCCGCTTTCACCTGCAACAGCGACCGCGCCTCCGGATCGAGGGTGGTTTCCCACAACTGTTCGGGGTTCATCTCGCCCAAGCCTTTATAGCGTTGGATCGAAATGCCCTTGCGGCCCATCGCCATGATGGCGTCGACAAACGATACCGGACCGTGAATCCTTTTTTCCTCGCCGAGTTTGGGCGACAACAAACGCTGTTCCTGAGCATAATTTTCATGCAGGAAGGTTTTCATTTCGTTCAACACCCGCGCTTCGGGACTGTCAAACACCGAACTGCCGACAACATGTTTCTCTTCGACGCCGCGCAGCGTGCGGTGGAAGCTGAGGGAGCCGTCGGAAAGAACATCGGCCTTCCAGCCCTTGTCATATTCGGCTTCCATGGTATCGAGACGAACGGCCAGTTTGTCTGCCGCCGCCTGCAAGGCTTCGCGATTGTTCAGCAGTATCGGGTCAAACATACCGCCGACCGCCAGCTGCTCAATGATTTTTTCCGGCGCCTTTTTGCTCAAAGCGGCAATCATATTACGCGCCTTGCGGGTATTCTCGACCATCGTAATCAGATCGGCACCGGCAATTTGTTCGCCGTCGGTACGCTTTAACACCGCATCTTCGCAACCGCCGCGCACCAGATAGTCTTCCATTTCGTGTTCGTCTTTGATGTAGATGATCGAATTGCCGCGTTTGGCTTTATACAACGGCGGCTGGGCAATATAGACATAGCCGCGTTCAATCAGTTCCGGCATCTGGCGATAGAAAAAGGTCAGCAGCAGCGTGCGGATGTGGCTGCCGTCGACATCGGCATCGGTCATGATGACAATCTTGTGATAACGGCATTTGTCAGCGTCAAAATCATCGCGGCCGATCCCGGTCCCGAAAGCGGTGACCATGGTGCCGATTTCCGCCGAATTGAGCATCTTGTCGAAACGCGCGCGTTCAACGTTCAAAATTTTACCGCGCAGCGGCAAAATCGCCTGAGTTTTACGGTCGCGTCCCTGTTTGGCGGAGCCGCCCGCCGAATCCCCCTCGACGATAAAGATTTCCGACAATGCCGGATCTTTTTCCTGACAGTCGGCCAGTTTGCCGGGCAAAGAAGCAATATCCAGCACCCCTTTGCGGCGGGTCAGTTCGCGGGCTTTGCGCGCCGCTTCGCGGGCGGTGGCCGCCTCGACGATTTTACCGACAATCACCTTTGCTTCGGCCGGATGTTCTTCCAGCCATTCCTGCAATTTGGAACTGACAACGCTTTCAACCACCGGACGCACTTCCGAAGAAACCAGTTTGTCTTTGGTCTGAGAGGAGAACTTCGGATCCGGAACTTTGACTGACAGCACGCAGGTCAGCCCCTCGCGCATATCTTCGCCGGTAATCAGGTTCTTGTCCTTTTTGAGCAGGTTGTTCTCGCTGATATAGTTGTTAACGGTGCGGGTCAGCGCGGCACGGAAGCCGGCCAGGTGCGTACCGCCGTCTTTTTGCGGAATGTTGTTGGTAAAGCAAAGCATGCTTTCGTTATAGGCGTTGGTCCACTGCAGTGCTGCTTCAACCTGAATATCGCTGTCGTCGTCGCAGCCGCCGAAAGAAATGACGCTTTCGTGCAGCGGCGCTTTCGATTTGTTGATGTGGTTGACAAAGGCCGTCAGTCCGCCCTCATAGTGCATCACCACTTCGCGCGGTTCGGCGCCGCGGTTGTCAATCAACTTGAGATAAACGCCGGAATTGAGAAACGCCTTTTCACGGATGCTTCTTTCCAGCGTTTCAAAATTGAATTCGGTCATGGTAAAGGTTTCCGGCGAAGGCAGAAAAGTAACTTCGGTGCCGTGACGGCCGTTGGCTTCGCCGACAACTTTCAGATGTTCGGTCACGCTGCCGTGGGCAAACGTCACCACATGTTCGTGGCCCTCGCGCCAGATGCGCAGCCGCAGCCAGGTAGACAATGCGTTGACCACCGAAACGCCGACGCCGTGCAAACCGCCCGAGACCTTGTAAGAGTTGTTGTCAAACTTGCCGCCCGAGTGCAACTGGGTCATAATGACTTCGGCGGCCGAAACCCCTTCTTCCTTATGCATGCCGACCGGAATTCCGCGGCCGTTGTCGCGGATGGTGGCCGAACCGTCGGGATTGAGGATAATTTCGGTTTTGTCGCAGTAACCGGCGAGCGCTTCGTCGATGGCGTTATCCAAAACTTCATAAATCATATGATGCAGGCCGGTGCCGTCATCGGTGTCGCCGATGTACATTCCCGGACGTTTGCGAACCGCGTCCAACCCGCGCAGAACCTTAATCGAATCGGCATTATATTCTTGTTCTTCCCGATCGATTTCGGCTTGTGTCATATCTACCATAAGTGCTTCTTCCTTCAAATTAATTTTGATACGTTTTTGCTGTTATGAACATACAATATTTTGTTGCGAAACCCAAGCAAAAAGTGAGGATTTTTAACGTTTTTGTGCATATTTTCCGATGTTTTGCGTCCCTGTCTCAGTGGGCTTCGGCCCAATTGTCACCAATTCCGACCTCGGCAATGAAAGCAACGTCATAATCAACAATGTTTTCCATTGTGCCCTTCAGCAGTTTGGCAGCCTCTTCGGCTTGATTTTCCGCCACTTCGAGCACCATTTCGTCATGAACCTGAAGCAAAATCCGCGCCTCCAGGCCGCTGGCTTTCAGGCGCACCAACACCTCGTTCATCGCTTTTTTCATAATATCGGCGGCACCGCCCTGCAACGGCGCGTTGATCGCCGCCCGTTCGGCAAAAGAAGATATGCGCTGATTTTTGTCATTAATGCCGGGTACCGCGCATTTGCGGCCGAACGGCGTCACCACATAACCGTATTTGCGCGCAAAGGCGATCGTTTTTTCCATATAAAGACGAATTTCGGGCATCTTGGCAAAATAGGCATCGATATACTGTTTGGCTTCGTCGTTGGAAATGCCGATTTGTTTGGCCAAACCGTATTGCGAAATACCGTAAATCACCCCGAAATTGATGGCTTTGGCATGGCGGCGAACGTTTGGCGTCACTTCCTCGTGCGAAAGCCCGAAAACCTGCATCGCGGTAGCGGTATGAATATCCAGCCCGGCGGCAAAAGCCTCTTTGAGCGCCTTGACATCGGCAATTACCGCCATCAGCCGCAACTCTACCTGAGAATAATCGGCCGAAACCAGTTTATAACCGGGCCGGGCAACAAAACAACGGCGGATTTTCAACCCCTCCTCGCTGCGAATCGGAATATTCTGCAAGTTGGGATTGACCGACGACAAGCGGCCGGTATTGACGGTGGTTTGGCTGTAGGTGGTATGAACGCGCTCGTTTTTGTCAATCAGCGGCAACAGGGCATCGGTATAAGTCGACTTCAGCTTTGCCGCCGCGCGCCATTCCAAAATTTTGGCCGGCAGCGGATGATTTTCCGCCATTTGTTCCAACACGCCGGCACCGGTCTGAAAAGCGCCGCTGGCGTTCTTTTTGCCTTTCAGCCCGAGCTTGTTGTACAAGATTTCGCCGATTTGTTTGGGCGAACCGAGATTAAACTCTTCTCCCGCCAGTTCGAAAATTTCTTTTTCCAGCGCGCGTTGCCGGATTTCCAATTCGCCGCTTAATCCTTTCAGACCGCCAACATCTATCCGGACCCCGTTTTTCTCCATTTCAAACAAGGTTGCCGCCAGCGGCCGGTCATAGTGTTCGTAAACGGTCGCCATATGCTCGGTTATCAGCCGCGGCCGCAAAACCGCATGAAGACGAAACACCGTATCGGCCTGTTCGCACAAATAACCTGCTGCAACGTTTAAGTCCAGTTGGGCGGCGTTGATTTTTTGCTTACCGACCCCAAACACGGTATCGGGATTGATCATTTTATAATCAAGAAACAAATCCGCCAGCTCTTTCAGCCCGTGGCCGTGTGCCGTCGAATCGAGAACATAAGAGATAATTTCAATGTCGTCATAAGGGAAGAAATCGACCGTTTGGTTAAAAAAATTGCAAAGATAATGCAGATCGCGTTTCAAATCATGGCCGATTTTTAAAATCGAACGATCGGCCAGCAACGGAAACAGAAAAGCGGAAATTTCGCCGACGGACAGGGTGTTGGGGTTTTTCTCTTCGGCCGCGGAAAACAGATCGGGCGTTTCGCTGCCGTCGTTGCCGCCGGGAAACGGGATGTAGGCGGCACGGCGCCCCGCCACCGACAAAGCGATGCCGACCGGACGGTCAAATACCGGGTTCGGTCCCGCCGCAAGAACTTTGAACGCAAAACTGCCGTCAACGGTTATCTGTTTTTTCCATCTCCGCAAAGCCGCGGCATCGATCACGGTTTCATAATCTTTTTCCGGCTCGGCGACCGCGGGAACAGAAACGGCAGCGGCAGCAGGATAACTTTTCTTGCATTGTTCTTCCACCCAACGCCCGACCCGTGGCTTGAGGCTGTTAAAACCGTATTTGACCACAAAAGCTTCAATAACCGACAGATCGGGGCAGCGGCAGGGATAATCGCGGGGGCCTTTTTCGACCGGAACGTCATCGCGCAGTTTGACCAGCCGTTTGGAAATGCGCGCATTGTCAAGGTTGGCCAGCAACACTTCGCGGCGTTTGTTCTGTTTGATTTCGCCGGCATGTTCCAGCACCTGTTCCAACGAACCGAAAGCGTTGACCAACTCGGCCGCCGTTTTGGGACCGATGCCGGGAACACCCGGCACATTGTCGGTGCTGTCGCCCGAAAGGGCCTGAACATCCACCACCCTGTCGGGATAAACCCCGAATTTTTCCTTAACGTCTTCGGCGGTAAAAAATTTGTCTTTCATCGGATCGTAAAACTCAACCCCGGGGCGAATCAGCTGCATCAAGTCCTTATCACCCGAAATAACGACCACTTCCATCCCGTCGTCAAGCGCCATCTTGGCATAGGTGGCAATCAGGTCATCGGCTTCAAAACCGTCCATCTCCAAAAAGTTCAGCCGCAACGCAGACACCGCATCATGAATGATCGGAAACTGGGGGATCAGATCTTCGGGAATCTCGCGGCGGGTGGCCTTATATTCGGGAAAAATGTCATTGCGGAAGTTGCGGCGTTTGGCGTCAAACAGCACCAACGTATAATCGCAGCCGATTTTGGCGGTCAGTTTCAAAAACATGTTGGTAAAACCGTAAACGGCATTAACCGGCGTGCCGTCGGGCGCATTAAGCGGCGGCAATCCGTAAAACGCGCGGAAAATATACCCCGAACCGTCAATCAAACATATTTTTGCCGTCATCTGACCAGCCTCCCGTTCATCACAATTTATTTCTGGGGACAATATAACCCATTAAAGACAACAAGCCAACCGCGAAATAAATTTTATGCTTAACTTATTAGTGACATTTTTAATTTATAATTTGCGGCAGCGAATCGAAATCAGGAAACAAAAATGGCGGAAATTAAAACTAAAAGCAGAAAAAACGGCACCGACAAAAAAAGCAGCGGCAAAAAAAGCGCCGGCGGCGCCTCTAAGAAAAAAGCCAAAGCCAAGCGAAAAACTTCCCGTCGGCGCCAAAAAAGCTTCAGCTGGTGGAAACTGCTGCTGGTGGCCGGATTGGTTACAGCGGCGGCTTTAGCCTTGTATATCGCTTATTGTTTTGCAACTCTCCCCGACATCGAACAGGCCGTTTCCCGCACCCGGCAGCCGTCGACGACCGTCATTGCCGAAAACGGGCAGGAAATTCGAAGTTTCGGCAATGTTTATTCCGAAGTGGTCTATCCCTCGGAACTGCCCTCTTATGTCAAAAACGCCATTATTGCCACCGAAGACCGGCGTTTTTATTCCCATTTCGGTTTTGACCCGATTGCCTTCACCCGCGCGATGGTTGCCAACCTTGTCAAGGGGCGCTATGCCCAAGGCGGCAGCACCATTACCCAGCAAGTGGCGAAAAACCTGTTTCTGACCCCGCAAAAAAATATCCGCCGCAAGGTTCAGGAACTGCTGATGGCTTTTTGGCTGGAAAGCAAATTTTCCAAAGATCAGATTCTGACCCTTTATCTTAACCGCGTTTATATGGGAAGCGGAACCTACGGCATTGAAGCGGCCTCACAAAAATATTTTCAGAAAAGCTCTCGCGACCTCAACATGCTTGAAGGCGCCATTTTAGCCGGTTTGCTGAAAGCGCCGGCACGTTACAATCCCGCGGCTGACCTTGAGCGTTCGGTTGCCCGGGCGGCGGTGGTTTTGCAAAATATGGTCGATACCGCCATCATCGCTCCCGAACAAAAAACCGCAGCCCTCAGAATGCCGATCGGCGCCCAGATACATGACAAGCTGGAAGGCGGCAAATATTTTGCCGATTGGGTATATGCGGAAGTCAACGCTTATATCGGCGAACGCGAAAACGACATCAACGTCTACACAACCCTCGACAAAGAAATTCAGAAAGCCGCCGAGTCCGCCCTGCGCGAAGCGATTTTTGCCAACGCGGAAACCAAGAACGTTACCAACGGCGCGGTCGTGGTTTTGGATAAAAACGGCGCCGTCAAAGCAATGGCCGGCGGCGTCAATTATGAAAAAAGTCAGTTTAACCGCGCCACTCAGGCTTTGCGCCAGCCGGGCTCTTCCTTCAAGACCTTCGTCTATCTGACCGCGCTCGAAAACGGCTGGGAACGCGACGATACGCTGGAAGATTTTCCGATTACGATTGGCAACTGGAAACCGGAAAATTATGATAAAAAATACTACGGCACGGTGACATTTGAAAATGCCTTTATTCGTTCGCTCAACCTCGCCACCGTTTATCTGGCACAGCAGATGCCGCGCAAAGAAATCATCCGCACCGCTCACAAAACCGGCATATCGACGCCGATTGACAATACGCCGGCGATGGCTCTCGGCAGCTCGGGCGTGAAAGTCATCGACATGGCGGTGGCCTATTCGGCGATTGCCAACGGCGGTTATGCCACCTGGCCTTATTCGATTACCGAAATTTACACCAAAGACGGTTATCCGGTCTATACCCGCATCAGCGAGGAGGAACCGCAACGCATTCTCGACTCCGGAGCGGTTAAAAACATCACCCGGATGATGGAAAAAGTAATCAGCCGCGGCACCGGCAAACGGGCGCAACTGCCGTTTTTTGCCGCCGGGAAAACAGGAACCTCCCAGGATTACCGCGATGCATGGTTTGTCGGCTTCACCGAGCATTACGTTGCCGCGGTCTGGGTCGGCAATGACGACAATACGCCGATGAACGGCGTCGGCGGCGGAACACTTCCCGCCGAAATATGGAAAAAAGTCATGCTTGCGGCGGAAAACGGCGGATAATTTTTCTAAAAAAGAGATCAATTTAGGGCTTTTATTCTAAAAGTTATTATATATAATCAAGTGCAACAAGAATCGTAACCGAAAAGTAAGGAAAACATCATGAGACAAAAACCTGTAATGTTGTTAATTCTCGACGGCTGGGGCTATCGCAAAGAGATTACCGCCGACAACGCCATCGAACAAGGACATACTCCCAACTGGCACCGCTGCCTGCAGGAATATCCCCACTGCCTGATTCAGACCTCAGGCCTTGCGGTCGGCCTGCCGGACGGTCAGATGGGCAATTCGGAAGTCGGCCACACCAATCTCGGCGCCGGACGGGTGGTTATGCAGGATCTGCCCAAGATTGACCTTGCGGTTCAAAACGGAAGCCTGGCCGAAAATCCGGTTTTGCTCAAGCTGATCGACACTCTGAAGAACAACGGCAAAACCTGCCACCTGATGGGCCTGATGTCTCCGGGCGGCGTGCATTCTTCGCAGAAACACATTGTCGCTTTGGCGGATATTCTCAATCGTCATGGTATCAAAACCGACGTTCACGCTTTTTTGGACGGCCGTGATACGCCGCCGGAATCGGCTGCCGGATTCGCGGAAGAATTTGAAAAAGAAACCGCAGAAATGGCAAATGTTAAAATTGCGACGGTGGCCGGCCGTTTTTACGCGATGGACCGCGACAAACGTTGGGACCGGGTCGAAAAAGCCTATGACAACATGGTCCTTGCCGACGGCAAACGTTACGAGAATGCCGTCGATGCCATTAAAGCTTCGTACGCAGACAAAGTCAGCGACGAATTCGTGGTTCCCTGCGTGATCGGCGATTATCACGGTTTTGAAGACGGCGACGCCGTTCTGATGGCCAACTTCCGCGCCGACCGTGCCCGTGAAATTTTGTATGCGCTGGCCGACAAAACCTTTGACGGGTTTGCGCGCAAAAAAGTTATCGACTTGTCAATGGCGGTCGGCATGACCGAATATTCGGTTGACCATAACCGCTTTATGCAAACAATGTTCCCGCCCGAAGCGCTGACCCATATTTTCGGCGAAGTGATTGCCGAACACGGCCTGAGTCAGCTGCGAATTGCCGAAACCGAAAAATATGCTCACGTCACCTTCTTCTTTAACGGCGGCGAAGAAAAAGAATTTGCCGGAGAATCGCGCATTTTGGTGCCGAGCCCAAAAGTTGCCACTTACGATCTCAAACCCGAAATGTCGGTTTATGAAGTGACCGAACATTTGGTCGACGCAATCGAAAATCAGAAATTTGACGTCATCATCTGCAATTTTGCCAACGGCGACATGGTCGGTCACACCGGGATCATGGAAGCGGCTTTGAAAGCGGTTGCCGCAGTAGACGACTGCCTCGGCAAAGTGGTCAAAGCGATCAAAGACGTCGACGGCGTCCTCCTGGTTACCGCCGACCACGGCAATGCGGAAAAAATGGTTGACGAAAAAACCGGACAGCCTTATACCGCCCACACCGTCGGCGACGTTCAGGCCGTTTTGGTCAACGGTCCCAAAGACGTCACCGCGTTGGATAACGGCAAACTGGCCGACATCTCGCCGACGCTTCTCGATTTGCTGAAAATCGAAAAACCGGCCGAAATGACCGGAAAATCGCTGCTGGTCCGTCAATAAGACTCTGAAGGGGACGAACGCCGTTGAAACTGCAAACCGTCATTTTTACCGTCGTAAGCTTTCTGCTGATCACTTCATCGGCAGCGGCGGCGGTCGTCTCCAAAAAAGATCTGGAAGCGATCCAGATGCAGGTCGAACAAAAAAGCGTCGAGCATAAGCGCCTGCAGGCTCAAGCGGCTCAGATCAGCGTCGAAATGGCGGAAGTCAGCCGTCAAATGGTCAAAAAAGCCAAGCAAATTCAAAATACCGAAGACAAAATTTCACGGACCGAAAAAGAACTGGCCGCTTTGCAAAAAGAACTCAAAGCTGCCGAAGAAAATTTTATGGCCGAAGACGAAAATCTGATCAAGACCTTATACGCCTTGCAGAATTTGGCCCTCAAACCGACCGAATCTCTGTTTGTTCAGCCGCTGACCCCGGTCGAGATTATTCGCAGTGCGATGCTGCTGCGCGAAACCGTGCCTTTTCTGGCCGAAGAAGCCGCTCAAATTCGCGACAAACTCAACAATATCGCTGCCAAAAAAAGCAAAATCGAACAACAGGTCAAAAACATTTCACGCAGCAAGCTGGCGCTGGAAAAAGAACATCGCCAAATGAAAGAGCTGATACAGAAAAAATCAAAAATTCGCAGCCGGATCGAGACCCGAAGCGCCGCCGCCAAGCAAAAGATTCAGCAACTTGCCGCACAGGCCAAAGACATCAAGGAACTGCTGCTGAAGTTGGAAAAAGAACGCAAAGCCCGCGAAAAAATCGAACGCGAACGGTTGGAAAAAGCACGCCGCGAACGCGAACAGCTGGAACGTTATCGCGCCGAACAGGAAGCGTTGGCGGTTAATCAGCGCCGCGAAAAAGAACGGCTTGAACAGGCGCGCAGCGATGACTTGATAAAAGAGCAAACAGCGTTTATAAAGGATATCGGCAAAAACTTTGAAAAAGCCAAGGGCAAACTTTCGATGCCGGCCCGCGGGCCGGTGGTAGTCGCCTACGGCCAGGAAACCGCCAAGGGCGTCAGCTCAAAGGGGATTACGATTAAGACTCGCAGCGAAGCTCAGGTGATTTCGCCGTTTGACGGCTCGGTCATTTTTGCCGGACCGTTCCGCGGCTACGGAAAAATTATTATCGTGGAACACGGAGAGCATTATATGTCATTGCTGGCCGGGCTGGAAAACATTGACTGCGAAGTCGGACAAATGCTGCTGGCCGGGGAACCGATCGGACAAATGCCCAAAAACGACGAAGCCAAACTTTATGTCGAGCTGCGTAAAGACAGCCGGCCGATTGATCCGGAAGCATGGATCGCCAAATAAAAACAATAAAACAGGATAAACACGATGTGGAAAAAATTACTGATAATCGCTTTAATCGCCAACATTTCAATGACTGCGGCCAGTTGCGTCACCGCTGCCGACAATAAGGCGCAAAAGGAAGAGGAAGAACCGGCCGACACCTACGAAATGCTGAATATGCTCGGCGAAATCATGGAACGGACCAAAGTTTCTTACGTTGAAGAAGTCAGTGACAAAAAACTGATCGAATCGGCGATCAACGGCATGCTTTCCTCTCTGGATCCGCATTCCAGCTTTTTGGACGCCAAAAGTTTTCAGTATCTGAACGAACAGACCCAAGGAAAATTCGGCGGTCTCGGCCTTGAAGTCACGATGGAAAACGGCGTCGTCAAAGTGGTTTCGCCGATCGACGACACCCCGGCGTTCAAAGCAGGCCTGAAACCCGGCGACTACATCATCAGCCTTGACGGCACCACCGTCGTCGGCATGTCGCTTAACGAAGCGGTTGACAAAATGCGCGGCAAAGCCGGCACCAAAATCAAACTGACGATCCGCCGCGGCGTCGAAAAACCGTTTGACGTTACCTTAAAACGCGAAGAAATCAAAATCCGTTCGGTTAAAAGCGACATAAAAAGCAAAGACGTCGCTTATATCCGCATTTCTTCTTTCAGCGAAGGAATCGACAAGAATATTAAAGAAGCGTTGGAAAAAATACGCAAAGAAAACAAAGAACCGATCAAAGGCGTTGTAATCGACGTCCGCAACAATCCCGGCGGCCTGCTGGATCAGGCGGTAGCGGTTTCCGACCTGTTTCTGGACAAGGGCGAAATCGTTTCCACTCGCTCGCGCAACGAAGAAGACACCGTCAAATACAATGCGACCAAAGGCGACATTGCCGAAGGTCTGCCGATTGTGGTGCTGATTAACGACGGATCGGCCTCGGCCTCGGAAATCCTTGCCGGCGCTTTGCAGGATCATAAAAGAGCCGTTGTTCTGGGCGAAAAATCATTTGGCAAAGGATCGGTGCAAAGCGTCATTCCGTTCCCCAAGTACGGCGCCATTCGCCTGACCACCGCCCGTTATTATACGCCTTCGGGACGTTCGATTCAGGCCAAGGGCATTGAACCGGACATTGAGGTCAAACCGGCCAAAATCGAATTGCTGAACGTTGACGGCATGACCATCAGCGAAGCCGAGCTCAAAAATGCACTCAAAAACGACAATATCGAAACCACCGGCGACAAAAACAAGAAAAACGCCGACAACGGCAGCGACGAAGACTTGCAAAAAGATTATCAACTGCTGCGGGCCGTCGATACCATCAAAGCGCTGAGCATCTACAGCAACCCGCAATAAAAACCTTCGGGGCCGGAACGACAGGGCGCCGAACCGGCCTTATTTTTGAAAAAGGAAAGGCAAATGGACGGCAATTATCGCAAATGTGTCGGAATCGTTGTTTATCAAAACGATAAAGTTTTGTTGTGCGAAAGAAAAGACACGCCCGGCGGCTGGCAGTTTCCCCAGGGCGGAATCGAAACCGGGGAATCTTTGATTGAGGCCGCCCGGCGCGAACTGCGCGAAGAAACTTCGATCATATCGGTTGAACCTGTTTCCGTTATTGAAAAACCGCTGCGGTACGTTTTTCCGTCTCAAATCAAAAAAGGCCGCAAATGGAAATACGACGGTCAGGAAATGCAATGGGTTTTGTTTCGCTTTTGCGGCCGCGATGAAGAAATCAACTTGCAAACGGCCGAACCGGAATTTTGCCGCTGGTCGTGGGAAGCTATTGACGAAGCCCCCAAAAAAATTGTAGAATTCAAAAAGCAAGTTTATATTGAGGTGGTTAAAAAGTTTAAGCCTGAAATAGAGGGTTAAATAATGGAAGAAACAAAAACAGCCAAAGATATACAGGAATTGATCGATCTTGCTTTCAGCGCCGTTATCGAAACGTCGGTGCCGCTGGAAACCGATCAGCTGGACGCCCTTGAGAATCTGAGTCAGTACTGCGTCAACGCAGCCCTGCACAATCCGGAAGTGATCAAGCGACCGCTGAAAGTGGTTTATAAGGCCAACGAAGCGCTGAAAGAAGCTCTGGTTGCCGTCTGTCTGGCTTATTCGCTGATTAACCCACGCCGCAAATTACGGGAAAATAAGGAGTTCTTTGAAAAGAACATTACCATTTACCAACGCCCCGGCAACATCAAGTTTATCGATTTCGGGCAAATTGCCCCTGACAGCGTTCAAGCTGCCGTTTATTGGGAAATTGTCGAGGATTGGAAACTCTATTGCGACAAAGAATGCGGCGGCATCAAGGCTCTGGTAGACGAAAAAACCAACCTGGCCGGATTGGACAATTATATTCGCGGCGGCGATCCGATTTATGAATTTGCCCGTTTTCATCGCAAATATACCGAAAAAACCAAAATTCAGGAAGAAAAAAGCAAAATTTCGGCTCAGGACGCCTTCCGGAACGCGGTGGTGCAATCGGTCGCTGCCGAAGTCACCAAACAGCAACTGCTGGAAGGGAAAAACCCGATGGAAATCATCGACAGCCTACTCAATCAGGCGTCTTCTTATCAAGCGCCCAAAATCGAACGCCGGCGTGAGCCCGAACCGCGTCAGATCGGTTATCGGAAACGTCAGCGCAGCTATGACGAAGACGATGAAGATTAATAAGGCACTATAAAAATCCCCGTTTAACCGGGGATTTTTACTTTGCGACTCAGGCCGGATTTTTCTTCGACTTCAACTGACCGCAGGCAGCAAGAATATCCTGTCCGCGGGCGGTGCGAATCGGCGCCGCATAGCCATAGGCCTGCAATTTTTCCGAAAAAGCATGAATCCGATTGTTGGAACTGGGCTGATAATCACAGCCCGGCCACGGGTTAAAAGCAATCAGATTGAACTTGGCATTGATGCCGTATTTTTTCATCAGCGCGTTCAACTCGTCGGCATGCGCCGGGGTGTCGTTAAAATCGCGCAGCATCAGATATTCAAAGGTAATATAACCGCCGTGATTTTCCTGATAATCGTGACAAGCCTGCATCAGATCGGGCAGCGGATATTTTTTGTTGATCGGCATGATTTGCGAACGCTGTTCATTGTTAGAGGCATGCAGGCTGACCGCCAGCTTGACGCCCATATCGCGGTCAATGTTTCGAATATGCGGGATGATGCCCGAAGTCGAAAGCGTAATCCGTCGTTTTGAAAGCGCAATCCCCTCGCCGTCGGTAATAATCTCAATCGCCTTAACCACATTTTCGTAATTTTGCAGCGGCTCGCCCATCCCCATCAACACAATATTCGACAGCATCCTTTTTTCGCCGTCCAAATCCCATTCGCGATAAACATCGCGCGCCAGCATAAATTGCGACACGATTTCGCCGGCCGTTAAGTTGCGGGTCAGTTTCTGGCTTCCGGTATGACAAAAACGGCAGCCCATCGCACAACCGATCTGAGTAGAAATACAGACGGCGCCGCGGTCCGCTTCGGGGATATAGACGGTTTCAATCCTCTGTCCGTCGGCGAATTCAAGCAGCCATTTGCGGGTTTTGTCGGCAGAGAGCTGTTCCGTCGCCACTTTGGGACGGCTCAGCACAAAACAGTCATCCAGTTTTTGACGCAAGGCCTTCGACAGGTTGGTCATTTGGTTAAAATCGGTCTTACCGTAAAAATAGACCCACTGCCAGATCTGCTTAAGCCGGAAGGCCGGTTCGCCCAACGCTTTCAGATGCTCGCCCAGCTCATTGCGGGTCAGGCCGATCAGTTCAATTTTTTCACTCATTTGCGGCACTTGGCGCTGATGGCTTTATAAGCGGCGGAAAAGCCGGAAAGCGAATAAGTGTCTTTGGTGGCGGTTCCTTTTGAAGACTCGCCGGTCACAATCATCCGTTCGCCTTTTTTCATCGCTTCGACCAGTTCGCGATCAACTTTTTCACTGACGGCCCAGGCCTTGTCTTTGTCGACAAACATCTTGTCAATCGTGGTTTTGCCGATTTTAACCACCACTTTGGCGTCACGCTTATACATATAGCCGGCAACAAAATTGACCACATCAAAGCTCTTTTCGGCCGGACGATGAGTGATCACCACATAAATATCGCCGCGCTGGGTATATTTTCCCTCGTCTTTTTGGGGGCTGGAAGCCATGTAGCAGACAACGTTTTTGCCGTCTTGATAATAAAAGGCCGACCAATCGTTATATTCGCCGAGCAGCTTCGGCGCTTCGGCGCGGGCCGCACCGGCCGCGGCAAACAAAAAAGCAACGGTCACGATTAAAAGTTTCTTCATTTTGCAATACTCACATTCAGAGGTTAATTCTTACGCAATTGTATTTGAAAAATATCTAAAAACGGTTAACATTACAAGTATAAAAAAGTTTTTAAAACGGGGAATTTTTATGATCAGGGACAATTATTTAGACATCAGCCGCATAACCACCGACCCCAATGTGCTGAAAATATTTAAAATTGTCAGCCGTCACGGCGGCGCGGTGCGTTTTGTCGGCGGCGCGGTGCGCGATGCGTTGGCCGGATGCAGCGCCTCCAACCTCGACCTTTCGACCGACCTTTCACCGGACGAACTTGCCGAAGCCTGTGAAGACGTCGGAGTCCGAACCGTTCCGGTCGGTTTGAAAATCGATACCCTCGGCGTCCTAGTCAACGGCACTTTATTAGAAATCAGTTCGTTAAAAAAACAGGTCAAAACCGGCAGCGGCCATATCGAAGTGGAATTTACCGACGACTGGCAGGCCGACGCCGCTCAGCGTGACCTCACCATCAACGCGGTCTATGCCGACGAAAAAGGCAATGTTTTTGACTATTATAACGGTATTGAAGACTTGGAAAAAGGAGTCGTCCGTTTTATCGGCGATCCCAACCGGCAAATTCGCGAAGACTATGTGCGCATTTTGCGATTTTTCCGTTTTTATTCCCTGTTCGGCAAAGCGCCGATCGACCGCAAATCGCTTAAGGCCTGCCGCGAAAACCTGAACGGTTTGAAAAACCTGCCGATGGAACGGGTTCGTGACGAGTTTTTGAAAATTCTGATGACGCCCAACGCTGCCGACGTTCTTAAAATTATGTTTGAAAACAACATACTCAGCAACTGGCTGGCAGATTCGCCCTATTTGGAACAGTTGGAAACCCTGTCCGAGCTGCAAAAACGATACGGTTTTGCCGCCGATGCGGTACGACGGATTTTTGTGCTTTATCACCCCGACAAAACGCTGGCCGAAAATATTGCAAATCGCTTCAAATTGACCAAACGGCAAAAAGAACGGCTGGTGCGACTGGCAACCGAAAGCCTCAATGTCGGCGACTTAAGCGACGACAGCTGCCGTCAACAAACGATTTACCGTTTCGGCAAGGAATTCTGTCTCGATTGCCTGCTGATCAGAGCCTGTGAAAGCAAAACATGCGAAAATATCGAAGCTCAAATCGATCGGATCAATAATGCGACGGTGCCGGTTTTTCCGATCAGCGGCCGCGACATTGTTCGTTGCGGAATTTGCGGCAATGCACAGATCGGCGCCATTCGCGAACGGCTGGAAAAAATTTGGTTGGAAAGCCAATTCAAAATAAGCCGGGAAGAACTTTTATCAAAGATAACTCATTGAAATAAACTAAAATATTTCCTCAAAAAAAATGTATCAAAAAAAGGTTCATTTTTTTGATACATTTTTAGTGTAGGTTTATTCTTTTTTAAAATCAATTGTAAGTTATTTGAAATCAACAATTTTATTTATTTTTTTCCAAATCGGGCATCGACATTTATCCATAGCAAAAAAATGAACCTTTAAATGCATTTTGATAAGGATTGTGTAAATGACCAAACATACTTCTTGGGCAATTGCATTAACGGCGACGACTTTTTTGAGCGCGCCGGCAATTGCCGCCTCTCTAACCCCGACTTTGGAAGAAAACAACGTATTTTCCTATTCCGAAGGCTCGAAAAACGACTACAACTTCACATTACAGGAACCGGATGCTGACGGCAACCTGAGCACCAAATACTACAAAATAGATCTGAAACCGGAAGCTTTTTCGACATCGAAAAGCATCAGCTGGACTGCGGTCGGCGAAGACCAGAAAGACGCTGCCGACGTGGTTGCGGTTCAACTGCCGAACAATCAGATCGAGTATTTCAAATATACCTATACCCAACCGGAAGGACGAACGGTTTACAATACTCGTCAAGACGCTTTGAGCGGTGACGTTGATGCTGACTTTGTAGGTATTAACTATAATTATCATGGTGCAGCTATAGCAAATGTCAATGATCATGTTATTAATAATATCACTGGCGATTTTATTAATAACAGTGTTGGAAAAAATAGTGCAGGTGGTGCAATTTACAACTCAAATCGTTCAACCATTAACAGCATTACCGGAGATTTCATTAAAAACAGCGCATTGTCATCGTCTGCCGCTATTCACAATTCTGATAACTCCATCATAGGTGATATCAAAGGTAATTTTATTGGTAATGAGGCTTTATCCTATGGCACAATTTTTAATGATAGCACCAGTTCAATAAAAAACATTAACGGCAATTTCATTGCAAACAACACCGGAACCGGTGGTGCAATATGGAATAGCGGTATTATTGATAAGATCAACGGTAACTTTATTGGAAACTCTGTGGTTCAAAAAATAGATAAATCACAAATAAGTGGGGGAGCTATTCTGGTGACAGGGTCTTCTGGTAACATAGAAACTATTTCAGGTGACTTTATCGGTAATTATGTCCAAACAACATCAAAACAAGCGATTGGTGGAGCAATTTCTGGTAGAGTTAATAATATTAACGGGAATTTCATTGGTAACTATGTTTATTCAGAATCTGGTGTAGCTTACGCCGGAGCAATTTCCGGTACAGTTAATAATATTAGGGGGGATTTCATCGGCAACTATGCGTTTTCGGAATTTGGTACTGCTTATGCCGGAGCAATCTTTAACCCTATCGGTCCCGTGACTGGAAATTTTTTAAATAATTATGCACAGTCTATTTCAGGGAGAGCTTATGCAGGTGCCATTGAAACCGGCACTAATATAACTTTTATATCCGGCTCTGAAACTCATTTCATGTCAGGAAACTATGCAAAAGATAATACTCGTGGAAAAATTTATAATGCTTTTCTAATGCTGGGTAATACAGAAAAGATTACTTTTGACACCACCGGCGGTGGTGCGTGGGTAATCAACGACAATATGGAGAACGGCAACTATATCCTCACCGGTGACGATACGATTGACGCTTCTACCGGCACCACAACACAATATATTGCGATCAACAACGACATCGTCAATGCACGAACCGTTACGGTTAACGGCACCACCTTGCGTTTTGGTTCTTATCAGCACGAAGATCAAACCGCTAAGAACTGGGACGGTAAAGGGGCGTTTGTTGCCTCACTGAATGCTGACGGCACTGCCAACCGCGACGCCGCGGCTGTCACTGTGTTGTCATTGAACAACGGTGTGTTTGACATCGCCAACGGCTATCAGGATGTGGTGAAACTGAAGGGCTATTCGGCCACCGACAGCTTTATGCATATCGACGTTGATCCCGACAATATGAGCGCGGATATGTTGAATGTGAACGGTAACGTCGAAGGGGTGACCAAGCTGATCGTTCATGCTTCGTCCGATGCCGATATCCGCGGCAAAGGCGAGATTTTGTTTGCAGAATCGGAAAACGACACCACCGGTAACGAGGGTTCGTTTGTGGTCTCGCGTGTTTACAAGAGTCCGTATCTGTTTGATGTCAACTATACCAAACGGGCTGAGAACAGCAACCAGTGGGGCTTGACCATGAACGAGGAAGATAACCCGGACAAGTATGTTGAACCGGAAGAACCGGATGTCCCGACGCCGCCGACCCCGGAACTGCCGGATATTCCGGTCAAACCGACCCCGTCGGTTGATTATCGCAAAGTAGCGCCGGAAGTGATCGCTTATCAGGGACTGCCGGTAGCGGCGTTAGAGCAGACCAAAGGCATGATCGGCAACATCGGCCGCCAGGTTCAGAACGGACGCGTCAGCTGTGAGAAATGCGGCGTTAAGGATTACTACTGGAACGGCGAAGCTTATCACACCCTGTGGGCGAACGCGGTTTACCAAACTTCGGAAAACGAAGCGTTGGTCAATGTTGACGCCGACGTCTGGGGCATTGAAGCCGGGGGCGACCTGCAGCATGATCTCAACAACAAGCTGGGCCTGTTCCTGTCCTATCGTAAAGGTAATTACGACATGAACGGCGACGGCAAGCATCATTACTCGACGATCGGATCTGAGATTGACATTGATTCGTATCTTGCCGGTCTGTATTACCGTTATGACCGTAACCACTGGTGGACTTTTGCCACCGTATACGGCGGCATTCAGAGAGTTGATCTGAAGACCAAAGACGGCATCAAGTCGGATACCGACGGTACCGAGTTCGGCGGCAGCGTCGAGTTGGGTTATGACTATAACCTGTCTAAAACCCTGTACCTGACCCCGAGTGTGGGTGCCTTCTATACTCAACTCAATTACGGAGATGCGAGCGACAGCGCCGGTAAAACCGCTGAGTATGGTTTACTGCGTCAGTTGGAGTTGGAAGCCGGCGTCAAACTGACAAAGGCGTTCGTAACGGACGAAGGCTATGCTAACGTTTATGTCAAACCGAGTGTTGTGCAAACGATTACCGACGGTGACGAAGTACGGATTACCGGTTTGGGCAAAGTCAACACTTTGGAAGACCAAACGTTGGGCCGGATTGAACTCGGCGGTCGCTACGGCTTCACCGAACAACTGTCCGCCTACGGCTGGGCCAACCACACTTTCGGTGACGATTACAAAGCCTCGACCTTCGGTTTGGGTCTCAGCTACAGCTGGTAAACCGGACCAAACACAAGCACACAAAAAACACCCCCGAAAATCGGGGGTGTTTTTTGTATTCCGATATTAACGGCCAACGTTGCCGAACGCATCTTTGGCATACATGCAATAGAGCTGCTGATATTTGAGCAGACTTTGCTTCACCAGATAATTGACGGTTCCTTTCGGATATTCGCCATTGGCGTTTGGTTTGCCGGCTTTCATCCCGGTCAGAATTTCAATGCCGTCATCTACGGTATCAATCGCATAAATATGGAATTTTCCTTCGCGCACCGCCGTAATAACGTCTTCGCGCAACATCAAATTCACCACGTTGGTCCGGGGAATGATAACGCCTTGATCGCCGGTCAATCCGCGATGGTTGCAAACGTCAAAGAAACCCTCTATTTTCTCGTTGACGCCGCCGATCGGCTGGATATCGCCAAACTGGTTGATGGAACCGGTAACCGCAATATTTTGTTTAATCGGCAAATCGGCAATCGCCGACAACAGGCAATAATATTCGGTTGAAGAAGCGCTGTCACCGTCAACGCCGCCGTAAGACTGTTCAAAAACAATCGAAGCCGACAAAGACAACGGCGAGGTTTTGGCAAAACGGTTTGCCAGCAGCGACTGCAAAATCAGTACCCCTTTGGTATGAATAGGACCGCTCATGTTGGTTTCGCGTTCGATATTGACGAATTCTCCGTTGCCGATGCGTGCCTGAACCGTAATCCGTGCCGGTTTGCCAAACGAAAAACGCGAGAAGTTATAAACCACCAGCCCGTTAATCTGCCCGACTTTGCGCCCTTCGACATCAATCATGATTGTTCCGTCGTCAATCTGTTCCAACATTGCCTGTTTGATACGGTCACTGCGATAGATCTGAGCGGTTACCGCCTGATCGATATGCTTTTTGCCGATTTGTTTGGAGTTGGACTCGCGGGCCCAGTAATCGGCTTCGCGCAACAAATCGCCGATCGAAGCAATATGAGCGGTCAATTTGTTTGAATCCTCGGCCAGACGCGACGAATATTCAATCACCCGCGCCACCGCCTGTTTGTTGAGCGTACGCAATTTTTTCTTGTTTGACAGCGATCCGATCAGCTTGGCATATTCAATTTCGTTTTCTTCCGTGCGATCCATCAGCGTGCCGAAATCGGCTTCCACTTTGAAATAATCGGAAAAATCGGGATCGCGTTCCGACAGCAGTTCATACAACTCTTCGTCACCGGTCAAAATAATTTTGACATCCAAAGGTATCGGCTCCGGATCCAGAGAAATGGTGGTAAAGCTGGTCTCTTCGCCCGGAGATTCGATCTTGATCGATTTTGAGGCCAGCGACCGTTTAAGCGAATCCCATGCATAAGGCTGGATCAGCAGCTTGCGGGCATCGATCAGCAAAAAGCCGCCGTTGGCGCGGTGCAAGGCGCCGGCCTTGATCAACGTAAAATCGGTCAACAAAGCGCCGTATTGCTGAATTCGTTCTACCCGGCCCACCAGATTGCCTTGGGTCGGATGGTCCAAGTGAACGATCGGCGCCCCCGATTCCGGTTCGTTTTTAACAATAACATTGACTTTAAACTTGGCGAACTTGTCTTCTTCCTGCTTGTTCATTCGCGACAACAGTGCCGTCAGGGCGTCGCTCTCCTCCGCCGGAGCATTGTTTTCTTCGGGCAGAAACTCTTCGATATTATTGACAATATGATTTTGAACGTTTTTCAAAAACTCCGCGGCTTCGCGGTGTCCTTTATATTTCTGTCGCAGATTGTCGATCGGGTTTTTGACCGCCATTTTGATGAACTTTTCGCGCAACAGCGTACTCTCGCGACGTTGACGGTCTTCCCATTCGGGCAGATCCTTGGCCGCTTTTTCAATTTCTTCCTGCATCAGGTTCAGATCGTCGATCAACTGCTGTTTTTCATTTTCCGGCAGTTCGTCAAAAGCTTCCGGACTCAGGACCTCGCCGTTTTTAACCGGTGCAACCACCAACCCGACCTGCATATGCAGCAGGGATACGCTTTTGCCTTTGGCCTTTTTTTGCAAAATGCGCATATATTCTTCTTTTTTCTGTTTGTATTTTTCGCGAATAATGCTCAAGCCGGCCTTATACTCGTCACTGTCCAACACCGCCGGGATGGCCACGCTGAAATCTTCGATCAGCTTATCGATGTCTTTGGCAAATTCGGTTGCGCTGCCGGCCGGGAAACTGATGCTTTTCGGCTTATAAGGCTCGTCAAAGTTATAAACATAGACCCAATCGCGGGGAGTGGGACGTTTTTTGGCTTCTTCTTCCAAAATCCGTTTGACCAGACTGGTTTTTCCGGTTCCCTCAGGTCCCAGACAAAATAAATTATAGCCTTTGGATTTGATATTGATGCCGAGCACGACCGCACTGATTGCCCGGTCCTGTCCGAGAGCCGACATTCTTTCTTCCAGTTCCGCGGTGCTGGAAAAGTCAAATTTGCGGGGATCACAGACAGTATAAAGCTGCCGGTCTTTCAGTTTAGATATACTCATGATAATTTGTCCTGTTTTAATACAATTGCAGATTTTGCGCCAAGTATAAAACCATAAACCCTAACAGAGAGTAAATTTTTCTGCCCGCTTCTCAAAATTTGAGACGGAAAAGCACCGGCGCAAAACGGTTGTCGCGGCGGGGAAGACGGCGGCTGCCGTCAAACTCCAGATTGCGGTAACCGGTTATATACCAGGTCGGCGGAAAAATGACGTTCCGCAGCAGGGAGAACAAGTCGTTTTTGACTTCCAGCCCGCTGCTGTCCAGAAAGCGCCCGAAAGCCGGTGCCCAGGCGGGGATACCGAAATCGCCGAAGATAATAACCGGATCATCCTGCGAAGCCACAAAATTGTTGACATACCCCAAAGCCTGTTCCCGTTCGGCCGGCGTTTGCCGCGAAAGGTCCAGACTGAGAAAAACATATTTCCGGCCTTTGATCTCAATCGCTGCAAAAGCGGCCGTATTGTGCCCGCCGAGATTGATCCGGCCGGCACCGAGCGGTTTTTCCGATGTAACCATAAAACTGCCGTTTTCAACATTTCCGGCAAGATGATAATCTTTCGGCATCAATTCGGCGGCCTTACTGCCTCCGAGAAGCGGATTGACCACGGCCAACACGGCAGCCTGACGACCGGCCGCCGTTTCGAAAATATCCAGCAGCGACGAAGTCTGCCGCTGATAAACAAAGCTCAGCGGCGCCGTTTTGGGCAGGCTGCCGCCCGAAAACAAAACCGGCACCGAAGAAGAAACCACAAAGAAATTAAGCAGCATCAGCAACAGGGCTAAAAAAGAATACAAAAAGAAATGGCTTGCCAAAGCATAGAGGGTTACCGCCAGCGAAAGCAAATAAAATTGAAAACGCCATTGATTGAAAAACTGACCGGGCGCATTTTCGGCAAAAGCAATCAGCGAAAAAAGCCCCAGCAGCACAATCAGACTTTTTAATATGAAATCGGTACGGATATGTTTTTTTCTTTGTGCAAGATAACCCATTTTGTCAGACTTTTCTTTTTTGTTGTTTTTAAAGCTTGTTTGAATATAATACATTTTTAGCAGACGTGTCTATACTGAAAATAATCTTTTGCAAACGGTGTCTTAAAAACATGATGGACCAGATTTTCGACTTTTCCCAAATTTTTCGCTATGCCGCAGCTAAGCTTGAGGCCATGCACCTTTCGGTCGGCAATTACCTTTCCGGATTGAGCAGTGCCAAAACGGCGGCGCTTATTTTGTTTTTGATGACGCTGATTCTGGTTCTTTGCCTGGTTCTGGTATGGTATGTCAAATCCATCGTAGCCTCGATTCAGCGCGAACGGATGCTGGAACGCGAATATCGCAGCAAGCTTGACAACCGTCTTAACAAAAGGTTGGCGCTGGAAGACGATACCGACCCCGGCAACGGCGCCCCGCTGAATAAAAACGAACTGGACCAGCCGGGCAAACGACGCCGCAAACCCGACAAAAAAGCCATGCCGCTCGATTTTGACTGGAAAAAGAACGCGGCAACGGCGAAAAAAGAAGATAAAATTCCGGTTCCCGACGCCTTTCAATATCAATTCAAACCGCAAAAACTGATCACGTTGACCGGATTAATCATGGATATGCTGGAACGCAGCGTCGACGAACCGAAAATTGCCCAGACCATCATGTATAAAAACCAGCATCTTAACAGCGAAGACGATGTCATTCAAACGATTACGGCCATCAAATTTTTTATTTACCTTTGTGTCAGCGGACGCTTTCAAAATCTCAACCCGCACAAAACCCTGCCGCAGGAAGATGCGGCGCTGTTTCATCTTGCCAACGGCGACAGCTCGCTGGCACTGGTATTGACGGAAGAACTGATTGACCGGAAAATCGCGGCCATCAAGGCAATGGTTGCCGGACGCGAACAGGATAAAGCCTGGTGCGAGGCTTCCAACTGTGCCACCATTTTCGGTTCGCTGGCAGCCTTCAGCCACAACCGACTGGCCATTTCCGCTTTTGAACTGGCGATCGAAATGAACCCCCGCAACGTTACCGCATGGGGACGGCTCGGTGACATGTATTTGCGCGAAGATATGCAGGAAAAAGCGGTATGGGCCTACAGCAACGTTCTCAATATCGCCGATGAGGGCATTTATACCCAACAAATTGCCAACGCCAACAAGATGATGGCTTCGTATTACAGCGAACTCGGCAGCCGCGATATTGCCGCCAACATGCTTAAAAGCGCCAACACATTTTACGATTCAATCGGCATCAACCGGCCGCTGACCGAACAGGAAGTCAAGATTGTCGACCTGATTGAAACCAAACAGTTTGAAAACATCGAAAAGATTATCGACAATCTGTTTGCAAGCAAAAACTTCCGTCAGGGCGGCTATTTGTAAGCGGCTAAAAAAGGCACAATCAATCAGCGTTCGCGATCCTGATACATTTTGACCTGAGCTTCGAGCATCTTTTGATACTCTTTTTCCGACAACTGCGATTTGTCAATTTCCTTTTTCGGATAGCGGTCATTGTAAGTACGGCCGCTTTTTTCCATAATCAGGTCTTTGATTTCTTTTTCTTTCTCGGCTTTGTTTTCCTTCTGAGGCTGCGGTTTTTGTTCCGCTTCCTTCACAATTTCCTTGGCCGTCTGTTTGACGGCTTCTTCGTTTTTGGGTTGCTCTTTAACCGCTTCGGGCTCGGTTTTCGGCTTAACTTCGGTTTCCGGTTTGCCCGATTCTTCTTTTTGATTGATCCGGTCTTTGTTCACCTGATCTTTTTCGGCCTCGGGCTTTGTTTTTTGATCGTTTTTTTCTTCCTTAACCGAAGAAACTTCCGGTTGCGGACGTTCTGCCGGTGCTTTTTCCTCTTCTTTAATCGAAAGCTTTTCTTCTTTGATAACTTCGGTTTCCTTCACGTTTTGCGGTGAGGTCTGAACTTCTGCAGGCGGCGGCGTTTTTTCTTCCGTTCTCTGCTCTGCAGTGACTTTTGCTTCCAACGCCGCAGCCTGGGCAGCTTCTGCTTCGCGGAGACGGTTTTGTTCCGCTTGTTGCGGCTGCCGAACATCTTTGGCCGCTTTTTCTTCGCGGAGTTTCTGCTCGGCTTTCAACTGCGCTTCTTTCAGTTTTCGGGCGGCTTCCTTAGCTTCTTTATCATTGCTGCGGGCAATTTCCTTGGCGGCGGCCCGCGCTTTCGCTTCGTCCCGGCGCGGCGGTTTGTTTTCGTTGCGGGGTTTGGCAGACGCTTTCGACGGCGCTTTTTGTTTGGCGGCTTCGGCCACAACTTCCTGAACCGAAACCCTGCCGGCTTTCAGACGCTGTTCATCCAGTACCCGCGCATCGGCTTTGCCGAGACCGGCCTGCATAATCACCCTTTCGGCCTGCGCAATCGCAGCTTCTTTGCCGATGTTTTCCTGCAAACGGATCGCGTTGAGGTTTTCGTTTTGCCGTAAAATTTTCTTTTCGTCGTCAGTCAGGGCACGCATCAGCGAACTTTCGCGCACATCCTCAAATACCGGTATCAGAATATAATCGTCTTCATCCTCTTCTTCATCCATGGCATCGCGAATCTTGCGGCTGACTTTTTTAAAACCCTTCGGCACTTCCAACGGCGGCCGGACTTTGGGCTTGCTTTTAAGATCGTTCGGTTTTCCGGCATTATAGAGGTTGGCCTCCCTGACGTTGGTCTTAAGGGTAAGCCTTTCGTGCTTGTCTATTCCGCTTTTTTTCCATTCAATATTCGAATCGCCTTCTTTGGCGTCGTCATTCTTCGAATCTGAAAAAATATCGTCCATCAAACTTCCTCTGCTTATCGGTATCCGGTTATTGTTAATTTAAATGTTTTTTACAATTTTGTCAAATATTATACGGAAGCCGTCTTGTGCATCAAAACCATGATCGACTCGTTGGAGAGCAACGAAGAAAAACATTCAATGCGCAAGTTGTCACTGCGATTGAGGCTGAACGCCCGGGTAGCGCTGCTGAAAATATGGTTCAGAATATCTTTTTTCAACTCTTCCCAATTGCTGACCCGGCTGAAGAAAACTTTCTGAGTTTCGAGTATTTCGGTAAAAGAGGGCTCTTTCTGCAACATCACTTCGTCGGCATCCCACATATTGACATAGGCCTGATTGTAAAATTGCAAACGGCCGTCGGGACCGAAAATCAGTACCGCTTCTTCGATATTGTTCAATATCTCCTGCTGAACGCTGAACAATGCATTATATTCGCGGCGGGCAGTCAAACGATCGGTAATGTCTTCAAAGGCAAAAATCAGACCGCCCTTAAGGTGCGGCGCCCGAATCCGCCGCAGGCTGCGGCCGTCCGGCAAATGCAGCAAGTCCTCTTTCGGTTCCATGATGGCGGTAAACATCTTATGTTCTTCGTTACGATAATGCGGATAATCCGGAACTTCCGGCAGCAATCTTTTCTCGCGCAGATAATCCAAAAAGGCGCCGTACGCCGAATGTTCTTCAAGCCAATTCTCGTCCAACTCCCACAAACGGACAAATGCCCGGTTGCAAAAGATCAGTTTGCAGGAACTGTCAAAAACCGCGATCGCGGTTCCCAACGAAGCCAGAATTTCCAAATGCATATTCTGGTTTTGTTTAAGGTTGCGGCGCAGATTGTCGAGGCTGCTGACGTCGGTCATCATACCGACGGTGGCAATTTTGTCCAGGCTCTGTTCGACGTGAAAAGGCGTTTCGGTCACTTCAAAACAGCGATGCTCGCCGTTTTGATTGAGATGAACGTATTTTTTACGCATTTTATTCGAATCTTGCGCCGACTGCGCCAGTTCCCGCGTTTCCGCGCCGGCAATTTCAAAATCGCCGCTTTCCGAAACCTCATTGTATTTGCCGCCGCAAAATTCCAGATATTTCTTGTTGACAATTTTCAAAGACAATTGCGGGGTTCTCATCCAGACCGGACAGGGAAGATTATCAACCAGATCTTTCAGATCGTCGGCACGGCGGTCGCTCAACTGCTTCTCTTTTTGCAGGCCGTCAATCTGCGCCGCTATATAACTGATGTCGCGAAACCAGATGATGTCACTGTACACGCTGCCGTCGCTGCCGCTTATCCGAACACCGTTCAGTATCATTTTTTTGCCGTTTTTCAACTCAAACCGGTCTTCAAAAGACACCCCGTCTTCTCTCAGCAAAGCGGTATATTTTAAGATCTTGTCGGCATCTTCCTTATAAAAACCCTTCAAAACGCCGTCAAACGGCGTATCGGTGCCGGCAGGCAAACCTAACAAGACCGCCAGCCGGCGCGAACACCGTTCGGAAACGGCGAAAGCGGCGTCGTTGACCCGATCGTCAGGATAAATAAAAGCAAAATAACCGTCTTTGGAAGCATAGAGGGTTTCGGCATAACGTTCCCGATCGCGGCGAACAAAATAGTTCTTGCGCTTCAGTTTCAGCAGACGGACATAATTGGATGCCGCCAGCCAGGCCAACAACCCAAAAACCAGCAAAACCGCATACCACAGTTCGGGCGCGGCAAAAAACATATCGGAAAGCAGTTCTCGGTTCATTTTTTTGCTTTTTTACCATTAAAATTGATTGTCTGTCATTTAATTTTATAATATAAAAGCAAAAACAAGTAAAATTTTAAAAACAAACGGTAAACAAAAAAGATGCTTAATTTAGCTTTTGACACCACGGCCGGCAGTTGTTCGGTCCTTTTGACCGAAGACGGAAAAACGCTGGAAAAATATGTAAAAAAAATGGACTTCGGACAAGCCGAAGCGCTGTTCCCGGCCATTCGGGAAATTTTACAAAACCGACAGTTGCAGCCTGCAGAACTCGATTTGATCACCGTTTGCTGCGGTCCGGGGTCTTTTACCGGGGTTCGTTCGTCTTTGGCCGCGGCGCGCACCCTCGGTTTGGCATTGCCGAAAACCGCCCTCACCGGGGTATCGGCTTTTGAGGCCTACGTTCACGATCTGGCGCCCGAAGAACTGGCTTTTTACAATGCCGTTATTATCGAAACCAAACGCGAAGACTTTTACTTTCAATGTTTTGACGATCGAAAAAACAAATTAGGCGAGCCCGAAGCTTTGGATTATGAAACGATTGTCGATCGCCTGCGGCATAAAAAAGTAACTTTGACCGGCGACGGGGTGGAACGTTTTCTGAATCGCCCTTCCGGCCTCAGCCTGCACGTCATCCGCATGGAAGACTGTTTGCCTATCGAAACTCTTGCCGCTTGCGGGAACGAAAAATTCCGTCTTAAAAAAACCGATTATCCCAAACCGCTTTACCTTCGCGCACCCGACGTCTGCCTGAAGGCCTGAAAATTTTATCAGAATCGAAAAGCGTCGGTCAGATGACGGATTTTAAACGGCAATTTCACCATAACCACATCAAAACGGATATCGCAATCGGCATATTGCGGATGTTTTTGCAAAAAAGCTTCGGCACCGCGCCAAATTCGTTTTTGCTGCCGCGACAAAACCGCTTCTGCGGCTTTCTCAAGGCTTGAACGCTGTTTCACTTCGACAAAGACAACCGTTTTGCCGCGAACGGCAATAAAGTCGACTTCGCCGGCACGGGTGCCGCGTCCGGTAACATAATTGGCCGCAATCACGCGATAACCCTTACAACGGAAAAGCATGCGCGCCAAAAACTCGGCCAGATGTCCTTTGGTATCAGCTTTCATTTTTAATCTTAACCGCCAGTCGGTACACTTCGTTTTTATTCAGTCCGTAAGCTTTCACGATTTCGGTAACCGCGGTTTTGAGCGGCATTGTCTGCATTTTGCTTTTTAAAACACTGTTCAGATCAATTGCGGCGGCAGCGGCTTCCGTATCCGGCGGCGCCACCATCAGAACAATTTCGCCTTTCGGCGGATTTTGGCTGAAATGGGCAATCAATTGTTCGGCGGTGCCGTTTACACATTCTTCGTACATTTTGGTTATCTCGCGCGCAACCGCCATTTCGCGCTGCGGAAAAGCAACAGCGGCAGCGGTCAGCGTTTTCAAAAGCCGCGGCGCGGTTTCGTAAAAAACCAAGGTGGTATCCACCGCCGCCAATTCGGCAAACAAATCGGCACGCCCTTTTTCCTTGTTGGGAATAAAACCGGCAAACATAAAACGGTTGGTCGGCAGCCCCGAAAGCTGCAAAGCGCAGATGATCGCACAACACCCCGGCAGCGTATAGACCGGAACGCCCTGCTCGCGACAACGGCGAACCAGCTTGTATCCCGGATCCGAGATCAACGGCGAACCGGCGTCGCTGACCAACGCCACCGCGGCTCCTTCGCGTTCAATCAAATCAACGATCCCCTGAGCCTTTTGTTCTTCGCTGTGATCTTCGTAAGTTATAAATTTCTTGTCCAAGCCGATTCCGAGCAGTGAAAACAGTTTTTTGGTTACCCGGGTATCTTCGCAGGCAACATACGGCGCCGCCGTCAACACTTCGGCAGCCCGCGCGGTCAGATCGCCGAGATTACCGATCGGCGTTGCGACGACATACAAGCCTTTTTTCATCATTTATTATCTTCCTGCCCCTTTACAACAACGGTTTTTTAATTTAAATTAACGAAGGTAATTGTTTTCGATTTTAGGAAAAAAAGCAAGTGTTAAAAAAAGTTTGTGTGCTCGCTCTGACAGCCGTGCTGCTCAGCTGCCGTTCGCCGATGGTAACCACCGGAAGCGGAATTCATGACAGCATCTCGGATATTGACGAATCTTCGTTTAACCGCCCGTCGGCTTTCCGGGTCGGGGTTTTACTGCCGTTAAGCGGAGAGGCTTCGCGCTATGGGCAGGGATTGAAAAAAGCGGCGCTGATGGCGCTCGAAGATATGAACAACCCTAACTTGATCTTGCAGTTTTACGATACCCAAAGTTCCCCCGAAGGCGCAAGAACCGCCGCCGAAAACGCTCTTAACCAAAAAGCGCAGATGATTATCGGACCGCTCACCAGCAGTTCGGTTCAGGCAATTTCCTATCAAACCAAAGCCAAGGGCGTTCCGGTGGTCGCCTTTTCTTCCGATTCCGACGTTTTGCAAAGCCAGATTTATACTCTGGGCCTGTTGGTGGAAGAACAAGTCAACCGGATCGTTAAATATGCCGCCGGCAACGGTCGTCGCAATTTTGCCCTGCTGGTACCGGACAACAGCACCGGAATTGCGGTCGCCAAAGCTGCGGTCGGCGCCGCTGCCGCCCATGGCGCACGGGTGGTCAGAATTGCCTTTTATCCGCCCTCTTCCACCGATTTTTCCGACATTATCCGCAAACTGACCGATTATGACCGTCGCGCCGCCGGGGTCAATAAACAGAAAAACCAATTGAAAGCTCTGGCTGCCAAAGGTGACGCCAACGCTCAAAAAGCCCTGCGTCAGTTGAACGCCAAAGATACCGACCGCGGCGTCGACTTTGATGCGGTATTGTTGCCGGAATCGGGCGCCCGTTTAAAATCGGCGGTAGCCATGTTCGGCTATTATGACGTATTTGCCCCCGAAGTCAAATTCCTCGGCACCTCGGTTTGGGAAAATACCCGACTTAACAAGGAAAGCACATTGAAAGGCAGTTGGTATCCGGCCCTTTCGCGCAATCACAACGCCTATTTCAACAAAAAATATCACGCTTTGTTTAACGAATATCCGCAAAGCCTGTACGCTTTTGCCTATGATGCGGTGGCCTTGTCGGCGGCGCTGGCGCGCAACAAACCGGCCAACATTGACGCCGCCATCACCACCGAAGACGGATTTGTCGGCATCAGCGGCGTCTTCCGAATTCTGCCCAACGGCAAAAACGAACATAGTCTCGACATTATAGAAATCAGCCCTTCGGGTGATACGGTTGTCGATTTCGCCCCCAAAAAGTTCTCCGCCGTCATACCCGAAAGCACGCCGGAAAACATTGCCGCCGTTTATGACAATTATCCGCCGCTGATTTTCGGCAAAGACCAAACGGCCGCCGAACGGCAGATTTTCGGCCGTACGCTCGGCAGCAACCCTTACGGGTCAGATACCGAAACGCCGGGAAGATATCAGGGATATCGCTTTTCATTCTAATCATGTTGATGAGGCAATTTTTTACTTGCAACTTAAAGCGAAATTGACGATATTAAAGGATGTATTTTATGGAGGGCATCGGGTCAGGCGTTCGCCAATCCGGTCAGGTCCGGAAGGAAGCAGCCGTAACGAAACCGTCTGAGGTCGATGTCTCTCCGCCTTTTTTGAAAAGATAACGATGGCCGAAGAAGACAAACAAGAGCAATATGTGGTTTTAGCCCGCAAGTATCGTCCGCAGAATTTTGAAGACCTGCTGGGACAGGAAGCGCTGGTGCAAACCCTGACCAACGCCATCAACAACAATCGCCTGCACCACGCTTACATTCTGACCGGCATCCGCGGCGTCGGCAAAACCACCACCGCCCGTTTGATCGCCAAGGCTCTCAATTGTACCGGTCCCGACGGCAACGGCGGACCGACGACCCATCCCTGCGGCATTTGCGAAAACTGCAAATCGATTGCCGCCGGACGCAATATCGACGTTTTGGAACTGGACGCCGCTTCGCGCACCGGGGTTGACGACATCCGCGACATTTTGGACGGCGTTCGTTACAAGCCGACCAACTGCCGTTATAAAATCTACATTATCGACGAAGTCCACATGCTTTCCAAAAGCGCTTTCAACGCCTTGCTGAAAACGCTGGAAGAACCGCCGGCGCATGTCAAGTTTATCTTTGCCACCACAGAAATCCGCAAAGTTCCGGTAACCGTTTTGTCACGTTGCCAGCGTTTTGATTTGCAGCGGTTGTCGATTGAGGACCTGCTGAAACTGTTTAACAAGATCGTCAATGCCGAAAACCTCAAAGCCGACGACGAAGCGCTGCACATGATTGCGGCCGCGGCCGACGGATCGGCCCGCGACGGTTTGTCTCTTTTGGACCAGGCGATTTCGCTCGGCAGCGGCAAAGTGCGGATCGACATTGTCAAAGAAATGCTCGGAATGGCTGACCGCGGCCAAACTTTTGAGCTTTTTAACCAGATGATCGGCGGCGATATGGCCGCTTTGCTCGGCAAATTGCAGGAAATGTACAAAAACGGCGCCAACCCGTCGGCAATGATCGGCGATTTGATAAACTTAACCCATGCTCTGACAAAAGTTCTGCTGCTGCCGGGATTTATCAATGATCCTTCGCTGTCGGAGAACGACCGCAACTTTTTGAAAGAGACTTCCGCCAAACTGAGTATTGCCACCCTCTCCAAAATATGGCAGATGCTTATTAAGGGAATGAACGAACTTCAAACGGCACCGGTACCGATTGATGCTCTGGAGATGATTTTGATCCGGATCGCTTATTCCGCCAACTTGCCTTCTCCCGCCGAACTGCTGGAAAGCGTAAAAAAAAAATCTGAACTGAACCGCCTTCAAACGACCGCACCGGCGATGCCGGCAATAACGGCCGCGGCCGTACAATCACAGCCCCGACAACCGGCAACTGTTCCTTCTGCCGATGCGCCGGCCGTCAACACCGTCAAGGCACCGTTTAACGATATCATCGGTCTGATCAAATTGTTGGAAGCCAACAAACAACCCCGTCTTGCATATACCCTGAGACATGATATCGAAGTTTGCGAATTTGCCGTCGGGCGCATCAAATTCAAAGCCGCCGACCGGGTGAGCAACGAGACGCTGAGTGCCGTCAACAAGTTTCTGGAAGAAACAACCGGCGCCAAATGGGTGCTCGACATCATTCCGGGCGAAGTCGGCCGTACAATTGCCGACGCGGAAAACGAGCAAAAAGAAAAAGACAAAAAAAACATTGCCGAAACGCCTTTGGTCAAGGCAATCCTTGACGAGTTCCGCGGTGCCCGAATTGAAAACCTGACCCGTAAGGCGGCGCCGGAAGACCAAGAGGGTGAAAGCGCCGAAAACGATGATATCTTTAGCAACAACGAAGATTTTTTTAACAGTGAGGATTAAACAGTCATGATGAATATGCAGGGAATTATGAAACAGGCCCAGATGATGCAGAAAAAAATGGAAGAAGCGCAAAAGAAACTGGCAGAAACAGAAGTGATCGGATCCAGCGGCGGCGGGATGGTCAAAGTTACCCTCAACGGCAAATTTGAGGCTAAAAAAGTGGAAATTGATCCCGGTTTGCTTGATCCGGAAGAAACCGACATTCTCGAAGACCTGATTTTGGCCGCTTTTAACGATGCTCAGGGCAAAGTTGACGCGATGATGAACGAGGGAATGAAGGACGTAACCGGCGGCCTTAATCTGGGCGGTCTTAAACTTCCGTTTTAAGGAGACAGAAATTGTCCGGTCAGGAAATAGAAAAACTGGTCAAAATCATTGCCAAACTGCCGGCGCTGGGATCGAGGTCGTCGCGGCGGATTGTACTTCATTTGCTGAAAAAGCGCGAAACCGCCCTGCTGCCGTTGATAGAGGCTCTGCAAGGCGTTGCCGAAAACATTAAAACCTGTGAAGTTTGCGGCAATTACGACACCGTTTCGCCCTGCTCGGTCTGCACTTCGGAGAAAAGAGACAGCCGTACCATATGCGTGGTGCAGGACGTTGCCGATTTGTGGGCGATGGAACGGGTCGGTTTTTACAAAGGCAAATATCATATTCTGGGCGGCGTTTTATCGGCTCTGGACGGCGTTTCGCCCGAAGATCTGAATATTGACGCCCTGCTCGACCGCATTGAACACGAACAGACTGCAGAAGTTATTTTAGCGCTCCCGGCTACGGTCGACGGACAAATCACCTCGCATTATCTGGTCAGCCGGTTAAAAGGTTTTGAAACCAAAGTCTCGACCCTTGCTCAGGGAATTCCGGTCGGCGCCGAGCTTGATTATATGGACGAAGGCACAATCCAGCTGGCGATCAATTCGCGGAAGGCTTTGTCGTAAACGGCTATTTGCATTGGGCGACAAACGCGGATTTATACCGGATCAAACAAACTGAAATTATCATGAAGCATACAAAATCTCATTATATCGGAACACAAATAATTGCCGGCTTTGCGCTTGTCATCGCTTTGTGGGCATCAACGGCCGTTGCTTCGCCGCGTTCTTTCGAGGCCATGTATGCGGCTGCCGCGCGCGGTGACGTTCCGGCTTTGCGAAACGCCGTGCATCGCGGCCTGAGAATCGATTCTCCCAACGCTGCCGGCGATACCGGGGTATGCGCAGCCATCAAACGTAACGACTATCAGGCGTACAATTCTTTTATTTTAGCCGGTGCCCGACGACATCCCGGCTGCCTGAACCGGATTTCCGCTTCCAAATACCGCAAGTTTATTAAATCGGACCAAATTGTTCCGTTCGCCCGCAACCAATATACGCCGCCCGTCAATGCAACGCCTTCCGGCGGCGGTTTTGCGCCGCGTTACATTTCCGACCGTCAAATGAACATTGTTCAGCGCGAGCTTAATTATACCGCACAGACGGGCAATGCCTATAATTTGCTCTATCTGCCGGTTTCGGTTTTGTTATCGTTGTTTCCTTAAAGCTATTCTTCAACCGTCATTTCGATCAAACGGTCCAGGCTTTTCTGTTCCGATTTGTTATAGCCTTTCGACTTGTCTACCATCGGCTTTTTGACTTCTTTCTTTTTAACCTGAGGTTGGGTCAGTTTCTCGAACAAATCATCCAGATCGCTGTTCAATTCAACGCCGGGAGAAACTTCCTTATCGGCGTTTACCTGTGAATGAACCTTGTCTTTGGTTGACTGCGGAATCAGTTTTTCGATCGGTTCGGCAAAAGAACCGGCCAGCTGAAAATACTTCGATTGCTTAAAGCTCTCCGGCTGGCTTTGTTTGGGGATAATCCAGCCCACCAGTATATAGAGAAGGATAATCAGCAAAAAAGCCCTCAGGATGCCGAAAAACAGCCCCAACAACCGATCCATGCCGCTCAATTTGCTGGAACGCACCTTGCCGATAACGATTGAAGTCAGATAAATCCAAATAATGAAAAAAACAATCAGAATCGTAAACGAAGAAGCAACAATTGCCATCATCTCGCTTTCGATATGCTCTTCCATCAACGGCTGAACGTACGGCAGCAGGTAAATGACTGCCGCAACGCCGAGAAACCAGCCGATAATTGACAGAACTTCTTTAATCAAACCCCGGTTGAGGGCGATCAGAGCCGAAATTAAGACAATGATTAAAATAACAACGTCAAGACTGTTCATACTTCTTTTGATCCTAATTAAACCAGTTGATCAGCTTTTGTACATTGCCGATCTCGTGGAGATTGATGTCGAGATTGGTTTTCTTTTTATCCTTTTTGTATTGCGAAGGCACAATCGCACTGCGGAATCCCAGTTTATAAGCTTCTTTCAGGCGCAGATTGGGCTGACTGACGGCACGTATTTCGCCGGAAAGGCCGATTTCGCCGAAAATAACCATATCCGCCGGCAACGGGCGGTTGGTCAAAGAAGAGATGATTGCCATCGCAACCGCCAAATCAGCCGCCGGCTCCGATATTTTGAGACCGCCGGCAATATTCAGATACACGTCCTGAGAACTCAGGTTGAGACCGCCGCGCGCTTCCAAAACCGCCAACACCATTGACAAACGGCCGCTGTCCCAGCCGACGACCGCCCGTTTGGGGCTGGCATAGCCGGTTTGGCTGACCAACGCCTGAATTTCTACCAGTACCGGCCGCGAACCCTCAATACCGGCAAACACGCAGGAACCGGAAATATTACCCTGCCGTTCGGCCAAAAACAACGCCGAAGGATTTTCGACTTCGACCAGCCCCTTGTCCTGCATTTCAAACACGCCGATTTCGTCGGTGGCACCGTAACGGTTTTTGACTGCCCGCAAAATCCGGAACTGATGGCCGCGTTCGCCCTCAAAATAGAGCACCGTATCGACCATATGCTCCAAAACGCGCGGCCCCGCAATGGAACCCTGTTTGGTCACATGACCGACCAAAAACAACACAAAACCTTTTTTCTTGGCCAGTTTGATCAATTCATAAGCACAGGCGCGCACTTGCGAAACGCTGCCCGGGGTAGACTCCGCTTCCTCCAGATACATGGTCTGAATCGAATCAATCACCACCACCGCGGCATCGGTTTTTTCCAAAGTGGTGACGATGTCTTTGACATCGGTGGCCGAAGCCAGATTGACCGGCGCGTTTTCAAGTTCCAGCCGTTTGGCGCGGATTTTGACCTGATCGGCGGCTTCTTCGCCGGAAATGTAATAACATTCGGGACGTTCGGGCAGATCGGCAATACGGGCGCAAACCTGCAGCAACAAAGTCGATTTGCCGATGCCGGGATCGCCGCCGACCAAAATGACCGACCCCGGAACCAAACCGCCGCCGCAGACACGGTCAAGTTCCATGATGTTGGTATGCAGGCGCCGCAAAACCTGCGGTGTGCCGCTCAGCGAGACAAAATCAAGCAAATTGCCTTTTTTCTTGGGATTAAAATTCGAAAAACCTTCGCCGCCGACCTTTTCTTCAACAATGGTATTCCATTCGCCGCAGGCATCGCATTTCCCCTGCCATTTCGGATAAACGGCGCCGCAATTTTGACATGCGTATTCGGTTCCGCCTTTTTTTGCCATTCTAAACCTCCACTTTGATCGGTCCTTTGGAACAGCCGTTGACAAACTGACAAACATAAGGATTGTCGGTGGTATCCAGTTCGGCAACCGTTCCCTGCCAAATGATTTTTCCCTGATAGAGCATTGCAATGCGGTCGGCAATTTTACGTGCCGAAATCATGTCATGGGTAATCGTCAGAGCACTGGCACCGAGTTCCTTGACCGAAGCGATAATCAAATCGTTGATGACATCGGCCATAATCGGATCCAACCCGGTGGTCGGCTCGTCAAAAAAGATGATTTCCGGCCGGGTGGCTACCGCTCGCGCCAAACCGACCCGTTTTTGCATGCCGCCCGAAAGCTCGGACGGTGCCAAATCGGCAACGTCGGCGCTGAGCCCGACCTGCCGCAATACTTCTATCGCTTTTTCGCGTGCCTGCCGACGCGGCATTTTCTGATTTTCCAGCAATCCGAAAGCGACGTTTTCCCATACCGTCAAACTGTCAAACAAGGCGCCGCCCTGAAACAACATCCCCATGGTTGAATAGAGCTTTTCATTATCCTGCCGCGGGACGCCGACGGTCTCGACGCCGTCAATTTTAATCGAACCGGAATCGGGCGTAATCAAACCCTGAATACATTTAATCAACACCGATTTTCCGGTGCCGGAACCGCCGATCACAACCAGAGATTCGCCTTTTTTGATCGAGACGTCCACCCCGTCCAACACCTTTTTGCGACCAAAGGCCTTATGCAGATTTTTAACTTCTATTTTGTTGATATCCTGATCCATACTCGTAAGCTCCGCCGGTTATTTGGTAAAAAAGAGGCCGGTAATGATGTAATTGAATATTAAGATGATGATCGACGCCGCAACAACCGCGTTGGTGGTCGCTTCGCCCACACCCTGGGCCCCGCCTTTGGACTTGTAGCCGTTATAGCAGCCGAGCAGGGAAATGATAAAACCGAACACCGCCGCCTTAACCACCCCGGTAACAATATCAATCGGCTGCAGCTCGTTGACGGTGGCGTTGATATAGTTGGCCGGATTGAAATCCAACTGATAAACCGCCACGATATAACCGCCGAAAATGCCGATCACGTCGCCGATCAACACCAAAAGCGGCAACACGATCACTCCGGCCAAAAGACGCGGCGCCACCAAATACTTGTAAGGGTTGGTTGAGAGGGTTGACAGAGCATCAATTTGTTCGGTCACCCGCATGGTTCCGATCTCGGCGGCCATTGCCGCGCCGATGCGGCCGGCCACCATCAAACCGGCAAAAGCCGGCGCCAGTTCCCGCGTAACCGAAATCAGTACCACCGAAGCAATCGCGCTTTCGGCGCCGTAGCTGGAAAAACCGGCATGGGTTTGCAAAGCAATCACCATCCCGGCAAAAATGGTCGTCAAAGCCACTACCGGCAGCGAATAAAAACCGATATCGACGATCTGACGCAGCAAAAGCTTGGGATAAAACGGCGGAGTTACGGTATTGTACAACGCTCTGGCGATAAATTCCGACAGTTGGCCGACCCGGGAAATAAACACAACCAGGGGTTTGCCGAGCGCCCGTAAAAAATTTTCCAGATATCTGTGATGCTGCATCGTTTTGTCCTCAAATCTTGTTGATCGGAGTTATATTAAAGTACCGTAGGTAAGAAAGCAAGGTCTATTTGTTTTGGTAACAGGCGAGAATAATCTTGTCAATTGCCGATATTTCAAAGCCGTGAAGCCGGATTTTGGGAATTGTGATCCCTTCAAATTCCGCCGTTTCCACCTGCGGCATCCGTTCTATTTTCTGATCGGCGGGAACCAACTCCACCACCAGGTCGACGTCCACCGGCTCCGAAGGCTTAAAACGGCATACGCCCAGTCCGCGGACTTCAAGCAGGCCGGAAATATTTTCGGGGCAGGAAGCACGCAAACGCTTTTTAACCGGAGTCAGATCGGTACGATCATCGGCAACCAGAGAAGCCCCTTTATCCATGATCATTCTCAGTGCCAGATCGGATTTGCCGCTGCCGGAAGGACCGGTAATCAAAATTCCGCAGTCCCTATAGTTGATACAAGTTGCATGTATATTACGTGTTTCAGTCAAGAGAAGCCAACCTTTCAGCCGGTTCGGGAAAAGTAACGGTGACCCGGCGGCCGCCGTTTTCCGGCACAATATCAATTACAATTGCGTGACGAGGCAGATAAGGCCCCATTTTTTCAGGCCACTCAATCAGGCAGACGCCGTCATAAAGCGCTTCTTCCATCCCCAATTCAAAAATCTCTTCCGGCGACTTGAGACGATAAAGATCAAAATGATAAATCTCAAAATCATCGGCCGTATAACTTTGTACCAGAGTAAAGGTCGGACTGGGAACTTCCGCCGCGGAAGTCAATTTTTGGATAAAGGCGCGGCACAGCACGCTTTTTCCCATTCCGAGGGTTCCGTTAAGGACAAAACAGTCGCCGCGGCGGGCAATCGCCGCCAACTGACGTCCCAACGCTGAGGTATCTTTTTCTTCGGCACAAAACCAACTCTTGGATTGCTTCATGCTTCACCTACAAATCGAGTAGACTTTTTTTCGGCCCTTTGGGCTTGATAACTTTGATCTTGGGCTTTTTGGATTGAATTTCGCGCCAGTCCCAGGGTTTGTAGAATTGTCCCTGCCACAAGCCGCGGCCGTTTTCCCGCGCCTGTTGTTCGTAAGGAAAATAGATGTTGCTTTGCTTGGGATCGGCAACCGCCCAACCGGCGTTGACCAACGCGGCGCCGATATCATACTGACCGAGCGCACAGGTCGCAACCATATTGCCTTTGGAGTCCTGCTTGATCACATGACACTCCAATTCATGGCCGGAAATCCAGCTTTTCAGCCAACGGGCCGCTTCTTGTCCGCAGCGATAGGCACGCCCTTTTCCGTCGGAACAGGTTTGATTTGATTCGGGAGCGTCAATACCGTAAATCCGCAAATAGCGGCCGCCCATTAACAGGGTATCACCGTTAATCACTTTCGTAACGCCGTAAACCGCAGGATAATTGTTGGGATTAAACGAAGGTTGTGCTGCCGGTTCGGCGGATTTTCCGGTCAGACTGCTTAAAAGACGCCCCAACCCGCTTTCCGATTCGATCGGTTGCGGTTCCTGACGCGCCGCCGGTGCTGCCGCCGGCTGAACCGACGTCGGTACGGCTGCCGCTTCGGGCACCACCGGACTCACTTCGTCGAAATTTTCGTTAAGCAACGGCACGGCCGGGGAGGACTCAACGATTTCGGGAACGGCCGGCTCTGCCGAAGCGTTGGCCTGCACCGCGCTCCCGGCTGCCGTATGGCGCCCTGCACCGAGGAAATTCAGAACATTCGGCACCACGTTTTCGACACCGTTGTTAAAAGCGCCGATCGCATAAAGGATAAAACCGACAATCAAACAGATAATCAGCAAAACCGGCAGACAGCCCATAGCCCGCCAGACCATTTTCGCAAAAATATACAAAACCACGAATCCGACGATCATGCCGACAAATCCGCCGCCCTGAAACAGCAGGTTTGAGCTTTGAGTACCGTTGCCGCCGACATAAATCAAGATGACTGCCGCCAAACCGAGGATTAACTTTTTAATGAAAAACATGGGCCGGTTTCCTTGAAAATTTGGGTTTTTGTTAAATATATGCCGAGGACGGTAAAAATATAGTTACTCCGGTAAAATTATTTTGCTTTGCTGTAACAGCGGCAATGGCAGATGCCGTCGCGTTCGATATCGCTGCGGCACAGTTCGGAAATGCAGTAGCGTTCTTCGTTGCGACCGTCGCACGGACAGCGCTGCCAAGACTGTTCACCGAACATCATGTTTTTGGCGCGAGCAATTTTTTCAATATTTTCAGTAGGTTGAAAACCGTTATTTTTACAGTTTTCGAGCATTTTATCAAGTATAGTCATTTTCTTTCCTTAATCGACAATATTCATTGTAAATTTGGCCGGTCTGCCGTCTGACAGTGTAGACTTTTGCTGCAAAATGTCAATAATCTTATCCAAATCGGCTAAATTAGCATATTGCAACACAACCTTTCCGGCACCGTTTTTAGCCGGCGAGATTTTAACCTTAACCCCCAGCCGGCGGGCAATTCCTTCTGAAAGTTCGGTCAGATCGCTGTCCGCGACACTCTGTTTGCGTGATACCGTCGGTTGTTTGGCTTTTGCCGCCAGGGCCTCGGCCTGACGCGCGTTAAGACCGCGTTCGGCAATCCGCGCGGCCAGCTCTTCGGCATTGTCGATACCGATCAGCGGACGCACCTGACCGGCGGTCAGAATACCGTCGCGTACCATTTGCCGAACCGCTGCCGGCAATGCCAGAAGGCGAAGCGTGTTGGCAATATAGCTGCGCGACTTGCCGATAACTTTTGAAAGCGCTTCCTGGGTATGCGAAAATTCATCAATCAGTCGCTGCAGCCCTTCGGCTTCTTCAATTGCCGAAAGATTTTCACGCAATAGATTCTCAATCAGGGCAACTTCGAGAACTTCCTGATCGTTCATATTTTTCACCACCGCCGGCACTTCCGTCAACCCCGCCGTTTTGGCGGCTCTGAAACGACGTTCGCCGGCAATGATCTCATACTTGCCGTTGCCGAGTTCGCGCACTAACAGCGGTTGCAAAATTCCCTTTTCCGCAATCGACTGTGCCAGCGCATCCAGAGCTTCGGGATTAAAATCGAGCCGCGGCTGATAGGGACTGGGCGTGAGATCGGCGATCGCAATCTTTTTTTCGCCGGCTTTCGGAGCCGGGGTTTCGGAATCCAGAAATCCGAGGTCGTCGCCGAGAAGGGCGCCCAAACCGCGGCCGAGACTTTTTCTCTTGTGACCGTCGTCTAACATGCTATCAATTCCTTTTCTCTTTTCAAAACTTCGCTGGCAAGGCTTATGTAAGCCTGTGAGCCCGGGCATTTAAAATCATAAAGCAAAACGGGTTTGCCGTGGGAGGGTGCTTCGGAAACGCGGACATTCCGCGGAATAACGGTTTGGTAAACTTTTTTGCCGAAGAAACTGCGAACGTCTTCTTCCACCATTTGGGTGAGGTTATTGCGACCGTCATACATTGTCAGCACGACCCCCTGAAGTTCCAACCGCGGATTAAAACGGCGTTTGATTTGATTGATGTTGGCAATCAGATCGGTAATGCCTTCCAGAGCAAGGTATTCACATTGCAGCGGTACGATAACCGCATCGGCCGCCACCAGTGCATTGATCGTCACCAAACTCAGGGAAGGCGGGCAGTCAATCAATACATAATCGTAATTGACGGCCGAGCTTCCGAGAGCGTCTTTGAGAGCAAATTCGCGGCGCGGCCTGTCAATCAGTTCAACTTCGGCACCCGCCAAATCAGGCGAAGCGGGAACTAACGAAAAATTAGGAATTTCGGTCCAAACAACCGCTTCGTCTAAGGGCCGCTCACCGATAATCACTTCATAAGAAGAAACCATGCCCCCGTGTTTGTCAATTCCAAGCGAAGTCGAAGCGTTGGATTGGGGATCGAGATCAATGACCAGAACTTTTTTTCCGGCAGCCGCCATCGCCGTAGCGACATTGACGGTGGTCGTGGTTTTTCCGACGCCGCCTTTTCGGTTGGCGACAGCAATAATGCGAGGCATGATTTATCTCCCTTTTGCAGCAAGATGACGGATAACTAAAACAACGCTTTCAGGATTGGTCCGGCTCGGAACGGCATCGTATTCAAAATTCCATTTGCGCCGGGCGAGACTGACTTCTTCGGGCCAGCTTTTCCCTTTAGGAAAAAGACAAAGGCCGTTTTTATTTAACAACGGAAAAGCATATCCGAGCAAATCGGAAAGTGCGGTAACCGCGCGGGCCGTGACAACATCAAAGCGGCGATTTTTAATTTCTTCAATCCGACGGTTGATGATTTCAACATTGCAGCCGGTAATTTGTGCCAGATGATTTAAATACACTGTTTTTTTACAAATGCTTTCAATCAACGTCACTTTTAAATACGGTGTTTTTTCAGCCGCCATGACCGCCAACACCATTCCCGGAAAACCGGCGCCGCTGCCCAGATCGGCCAGAGAACGTGCGGTTGCCGGAATCAGCGGAAACAGTTGTGCCGAGTCGAGAAAGTGACGGTTCCAGCTGTCGGCAAGCGAACCGTTACTGACCAGATTAAACTTTTGTTGCCATTCGTTTAGCGCTTCTTGGCAACATTTCAGGCGGTCATATGTTTCACGTGAAACATCATATGTTTTGATAAAATTTTCCATAGCTGTATTTATATATACGAATTGAAAATTTTAGAACATAAAAATTTTACTTATGAACATTTTAAAAAATATATAAAAAAGAACAGTGTTTTCAATTAAATAAAATAACAAAAAGAATCAATGCGCGAAGTAATGAAAATATAAAGTTTTAATTTTATCGATTTGCGATTCGCTGATACAAATTTATGAAAAATATTATCCAACCAAACTAACGATTTTTTGGCAACGCCCTATTTGAAATGCCAGCGCTGACGGCATCCCAGCTGCTGCAACAACGCCTCGGCTTGCTCAAATTCGAAACCAAGCTCCTCAATGCGATGCGCATCGTCACTGATCACCAGCGGAACATCGGCGGCAATGATTTGTTTCAGCCAACTTTCTTCAGGATAAAAATAACCTTGTTTGCGAATTCCTTTGCTGCTCAGTTCAGTCGCCGTCGCCGATTTTACAAGAGCCGCCGTTACGGCCGTTTTTTCCGCCGTAAACGCCAGATCTTTCCATTGCGGAATTTTACGCAAATAATCCAAATGGGCGATAAAAGCAAACATCCCCGAACATGCTGCCGCCGTAACGGTGGCAAAGTGCAGACGCAAGGCCGATTCGAGATCTTTTTGATTCAGCATTCCGCTGTCTTTGGCATCAAGGATCTGTTCGCCGTTATTCAACGGCAGAAAATGATTGCCGGAAATACAATAATCTAAACCAACCTGTTGGCAAAAAGCGTCAAACTCTTCCGCCCAACCGTCATAGCAGAAAAAATCAACTTCGGCACCGACGCGCACTTTTAAATTGTAACCGCGCGCAAGTTTACGCAAGTGATCGGCATGACGGCAAAATCCGTCCGCCGCCTCGCTGAAATCGGCATGAAAAATTTCGATCTTGTCAGTCTTTTCCCACCGCGGCCAAGAAAAACTCTGACGAATATTTTTATGCACGATCAGGTGATCGCTGATTCCGATTTCTTCCCAACCGAGATCTGCCGCCTGTTGCAGCATTTCTTCCGGCGTATTGCGGCCGTCTGAAAAGTCGGTATGGGTATGATAACTGAATTTTTGCATTTATTTTTCCAACTTCCAGCGTTTTTTATAATCAAGCGACTGCAGCAATTGTTCCGCTTGCTCAAAATAATTAGCCAACTGAGAAACGTCATGAGCATCGTCACTGATGACAACCGGAACTTCCAGACGGTTTAATTCTTCCATCATCCAACGATAAGGGTGCTGTTCGCCGCATTTGCGCCAGCCGCTGGTATTCAGCTCATACGGATGTTTTAACCGCCCCATGGTTTCAATAAAATGCCACTTGTCCTCTTCTTCGCCGAAAGCGGCAAAATGAGGAAAAATCTTGTAAACGTCCGGATGGGCAATAAAGTCAAAATATCCGCTTTCGGCAGCCAGAGCAGCATTTTGCCAGTAGAGCCGAATCGCTTCTTTAATTTCGTCTTCTGTGCACGAGGGCTGAAGCGGATTGTACAAATACATGTTTTCAATCCGGCTTTCGTCCTGATTGCGCAGATAATGGAAAGAACCGATATAATAATCGGCATTGAGTTTCTTGCGCAATTTCTCAAAACAACGGCACCATTCCGAAGACGGAAAAAAGTCCACTTCAAATCCGAGATAGACTTTTATCGCTGCGGTTGACGCCGCCTGACGAACTTCGTCGGCAACCCGCATCATCGCGTCTTCGAGAAGATTATAATCGTTAAAAAACATCGGATGCCCGACCGTCATGTTGGGATGATAAACCAAATGGTTGGAAATACCGATTTCCTGATAACCGATTTTTTGTGCCTGTTCAATCATTTGTTCGGCCGTACAACGACCGTCAAAAATACCGAGGGCATTGGTATGGGTGTGATAACTGAATTTTTGCATTTTTATTTCTCCAAACCTAAAATTTCATAAACGTCGCGACCGGTTTTGGCATCAAAGTAATGTTTTAATTTCATGCTTTGATTATATAAAAGATCGCGCTGACGGTCGTTGAGACCGTAACGCCGGACAATTGCCGCCACCCGTTCTTCGATCGAAACCATTGTGCAGGCTTCGAACAGCTTGTCACAAAAAGCGATCAGCAAATCATAATCATCATAAACCAGCGGCGCCAAATGACAACGAATCCAGTCAAACCATTGCGGCGGAAAAGAATATTGCTCCGGATTAAAATCCTTATCGGGAAAAGTATGAGTGAGGCAGATCCGCGCAATTTCCGGATAACCGAGTTTCATCATTTGCTCATAACCTTCCTGCCCGTGAAATTTGTTTTCACGGCTTTGATTGACTCTTTTGCCGTAATCATGCAACAGACCGAAAACAAATGCTTTTTCAGGAACAAGGCCGGGAACGCAAGCAGCAATTTTTTCCGCCGCTTCGGCAACGCCGCGGGTATGAAAACGATATTCGGATTCCAGATCAAAAGGGTAGGGACGCGAAAGACGGTAGCGGATTCCTTCTTCCCACAGAGCTTCGGCCCGATCGCGGTCAGGAAATGCAGTCAATTCAAAACTCCTATTTTTTAAGATAGCCCAAAATCGCCATCACCGCCGCCGGCGTTACGCCGGAAATACGTGAAGCGGCCCCGATCGTTGCCGGACGGACCCGGCTCAGCTTAATGACCATTTCGTTGGATAAACCGCCGATTTTGGAATAGTCGATATCTTCGCGGATTTTCAACTTTTCATCTTTTTTGAAAACTTCGATATCGGCGAGCTGACGTTTGATATAACCGGCATATTTTGCCTCTATTTCCACTTCTTCATAAACATCCGCCGAGTATTCTGCCAGTTGCGGCCATATTTTTAATATTGTTTCACGTGAAACATCGTCATAAGACATCAGATTGAACGCCGTGCGCCGAGTTCCGTCTTTTTTGTTTTTAATGCAGTGGCGGTCAAGTTCGGACGGTTTAATTTGCAACTGATCGGCCAAATCGCGCAAAACGGCAATTTGCCGACGTTTTTGTTCAAAACAACGCCAACGCAAATTACCGACGCAACCGGCTTCGTGACCGGCGGCAGTCAACCGAAGATCGGCGTTGTCGGCCCGCAGATGGAGACGGTATTCCGAACGCGAGGTAAACATACGATACGGCTCATCCACTCCCTTGGTAATCAGGTCATCAACCATCACGCCGATATAAGCTTCGGAACGGTCGATGATAAACGTGCGTCCGCGGCCTTCGGCATGCAACGCCGCATTGACACCCGCCAACAAGCCTTGCGCCGCCGCTTCTTCATAACCGGTGGTACCGTTGATCTGACCTGCCAGAAACAAACCGGGAACTTTTTTCAATTGCAGACAACAATCCAATTCCTGAGGGTCAACATAATCATATTCAATCGCATAAGCGTAACGGAGAATCTTAACGTCTTCCAGGCCTTTTATGGTATGAATAAAAGCTTCCTGCACATCCGCCGGCAAAGAAGTCGAGATACCGTTGGGATATACAACGTCGGTCGACAACCCCTCCGGTTCGAGAAAAATCTGGTGGCTTTCGCGATCGGCAAATTTGATCAGTTTATCTTCAATACTCGGACAATAACGCGGTCCGACACCTTTTATCAATCCGGAAAACAACGCGCATTTTGAAAAGTTATCACGGATTATTCGATGGGTATTCAAGTTGGTATGGGTGACAAAACAATCAATTTGGGGATTGCTTATTTTATCCGTTAGATAAGAAAACGGCTGTGGTACTTCGTCTCCGCGTTGCCGATCCAAAATTTTCCAGTTAATCGTTTTGCCGTCCAAACGTGCCGGCGTGCCGGTCTTTAAACGTCCCAAACGCAATTGCCGCTCATTTAAACAGGGTGTAATACCGCTGCACGAAACATCGTCCACCCGGCCGCCGACCGAAGTTTGATGACCGGTGAACATGATGCCGTTTAAAAAAGTGCCGGTCGTGAGGACAACCGCATCTGCCGCAATTTTTGTTCCGTCGGCCAGAATAACGCCGGCCGCCTGTTCGTTTTCAAAAAGCAATCCCTCAACCGCTGCTTCGGCAATTTCAAGATTATCCTGTTCCCGCAGCGCCTGCAGCATATATTTGCGGTAAAGTTCGCGATCCGCCTGAGCACGCGGTCCCCGTACCGCCGGACCTTTGGACATATTGAGCATCCGAAACTGAATTCCGGCGCGATCGATAACCCGGCCCATCAATCCGTCCAGCGCATCAATTTCGCGCACCAAATGACCCTTGCCCAGTCCGCCGACGGCAGGATTGCAGGACATTTCGCCGATGGTGGCGATTTTGTGGGTAATCAGCAAGGTTTCGGCGCCGGTTCGTGCGGCAGCGGCGCAAGCTTCGCAACCGGCATGCCCGCCGCCGACAACAATAACGTTATAGTGATTTTTGATATGCATTTCAGCCTCTGTTTTTATCTGTTTGCTGTTTAACGTTTTTTTGATGCATTATCAAGCTTTTTTATTACAAAAACGCATTATCCGCCTATGATTAACCAAACCTTAGCATAAAAGTTTTAGGATAATGTTAAAAGTTTGGGAACGAATTCGGTTCTTAAACGCTAAAATTTCAATTGCGGAGAAAAATAATGATATGGTTTGCCGTTTTTATCTATGCTTTGCTGATCGCAGCACTGATATGGATATGGGTTGACATCATACGTCTGTTTGTCAACAAAGAGTTCCGCAAATGTCCGCCTTTGGTTCCCAGTTTCGGCAAGCAAAAGAAAATAATGATTGAGCGAATTGACGCACAACTACAAAAATCTGAGCGGCCGTTTAATGTTTTGGATCCCGGATGCGGCACCGGAACTTTGCTGATTGAACTGGCACGCAAACATCCGCAGCATCGCTTTGTCGGTATCGAATGGAATGTTTTCACCGCCGCGGTTGCCGCTTTTCGAACCCGTAAGTTGACCAACGTGCGAATCATTCGGCAGGATATGTTTAATTGCTCCTTTAAAGATTTTGACATTATCGCCTGTTTTTTGATGCAACCGTTGATGGAACGTTTTGGGCAAAAACTGAAAACCGACGGCTCGAAGGGAACCGTCGTCTACTCAAACAGTTTTTATATCCCCGGTTTTCGGGCGGATGAAATCATCGAAGTCAAAGGATTTTACAAGTTTAACAATATCTACGTTTACAAAATTCCGCAGGCTTTTACGTTGTCTCCGATTGACGGATAAGTTATTTGCCTATACAAAAACTGCCGAATATCTTATCCAAAATCTCGTCCACTTCGATGCGCCCGGTAATTTTACCGATATTTCGCGCCGCCAGACGGATATCTTCGGCAGCCAATTCAATCGATTTATGCAAATTAAAGCGTTGCAGATCTTTAAATACATCGCTCAAGACTTCACGATAACGCCGACGCGTAATTAAAGCCCCCGAAGAAGCGGTAAATTCTTCGGCAATACGCGCACTGATTTTTTGCAGCAGAACGTCTATTCCTTGCTGATATTTGGCGGAAATAAGCGTATAAGCCTTGTCACTTAACGAAGAACACTGTTCTTTATTTAATTTATCAGATTTATTAACAATATATAACATATTGTTTTTATACTCTTTTTCTATATCAACAAAAGGCAACAGATTAATATTTTCACCATTCAGCAAAGCAATGACCAAATCAGCACTTTTGGCTTTATCAAAAGCAATTTCAATGCCGCGGCGTTCAATTTGTTCTTGGGTTTCGCGCAAACCGGCCGTATCGGTAAAAATAACCGGATACCCGTTGATATCCATATAAACGTCAACCGCATCCCGGGTTGTACCGGCAATATCGGAGACAATAACCGCTTCGCGTTTGGCCAGTATATTGAGAAGACTGGACTTTCCGGCATTAGGCTCTCCCAGGATCACGACCCGGAATCCTTCGCGCAGACGTTCGCCGCAAAAACTTTGCCGAAGATGGCGGTCAATCTCCTCCGCCACTTTAAATACAGTGTTTTCCAAGCGCGAAACCAAATCATCGGGAAGTTCTTCATCGGGAAAATCAATATAAGCTTCGAGATAAGCCAGAATTTCCACCAGCTTTTCCCGCCAACCGTCATAAAGATTCTTTAAATCGCCGTTCATTTGGCGCAATGCATATTTTTGCTGTTCGCGGGTTTCGGAATCAATCAGGTCGGCCAATCCTTCGGCTTCGGTCAAATCCATTTTGCCGTTGTAAAAAGCGCGCTTGGAAAATTCTCCCGGTTCGGCCAGGCGGAAGCCTTCAATATTTCCCAGATTTTCCAACAAGCAGGCGATCACGGCTTTTGAGCCGTGGGAATGAATCTCGACGATATCCTCGCCGGTAAACGATGCCGGCGCTTTAAAATATAGGATCAGCCCTTTATCGGCCTGGCGGCCTTCCAAATCATGCAGAGCAGCAAAATAAGCGTAACGCGGCTGAAGACGTGCAATATCGAGCGCGGTCAAACGGCGCACCGCCTGCAAGGCATTGGGACCGGAAATGCGAAAAACGGCCACGCCGGATTTTCCGGCTACCGTTGACAAAGCATAAATGGTATCGTTGTTCATAACAGCTCCTTTTTATCTTCATGGTATAAAAGCAAACGACTAATCTTGCAAGTTTTAAAAAAAGCCGATTTTTTGCGCATGGAAAACAGATTTATACAATCTTAACACTTATATCATAAAGTGATAAAAATCGCTTTGTACGCGCTTTAGACGGACTCGTTTTTTTACAGGAATTTTTAAAATGAACAAAACACTGATCATCTGGGATTTTGACGGCGTTATTTCCGATACCGAAAAATTGTGGTTGGAAAACCGCAGGCAATTGCTCAATCAAAAATTTAACCTTAACTGGGACTTTGCAACCGTTAACCATCATCTCGGCGGCATGAGCGAAAAAACCAAAAAAGAAGTTCTGCAGCAGATGGGCCTGTCCATAGACGACAACTTTGCCGACGAAGCCCTCAAAATGGATTTTGAAGTTATGAAGCGGGGAATTGAACCGACACCGGGAATTGAAGAAATTTTTAAAATGAAATCTTTTGAACAGTGCATTGCCACCGGCGGCACCATGGACAAAACGCTCGTCAAGATCGAAGCGGTGGGAATCGGAAAATATTTTTCGCCCGAACAAATATTCACGGCCGACATGGTCGAACACGGCAAGCCGAAACCCGACTTATTTTTGCTGGCCGCACAAAAAATGGGCTACCGGCCTCAGAACTGTATCGTCATTGAAGATTCGCTGGCCGGAATGACTGCCGGTTTGAAGGCGGGCATGAACGTAATTGCTTTTTTAGGCTGCGAAATGAACCACGGACAAACATATTTGGACAAAGTTAAAGCGCTCGGGATCAAACATATATTTTACCACATGGATGAAATCAAACGGTTTTTAGTTGACTTTCAGGCTCAAAAGAATTAAAATTTTGTCTAAGCGAATATTATTAATCTAAATACTATTAGTCATGACAACAAAAAAACAGACAAACAAGCACTTCTGGAACCTGTGTCAGAATTTTTTGCAACAAGAGCAAAGACGTGAGCAATTGTTTGCCGGAACCGGTATTGCAATTGCCGCCGCCGCGGTCCTTTTCGGTTTTCAGTCAACCTTATTCCTTATCGGAATAATTACCGCCGTTATTATCTATTTTCGATTGCCGTATGCCAATATCGAAATAGAATCCAAAACGGTTCGGCTGGGATGGGCCGCCGTCATGTTTGCGGCTTTTTACCTGCCGCCGATGTTGTGGACTTTGGAAAACGAAATCACCATGCATTTTCCGGGGCTGTTCTTTTCGCTCTTTTTCTGTGTCGTTCTGTATTCTTACATCCCGGTAATTTCGTATTGTTTGAAGCTGAATGATCAACAAGAAGGCTATTCCTTCGGCGATTTTGGCCGCGACAGCGAGAAAACCCGATACAACGGCGTATTTTTCAGCTTTTTGATATATGGCATGATCTTCTCCATATGGAGTTATTGCGAAATAGAACAAAGAACCGACATTCAGTTCAGTCAGCAACCGTATATTCCGGTGCTCAAATGGGAAAAAGAATACCAGCGCGGCTACACTTATTATGTTGTTGATTGCGAAAAGGGAAAATTTATGGTTTCGCCGAGTTCATATCCCGAGATCAGGGATCTTAACCCAAACAGCCAAATAAGAATCCTTGCTCCCTATTCTTACAACGGGCTTTTGCAAATCGAACGCCTCGAAATTAAGAATCGCTAACGTTTGTCAAATGAAACAATCCCCTTTATTCGGCAGGAATAAAGGGGATTTTTAATGTTTTGACAACGTTTAAGAATTCATGTTGGTAAAGAAGTCTTTATTGTCCTTGCTTTGCTTGAGTTTATCAAGCAGAAATTCCATCCCGTCCGTCATGCCCATTTGCATCAGAACCCGGCGCAAAACCCACATTTTGGTCAAAGTGGCTTTGTCAACCAGCAATTCTTCCTTACGGGTTCCCGAACGGGTAATGTCAATCGTCGGGAACAGGCGTTTGTCGGTCAGCTTGCGGTCGAGGATAATTTCGGAGTTGCCGGTTCCTTTAAATTCTTCGAAAATAACTTCGTCCATCCGCGAACCGGTATCAATCAGAGCCGTCGCAATAATCGTCAGCGAGCCGCCTTCTTCAACATTGCGGGCTGCACCGAGAAGCCGCTTAGGACGCTGCAGAGCGTTGGCATCGACACCGCCGGTAAGCACCTTGCCCGAGGAAGGAACAACCGTGTTGTAAGCGCGTCCCAGACGCGTAATCGAATCCAACAGAATGACAACATCCTTTTTGTTTTCGACCAGACGTTTGGCCTTTTCAATAACCATTTCAGCAACCTGAACATGGCGGGTCGCCGGCTCGTCAAACGTTGACGAAATCACTTCGCCTTTAACCGAACGCGTCATATCGGTGACTTCTTCGGGACGTTCGTCAATCAAAAGCACCATCAGATAAACTTCGGGATGGTTGGTTGAAATCGCGTGGGCAATATTTTGCAGCATAACCGTTTTGCCGGTACGCGGCGGCGCAACAATCAGACCGCGTTGTCCTTTGCCCTGCGGCGAAACCAGATCGATGATCCGGGTCGTATAATCCTTATCGCCGCAAATGACGTCAAAATCAAGTTTTTGGGTCGGATAAAGCGGCGTCAGGTTGTCAAAATTAATCCGCAGTTTTGATTTTTCCGGGTCGTCAAAATTTATCCGGTTAATTTTTGTCAGCGCAAAATAACGTTCATTGTCTTTCGGCGCACGTATTTCGCCTTCGATCGTATCACCGGTACGCAGGCCGAATTTTTTAACCTGAGCCGGAGAAACATAGATATCGTCGGGTCCGGCAAGATAATTTGACTGGGCAGAGCGCAGAAAACCAAAACCGTCCTGTAAAACTTCGATGGTTCCTTCGCCGTAAATGACGTTGTCGTCGGAAGCAACTTTTTTAAGGATGGCAAACATCAAATCCTGTTTGCGCATGGAGGAAGCGTCTTCGATTCCGAGGGCTTCGGCTTCGGTTAAAAGCTCTTTGGGAGACTTTTGTTTTAACTCGTTTAAGTGCATGAAAAATCCGTGGTTGGTTGAGTGTTGAGATGTTTTTGCATAAGAAATGTCGAAAAGCGGTTTTGGACACCGCATCGGATAACATCATTTTTATAATTCATTCTCCGACACTTGTCAAATAATTGTTGGGAAAAAGTTTTCAACACCTGCGCAGCCCAATCATATAATTTTTAAAATGTTTTTGTAGGTTGTATATCCGCCGTCAGGATGGGGATTAAATTTTGTTAACAGATTTATCCAGATTTTAAATATTTGTTAATAAATTTGTTAAGAGAAAATTAACTTTTAAAAAAAGGAAGTCTTTGTCGCGAGTCTGGTTTGTAAACACAAAAATTTACCATTTGTTAATAAAACAGCTTATCCTTATATGACAATCGGGTTGATAAAAGTTATCAACCTGTGTGTATCTTGCTTTATTGAATTTTAATTCCGTTGATAAATTTGTATAAATAGGCATAAATGCTTTTTTATGCACAGGCCTTGTTAATAACTCGGGTTAATAAAATGAAACTGATTGCAATTACCGGCTCGATCGGATGCGGAAAAACCACCCTTGCCGGGATGATACGCCGCCAGGGATATGTTGTGTTTGACGTCGACTCATGGGTCAGACGGTTGTATTTTAATAAGGATTTTATCAGGAGCATCGGCGCCGCTTTTCCCGGAACCTTCGACGGCTGGGCCGTGGATAAACGAAAACTGCGCAATATTGTTTTCAACGATCGTCAACAGTTAAAGATATTGGAAAGCATGACTCATCCTTTTTTGTGCCGTTACCTTAAACGTGTGGTTAACAAAAACAGCGGTTGTCGTGATTTGTTTTTTCTTGATGTCGCGCTTTTGTTTGAAATGGGCTGGCAAAAATACTGCGATCGGGTTGTCGTGGCCGACGTTCCGTATGAGGTTCAAAAACGGCGGGTGATGGAAAGGGATAATGTCGGCGGCGACGATTTTGACAAGATTAACAATGTGCAGATGAGCAATCGGGACAAAAAGCTTTTGGCAGATTTGGTGATCAATACCGACAAACCGAAGAATTTGCTGAAACTTGAAGTTCTGGCAATGCTTGACGGGTTGGAGAAAGAATTATGAAAACGGCTTTGCGCGAGATTGTATTTGATACCGAAACCACCGGCTTGTCTCCCGACGGCGGCGACCGTTTGGTGGAAATCGGTGCCATAGAGTTGGTTAACCATATTCCGACCGGCCGTACCTACCATCAATATATTAACCCGGAACGCAGCGTTCCCGAAGAAGTGGTGGCGGTACACGGGCTGACCGAAGAATTTTTGAAAGATTATCCGGTTTTTTCGGAAGTGGCGGCCGCTTTTGTGGAATTTGTCGGTGAAGACGGCATTTTGGTGGCACATAACGCTTCCTTTGATATTAAGTTTATTAATTTTGAGTTGAAAAAGATCGGGTATGCCGAATATGAATGGAACCGGGTGGTGGATACGCTGGAAATTGCGCGTAAAAAGTTTCCCGGTGCCAAAAACAACTTGGATGCCCTGTGTAAACGTTTTAACGTCGATAACAGCCGGCGGACCAAACACGGCGCGCTGCTGGATGCCGAGTTGCTGGCCGACGTTTATCTGGAGTTGTTGGGCGGCGCCGAACCGAGCATGCTGCTGGCACCTGAAGACAATATCAAGACAACGACGGAAAACGGAATTATGTTTGCTGCCGAACGCAAAGTGCGGCCGTTACGGGTTTTTGCCGTCAGCGAAGCGGAAGAAGCCGAACACCTCGAATTTCTGAAAAGTCGGCTGAAGAACGCTTTGTGGCTGGCCGAACCGGAAAACGAAACAACGGTAAAATAAAAGTCAACAGGCGCCGATCAATGAAAAGGCTGAGATCGTGTCTCCCATGCCGACCAGTGTTTTGGGTTGTTCGACAATGATTGTCGGCACCGCGATAACCGAAAATTCCTCAAAATTTCCAATGCCGGAAGCTGCAAACCCGGGATTACCGATCAGTGAGCCTATTTCTTCCAAGCCTTTGATCCCTTCGTCGCAAACCGTTTGACCGAGGGCAACGGTCAGATCTTCGTATTCGGACAGGCGCCCGGTTTCGGCTTTGGAAGCCGCCGCAACCGCCGCAAGAATCATGCCGTTGCGGTTTGCCGAAGGCGAGATCGGAAAATTGCGGTTTTGCAGGGTGATATAAAGACCGTACATGTGAAGCTGGATACGCGGGCATGCGGTTTTTTGCTTAATTTTAACCAAAGCGCGGAACAAATTTTTTGCCGAGGGATTTTGAGTACAATCCGAGGCCAGACGCGCGTATTTCATAGCTTCCAGCAAATCGACGGTTTCGCGTTCGTTAACGCCGACGGAATCGACAATCGGCATAATATGGCGAATAAGGGCGCGGCGCACCGAAAGATCCTGCGTTGAGGCAATCTCAAGATGAATAATCGTTTGAGGATGGCTTTGTTTCCATTGTCTGATGATCGGAATCGTTTTTTTAAGCAAGGACAAGCCGCGGTTTTGTTTAGTCAGAGCCTGATAACCGGAAAGAATAACATAATCGGCCGGATTTTTGCCGGTATAAGCGGTAAAATGAGGGTCAATTACCAGATTGAACAGCATCGGATCGTAAGTTGCGATAAAACGGTTGGACTTCGGGCAGGTAAAAGTTTGTCCTTCGACGGTAACGGTATCGTTTTTGGAAAATTCAATAATCCAGTGAATTGAAGCTTCTTCGTCGGGACGGTTAATGGTATGAGCCGGTTTTAATTGCCCCTGTTCGTCAAAAGAGAGCAAATTGTCGCGTTTCAGAAACTGATCGGCCTGCAGGGCGGGCAGGGCGCTGACATGGGTGATCACCTGCCTTATGCCGGTGACGGCCATGGTGTTGGCAATAATCCCGGCCTGAGCGCCCATTTGCAATTTGTCGGTCCCGAGGTTTTTTTTCATCCAGCGGTAAATTTCCGCGTCTTCGGCAATCCATTCTTCGGCGATTCCGAGGCAAAAGCAGCGGAAAATTCCGCGCAGAATATCCTCCGGAGTACGGATGCTTTTAACAGAAACGTTTTGCAGATCGCTTAAGCCAAGGCCGGATCGGGCAATCATTTGTGTCAAAACGGTACCCGACATTTTGACGACAGAATCGACGTTGGCGTTAAATGCGGCGGCCAAACTGCCGACGTTTTTCATTTTGGCAAGCGTGGCCGGCGCGTCGGCATACTGGTCATACCAAAATTTTTTAATGCTGTCCGGATGCGTCATTTCTGAGACTTTCCGTTTTCATCAAAGCAAGAGCGTAAGCCGAGACATGAGACAACGCTTTTGAAAATTTCAGTTTGGAATCGGTCAGATTGTACCATTGCAAAAGCGCCGGGTTGTCTTTTAGCTTTTGATTCTCGGGCTTGGCAAGAATTTCGAGTGCAATTTCAAACTGATCTTCGTCGACATGATTTTTTACCTGTTGCAGAACTTCGGTTTCGTTACTGACTTGTCGGGAATCGGGACCGGAAATGTGTATGTATTCGTTAATTTTACGCAGCAGGCGTTCTTTCCAGGTTCCCTGATTTTTCAGTTCGGCGGTAAGGTTGCGGCTGATACGGTCGAATTCGGCAATCAGGTTCTTGTCGGAAGGATAATGGCGGGACGAATTATTATAGATGTAGTTGATATCATTTTCAATATCCGACTGCGCTGCCGCAAGCTGTTTCAGAATTTCGGCTTCCATGGTTACGGATTGCCCGGCGGCGGCGTTTTGTTTGATCATTTGGGCAGCCGTCAAAATCAGGGCGCCGTCGTTTGAGAGCTGAGACAGGCGGCGAAGTGTTTTTTCAACTTGGTCAACCCGTTCGCCGAGACTGATAACGGCCGAAGAGTCGGCTTTAATATTTATGTACTGTTCGCTCAGGGTTTCGGTGCGGGCAACTTTGTCGGCCAATTTGTTGATGGCGTTGGAAACGCTTTCGGGAATAACGTATTTAACTTCGGTTACTTTTTCCGGCTGCGGGATTGCCGGCGGGATAGAAACCGTCGGACCTGCCGGAGCGGAAACGGCCGGTGCGGTGTTTTGCAAGGTGTCGGTTTGCGGCAGCAGGCGGGCGGAATAGCTGTAAAGCCAAACGGCGCCGACAGCCAAAACGATTGCAATCAGAAGCCATAAAACAATTTTAAAAAAATGAGCCGTTTTGCCGGCGACAGCCGTCGTTGATACCGTTTGGGGTTGCTGAGAACCGGTTTCGGCAACAGATTTGTTTTTTCCCATTGTTTATTTCCTTTGTAATATTTTTTTTAATAGTTTATAGTAACCTTCAAAAGTTAAAATTTCTCAAAGATAAAAATAATGATAGTTTTAGGAATTGAAAGCAGTTGCGACGAAACAGCCGCCGCCTTGGTCAACGAAAAAAAGGAAATTCTGGCGGAAACCGTGTTGTCGCAGGAAGAACACAAAATTTACGGCGGCGTGGTGCCCGAAATCGCCGCCCGCTCGCATTTGGATCATATTGACGACATCATTGCCCACACTTTTGCCAAGGCCGGGGTGGAACCGCAACAAGTCGACGCGGTGGCCGCGGCGGCCGGTCCGGGTTTGATCGGCGGCGTGGTGGTCGGCGTAATGGCGGCAAAAGCGTTGGCTCTGGCTCTGAACAAGCCTTTTGTGGCCGTTAACCATTTGGAAGGACACGCGCTGGTTTCGCGACTGAGCAACGATGTCGTTTATCCCTATTTGCTGTTGCTGGTTTCGGGCGGACATTGCCAAATTCTGGTCGTTAAGGGAGTCGGTGACTACGAACGTTTGGGAACCACGATCGACGATGCCGCCGGCGAAGCTTTTGACAAAGTGGCAAAAATGCTCAACCTTGGTTATCCGGGCGGTCCGATGATTGAAAAAATGGCGGAAGTCGGCGACGAAAACCGTTTTGTCTTGCCGCATCCGCTCAAAGGGTCGGGAGACTGCAACCTGTCTTTTTCGGGCTTGAAAACGGCTGTGCGCAAAATTATCGAGTCTTATGACGAAGGCGGCAATATTGAACATGTCATTTTATCTAAAAAAGATACGGCGGATATTTGTGCCTGTTTTCAAAAAACAGCCACCGAGTGTCTAATCGACAAGCTTGCCCGCGCTGCCGACGTTTTTAAGCAAAAATATCCTGAAGGCAAACACATGGTGGTTGCGGGCGGGGTGGCGGCCAACGGCTATCTGCGGCGGCAACTTGAACGGTTGGCCGAGAGCAAGGGGCTGATTTTTGCCGCGCCGCCGGTACGTTGGTGTACCGACAACGGCGTTATGATTGCTTGGGCCGGTTTGGAGCGTTTTGCCGCCGGTTTGACCGATGATCTCGATTTTAAGCCGCGTCCGCGCTGGCCGTTGGACGAAAACGCGCCGAAAGCAGCCGGCGCCGGAGGTGTCAAAGCATGAGACCGGTGAAAGAAATTATCGAAATTTTTGATATTTTGGCAGCTGCCGATCCGGCGCCGAAATGCGAGTTGTGCTATTCGAATGCTTTTACCCTGCTGGTGGCGATCGTCTTATCGGCGCAAAGCACCGACAAAGGGGTCAACCGGGCAACGGCCGAATTGTTTAAAGTTGCCGATACGCCGCAAAAAACGCTGGCGTTGGGAATCGAAAAACTGAAAGAATATATTAAAACGATCGGTCTGTACAACAATAAGGCAAAAAGCATTATCGCAATGAGCGAAATGCTGATTCGCGATTTTAACGGCGAAGTTCCCGAAGATCAGCAGCAGTTGGAAAGCTTGCCCGGTGTCGGTCATAAAACGGCCAACGTTTTGCTCAACGTGTGGTTCGGCAAGCCGACCATGGCGGTGGATACCCATGTTTTCCGGGTGGCTCACCGGCTGGACTTCAGTCAGGGAAAAAACGTCGAAGCGGTGGAGAAAGATTTGTTGAAAGCGTTGCCCGAACGTTATCTGATGTATGCCAACCATTGGCTGGTGTTGTTCGGACGTTATATTTGCAAGGCGCAAAAACCGGATTGCGCTCATTGTCCGGTGGCTGCCTATTGTTATTCGGCCGACAAAAGAATTTAGGATTTGATGTGCAAAAACCCCCGGCGTTGCCGGGGGTATCTTTTTTTGTAGGTTTGTCAGAAAGCGTAATTGAGGCCGGCGCCGAAAGCGGTGGCGTCGTACGACGAACCGAACGTATAGTTAATCCATCCGTACAGAGACCAGGACCGGTTTAAGGGTGCGCGGCTGCCCAATTCAATCCGACCCAGAGTCTGATCGTGATAGGTTGAAATCGGATACAGGCCGGTAATGTTGACTTTGTCGCTGTTGCTCAGAGTCTGGATAACAGAAGGCTTGAAATAAACTTTGGCGCTTCCTTCGTCGAGAGCAAAAGTTTTTTCCAGTTTAATACCGCCTTCCAATTCCCAATATCCGACGGTTTCGAATTTGGCCGTTTTGCCGGCGCCGTCGCGAATGTTGTCAAAATCTATTTGAGTATAAAAAGCGCCGAGACTCGGTTCCAGGGTCAGGCTTTCGGTGAGGGCGAACAATTTGCCGCCTTCAATGCTGCCGCCCAGCTGATTGCCGTCGGTATCGGTTTTGACTGCGCCGTCGTCGGTTTTGAGATCAGCTTTTTGGATGCCGGCGAAGAGGGTAGCAAAGCCCCACCAGTTGTTTTTGTCATAGCGATAGTATAAGCCGCCGAGATAGCTGTCGATGTCGATTTTGGACCCGCTGTCGGCGTGATGATATACGCCTTTACCGGATAGATCATAATCGCCCTGACGGTAAGAAGCGAAAACACCGAACTTGTGATTGATGTTTTTCTGAAGATCGAAACCGCCGGTGATACCCCAAATATCGGCGTCGATATTGACCGGTTTGTCGATAGAAGAAGTAACATAATCGACATCTACCCAGACGTTGGAAAGTGCGTGACCGTTCCAGGAATCTTCATAAAGTCCGCATCCGATTCCGGCGCAATAGGTTTTGCCGGCGGCGGTTCGGTTACGGACAATGTTTGACAAGTTGCGGGTTTGTTCAATTGCCGCCGATTGCAAACCGATGTAGGAAATAACTTCCGGCGCAACTTTGGTACGGTCAAAATTCGGATTGAGCCGGTTGGTCAGAGCCAGATACCAGATATTGCCTTTTTCCGGTTTTTCCTTAACGTTCGGTTCGGCATACCATAAGTACGGACTGCCGTTGACACGGGCGACCTCAAAGACGGCCGAAGTTTCGTTTTCGTCATCCGGCGCATACAAAAACGGTGTTACCGCATCTTGATAATTGTCGAGAATGTCCGGGTTAAGGGCGTTTACCAAAACGTGGGTGGTTCCGGCGACGTCACCCTCAACCGTGATTGTTCCGGAGTGAACTTTGTTGGTGGCGCGATCAACAAAAACGTCAACCGTCATCAACGGAACACCGCCGGAAGAACGGACTGCGGCCGTGGCGTGCGGCGTTTGACGGGGCGTGATCACGGCCGACGGGTCGGCGTAATAATTGCGGGCATAAATGCGGGCATCGATTCCCAAATGCACGATCGAGTCGGCGTACAAATTGAAATTGTTAACGTTTTTGACCAAGCCGTTAAAACGGACAACGCCGGTTCCGTCACCGTAAATGTTCATGTTGTAATTGTTGCCGTTGACATGATCGTCAAAGATCATGGTGCCGTTGCTGTCGGCACGAAGAGTCAAAGCGGCGTTTTTGACATAGAGGGCATCATTTTCGGTTTGTCCGTTATAAAACGTTTTATTGCCGCTGATCAGCGAGGTATAACCGTTGTTGACTTCAAGCGTAATGTCGGCTTCGGAATAAATAGCGCTGCCGATATCGAGGTTGCCGTTTTCATTTTGAGCGGTATTGTTAATGAAGCTGCTGTTAACAAAAGTAACAGCGTTACCGCCGACGTTATAAACGCCGGCGCCGTTTTCGGTTGCCGTGTTGTTGCTGAAGGTGCCGGAAAGGGATCCCAAAGAACCGTTGTTCCAAATCGCACCCCCGAAATCCGCGTTATTGCCGATGAAGTCACCGTTCAGATTTCCGATTACGGTGGTTGCGACCGGCGCATCCGGATCTGTCGGGTTTTCGCTGACAGCATTATATATTGCACCGCCGAGGACAGCCCGATTGTTGACAAAGCTGCCGTTGATGTTGCCGATTGCGGCCGCGGTGCCGTTGTTCCAAATCGCGCCGCCGTCGCCGGGACGGGTTTCGCCGCCGGCGCTGTTGTTAACAAAACTGCCGTTGATGTTACCGATAATTTTGTTGTTCCAAATCGCACCGCCGTGAGCTGCCGCATTGTTGTCGGTAAAGTTGCCGGCAATGTCTTTGATTGAGGCATTGTTGTTAAAAATGGCGCCTCCTTGACCGTTAAGAGCTTTGTTTCCGGCAAAGTTTGCGTTGATGTTGCCGATAGAAGCGTTGCTGTTGTTGTAAATTGCACCTCCTTCGCCGGAAATGTTGCTGCTGAAAGAAGCCGTAATATCATTGACGGAGGCGTTGTTATTCCAAATCGCACCGCCTTGGGCCATGCCGAAAGAAGCGTTGTTGCCGCTGAAATTGCCGTTGATGTCGGCAATCGAGGAACCGTTGTTGTTGGCAATCGCGCCGCCCTGAGCAGAAGCGTTTTCCGTAAAGTCGGCAAAGATGTCTGCAATCGAGGCTTTGTCTTCGTTAACGATGGCGCCGCCGAGGTAACCGGCGGTATTTTTTTCGAATTTTCCGCTGATATTTTGAACGGAGGCGTTCTTATTCCAGATCGCACCGCCGTTGCCGGCGCCGGTATTTTCGCTGAAAGTGCCGCTGATGTTGCCGATGCTACTGTTCAAATTGTAGATAACGCCGTTTTGATAGTTAACGTTGTTTTTAATAAAGTTGGCGGTAATATCGCCGATGGCGGAACGGGAATCGCCGGTGCCGAGATTCATAATTACCACGCCGCCGCTGTTGCCGCTGAAGGTCTTGCCGCCGCTGACGGTGCCGATACTGCTGTTAAGATTTTTAATTACCGCATCGGAACTGCCTACGGTGTTACCTGTAAAATCGGCGCTGATGACGTCGATGTTGGAACTCATATTGTAGATGACGGAAGAAGCGGTATTATTTAAAAAGGTTCCGGAAATGGTTCCGATATGGCCGGGCCGGTCGGAATTGTCGTCCGGGTTAAAAATGATCTCCTGTCCGCGGTTTTCCTCAAAAGTGCCGCCGATGCTGTTGACCGAAGCGCCGAAATTATAAAGAACACCGCCTTGGTTGGCGCTGTTGTTTTTAAAAATACCCGAAATATCATTGATTTTGCCGCCGTCACAGTTTGAAACGGCGCCGCCGACTCCGGTGGTGGTATTGCCGATAAACCGGACATCTGTAATGTCGTTGATAATGCCGCCGCCGTTGCCGCCGGAATTAAAAATAGCGCCGCCCTGAGCATATCCGTCGGGACCGTTTTGGATAGCCTGATTGTTTTCAAATTTGCTGCCGACAATATTACCGATGATGCCGCTGTTGTAAATGGCACCGCCTTCCTGTCCGGAGGTGTTGCCGGTAAAATTGCCGCTGATGCGGTCGATTATGCTTTTATCATTGTTGTAACCGTCATTAAAAACCGCGCCGCCTTGTCCGGTGGTGGTATTGTTGTCAAAAGAGGCGCTGAGATCTTTGATATGTCCCTTATTTTGAATCGCACTGCAGTAATAATCGCCGTTAATGCCCGACGCGGTGCCGCTGACGGTATCGTAAGTGTCTGATTCGCTGATATAAAGATGATTGTTGTTATCGGTAAAAGAATAGTCGGTTGCTGAGACGACGGTCGGAGAAAGGAAAGTTGAAGCTAAAAGAAGTGTAAAAGAAAAATGGTGTTTCATCATTAGTAATCCCTATAATTATAAACCTAACATTATATAAAAACAAATATCGCATTTTAAACGATCGTTTTTTTGTTACACAATCAGGATATAACTTTAATTTTTAAAAAGCAATTTATTTATTACTAAAAATCAATAAATTATTTTAAAATTGATTTTTTTTCTCTGGAGAAAGAGTTTGTAACAAAAAAACGATCGTTTTTTTGCCGCATTTGCAAATGATACTATACAAATGAAAAAAACCCTGTCAACAAGGCAGGGTTTTTTGCTTTGATCGAAATTGACCGTTTAGATCATGGCCATACCGCCATTGATGTTGATGGTCTGACCGGTGATGTATTGAGCTTCGTCACTGGCCAGGAAAGCGACAACATTCGCGATATCCTGAGCTTCGCCGAGTTTGGCTTCGGGAATTTTGGCCAGCAGAGCCGCTTTGACGTCGTCCGGCAGCACGTCGGTCATCGGAGTTCTGATGAAACCCGGCGCGATCGAGTTGACGGTAATACCGCGCGAACCGACTTCCTGAGCCAGACATTTGTTCATGGCAATCATGCCGGCTTTGGAAGCGGAGTAGTTGGCCTGTCCGGCATTTCCGGTAACGCCGACAACCGAAGCAATGCCGATGATGCGGCCGAAACGGCGTTTCATCATGCCGCGAACGGCTGCTTTAGCCAGTTTGAAACCGGCGGTAAGGTTAACGTCCAACACCAGCTGCCATTCTTCGTCGCTCATGCGGATGAACAAATTGTCGCGGGTCAGACCGGCGTTGTTGACTAAAATATCGATGCGGCCGAATTTGGCTTCAACGTCTTTAACCAGTTGATTGATAGCTTCGGAATTGCCGAGGTCGGCCACAAAGCATTCGACGTTGTCGCCGAGTTCGGCTTTGAGTTGTTCCATTCTCTCCACATTGCGGTCGGTTAAGGCGAGAGTTGCGCCCTGAGCGTGCAGGGTGCGGGCAATTTTGTCGCCGAGGCCGCCACTGGCACCGGTGATCAGAGCAACTTTGTCTTTAATTTCAAACATGTTAAGTTCCTTGTGTTAGGGTTTGGTTTTATAAGTTCTTGGCTAATTCTTCAATTTCGGCCGGGGTGCAGACAGAAGCGGCGTTGATGTCTTTGAAACTCCGTTTGGATAATCCGGAAAGGACTTTTCCGGCACCGAGTTCATAAATATCTGTTACCGCCTGATCGTGCAGGTAGTTCATGGTTTCTCTCCAGCGGACAGAACCGGTTACTTGTTCGACCAGCCGTTTGATAATTTCTTTTTCATCAGTTATCGGTTGAGCCAACACGTTGGAAATCAGCGGAATTTGTGCCGGATTGGCTTCCACTTCCATCAAAACGCGGGCCATGGTTTCGGCTGCCGGTTGCATCAACGGGCTGTGAAAAGGTGCGGAAACCGGCAGTTTGATGCAGCGCTTGGCGCCGAATTCCGGTGCAATTTCGACCGCTTTGTCAATGGCAGCCATATTTCCGGAAAGAACCACCTGACCGTCCGAATTGTCGTTGGCGGCGACGCAGACGTTGTTTTCGTCGCGGCAGGCTTCGACCAACGCGTTAATGTCCTTAAAAGAGACGCCGATGACGGCAGCCATGCCGCCGACACCGAAAGGCACCGCTTTTTGCATTGCATCGCCGCGGGCGCGCAATAACCGTGCGGTATCGGCCAGCGAAAACACGCCAGCAGCGCAGGCGGCGGAGTATTCGCCGAGAGAATGTCCGGCGACAAAAGCGGCCTTGTCTTTTAAGGCAATGCCGAATTCTTTTTCCAGCACCCGAACCACCGCCATCGACACCGCCATTAAAGCCGGTTGGGTATTGGCGGTCAGCGTTAACTCATGTTCGGGGCCGCTGCACATTAACTCAAATAAATTCTGGTTGAGGGTATTGTCAACTTCCTGAAATACTTCCCTGGCGGAAGCAAAGTTTTCGGCCAGGTCTTTTCCCATTCCGACGAATTGGGAACCCTGTCCGGGAAAAACAAAAGCGTTTTTCATAAAAAACCTCTCTGGTTCATTAATATCTTTTCGGTTTTAAACGTATAATGCGAAAAAAGTCAAGTTTAAAAACCGTTTGTTAACTTTAGAGAAAGATTTGACGGGCTATAATTCGGGCAGTTTATTTTGCAAAAAAACGGAGAAGTGACTATGTTCGAATTAGTGCCGGGACTGGCTGCCAAAGATTTTGTCGTTGATATGAAATTGTGCCGGGTGTTGTTTGAAAACAACCATCTTTATCCTTGGATTTTTTTGGTTCCCCGGCGGGAAAAAGTCAAAAACATGACTTTTCTGACCATGGAAGAACGTTTGCAACTGATGCGGGAAATTGCTCTTTGCGAAGAAGTAATATGCGAATTGTTTAAACCGGCACAGACGAATGTGGCGATGATCGGTAACAAAACGCCGCAACTGCACGTTCATATCATCGCCCGTTTCGAAGGCGATCCCGATTGGCCGGGAACGGTGTGGGACGGTCATAAAGAAACTTATGATCCCGAAGCCGCAAAAGCGCTGATCAGCGATATTAAACGTGCAATTATGATCAAGATGGCTGACGGCCGTTTTTGTCAACACTGAGGATTCTGAGGAAAAACGATGGCTAAAAAAAAGAAAAAACCGACAATCTATTATCAGGTCAGTCGGCGTATTTACGGTTTGCTGATGATTATTGCCGGCTGGCTGGTGCTGGCGGCAGTATGCTTTTTTTCGCCGGCAGACAGTTCCTTTAACCTGGCGACGGATAAAGTCAGTCATATTTTCGGTTATCCGGGCGCCAACACGGCCGCGGTAATTCTTACCTTTTCGGGACTGGCTCTGCCGGTGTTTGTGATTCCGGTGATGGTGTGGGGCTATAAATTCTGCCGTTTGCAGGAAATCAGATATTTTTGGCTGCATTGTGTGGTATGGCTGCTGGGTATGGTTGCGGCAATGATCTGTTTTGATTTTATTCGTTTTGCCGCGCCGCTCGGCGGGGTTGTCGGGCGGATGCTCAATGCGCGACTGCTGGAAATTGTGCCGCCGTTTCCCCATCGCCGCGAGACGGTGGCCGTAACGGCAGGTCTGCTGGCGGTAGCCGCTTTCAGTTATACGATCGACGTCGGTGCCGTTCAATGGTACCGCGGGATTAAAAAATTGCTGACAGTGATCTGGCGCGGCATCCGCCTGATCGGCAAAGCGTTGGCGGCATTGCCGACGCTGGTGCGTCGTTCGTTGCCGCAATCAGCATCGCAACCGGCAGCCAAGAGCAATAAAAAGGAACGTCGGGAACCGAAATTAAAAGCGGAAACGGTTACGGATGACAAAACAACACTGCCGGTGGAAAAAACTCCGACGGCCAAACCTCAACGATCCGGCAAAAAAGTTACGATTCCCGATGACGGATACCGTTATCCCGACGTCAGCCTGCTGACGGCGCCGAAAGTGAAATCCGGTAATATGACCGTCAATGAAAAAGAGTTGCAGAAGATTGCTCAGGATTTGGAAGGCGTGTTGCAAGAGTTTGGCATTAACGGCAAAATTGTTAAAATTCGTCCCGGTCCGGTGGTTACCCTGTATGAATTGGAACCGGCTCCGGGAACCAAAACGGCGCGGGTGATCGGTTTGGCCGACGATATTGCCCGTTCGATGTCGGCGGTTTCGGTGCGAATTGCGGTGGTTGCGGGTTCAAATACCATCGGCATTGAATTGCCGAACACCACCCGTGAAATCGTCTGGTTGCGCGAGTTGTTTGAAGGCGAAGGTTTTCAGGACAGCAAAAATGCGCTTAACGTGGTGCTGGGCAAAGATATCGGCGGCGAAAACGTTTATGCCGATTTGGCCAAAATGCCGCATCTGCTGGTTGCCGGAACCACCGGTTCGGGTAAATCGGTCGGTATGAACTCAATGATTTTGTCGTTGTTGTACCGGATGCGTCCCGACAAATGCAAGCTGATTATGATCGATCCCAAAATGCTGGAGTTTTCGGTTTATAACGGAATTCCGCATCTGCTGACGCCGGTGATTACCGATCCGGCCAAAGCGGTACTCGGATTAAAATGGGCCGTAAAGGAAATGGAAGACCGTTATCGGGCGATGGCCCAGCTGAATGTGCGCAATATTTCCGGTTACAATAAAAAACTCGAAGAACTGCGTAACAGCGGCGAACGCTGCGTACGCACGGTTCAAACCGGTTTTGACGCCTCAACCGGCGCGCCGTTGTATGAGGAACAGGAACTGGATTTGACGCCGCTGCCTTACATTGTGGTGGTGGTTGACGAGATGGCTGACCTGATGCTGGTGGCCGGCAAAGAAGTGGAAGCGGCGATCCAACGTCTGGCGCAAATGGCGCGTGCGGCCGGTATCCACCTCATCTTGTCGACACAGCGGCCTTCGGTCGACGTCATTACCGGTGTGATCAAAGCCAACTTCCCTACCCGTATCAGTTTTCAGGTGACTTCGAAAATCGACAGCCGCACCATTCTCGGTGAACAAGGTGCCGAACAGCTGCTCGGCATGGGCGATATGTTGTACATGCCGGCCGGCCAACGCCCGATCCGTGTTCACGGTTCCTTTGTCAAAGATCAGGAAGTTGAAAAAATTGTCGAATACCTGAAGGCCCAGAAAGAACCCGAATACGTTGAAGGCGTGACCGAAGGCGAGCTCAATGTCAAAGACTCCGGTGCCGTTTTTGATAAAACGGCGATGGGCGGCAGCGACGACGATCTCTATAATCAGGCAGTAGCGATTGTGCGCAATGACAAAAAAACCTCAATCAGTTATGTTCAACGGCGTCTCCGCATCGGCTACAACCGGGCGGCGGTATTGATAGAACGCATGGAAGAAGAAGGCGTGTTGTCAGCGGCTGATCATAGCGGTAAGCGCGAGATCCTTTAAAGTTCGTATGATGGTTGGTTAGAACGGAAACTGTCGGTAAATTAGTGAGTTACGTACGATTGTGTACGCGTCCTCGCAATTTTGCTTATTTCTTGCCACTCGTCTCATTCTCCGAACTTTACAAGTTCGTATGATGGTTGGTTAGAACGGAAACTGTCGGTAAATTACTCGGTTACGTACGATTGTGTACGTGCCCTCGCAATTTTCCTTATTTCTTGCCACTCGTCTCATTCGCCGAATCGTATAAGGGTTGGTTAACTTAGTCGTTAACGCCGAAATTGCCGGTTACCAACAGCATCAATGCCACCAAAAAAGCGATCATCATAAAACCGGCTTTGACGGAAACGTCGTCATTGACTTTGTTATAACGGTTGAGGGCAAAAACAAAAATCGGCGCCGTCAACAGCAAAGCGGTCACGTAACCGGGGTTTGGCGCTACCCGCAACGCCAAAGTTTTGGCCGTAATCAGTGCGGCGCTGAAGCTGATGACATATAGGCCGACTTTAACCACATGAGGCGAAAAAACCTGTTTAAAAAAGCCGCTTATACCCGGTTTGGTGCTGCGCACGTACCACCAGGCGTTGGTTGTGCCGCTGACAAAAGTGGCGATGGTAAGATAATAGGTGACCGCGCTCCAAACGGTGGAACCGCGCATGGCAATTTCTTTGGTGGCAATACTCATGCCGGCCAGCGATACAATGGCGGGAATCATATAATTGACCAGTTCCTGCGATACCGGAGATTTGATCATTTGCCAGTAGCAGACCGTAAATCCGAACAACAGCAAAATGATGGTGATGACCACGGTTCCGTTGTTCAGCAATTTCAAAAAATCGTTAGGAGTCAAAAACCACCAAAAAAAGGTTGTGACCATCGCGGTGAGGGCCATAACCCGCGAAGTGGGGCCGGCACCGTACTGTGCCGAGGCAAAAAACAAATGAGAATCGTACACCGCGATCATAAAACCCTGAGCGATCAGCAAAAACCAATAATAGGCGGAGGTCGGGACTTCGAAAAACCATAGAAAAGGCGCGCAGAAAAAAGCGATTCCCCAGCCGCGCCACATCCCCAGCAAATAAGCATTGAGCTTATAGTGCTGGTTGAAAATGGTATATATTGCGGTAAAAAAACCGTAAATCAGGCCGTTAATGATCCAAAGCATTTTTGTGTTCCCTGTTTTGCTTATATATATGAACCAAAGCGGCAAAAAAAAGAGGAAGATTTTTTATCTTCCTCCGATTTTGTTGAATTTCGGTTTCGGATCCCCTGATTCCGAACGATTCAAGACGCTTTAATTTCCCTCGTAACCGTTTAAGGCAAAAAGGGTAAAAACAACAAGCGGTATAATGATGACAGCCAGTTCGCCGGGATAAAAGAAATTAAGCGGACGGTGATCGGGATTCAGTTTGTGATTATGTTCGTTGACGGCTTTTTGGATCGGCAGCAGAAAAAGTGCGGACAACACCGTGACTGCCATCCAAATTAAAAATAGGCCCATACTTAATTCTTCGTCGATGGTTTTGTCGGATAATCGGGTAAGGATAATGTTAATCATATATAAGATCGTGTAGACGATGCTGCAAAAACCGAACAAAGATCCTACGGGCTTGGTTGAAGCGCAGCTTTGTTTTATTTGTGAAAATAACGGATAGATAAAAAATATCCCGAAAAACCAACTGCGAAAAATCGGATAAATACTGGTGTCTTTTTTGTAATTGCGGACGGCATCCCAGTTTTTGTAAGCCCAGTAGATGTCATAAACGCCAAAGCTGAGCAGGGAAGCCAAAAACAGCCGCAACGGAGAAACGGAAAAATAAACCACAGGTTCTTCCTTTTCGAATTTAAAGTCTTTATATTTTGCGACGAACTTCTTTATGTGGTTACGGATGTCGGTGTCGGCGCGCAACCCGGCAGTGGTGCGGACCACCAGCACGGCGGTTATCAAAGCAGCCTGAGGCGGAATTTTGACCAAGAGCATACTCACGAACAATAACGGCGTGGCGAAGGCATAAGCGGCAAACAAAAGCAAGCCGAGGTCTTTCCAAAAATAATAAAAGGAGTTAAAAATGAAAGCCCATGGATTAAAAGTGTTGACCGGTTCATCTTTACGAAGAATTTCCTGGTAATATTTTAGTTGTTCAAGTTTATTCATAGTTTTGATTTCCGCTGTTTTAGGCTACTTTAACCGATAATGATTAAGAATCAATAAAAAACGGCGGCAGGCAATATGGGCAGATATCTGACCGTCAAATATGATGACAGATAAAAAAACCCCGGAAAGCCCGGGGTTTGCAAAAAAGACGAGATTTTATTGGTTGGCTTCGATCCACGAAACAATGGCCGATTGCGGATTTAAACCGATTTTGGTATCGATCTGTTTGCCGTCTTTGAACAGAAACATGGTCGGAATACTGCGGATTCCGTAATGAGCGGCCGTATCCGGGGCATCGTCGACGTTCATTTTGACGATTTTGACTTTGTCACCCATGCTTTTGCCGACTTCTTCCAAGATCGGGCCGAGCTGGCGGCAGGGGCCGCACCATTCCGCCCAAAAATCGACCAACACCAGGCCTTTGCTGTTTAATACTTCGCTCTCAAACTGAGAATCATTGATTGATAACATGTTTTTTCCTTTCTCTGATACTGACATTGCCTTTATATATAGGAATTCTGAATTCAATATTAAAGGTTTATGATATAAAAACAACCCCTAAATTTAAAATCGTTTATTCTATTTGCATCAGAGTTGCCGTGTTTGTCCACAAAATCAGAGAGATAACTTTTTTGTCGGGATAGATTTTTTGCAACAGCCGACGGTAAGCGGATAACTGGCGGCGGTAAAGCGGCGGAACCGCTTCAACGGTTGCCGCGGCGGGACGGTTGGTTTTAAAGTCAACAATCACCACCCGTTCCGGTTCGATAATCAGTCGGTCGATTTGCCCGGAAACGATTTGTCCGCCGATTTGTCCCATTATCGGAACTTCCGCTTTGGAATCGGGGCCGAAGACGCTGCCGAATTGCGGATCTTCCAGCAGCGACATAATTTCGGCAATAATTTTATCGGCCTCAAAAGCAGGCATTTCCGGCGCATTGCGGCGAATAAAGGCTTCGGCGGTGCGGGAGCGTGCAGTCGGTTCGATTTGCGGCAGAAACTGGAGAAGCCGGTGTATCAGCAAGCCCCGTTTAAACAAATGGGGATGCCAGTCATGGCTGAGCGGCGATATGACGGCCGGTTCTTCTTCTTCGGGGCGTGAAGGGGTCAGCGGCCGTGCCAGCGGACCTTCCGGCACTGCCGGCGTTTCCATCCACGCTTGAGGTTTAAAAACACCGTTCACGGGTTTTGTTTGCTCTTTGGGCTGGGGATCGAACAGTTGGGGAGAAACATAGCGTCGTGTGTGTTCCTGTTGGTCCAACACCGATATTTGTTCAAAACGGTTTTTGAATAAATTGTACCAACACTCTTCCGTCGGTTGACGGGTTTTGCGATAGCCGCATATAATCATACGGTCTTCGGCACGGGTAACCGCCACGTACATCAGGCGCCGGTATTCTTCGTTTACTTTTTGTTTTTGCCTTTCTTTAAGACGGCTGCATACGGTTTCGTAATCGGCTGCGGATGCGGGATAGAGGAATAATCCGTCGTCGTCCCACAAAATTTCGGCTTCGCGACGGCATACCGGAGTCCGCGCGGTATCCGGCAAAATAACGATCGGAGCTTGCAGGCCTTTGGAACCGTGAACCGTCATCAAACGAACCAGATCACCGCACCCGGATTCGGTTTCGCGTTTAATTTCGACGTCGTCGCTGACCACCCAGTCGATAAACTTTTGCAAAGAAGCGACATGGGTCTGTTCAAAGTTGAGAGCCAGATTGAGAAATTCGTTCAGACCGTCTTCGGCTTCGTTTCCCATCCGTTCGGCAAATTTGCGTCGTCCCCCGAGCGGACCCAGCACATGTGAGTAGAGTTCAAACGGCCGCACATAGTCGGCCATATTCAACAATTGCTTTAATATTTCGTATGCGTCCTGATATTGTGAACACTGTTCAAGCCTTTCCCAGACGCTGCCGTTGCGGCGGTAACAAAGCTTAAACAAATCGTCGTCGTCCAAACCCAACAAAGGTGATTTGAGGACTTCGGCCAAACTGAGGTCGTCTTCGGGCAATAACAGGAATTTGCCCAGACTGACCAGATCTTGGACGGCAATTTGATCCAACAGGCGGATACGGTCAATTCCGGCTACGCCGACGCCGGCTTTTTTGCATTCGCGGATCAGTTCTTCGCAAAAAGCGTCGCGGCTGCGGACCAAAATCAGGAAATCGCCGTAACGAAGCGGACGGTTTTGCGAATCCAGCCGTTCGCCGCCGCTGACCATGGCGTGGATTTTGAGGGCAATTTGGCGGGCCATTCGCGAGCTGGTGGTCGGTGTGTTTTGGTGTTCGACCGGCGGCTGCCATTCGTCGCCGTTTTCACCGGCCTCGGGTTCAATCAATTCCCAAAATTCAACGCTTCCGCCTTCGCCGCGGCGGAAAGGAATATGGGTGACGTTTTCGCCTTCCGAAGCGACGCCGCGACAAATTTGACGGTCATTGAACAGTTGGTTGACGGTGTCGATAACGGCCGGGGTGGAACGAAACGAAACTTCGAGGTTGACCTGGTTGAAGTTTTTGGTTTTAGCGGCGAAATAAGCCCGCATTTCGTCGAATTTGTCGGGATCGGCACCCTGAAAACTGTAAATTGACTGTTTGCGGTCTCCGACGGCAAAAATAGTGCGGCGACTGTCTTCGGAAGTAAAAAATTCGTCGCTGACGGCGCGGATGATTTGCCATTGATCGGGTGAAGTGTCCTGCGCTTCGTCAATCAGAATATTGTCAATGCCGCCGTCCAGTTTATAAAGAACCCAACGGGCGGCGTCGCGGTTTTCAAGCAGGCGGCGTGTCAGCAAAATCATGTCGTTATAATCCATCAGCGCTCGCGCCTGTTTGTAGGCATTGTAGCCTTTGATCAGTTCGTCGGCCAAACTGACGACCGCTTTGGTCGACAGAAAAACCCGCAAGGCTTTCAGATGTTGGCTGAATTCGAGAATACGGGCAATTTCGTCGGCATAAATTTCGGCCAGTTGCGGATTTTTATCCAGTTGCGCTTTGGCGGCAATTGTTTTGTATGGTTCACCGTCACTCAAAAAAGCGTCGATGTAGGTTTGGTAATTTTGCGGCTGCGGGTTTTGCAGCACCGCGGCTAACCGAACGGCGCGGGCCGCCAGCCGGCTGCCGCTGTTCAGCCACGCCTCGAGCAGGACTTGTAACCGTTGCCGCGGCATCGCTTCAAAAAAATCTTGGCACAACCGTTCGATTGTTTGTCCGGGTACAATTCCCAACTTGGCGGCTTGGGCGGTCAGCAATCCGTCAACGGTTTGGTAACGTTCAAGCAGGCGGCCGATTTTGCCGCGTTCGTTAACGATGGCATTGATGATGTCGGGAAATTTCAGTTCGCTGATGTTGGCGGTGAGAAAGCTCATCGCTTGGGCGGCAGAGCTGTCGGGACGATTGCGGATTTCTTCGATCAGGCGGTTTTTGATTTCTTCAACCGCTTCTTTGGCACTGCGGTCGTCCATAACTTCGAAATGAGGCGAAACGCCGGCTTCGAGCGGGAAACGTTTCAGAATTTCCTGACAAAAACTGTGGATGGTTTGAATTTTAATACCGCCGGGGGTGTCAAGCAAAACCGCAAACAGACGTCTTGCCCGGGCTTTCAGTTCGTTGAGCCGCTTCGAATCCTGCGGCAGCATGCCGTAAAGTTTAGCCAGCTCATTTTCAAGACTGCCGTCGTCGGCAACCGCCCAGCGGCTGAGTTTTTGCGAAACGCGGGTGTTCATTTCCACCGCGGCTGCCTTGGTATAGGTGAGGCATAACAGTTTGGCGGCGCTGACGCCCGAAAGCAACAGCCGCAGAACTCGGTCGGACAGGACTTTGGTTTTGCCGGTTCCGGCCGAAGCGTTGACCCACACCGAATGAGCCGGGTCGGCGGCTTTTTGCTGCTGAACGGTGGCGCGGCGGCCGAGTTCGGCACGTTCGCGGGCAATAAGGTCATCATTGTTCTTCATTGCGGTCGGTAACTCCCCATTCTTTCAGGCGCGACAAATGTTCATAATCCGAGTAAGCCGGCGCGTATTTCGGATTCGGTTGGGTGATGTAGGGTTTGTCCGGATTATCAAAAACCGCCACCAGCGTTTTGATGTTGGCAAGATTATGTTCGAGAATCTGATCAATTTTTTCGTCAACGCAAATCTCTTCCCGGCCCAGCCGCCAATAACGCAGCGAAGCGACCGGTGCCGCCGCGAGGCCGGGAAAGCCGCCGTTTTGTGCGATCAAAGCCTCAATCGGCAGCTGAGGAGCATAGCCGGCGGCAATTTCCTTTTTGGTCCGGGCGCGGCCGGTTTTATAGTCAATGATATTGAGTTTGCCGTCGGCGGTGATGTCAATACGGTCGGCTTTGGCACCGATGGTGAACGTACCGCCCGGCGCCTCAAAACTGTAACGACCGCTGATTTCGCAGCATATGTGGGCAATCGTTTGGCGGTAATCGTTTTCGTGTTGCAAAATCCAGGCAATCATCTTATCGACCGCCGGTTGCCAAAAAGCAAGAGTTTGTACGGAAATTCCGCAATTGCGGAATTCTTCGGTGGCAAACTGACGCAAAATCTCCTTGGCGTCGGCCGGCAGCGGACCGGGATAATGACGGTTAAACCTTTCCAGCACCGCATGAACGATAATGCCGAAATCAACAATTCCGGGTTGGCGGTTGATGTCATCAAGCGGTTCCAGTTTGAGGATATATTTGGCAAAAACAATGTAGGGATCACGCATCAAATTTTCGATCGCGCCGGCCCATAGTTCGCGCGGGCGCGCCGACAACGGCGGCTTGGGCGCCGGTGCGGCAATCGGTTTGTAGAGACGCGGCTGATCCAGAAAAGCGGCGGTTTGCGGATAAGCGAAATTGTAAAGCTGCCCGATTTCGATTCCTCCGGCATTAAGAACGGTTTCCATGCGCATCCACCAGCGTGATTTGACGGTCGGCGTGCCTTCGACCCGCTCGGCGCGGGTGATGTATACTTCTTTTTGAGTCAGCAGGTGGGCAAAATCGCGTGCCTGAACACCGATGTTTTTTTCCGGCAGCGGAAATCCGAAACTTTTTTTCATCGGTCGTGACAGCCATGCGCCGGCCGGCGCGGCGGTCGGCATGGTTCCTTCGTTGACGCTGCCGATGACGACGGTGTCAAAGCCGGTCAGGCGGGCTTCAATCGGACCGAGTATTTTCAGGCGCGGATGGGTTCCGTATTTCGGACGGACCGTGCGGGCGGCCATCAGCGCTTCGATGAATTTGCCGTATTGCGAACCGGGAACGGAAGGAAGTGTGCCGACGTTTTCCAGCAGGTCGGAAAACAAGGCGGAGGCCGCTTCGCCGTCATCGCCCTGCCACAGCCGTTCGGCGCCCGACAACAGATCGTCGGCCGCAAGTTGCTCGGCGGCACGGAGATGTGCGGTAATCAGCGCCCGGAAATCGGCCTGCGGTTGGGAACAGAGCTCAAATAACGGGCGTAAGGTTTCTTTTTGCCGCAAAATAAATTTTTCCAGGTCGGGATTCGGGGTCCGGCCGCGAAGCACGTTTTTTTCGTAAGCGCGGGCAAGATTGCGGGTAACGACGGCTTTTTGTCCGCAGGCTGCCAACGGATGTTTAAGCAGTCCGAGCAGGGAAATGTTGTCGGATTCGCTATTGCAGGCTTCTGCGGTCAGGCGGAGAAAGATACCGGCCGGGGTTTGCGACAACGGCCGTCCGGCAGAATCGTCAACCGTAATGTCCCAACGTTTCAGTTCGTTGGCAACCCGGCGCGCCAAATTGCGGTCGGTGGTGACAAGAGCAGCGGTTTTTTCCGGTGTTTCCAAAGTGTGGCGCATGACGGCGGCAATTGCCAGCGCCTCTTCGTGCAGTTCGCGGCAGCTGATCAGATGAATACCGTTTGCGGCTTCGGGCGCAAACGGCCGACTGTCAAGTTCGCGCCAACGGTCGGTGGCGGCGGCGGGTCGCATGATTTCCGAAACCAGTTTTTCGCGTTCGGGGTTGTCCGGCGAAACCAAATCGGGAATCTGATGACGTTGCAAACCCAAATCGTCAAGCAGCCGTTTGGTTTCAAACTGGGGGTGGGTCTCGTCGATCTGTTGCCAGGCGTCATCATCCAACCAACGGTCGAGACCGTTCAGATAAACCGTTCCGTTGTCAAGCTCACACACGGTTTTTATCAACTGACGGACAACGGGCGTGCCGCCGGGGATGCCGGCAATGATTATTTTAGCGTCGAAGCGACGGTTTTGCCAGGCGCTATTCTGCATTTTCAGCAATTTTATCCGGCGTTCGGCGGTGTCGATATAGCCGCGTTCGGCGAGGATTTTGGGAAAATGTTCGGTGATGATGGTTAAAAAATCGAGGGTTTTTTGCCAGTGGGCGGCGTATTCTTCCGGCACCAGCGCGGACAGGGCGTCAAAAGAAAGCTCTTCGTTTTCGACGGTATCGAGCAATTGTCCCAGCTCAGTCGCCAGATAGGCTGCCTGAGCCAAAGAAGATTCGCCGTTGCCGAAATCACGCGGGCGGGCGGCGATCAGACGTATGAACAACAGGGCGCGTTCGGTCGGAGAAATTGCCGGCGGAAGCATGGCGGCGCCGGCAGCGGTTTCGGCAAAAAATATTTCATCCTCGTCGGGATCCGTCAACGGCATAATCCGCGGCAGAATCGTCGGATTCATGCCGTTGAGACGGACAAAGGCATCGCGCAGTTCCCCGCAGGCGCGACGGTTTGGCAGCAAAACCAGCATATCGGCCAATTGAAACCGGCCGTCGGCGGAGGACAGTTCCCGTGCCAGAGTGTCAACCGGACTGCAACTGGCGGGAATATTGCAAATGTTTGGTGCCAAATCGTCAATCCGGGTTATTTGAATTCCTTAATAAATTTTTCGAGCGCACGACGGCGGTGAGAAATCTGATTTTTGACGTCATCGCCGAGTTCGGCAAAAGTTTTGTCGTAGCCTTCGGGAATGAAAATCGGATCGTAGCCGAAGCCGTTGTCGCCGCGGGGCTGTTCTGAGATTTCACCGTCGACGCGTCCTTCAAAAACCTTGACTTTTTCGTTGGGGCAAGCCAGAGCCATATAACAGGCAAAATGCGCTTTGCGGGTTTTCTTTTCCGCTTCGCTCATTTCTTTGAGCAGCATTTTCATGCCTTCGTTGAAATCACGGTTGGGGGCATAGCGGGCGGAATAAACGCCCGGACGTCCGTCCAAAGCATCGATGCAAAGGCCGGAATCATCGGCCAGGCAGGGCAGACCGCACATCAAACTGAGGGCGTTGGCTTTAAGTTTGGCGTTTTCTTCAAAAGTTTTTCCGGTTTCTTCAACGTCTCCCAGACGCAGTTCTTTGGCGGATTGTACTTCTATATGCAGCGGGGCGAGCAGGGTTTTTATTTCTGCGACTTTGCCGTCGTTATGGCTGGCAACGACCAATTTGGTTATTTTCATTTACTTCACTCCTAAAACTTTCTTTTGTTCGGCAATCAATTGCCGGATACCGTCTTTGGCAAGATTCATCAGTTCGCCGAAATCTTCTTCCGCAAACGGAGATTCTTCGGCAGTTCCCTGAATTTCAACGATTTTTCCGCTCTCGGTAAGGACAAAGTTCATGTCAACCTGAGCATGGGAATCTTCTTCATAATCTACGTCAATAATTTTTTCTCCTTGGTGGATGTCACAGGAAACGGCGGCCACAAACTCGCGAATCGGATTTGTATCCAGTTTTTTGCGGGCAATCAGTTTTTCGATTGCGAGATACAGGGCTACAAATCCGCCGGTGATGGATGCGGTGCGGGTGCCTCCGTCAGCCTGAATAACGTCACAGTCGATACAAATTGAAAGATCTTTCATTTTGCTCAAGTCGACCACCGCTCGGAGCGACCGTCCGATCAACCGTTGAATTTCCTGAGTGCGTCCCGACGGTGATTTCAGTTCGCGCGGTACGCGTATCCGGTTGGCTCGCGGCAGCATTCCGTATTCGGCCGTGATCCAGCCTTTGTTTTGTCCTTTCAGCCAGTTCGGCACTTTTTCTTCCACGCTGGCGGTACATACCACGTGAGTGTTGCCGAATTTAACCAGACAAGAGCCTTCGGCGTAAGGATTATAGTCGGGAATCAGCTCAATATTGCGCAGCTGGTTGTTTTTTCGATTTGTATTACGCATTGTTATCTCGGTTGCAATTAATATATACTCTTCATACGCTAATTCAAAACCCGGTGCAAGAATTTTTGCAAAATATAAGCAGCTGAAATTTCAAGCTGCTTATAAAAAGGGCTAAGCGACCTTGCCGCCGGACCGTTTGCGCAAGATCGGATCCAAAATCCGTTTGCGCAGGCGGATTGTTTTCGGCGTTACCTCAAGCAGTTCGTCTTCCTGAATATACGACAGGCCTTCTTCCAGCGTGATACGCCGCGGCGGGGTCAGACTGATCGCTTCGTCTTTGCCGGCGGCGCGGATGTTGGTCAGCTGTTTGGAACGGCAGGGGTTGATTTCCAAGTCGTTCGGTTTGGTGTGTTCACCGATAATCATACCGACATAGACCGGAACGTTGGGGTCGATAAACATCGGGCCGCGATCTTCAAGTTTCCACAACGAGTAAGCGACGGCAGTACCGTTTTCGCTTGAGATCAGCACGCCGTTGCGGCGTCCTTCGATTTCGCCTTTGTGCGGTTCGTAGCTGTAAAAGCTGCGGTTCATCACCCCGGTACCGTGGGTATCGGTTAAGAACTCGGAATGGTAACCGATCAGGCCGCGGGTGGGCGCATGGAAAATCAGGCGTACTTTGCCGCCGGCCTGAGAAGGAATCATTTCTACCAGTTCGGCGCGGCGCGAACCGAGTTTTTCAACCACGGTGCCCGAAAATTCTTCGTCCACGTCAACCACAACTTCGTCAACAGGTTCCAGAATATTGCCGTTTTCGTCTTTGTGAAAGACCACGCGCGGCCGCGAAATTGAAAGTTCGAAGCCTTCGCGGCGCATGGTTTCGATCAAAACGCCCAGTTGCAGTTCGCCGCGGCCGGCAACCTCAAAGGAGTCGTTGTTGGCCGAAGTGGAAATTTTGAGGGCGATGTTGCCTTCGGCTTCTTTTTGCAGCCGTTCGGCAATCATACGGGAGGTTACTTTGTCGCCTTCGCGGCCGGCCAGCGGCGAGTCATTGACCGAAAAGGTCATCACCAGGGTCGGCGGATCGATCGGTTGCGCTTCGAGAGCCTCGGTGACGCCGAAGTCGCACACGGTATCGGCAACGGTGGCCTTAACCGCGCCGGCAATGGCAACAATGTCGCCGGCATGGGCTTCTTCGAGACTTTGCCGGGCCAAACCGCGATAGGCCAAAATTTTGGTAATGCGAAAACGTTCGATTTCGTTGTTCTGACCGTTCAGTGCTTTAACGGTGTCGCCGGGTTTGACGCTGCCGCAAAGGATTTTGCCCGACAACAGGCGGCCGATGAATTTGTCGGCTTCCAATGTGGTTGCCAGCATCGTAAAGGGACGTTCGGGGTAACAAACCGGTGCCGGAACATGGGAAAGGATCAGTTCAAACAAAATCTGCAAATCTTTCTTTTCGTCGCGTTCAAGGTCTTTAACCGCCCAACCGTTGCGCCCCGAAGCGTACAGAACCGGAAAGTCAAGCTGTTCGTCGGTGGCATCCAGGCTGACGAAAAGGTCAAAAATTTCATTGAGGACTTCGTCGACCCGGGCGTCGGGTTTGTCGGCTTTGTTGATGACGACAATCGGTTTAAGGCCGACTTTGAGCGCTTTACCGAGGACGAATTTTGTTTGCGGCATCGGTCCTTCGGAACTGTCCACCAGCAGGATAACGCCGTCGACCATCGAGAGGATGCGTTCGACTTCGCCGCCGAAGTCGGCGTGGCCCGGGGTGTCGACGATGTTGATGCGGGTACCGTTCCAGTCGACCGAGGTGCATTTTGACAAAATGGTAATGCCGCGCTCTCTCTCCAGCTCGTTAGAGTCCATTGCGCATTCCTGAATTTTCTGATTGTCGCGGAAGGTGCCGCTTTGTTTTAAAAGGGCGTCGACCAATGTTGTTTTGCCATGGTCAACGTGAGCTATAATTGCTATATTTCTAAGCTCCATCGAATTGTCTTTCATTAATATTGTAAACGGATTGAGCGCACAATAGCACAACTTCAATTGATTTCAAGAAAAAAACTAAAAAACCGCGGCGATTATTGACGGTAAAAAAAGAACCCCGCAGGATGTGCGGGGCTCTTTTTGCGAAAATTATTCGTTGGCGTTCGGCCAGACTTTGGATTTTTCGGCGTTGAATTCAACCCAGTGCGGATCGGCTTCTTCTTCGGTCTGGATAGCTTCCTGCGGGCATTCGGAAATGCAGACGCCGCAGCTGATGCAAGTATCCGGATCGACAACCAGCTGAGTGTCGCCTTCGTGGAAAGCGTCAACCGGGCAAACGTCGGCACAGGATTTGCATTTGATACAATTGTCATTAACGACAGAAACCATGGTTTGTCTCCTTAAAGATTTGCTTAAAATATTTCAGACCTCAATCTAGCGACATTTGCAATAAAATCAAGCAAAAAGTGTCTGCCGGGCAAAATTTCGGCGGCACCGCTTGCGAAAGCGCAAAATTTTACCCATATATAGAAATAACGAAATTAACAACGGAGAGATATTATGAGCGAAAAAATCAATTTTCAGGCGGAAGTCAACAAAATGCTGGGAATTGTCATCAATTCTTTATATTCGGAAAAGCACATTTTTCTGCGCGAACTGATTTCCAACGCCAGCGACGCCTGTGACAAACTGAAATATTTGCAGCTCACCCGGCCGGATATTGCCAAAGGCAACGGCGAACTGAAAATCGTGATTACCCCCGACGACAAGCAAAATACGCTGACGGTGGCAGACAACGGTATCGGCATGAACAAAGAAGATCTGATCAATCATTTGGGAACGATTGCCAAGTCGGGAACCGCCGATTTTGTTGCCGCGATGAAAGAAAACGGCTCTGCCACGGAGTTGATCGGACAGTTCGGGGTTGGTTTTTATGCCGCGTTTATGGTGGCGCAAAAAGTGGAGATTCTGACGCGCAAGGCCGGCGAAGAACAGGCCTGGCGCTGGGTTTCCGACGGTACCGACGGGTTTGAAATCTTTGAGGCGGAGAAGCCCGGCATCGGTACCGAAATCAAACTGTTTTTAAAAGAGGACGACCGCAATTTTACCGATACCATTTATCTGCGTCATCTGATTCGCACCTATTCCGATCATATCAATTATCCGATCGTGCTCAATCTCGGAGAAGCGGGCGAAGAGACGGTCAACACCGCGTCGGCTTTGTGGACCCGCAATAAGGCGGAAATCACCGAAGAACAATACAAAGACTTTTATCAGCATATCTCGCATAATTTTGACGATCCGTGGCTGACGCTGCATTTTAAGGCGGAAGGAAGCATCGAATATACCGGATTGCTGTACATTCCCTCCGCTCAGCCGTATGATTTGTTTCAGCCCGACCGCAAACAGGGATTAAAGCTGTATGTCAACCGGGTGTTCATTTCCGACAAGGTGGAAGAACTGATGCCGAGTTATCTGCGTTTTGTGAAGGGAATCGTCGATTCTTCGGATTTGCCGCTGAACATTTCGCGCGAGATGCTGCAGCAGAATGCGCTGGTGGCGAAGATTCGTCACGGGATTGTCAGCCGATTGCTGAAAGAACTGAAAAAACGGGCGGAAAATTATGATGATTATCTTAAGTTCTGGAAAGCTTTCGGAATTGCATTTAAAGAAGGAATCTACGAAGATTTTACCAACCGCGAAGAAGTGGCGTCGCTTTCGTTGTTCAGTTCCACCCGTGAGCCGGAAAAACTGACGACGCTTGATCAATATGTTTCCCGTATGGCGGAAGATCAAAAGGCAATTTATTATATCACCGGTGACGATGTCCGGGTGTTGGCCAACAATCCGCAGCTGGAAGCTTTTAAGCAAAAAGGACTCGAAGTTCTGTTGCTGACCGATCCGATCGACGAATTTTGGACCCAAACGCTGACCGGCTATAAAGGCAAAGCGATCAAACACATTTCGCAGGCGGAAGCCGATTTGGCGTTTGAACGCAAGGAAGCGCGGGCGGAAGAAGGCAGTCTCGAAAAGTTGACGGCCCTGATGACGGAAATGTTCAAAGACGAAGTCGGTAAGGTAACGGTTACCGAAAAACTGACCGCGAGTCCGGTCAGCCTGACGGTGGAAAGCGGTCAGATGAGTATCCATTTGGAACGCCTGATGCGCAATCACCAGCAGCAAACGGCTTTTGCGTCAACGCGGATACTGGAGGTTAACCCGTATCATCCGCTGATTGTCAAACTGAGCGAAGCAATGGGCGACGAGGCGTTGAAACCGAAGGTTGAAGAAGTTGCCCGGGTATTGCTGGATCAGGCCAAAATTGCCGAAGGTGAGCTGATTTCCGATCCGTCTTTTTATGCGGCGCGGATCAGCGAGTATATTTTGAAGAGCTTTTAACCGCCTTGAAGATGGGTTTGTACAAAAAAGAGGGGTCGAGGCGGCGCCTCTTTTTTATCGTTCGTTTTCGTACCAAAGCGTTATGAACCAAGGGATGCCGCGCTATTGCCGCTATAGCAAAAAAAGGTACGTTATTTTGCTATAGGAAAAATAATGGCAAACAGTTGTTTTTTGGACTTGATTTTTGTCGAAAAGTAATGTACGTTTAAAAGCAATAACAATTATTTTAGTAACAATTAACCAAGCAAAACTCGGATTTAGAAGAACGAACCGTAAGTTAATTTTTGTTTAGACAAATTTTAATTACTTGGAATACCTGATGAAAGAGTCAATCGCAATGACCGCCCGCTGCCATGCAGTTTAAACGATACGTTTAGGGACCAGCTATATAAGATCAGGAAAAACCATTTAAAATACGGGAAATTTTTTTAAGGAAAGGTTTTGTTTCTTAAACTTCATGTATATGTACGGATACGAAGATCGCGAACAGAATGACTGGACTGTAAAGAAGATCATGAAGTGGGTCGGCGGTGTGCTCGGTGCCATCGTTGTCCTCATCTTCGTCTTCTCGGGTTTCTACTCGATCAGCCCGGGTTACCGCGGCGTGCTGGTTACCTTGGGAAAGGTGGATCAGAAGTCGTATGTCAACGGTGTCGGGTTCAAATGGCCGTTCGTTTCCTCGATGGTCGAGATGGACGTCCGCACCCGGAAAATGACCGAAAAGACGGCCACCTACACGTCCGACGTGCAGACCGCCGAGTTGGAATACACTTTTACCTATGATCTTAATTCCGAGAACGTTCATATCCTTTATGAAACGGTCGGTATGGATTATGAGGGCAAAAAGCTGATTCCGGTGCTCAACGACGTGCTGAAAGACGTGGTCGGCAAATGGCAGGCGCAGGATCTGGTCTCTAATCGAGACAAAGCCCGTGTCGATGTCATTGCCGGTTTGCAGGACCGTCTGGACAAGCGTTTCTTCCAGAATATTACCTTCCAGTTTATCAACATCGACTATTCGGACAAGTTCGAAGGTGCGATCGAAGATAAGGTGATTGCCGAGCAGAAAGCTCAGGAGGCAGTCAACAACACGAAGCGTATCAGGGAGGAGGCCGACCAGAAGGTTATTTCCGCAAAGGCCGAGGCCGAAGCCATGGAGATCAAGTCTCAGGCGTTGGCCAAGAACAAGGGTCTTACCGAGTATGAGGCCGTTCAGAAGTGGGATGGTAAGTTGCCGCAGTATATGCTGGGCAATTCCGTGCCGATGATCAACCTCGGCAAGTAAGCCGTCAGGTGTACTTGTCAATGACGGTACATATGAATAGAGAAAGCTCCGCTCCCGCAGCGGAGCTTTCTTTTTGTGCGGCGACGGCAAAAATCACGGACCGGTTTTGGCAAAGGGTATAATCCGTGAAAAAGAAGCGGACGAAAGCTGTTGACGAACAGGAGGCCGGAATGATATTTTATTTGCCATAATTTTTTTTATATGCTAGTTAATGACTTAATTTTTTAAGCTTTTTTCAGGATAAGGATTTGGTTAAAAGACGCCGGGAAATTTTTCTGCAGTTCAGCCAGATTCGCGGTACGATCAAGAAGTTCGCGATTGTTTTGGCGTTTATGGTCGCTTTTGTGTTTATGCTGCTTAACAAAAGCGAAAATATACTGATTGAGAAAACCTCCACCACCGCCAACGAAATTGTCTCTTCGGCGGTGGATGTGTTGGTGATGCCGGCAACGGCTTTGGTCAAGGGGTATGAATATTTGCGCAGTCTTCGCAAAATTGATATGGAAAACCGCGCCTTACGCGAAGAAAACCGCCGTTTGACGATTGCCAACGCCAAAAGCCGCGCGCTGGAGATTGAAAACCGTCTGCTGGCGCGGATGCTTAATTATACAGTGCCTCCGGAAGCGTCGTTTATCACTGCCAAAGTTGTCGCCGAAGAAGGAAATGCCTTTGCCCACGCCCTAACGGTCTATACCGGCGGCAGCCCGAACGTCCGCAAAGGGCAGGTGGTTATCAGCGACAAGGGCGTGATCGGCCGGGTGGAACTGAGCGGGCGCAATTATGCCAAGATTTTTCTGATTAACGACATTAACTCAAAAATTCCGGTAATGGCCGAAAAGAGCCGGGTGCGCGGCGTGTTGTCGGGCGAAAACGACCCGCTGCCGAAAATGATTTTTATTCCGATTGATGCCGGAATTGAAATCGGAGACCGTATTGTTACTTCGGGAATCGGCGGCGTGTTTCCTTCCGGGCTGCCGGTGGGCGAAGTGATCTCGATCGACAAGGACGGGGTGAGAGTACGGCCGTTTGACAATCTGAACCGTTTGGAATATGTGCAGATTGTTGATTATAAACTGCCCGATCCGGTTGATGAATTTGCCGGGGGAGATATCGCACAATGAAAGAGGAATGGCGGGAAATTGCCGTCAACCGGTTTTGCCGCAGCCTGCCGCTGTTGATGTCGGTGGTATTGGTTTTGTTTTCCTTTATGCCGTTGAAGTCTGAAATTGCCGGTAATGCCCGGCCGGCAGTTGGTTTGATGTGCGTCTATTTTTGGCTGATATATCGTCCCGACCTGTTTAATCTTTTGTCGGTGTTTCTTCTCGGCATGGCTGCGGACACGGTTTCGGCGGCGCCGTTTGGTTCCGGGCTTGCCGCAATGCTGGTGATGTATCTGTTGGTGACTAATTTGGTCAAATATTTAAACGGTAAAATTTTTGTGGTGCTGTGGATCGGTGCGGCGGCGCTGCTGCCGGTTTGTTTGCTGACACGCTGGTTGGTGCTGTCGATCTATTATCAGCAGTTTTTGCCGTTGTCGCTGCTGTTTTTCACCTATTTGACCAGTCTGGCCTTTTATCCGGTGATCGGCGGTTTAAATGCCTTGGTGCTGAACAACTTTTTGCAGGACGATCAATAATGAACCGTGACAATGACAAAGGAAAAGTTTTGATCGGCCGTACCCTGGTGTGGGTACTGATCCAGTTTGTGCTGTTGTTGCTGATTATCGCGCGTTTATATTATCTTCAGGTTTATCAGGCCGATCAGTTCAGCACGATGGCGGACGAAAACCGTATTTCGACCCGGCTGTTGATTCCGCCGCGGGGCGTGATTGTTGACCGCCATCAGAAAGTGCTGGCCGGCAACCGTCAGAACTTTCAGGCAATGATTGTGGCCGAACAAACCGCCAGCGTTCAGGAAACGCTTGACCGGTTTAAGAAAATTATGCCGTTGAGCGAAGCCGAAGAAGAACGAATTAAGAAAGACCTGAAAAAATATCGTCGTTTTGTGCCGATCAAAATTAAGGACGGATTGAGTTGGGACGATGTCAGCAAAGTTTTGCTGGCCTCTCCGGAAATGCCGGGCATTATTATTGACGACGGCCTGAGCCGTTATTATCCTTTCGGTCGGCAGACGGCACATGTTCTCGGATACGTTTCGTCGGTTTCCGAAAACGATATGAAAAAGGACAATGATCCGTTGCTGGGGATTCCCGGTTTTAAAATCGGCAAGGACGGAATTGAAAAGCAATTTGAAAAAAAATTGCGCGGTGCCGGCGGCAACCTCAAGCTGGAGGTCAATGCGCTCGGACGGGTGATGAAGGAAATTGAGCGGGTTGACGGAACTGCCGGTGAAAATCTGCAACTGAGCATTGATACCCGTCTTCAGCAAAAAGCTTATGAACTGTACGGCGAAGAAAGCGGCGCCGCGGTTCTGATGGACGTCAACAGCGGGGAAATTCTGGCTTTTGTGTCAACGCCTTCGTATGATTCCAACGATTTTGCACAAGGTGTCGGCGGCGATTTTTTCCGTACCCTGCTCAATGACGAAAAAAGTCCGCTGATGAATAAAGCGGTTGCGGGATTATATTCGCCGGGTTCCACATTTAAAATGGTGGTGGCGCTGGCAGCGCTGGAAGCGGGAATTATTACCAAAGACAGCAAAGTCTTTTGTTCCGGAAAAACCCAGCTCGGCAACCATTTGTTTCATTGTTGGAAAAAAAGCGGACACGGGGCGCTGAATGTCGTTGAAGCGTTGCAGCATTCATGCGATATTTTCTTTTATGACGTGGCGCAAAAACTGGGAATTGAAAAAATTGCCGCAATGGCACGACGATTCGGACTCGGTTTGCCAACCGGCATTGAGGCCGGGGGCGAAAAAAGCGGGTTGATTCCCGATAAAAAATGGCGGCTGGAGCGTTTCGGCGAACCGTGGCAGACCGGTGAGACACTGATTGCCGGTATCGGACAGGGCTATATTTTGACGACGCCGCTGCAACTGGCGGTGATGACGGCACGCCTTGTCAACGGCGGCAGGGAAATTCGTCCGACTTTTGTAAGGCCGGATGCCGAACAACTGAAAAACATACGGCGCATATCGGTCAACAAAAACTATCTCGAAATTGTCAAAGAAGGAATGTGTGCGGTGGTGAATCGTCCCGGCGGCACCGCTTTTGCCTCGCAGTTTAATTATAACGGCAAAAGAATGTGCGGCAAAACCGGAACAACCCAGGTGCGGCGAATCAGCATGAAAGAACGCCAAAGCGGCATTGTCAAACAGGAAGACTTGCCGTGGAAATACCGCAATCATGCGCTGTTTGTCGGCTATGCGCCGCAGGACAATCCCAAATATGCGGTGGCGGTTCTGGTTGAACACGGCGGCGGCGGTTCCGCGGTGGCGGCGCCGATCGGCAGCAAACTGTTGCTGGAAGCCCTGAAGCTCGATGAAGAAGGAAAATAGAATATGTATAAACCGTATAAACTGGGACTGCATAATCCAAACCTCAGTTTTCGCGAGAAACTGTATAATCTCAATGTGCCTTACTTTCTGCTGATCTCGCTGTTGGCGGCAACCGGAGTTATGATGCTGTATTCGGCAGCCAACGGCAGTTGGGAAGGTTGGGCGGTTAATCACGCCTTGCGGTTTGCAATGGGTTTTGCGGTGATGTTTATTGCCGCGATGATTGACATTAAGGTTTATCTGCGGTGGACTTATCCGTTTTATTTTGCGGTTTTGGTTTTGCTGATTGTGGTAGAAGCTGCCGGTTATACCGGAATGGGGGCAACCCGTTGGATCGATCTCAAGTTTATCAAGCTTCAGCCTTCGGAATTGATGAAAATTGCTTTGGTCATGGCGTTGGCCAAATATTTTCATACTACCACCCTGCAAAGTATTGAAACGATCCGCGGCATTGTTCCGCCGTTGTTGATGGCGATGGTGCCGGCTTTGCTGATCATGGCCCAGCCTGATCTGGGAACCGCCCTGATGATTATTTTTACCACCGGGGTCATTTTGTTTGTGGTTGGGGTTCAGGTATGGAAATTTGTTGCCTTGGCCGGCATGGCCGCGGTTTTGATGCCGGTCGGATGGCATTTTTTGCACGATTATCAGCGGCAGCGGGTTCTGACTTTTCTTGACCCGGAGCGCGATCCGTTGGGAGCCGGTTATCATATCATGCAGTCTAAAATCGCGTTGGGATCGGGCGGTGTTTTCGGTAAGGGTTTTTTGAAGGGAACCCAAAGTCATCTTAACTTTTTGCCCGAAAAACATACCGATTTCATTTTTACGATGCTGTCGGAAGAGTTTGGCCTGATCGGCGGAATTCTGGTGGTGCTGGTTAATATGGCGATTTTGGCTTACAGTTATTCCTTTGCGCTGAAAACCACCAGTTATTTCGGCAAATTGCTGATTATCGGTTTGGCCACCAACTATTTTTTATATGTGTTTATCAATATTGCGATGGTGCTTGGGCTGTTGCCGGTGGTCGGGGTGCCGCTGCCGCTGATTTCTTACGGCGGAACGGTGATTTTGTCGGTGACGGCCAGTTTCGGCATTATTATGGCGGTTTATATCAACCGCGAAACCAACCTCGGCAAGGAATAACCGGGCGGTGAGAAAGACTTAAGATAAAATAAAACCCCGGGTTTCCGGGGTTTTTTATGATTAAAGGCAATTGATTATTTTACAAAAATCCAAACTTCGGCGCTGTCGGTTTTGGCGTCGGTTTTGGCACTTAAATTGACGTTTGCCGGGGTGACGCCCATAGCGGTGATTTCGGCAAAGATTTTTTCCGCATGCTGCCGGGCTTTTGACTGTGAAGCCGGTGCGGAGACGGCAACAACGTCAAAAACGGCGCCGCTTTTACGTTTGAGAGTCGCTTTTACCGCGGTGCTCAGACCTTCTTTGTAACTGACATTGTCTTTTTTGAATTTGGCCACGAACAACGGTTTGGCATTCGGTACCGCAGCGGGCTGTGCGGCAGCGGGGGCAATTACCGCCCGTGAAGGCGTCGGTTTGCCGAACAGGGCCGGACGATTGTAAACCGGTGCCGGCGCGTTTTTAAAGCTGCCGGTGCGGATGGCCGCGTTCAGACGGCTGAGCTGGCTTTGAGCCGAAGCCAGATATTGCTGTTGGCGGGCGGAATCGTCGGTTACCTGATTATTGAGACTGTTGATGGTAACCGAAAGCTGTTCAGCTTCGTTTTGCAGTACCCGCAACTGACGATGGTCTTCGTCGACCGCACCCGAGATGTGGAAAGCGGCGCGGACGGAATCGATCAAATAAACGGTAGAGGTGGCGTCGTTGGACACTTTTACCGACAGGTTGTCAAGAGCGTTGGCATTGAGCGACATCGTCTGCACGTTGTTTTGTGCCTGTTGCAACATATTGTAAAGGTTGGGGTTGCCCGGAGTGGTGCCGATCTGCAGTTTGGTCTCTATGCTGCCGACGGTTTTGTTATATTGAGTGGAATTAGCTGCAATATTTTTTTGAATTCTATTCAGTTCTTCGCGGTTGATCTGATGCGAAACTTTAATTTGTTCGAGTTCCTGACGGAAGGCAATGATTTTCTGCCCGACGAAAGTTCCGGTGTTGGCGCCGCGGGCGTCTTCGTATGAGCCGCTGCGGACAACGATGTTGCCGTTGGTGCGGGTGTCTTCCTGCGAATCGCTGCCCAGAAGAGAAGGGAACCATCCGTCGGGACCGGCACATGCCGAAGTAAGGACAACCGTAGAGGCGACCAGTAATTTTAGTACAGTGTTTTTCATGTAATCAGCTACCTTATCAATATATTTAAATATATAACCTAATGTTTTTTTACACTTTTCCGCTTGAATGTAAAGACAATTTTACCATAAGCAAATAAGTATTTTTACACCTGCGGTTATATTTAACAGAAAAAAATTAAATTTGTTTAAATTTTGCTTGCAAAAAAAAATAAAAGGCTGTATTAAAGCTGATGTAAAGCAAAAAGATGCGCCCGTAGCTCAATTGGATAGAGCATCTGACTACGGATCAGAAGGTTGTGAGTTCGAATCCCGCCGGGCGCGCCATAAAAAACACCCCTCTTGGGGGTGTTTTTTTATGGCCTTGCCAAAACCCCGGATCATTCGGGGGATCTTTTTATCGTGAAAACCCCGGACTGGCCGGGTGTAGCACGCCGGGGGATTTTAGACTTTTACCCTGTTGTTTTTAGACTTTCGCGGTCTTTTCTAGACTCTTTTTTAGGCTTTTTCACTCCGATTTCGTGGTTGTCTAAATTTAAATACATCGTTTTTAAATCCTCCCGTTTTTAGACTCTTGCGGGGGTGTTTTCTGCCCCGCAAGAGGTTTTAATTTTAAGGTCGGGATATAATACAGGCACTTATAACCGGCTTAAGTCAACGTTACTGATTAGCAGTTCGCTGGCTTTTTTTCCGGGTTGAAGACCGGTTGTGTAGAGTGTTTGCACTTCTTTTATATAAAAAGCCTTAAATATACGGCGAATCTCCGGCACGTCATTGATAGACAGGATAAAACGGCCTTTAATTCCTTTTAAGAGTTTAGCCAGTTCGTCAAAATCGGTCTTGCCAAATATGCCTTTACCATAGTCATTTTCACAGCCCCAGTAAGGCGGGTCGAGGTAAAATAATGTGTCCGGACGGTCATACCGAGTTATAAACTCTTGATACGGCAGGCATTCAATATAAACACCGACTAAACGTTTATGTAATTCTTGAATTTGCGAAATGAGGCGTTCGGCATTAAATCTTCCTGGTCGGTCTAATGCAACTCCGAAAACCTGGCTAAATGTCTTGCCTCCGAAAGCATTTTTTTGAATATACAAGTATCTGACGGCTCGCTCCAGCTCGGTCAAGAGTAGCGGCGGGGTGGCAAGCATACGTTTGAACTCGGCCCGGCTGCAAATCTTAAATTTCAGCATATCGGCCAGATAATTCGGAAACTTTTCAACCATACGAAACATATTAATAATTTCGCTATTGATGTCGTTGATAGCCTCGCACTTTGGCTTTTGGGTTCGTCTAAAGAAAATGCCGCCCATGCCCATAAACGGCTCACAATATATGTTGTGCGGGATTTTTTCTATTAAAGGAACTATAGTCTTGGCCAGCAACCGCTTGCCGCCTAAATAAGCCGCAATCGGGTTTATTGGTTTAACTGAATTAATAATATTTTGTGTTGACTCTGTTCTCATTTTGTTCTACTTCCTTTCTGCATTTTAATTAAGATGTTAAAGAGTAGGAAGCCAGCCCGCGCGGGGCTTTCTCTGGCAGAATCGCGAGTTCTGTCGGCGGGGCGTTGGCGCGCCCCGTCCTTTTTTATAATAATAAGTTATTGGCAAAAGGCCGGCAGTTGCCGGACTTTATAAAGCCTGTTAAGCCATTCGTTCATGACGGCCCGGTCTTCTGCGGTCAGCTTGCGATAAACGCCGGCAACCGGCTTTCCTCCAACCGGCCAGGCGATACAGCCGGTGTTACAGCTTGCCGGCGTCGAGCAGCTGCACAATGGCATCATCAGCAAGATTAGGCTTAGCCAAAATATCAGTCGCGCAAGTCTTTTCATATTTGATGACCTCCTTTTCCTTAGTGATATATTTGATTTCGGCCTTGGTGGTACCGAGCCAGTAGGCGAAAGCCCAGGAAGCCAGCAGGGCTGCAATTAAAACAATTGGTTTGCGCATAACGCCTCCATTACTTTGCCGGCAAGGTTTAAGAAATTAATTCGGATTTCCGGGCTTAACAAAGCCAAAACAAACGCCAACAGCAGGATAATCAGAATTAAAAACTGCGTCCGGCTTAAACGTCCCAGCTGTCTGATAACGGTTGTTTTTAGACTTTTCACCATGCCAAAAACACTCCAAAGACAAAGCCGTAAACGATTTCGGCCAGATTTTTCGGCTCGCCGCACCATGCCGGCAGTTTGTATAACCCCGGAAAATGGTCAAACAGCCACCAGCTGCCGTAATAAATCGGAGAACCGGCAAGGCCGATAAGGATAAACGACCAGTCCCCGAGGGCGGCTGCCGGGACAATCATCGGCAACCCGTAACGCAGCCAGCCATACCACCAGTCATAATATCCGGTATATTTAGCTTTGCCCAGTTTATCATAAACCAAGTCTAACGGTACCCGAAACCAGCGGTCGTAGCTTTCAGCGGTTTGAATTTGGTTTCGGCCGCAATCCAAAATCTCACCCACTGCCCGGCTCCAGAACTGAAGCTGAATCCAGACGGACAAACATAAAGCCAACCAGGCATTCGTGCGGTCAAACAGGGTCAGAAACAAAGTCATAACCATGACAAAAGTTTGCAGGCCGCGGCTGTCGAACACTTTATATATATGCGAACCTTCTTTGAAGGGGTTAAATCCGCCAAACCAGCGGCGCAGGAACGCCCAGAACAAACCGTTAAGCATTGTCAACATTGGCACCCTCCTTTTCATCTTCCGGATACATGGTTTTGATTTGGGCGCGCAGCCGGTCGATTTTTTCTTCAATGGCTTTCAAGTCTTCCGCCGGATAGCCTTTGCGGGTTTTGTAGGCGAGTTCGGCCTCCATTCCGTCGGTAATGGCAAGATAAGCCTGCCGCCGCTGCTCCTCGGCCGGCACGGTGATTTCCTCTTCCTGTTCGGAGATAACTTCCTGCCAGCTTTGATAAATAATGCCGTCCCGGATGTCATAAACTGTATTATAGTTTTTACCGTCGGCCGGATATTCAGCGGAAACAAACGGCAGATAGCCGTCAGCTCCTAACAACTTGGCATCGGAAAAATAGTTGATAATTCCTCTGGTGTTGTCATTGACTGGCGGAAATTCAACTGTA
>CAJUKS010000003.1 GCA_910587405.1 uncultured Alphaproteobacteria bacterium
GCGGCGCTGTTTATAATAACAAGAAATCGGTGATCGGCAATATCAGCGGTGACTTTGCGGGTAATTACGTTCAGTCGGCATCTGCGGCGGCTTATGGCGGTGCTGTTTATAACGACAATTATGCGACGATAGACAGCATTAACGGCAATTTTGTTAATAATTCGGTAAGCGGTTCGGGCGAGGGGTATCGTTATGGCGGTGCTGTTGCAAACTCCGACAATTCGACCATCGGAAACCTCATCGGCGATTTTATCAATAATTCGGCTGTCAGTTCAGGTGGGGGCAACAGTTACGGCGGTGCAATCTCCAACAATATATACCAAGACGGTGTGGCTGTTATCGAAAATATCAGCGGCAATTTTATCGGCAACTATGCCCTGTCCTCTGATTCTTCTTCCTCGGCTCAGGGGGGTGCTATTTACAATGAAAGCAATATCAAAAACATTGTCAATTCCACATTTGTTGACAACTATGTGAAAGGGGATGACAATTCCAACGGCGGCGCCATTTATTCGCGTGCCGATTTGCTGATTACCGCAAATGACGGAAATTCACTCTTTTCCGGCAACAAAGTTAACGGAAAATCAAATGCTGTTTATATGAGCGGAACAGAAGACGCGGTAATCAATTTGTCCCTGAATGTACAGAACAAAGGCGTTATTACCGTTGATGATGCGATCGACGGCAGCCATTATGATTTGAGCATTTCCGGTGACGGTACCGGCGTTGTTAAAATTAATAATAGGGTTGATCATGTAAACACCCTCAATCTGTCTTCCAGTTCAATCACCCACTTGGGTATCAACGGTACTATCCATGCGGCCGCTATGAATGCCGAAAGCGGAAGTGTGGTCGTCCGCTCTCAGTCGGCAAATGTTTCGCCGATCATCACGGTAGACGTTGAGGTTGATAAGGCGTCCAATAAAGTCAACACCGGAACCATCCATATATCGGAAGACGTCAGCGGCAAATATCGCGTTTTGGTCAATTCGCTGAACCCGGACGTTTTGGACAACAAAGATGACGCGATTGTACCGTTCCTGTTTGCGCCGGAAGACGATGAAGAAACATCCTCATCTTTCAGCGTCGCGCGGGTTGTAGGCAGTCCTTACATGTGGGACGGTGCGGTCAATGCGAAAGGTGAAGAAGAAGGTTCGACCTGGTATCTGAACCTGACGGATATTCTGAATCCGGATTATAAACCGTCTGATCCCTCTGAACCGTCGAAACCGGTCATTCGTCCGCTTGCACCGGAAGTTATTGCCGGCGAAGGTTTGCATGAAGCGGCGATTGAACAGACCCGCAGCGTTGTTCGCAATGTCGGCAACAAGGTTGCCGCCGGTCGCGAATATTGTCCGAATTGCGGCGTTTACACGGCAGAGTGGAACGGCGAGAAGTTGCGCAACGTCTGGGCGTTGGCTCAGGGAGAGAGCGCGACGATAGACAAACCGGTTAAGGCGGATGCCGACATTTGGGGCTTGGAGGCCGGATTTGACCTTCAGAACGACGTCAACAATACCTTTGGTGTTTTTGTCTCTTATCGCAAAGGCGATTACGATCTGAACGGCCAAGGCGACAAGGTTCGCTCCGACATCGGTTCCGAGATTGATATCAACAGTTATCTCGCCGGTTTGTACTACCGCTATGACAAAAATATGAACTGGTTGTTTGCAGCCGTTTACGGCGGCGTTCAGGAGGCGGATGCCAAGACGGACGACGGCCTGGCGAAGTTTGACACCGACGGTACGGAGTTTGGTGCCCATATGGAAGCCGGTCATACGTTTGCTCTGTCCGACACTTTGACGTTAGATCCGAGCCTCGGTTTGTATTATACGCAGATTAACTTTGATGATGCCAAGGATAATCTGGGTAAAACATACCGCTGGAAAGACATCAAACATCTTGAAGCCGAACTTGGGGTTAAACTCGCAAAGCAGAGCGAGAATGCAAAAGTTTATGTCAAACCGAGCGTTATCCAAACGGTCACGAGCGGAGACAGCGTAAAGATCACGGGCTTGAACAAGCTGGACACTTATGACGATGAGACGCTGGGCCGGATTGAACTCGGCGGCCGCTACGGCTTTACGGACGCTTTGTCGGCGTATGGCTGGGCGAATTATACCTTCGGCAGCGGCTACAAAGCGACAGCGGGCGGTTTGGGCCTTGCCTATACATGGTAGTTCAATTCGAACACGAAAAAACACCCCCGGCAACCGGGGGTGTTTTTTTGTTGGAAAACATGTCATTTCTGCGGCGCGATTTCTTCTTCCGTTTCAATACCGAAACTGTCGTCCACCCAAATGCTGTCGTTTGAGTTCATTTTTTGTAGAGCCGCGCTGACGGCGGCGTTTTCCGGCGCTTTGCCGGTTTCGGCAATTACTTTCAAATCTTCGGCATAATCTTGGCGGATCTTTTGATAGGTTGCGGTTTGTCCGAGCGTATCGTCAAATTTTTCGTTGCTGCGGCGCGGAAGCAGCCGTTCTTTGTCAATAGTCTCGTCATCCATCGGCCGCACCTGCAGCAAATTGACATGTACTTTTTCCGCCGGTGTCTGTTCATCGACAACCTGATATTCGGGCTTGGGAGCAGGGGTTGCCGGCGCCGCGGTCGGTGCCGCGATAACGTAATTGATATCTTCTTCCTCTTCGGTTTCGACAATTTGGGGACGAACCGGAAACGGCGGCAGCTTTTCGCGGCGGTTAAGTTCTTTTGACGGAATAAAAAATCCGGGCCGTACCGTCTTGCGGACATATTCGGCTCTTGCCGCGGTCGCGGCCATCAGGGCAAAAACAAGGCAGAGTGCAAAATTTTTCATTGTCATAACCTAATCTTAACTAATCTTACTTTACTCTAACATACATGAAAAATTTATATTTGACATCAATATTTTGCATTTGTGCATCTCTCTCTCCGGTTTGGGCGGCGGAAAACGCGGCCCCGGCGGCGGCAGACCCCTGTGCCGAATTTCGCTATAAGACCCGGCTCAATTTAACCACGTCTTACGGCAAATTGAAATATAATCTTGACTATGATCGTCGGGCGCTGACTCGTCTCGGACAACAATACGGGTTGATCGAACCCGGAATGTTTGCTTCCGGCCTTTCGTTGATCGGAATCGACTGGTCGGTCACCTTAAATACGGTAACGCGGGTAGCTGCCGACGACAGCATTTGTATTTTGCCGATGAGTCTGGACGTGTTTGTCGGATTTCAGGATCCGACCGTATATATTGACCGCGCGTTGAATCAAGAGAGCTGTTCCTATCAGTTGGTTTTGCGTCACGAACATCAACATCAGCAGGTCGCTATAGCGGCGCTTGAGTATTTTTTGCCGCGTGTCCGTGCCGAAATAAATGCCCGTCTGGGTGAAGTCGGTCCCTCTAACGTCGCTTCGTTATCTCAGACCGATGCCGCAACCGCGCGGATGAACCGGAAGTATATTGCCCTGATTGAGCCTCTGGTCGATAAATTTAAGGCGACGCTGCTGCACGAGCAGAAAAAACTTGATAACCGGCAAAATTATGAATTTGAGAGCAGTATTTGCCAAAACAAAACGCCGGTACTGAAATAAGAACAAAACCTGTCCCTTTTAAACCGCCGCCGTATCAGTGAGTATAGGAGGCTTCGATCAGTTGCGCCCGTTTTTCGTCAAGGTCATAGTTGGCTTTGACGTTGAGTTGCGGGGCAATCGCCGAAATTATTTCGCCGGCCGTCGGCACCGTGTTCCAGCCCGAAGTCGCAAAACCGAAAGTTTCTTTGGAAGCCTTGGGTTCGTCCATCATCACAAACAAAGCGTATTTCGGATGCGAAACCGGAAAAGTGGCGACAAACGACGTCATAACTTTCTTGTCGACATAATGGCCGTTGACAAGTTTGTTGGCGGTTCCGGTTTTGCCGGCAACTTCATAACCGGGAACGTTGGCGCGTTTTCCCGAGCCTTTGGTGACCACTCCGCGCAACAGTTTGCGCATCGCCGCCGAAGTTTTGGCGGAAAGAACCCGCCGACCTTCATCGGGACGGTCGGTTTTTAACAGGGTCGGCGCATGATAAATGCCGCCGTTAACCACCGCCGCAAAAGCCGAAATAATATGCAGCGGCGTTACCGAAACGCCGTATCCGTAAGACACCGTGGCGGTGGTTGCTTCGCCCCAACGGTTGGGGACGCTGGGGGTTGCTTTTTCGGTCACTTCGAAAGAACCGATCGGGTCAAACAGTCCCATGTTGCGCAGGAAGCTTTTTTGTTCCTGTTTGCCGACTTTAAGCGCAATTTGCGCCGAACCGATGTTGGAGGAGTAGATCAGGATTTCCTGCAGGTCAAGCCAACGGTTTTCGCCGCGGTAATCTTTGATGATGTTGTATTTGAGCTTGAGCGGCTTGGTGGCGTCAAAACGGTCGGAGAGTTTGACTTTTCCGCTTTCCAGTCCCAACGCGGCGTTAAAAATTTTGAACACTGAGCCGGGTTCATAAAGGCCTTTGGTGGGGAAATTGAACTGGGCGCGTTCGTCCGGCTGCATGTTAAGGTTGGGATCAAAGTCGGGCAACGACAACATGGCAATAATCTCGCCGGTGTTAACGTTCATCAAAATGGCCGAAGCGCCGATGGCATTGAATTTTTTAATGGCGGCGGCAAGCTTTTGGCGGATGGTGTCCTGAACGCCGGAGTCAATCGTCAGTTGCAGCGGAACGTCAGAACTGGTCAGCCGTTCGTCAAGTTGTTTTTCAATGCCCGAAATACCGATGTTGTCGATATTGGTTTTGCCCAGAATGTGCGAAAACAGATTTTTGTGCGGATAGACGCGTTTTTCGACGTCTTCAAAACCGAGGCCCTGGATTCCGAGAGCATAAATCTGATAACGCTGGGCCAGAGACAAATTGCGTTTGATGTAAACAAAATTGCCTTTCTTTTCCAACTGGGCCAGGATATCTTCGTACAGCATGTCGGGAATAAATTCGCTGAGTTTGGCGGCAACTTTTTCTTTGTCTTTGATTTTTCGCGGATGGGCAAACAGGTTTGCCGTCGGCAGCGACGTGGCAATGATGGTGCCGTTGCGGTCAGTGATGTCGGCGCGCGCAATCGGATTTTCGATTTTTAGCTGCGGCAATTCGCTCTCACTTCGTTCGTCCCGCGGCGTGATGCCGCTGATGCAGATGCTGAGGGTGCGCAGAGCAATGATGACATAAATCAAAATAAACGACGAGATGGCCAGCAGCATTCGGGTTTTGCAACTCGACAGCGGATCTTGTTCGATATTGTAGTTGGAAAAGGCAAAACCCCGGTTGACTTTGATTTCTTCACCCGGCAGATAAAATTTGTTTTTGTCTTTTTTTGCCCACAGTTTCATTGTTCCGATCAGTCCTGCTTAGCGCTGAGCCTTGGCCAGCCGGCGCAGTTCTTTGTTTTTGACCGCGATGTCGTTAAGGTTTTTGCGGGCCAGCATTTTGCGGCTGGGTTCATAGTCAAACGGCAGCGAGGCATAACTGATAATCTGTTCGGCTTTAACCGGCGAGAGGTCGCTGTGACGGCCGGCCAGGTTGCGCAGTCGTTCCGGATTGTTAAGGTGGCTCCATTCGGCTTTCAGAATATGAATGGTTTTAATGTCTTCGCTGATGGTACGGTTGATGCCGGCCAGTTCTTTTTCCAGATCCTGTACCCGGTTTTTCATAATGAAAGTAGCAAAAATAACGGCGGTCAATACAGTCAAGGCAGCCCATAGGCAGATAGCGGCAGATTTGGTCGTATTCATTACTCTGTCTCCTTATGACTTTTAATGGCATAACGCAGTTTGGCGGAGTGGGCGCGGGAGTTGGCGGAAATTTCCGCCTCGCCCGGCAATATAGCTTTGGAACAGAAGGAAAATTCGGCGGTTTCTCGGGGCGTCGTATCGGGCAGATAGCGGGAAACGCCGCCGGTTTTGCCGGACTTTTGTTTAAAGAAGTTTTTAACAATGCGGTCTTCCAGCGAATGAAAGGTGACCACCGCCATCCGGCCTCCCGGACGAAGGGTTTTCAAACCGTTGGCCAAACCGTTTTGCAGTTCGCCCAACTCATTGTTGACCGCGATTCTCAGAGCCTGAAAGGTACGCGTGGCCGGATCGGGTTGTCCCGGTTTTTTGAAAATGACTTTATATATGATTTCCGCGAGTTGCCGGGTTGTTTCTATCGGCTGTTGTTGCCGCGCTTCAACGATTCTGGCTGCAATTTGGCGCGATTTGCGCTCTTCGCCGAATTGATAAATCAGGTCGGCCAACTCTTTTTCGCCGTATGTATTGACGATATCTGCCGCCGACAGGCCGGAACAGGACATCCGCATGTCCAAAGCGGCGTCTTTGCTGTAAGAAAAGCCGCGCTCGGCCTGATCAATCTGCATCGAAGAAACGCCGATGTCAAAGACGATGCCGTCAACTTCTTCGGTAACCAGCGTGTCAACGGCGCCGAAACAGCCGGGACGGAAGCCGAACCGTGTGCCGTAATTCCGTTTTAATTCGGCGGCGCGGTCTGCCACGTTGGGATCTCGGTCAATTGCAATTACCCGGCAGTTTGCCGCCCGAAGCAAGGCTTCGCTGTAGCCACCGTTGCCGAAAGTGGCGTCCACGTAGGTTTCGCCGTCTTTCGGCGCCAGAGCGGACAGAACTTCGTTTAACATCACCGGAATATGTTTGGGATTATTCATCACGGCCTCCGTTCGGTCGCAATGAAGGACGGTTTTTCAAAACCTCGGCGCGGATCCGCGCTTCTTCTTTTTCCCAGTTTTGCGGATTCCAAATCTGAAACTTGCGCCCTTTGCCGACAAACACCGCGGTATCGGTGATCTCGGCATGTTTAAGCAGCTTTTCGGAAAGGCTGATTCTTCCGGTGCTGTCAAAAGTAAAACGACGGGCGTCGCCGAAAATCAGGTTGGTGAGGTCGTCTTGGGTTTGGGAGAAAAAATCGAGCGATGTTTCCATTTCGGCGGCAAGTTTTTCCAACAACTCTTCGGTGCAGCCTTCAATGCACGGAGAAGTCAGACTGCGATAACATACGATTTCGGTTGATAATTCTTTAACGATTGTGCGGTAATCTGACGGCAAAGAGACGCGTCCTTTGGCGTCTACTTTGTTGTTTATGGTGTCCATAAACAGAAATGTCTTTCTCACCGTCATCGTTGTGTTTTTTCCCCTGTTTTTTATTTTTATGGTATAACATGGGATTTTTTGGGAATCAATGGGAAAATTTAGGGATTTGTTAACTGTTCGGTCTTTGTTCTGTTGCGGGAACGTCGGGGTCGGCCGCGAGCTGTTATCAACCAAGAGTTTGCGTTTTATGACAAAAAAATAATTTTTATTTAAACATTTTTTATTATTTGCGTTTATGGGCGCATCAGGGTGTGGATAAAAGGGTTGAACGAATCTTTGAGGCACCTTTTGAGGGAGATAAAAAGAAGCTCACGGACAAAAAAGAACCCGGAAATGCTTTTTCGTCATCATTTGTCTCAACATTGGTTGCGGTTTGTTTTTGAGAAGAACTGCCAAATTTCGCTTGCTTTTATGTCGCGATAAGATTAACTTCTATTCCATGGCGGTCGGATAGCCGCGTCACGGAAGGTAAAATCCGCTGATGAGGAAAGTCCGGGCTTCATGGAAACAAGACACCGGATAACGTCCGGCTGGAGAAATCCAAGGGAAAGTACCGCAGAAAATTACCGCCGGAGTGCGCTCCGGTAAGGTTGAAAAGGCGAGGTAAGAGCTCACCGCAAAACCGGTAACGGTTTTGGCCAAGGCAAACCCTGTCTGAAGCAAGACCAAGTTAGGAGGGCTGTTCGACAGAACGGTTATAAGGAGCGTTTCCACTCTTCTCCAGAGGTAGGTCGCACTGAGCAGTTCCGGCAACGGACTGCCGAGATGAATGGCTATCAATCCAGGCCTTTGCCGCAAGGCAAAGATAGCGGGATACAGAACCCGGCTTACAGACTGCCTGTTTTTTTTTAATGTTCGTTTTGAGGAGCATATCATGCAGCAACATACGATCGGACAAGCATTTGAACTGGAAGGCATCGGCCTGCATTCGGGGCTGCCGTCCAAATTGAAGTTTAAGCCTCTTCCCGAGAACAGCGGTATCGTTTTTAAGCGCTGCGATCTGCCGTCACAGCCCGAGATACCCGCTTTGTGGTCAAATGTGGTCGATACCCGCAACTGTACCTGTCTCGGCGACGGTGATAAAAATATTGTCGGCACGATCGAACATCTGATGAGCGCTCTGTATGCGCGCGGTATCGACAACCTGCTGGTTGAAGTATCCAACCCCGAACTGCCGATTATGGACGGCAGCGCGGCGATGTTGTATGATGCTTTGATGAACATTCCGTTGAAAGAACAAAACGCGCCGCGTCGTTACCTTAAGGTCAAAAAGGAAGTTTCCTTCAGTGACGACAAAGGCAACACGGTGACCTTAAAGCCTTACGACAAAGGCCTCAAAATTGATTTCGAAATTGAATTTCCTTCCAAAATTGTCGGGCGGCAGGTTTTTTCGGGTGAGATTACGCCGGAACTTTATGCGGCGGAAATTGCGCCGTGCCGTACCTTTTGCGAAAAGTACCAGGTCGATTACCTGCAATCGCTCGGCTTGATCAAAGGCGGCAGCCTGGATAATGCCGTGGTGTTGGACGGCGAGACGGTGCTCAATCCCGGCGGCCTGCGCCATCAACACGAATGCGTCAACCACAAGGTGTTGGACGCGGTGGGCGACTTGTACACTTCCGGACATCCGATTTTGGGCCGGCTTGAGGCCAGTAAAACCGGACATTTTCACAATAATCAGATTTTAAAAGTTTTGTTTGGCGATCAGTCAAATTATGAAATGGTGTAACAGTATGAAGAAGTTTAGTTTATTGCCTTTGCTGCTTGGTTCTCTTTTGTTGTTCGGTTGCGCTTCCGACGAAGTCGACTACGAAAAGATGACAGCCGAACAACTGTATAATCAGGCGCACGACTATCTTGACGAAACCCGTTACAAAAAAGCGGCGGAAACTTTTGAAAAAGTGGAACTGGAGTATCCGTACTCCCGCTGGGCCACCGATGCCAAAATCATGGGTGCCTACGCTTATTACAAAAACGAGAACTATGACGATGCCGTCATGGCGCTGGACCGCTTTATCCGTTTTCATCCCGGCAACCCAAACATTGCCTATGCCTATTATCTGAAGGCAATGTGCTATTATGACCAAATTTCCGATGTTAACCGCGAGCAGGGCGAAACCCGTCAGGCCTTAGAAGCGTTCCGTCAGTTGGAAGCGCGCTTCCCCGACAGCGAATATGCCGCCGATGCCCGTCAGAAGATGATTTTGGCGCGCGACAATCTGGCCGGCAAAGAAATGGAAATCGGCCGTTATTATCTCAACCGCAAAAATTATCTTTCGGCTCTCAACCGTTTTTCGGCGGTGGTAAATCACTATCGGCAGACCGGTTATATTGAAGAGGCACTTTATCGCCAAACCGAAATTTATACGATTCTCGGGTTGCACGGCGAGGCGGCTGCGGCCTATCAGGTTTTGGCCTACAATTATCCGAAAGGTGCCTGGACCGCCAAAGCCGGAAAGATTGTCAAAGACGGGAAATAATAATGCTCAATTCATTGTCCATCCGCAATGTGGTGCTTATTGACAGGCTGGATCTGGAGTTCTCGGCCGGCCTGAGCATTCTCACCGGCGAAACCGGCGCCGGCAAGTCGATTCTGCTCGATTCGCTGGGGTTGGTTCTGGGCGGCCGCGCCGAAACGGCGTTGATCCGGAGCGGGGAAGACAAACTGAGCGTTACGGCATCTTTTTCATTGCCGCCTTCAGAGCATCCTCTGTATGCGCTGGCCGAACAATATGATGTGGATTTGGACGGCGAAATTGTTATTAAGCGAACCCTGGACCGCAACGGCAAAGGAAAAATATTCATTAACGATCAGCCGGTGTCGGTCAAAATTCTGAAAGAATTCGGGCGCCATTTGGTCGAAGTTCACGGACAGTTTGATAATCAGGGTCTGCTGAATCCGGCGTCGCATCGCGACATTTTGGACGGTTACGGCAAATACGGCGTTTTGAAAGATGCCGTCCGCGAAAAGTATCTTCTTTATCGTCGGGCGGTTGAAGAACGTCGGGCTTTTGAAGCAAACCTCAATCAGGCCAAAACCGATGAAGACAATTTGCGCTGCTGGGTGGACGAACTGGAAAAACTGAAACCGGTTGCGGGCGAAGAAGCGGAACTTGCCGCCCGCCGCACCGAGATGATGAATGCCGAAAAGATTCTCGAAAATCTTAATATTGCCTATGCCGGCCTTTGTCAGGGTGCCGATATCCTGTCGGCGGTACGTCGCGCCCAGGCGGCGATCGAACGCGCCAACCGTCTGGTGGACGGCCGTTACGATGCGGTTGCCGAAGCACTGGAACAGACTCTGATCAATGCCGACGAAAGCATTCGCCAGATTGAAGACGCCAGTTCGTCGATCAGTCTCAGTCAGAATGAAATCGACGATATTGAACAACGTTTGTTTGCGCTGAGGGCAGCAGCGCGCAAGCATCAGGTGACAATTGACGAATTGCCGGCGGTTCTGGAACGGATGCGACAGCAGTTAGACCGCATTGAGCTGGGGGAAGACGGTTTGAACGACTGTCTGAAAAAAGAACAGCAACGGCGTCTGGAATATATTGCCGCTGCCGAAAGCCTGAGCGAAAAACGTCGTCAGGCCGCAGCAGCTCTGGATTGGAAAGTGATGGAAGAATTGCCGCCGCTCAAGATGGAAAAAGCGCGTTTTGTGACGCAGGTGGAACGGCTGGCGGAAAACGCCTGGAACGAGAACGGAATTGACGCCGTGACCTTTACGGTTTCGACCAACCCCAACTCGCCGCAGGGACCGCTAAACAAGATTGCTTCCGGCGGCGAACTGGCCCGGTTTATGCTGGCTTTGAAAGTTAATCTGGCCGATGCCGGCGCTAACCTGACAATGATTTTTGACGAAGTGGACTCCGGCGTCGGCGGTGCCACCGCACAGGCGGTCGGCGAACGTCTGGCCCGTTTGGCGTCAACGGTGCAGGTTTTGATTGTAACGCATTCGCCGCAGGTGGCCGCATGCGGAAATCATCATTTCAAAGTGGAAAAAAAGACCGCCGATAACGTTACCACCACTTATGTTTATGAGTTGGACCAGGCAGCGCGTTTTGAAGAAATTGCGCGGATGCTGGCAGGCGAACATGTTACTGACGAAGCGCGGGCGGCGGCGCGCGTTTTGCTGACGGCATAGGCCGGGTCCTTGATCTTTTCTTCCTCTTCCTCTTCCTCTTCCTCTTCCTCTTCCTCTTCCTCTGGTCTTTTCTGCCAAGCTTTTTTCTCTCCCTCTCCGCCAAAGGCCGAATTAATTTTCTGCTTGCCAAAAGCGAACTTTTTCTTTAATATCAATCCTGCATCCGGGAGACCGGGTGCGGAGTGTAACGGCTCCTTATCAACGAAAAAGAACGACTCCTTATAGAGGGAGCCGGGGATATAAGGCTATATGCGCGAATAACCCGGACTGTTCGTTGATCAGTCGTTAACTCCCTCACCTTGATTTTCTCAAGGTGAGTTTTGTTTTAAACCAAAAGTAAATAAGCAAAACAGGGGAGTGTTGGTCGAAGAAAGAACTTGCCAAAAGCGAACTTTTTCTTTAATATCAACCCTGCATCCGGGAGGCCGGGTGCGGAGTGTAACGGCTCCTTTCAGTGAAAATTGAACGACTCCTGATAAGAGGGAGCCGGGGATATAAGGCTATATGCACGAATAACCCGGACTGTTCACTGATCAGTCGTTAACTCCCTCACCTTGATTTTCTCAAGGTGAGTTTTGTTTTTTTTATCATAAACAAAATGAAGGAGTTACAAAAATGATATCAAAACTTAACATGAAGCGGAAAATCGGCCGCAAATTGGGCGATTATCGCCGCAATCAGAAACTTCGCCTGGATCATGTGGCCAAACAAAGCGGGGTCCCGTGGCAGATGATCGATTCGCTGGAACTGGGTAATGACACCCAGTGGGGCGCCTATAAACTGTTGCTCGATTTTTACGACAAAGGAGTCGGTATTGAACTGACCGAGCGCGATCGCGACGGCGACAAGCCTAAAGCGATCGACGAACAGATCATAAAAAGATACCTTCGTCAGGAACCGGTCGTGCACAGCCGGGTTGACGAGGTGCCGCCGATGGAATTGTCTTAACACCGAAAGCCGTCCCGTTTTGCCCCGGGGCGGCTTTTGCATTTGCCGCTGGAAGATATCGACGGTCAAAGCGCGGTCGCAACGGTTGCTGAAGGAAAACGGACTGTGGAAAACGGGGCATAAAAATGCTTGTGAAAATTTAAAATTGCGCTATTTTAAGGACAAAGATTTTCACAATTGATTTTTATGAGGAAAAAAATGAAAGCAAGAACCAGATTTGCCCCCTCTCCGACCGGCTATATGCATATCGGAAACCTGCGCACCGCTTTGTATGAATATTTGATTGCCAAATCCGGCGGCGGCGATTTCCTGTTGCGAATTGAAGATACCGACCAGAAACGCTATGTCGAAGGTGCCACCGATATTATCTATTCCACCCTCAAAACCGTGGGAATGAATTGGGACGAAGGGCCGGACATCGGCGGAAATTACGGTCCCTACGTACAGTCGGAACGCAAACCGATTTATGCCGAATATGCCCATAAACTGGTTGAGTTGGGCGGTGCTCACTACTGCTTCTGCGCGCCTAAGGAAGAAAGCGAAGACGACGAGGCGGAAGAAAATGCGGTGCCGGCCAAGTTTCAGGACCCCTGCAAACGCCTGTCGCTCGAAGAAGCGCGGGCGCGGATTGCCGCCGGTGAACCTTTTACGGTCCGCCAGACGATTAACAAAAAAGGAAAATCGCGTTTTCATGACGAGGTGTACGGCGATATCGAAATTGATTATGACGATTTGGACGAAGGCGTGTTGCTCAAGACCGACGGTTTTCCGACCTATAACTTTGCCAACGTGATTGACGATCATCTGATGGAGATCACCCATGTGGTGCGCGGCAACGAATATATTTCTTCGACGCCGAAATATAATTTGATTTATGAAACTTTCGGCTGGACGCCGCCGGTATATGTTCATGTGCCGCAGGTGATGAAAGATGCCCAGCACAAACTCTCCAAACGCAACGGCGACGCCTCGTTTCAGGATCTGGTAGCCAAGGGATATCTGCCGGAAGCAATTTTGAACTATATTGCTTTGCTGGGTTGGAATCCCGGCGACGACCGCGAGATTTTCTCGCTTTCCGAATTGGAAAAGGCTTTTAGCGTTGAGCGACTGAACAAGTCGCCGGCGATTTTTGACATTGTCAAACTGACCTGGATGAACGGTTGCTATATTCGTGAACTGAGCGCGGAAGATTTTCATCGGCTGGCGTTGCCTTATTATCAAAAATGTCTGACCCGTTCGCTTGATCTGGCCGCTTTGAGCAAAGTTTTGCAGCCGCGGATCGAAACACTGGCCGATATTGCTGCCCAGACCGATTTCTTGGAACAATTGCCCGATTACGATTTGGCGTTGTTTGAAAACAAAAAAATGAAAACCGATCGCGACATTGCCAACAATGCGCTCAGGCTGGTGGCTGCTTTGCTGCCGCAGGTTGAACCGTGGAGTAACGAAAATCTGTTCGAACAGTTGAAAAAACTGGCTGCCGACAACGGCCTTAAAAACGGGCAGGTCCTTTATCCGGTCCGGATCGCCCTCAGCGGTCGCGAAACCACTTCCGGCGGTGCCACCGAACTTGCCGCCATTCTCGGTCGCGAAGAAAGTCTGGCACGCATCAACGTTGCGTTGCAACGTTTGGGAGAACAGGGATGAAAGAAGTCAGCGCCGGCATTATTGTCCGCAACGGAAAAATCTTTATTGCCCAGCGGCCGGAAGGAAAGCCGCTGCCCAACGTATGGGAATTTCCGGGCGGCAAGCAGGAAGCGGGCGAAACACTGCCCGAGTGTCTGAAACGGGAGCTGAAAGAAGAACTGGACGTGGATGCCGAAATCGGCGATTTTCTGATGGATACGACTTATGGCTATCAATACGGCGAATTCCGGATCAATGTCTATCGGGTGCATATTCCCGATAACGCGGAATTAAAGCTCAATGTGCATCAAAACGCGGCTTGGGTTACGCCGGCGGAAATGGAGGCTTACGAATTTCCTCCCGCCGACCGGGATATCATCCGCCGCCTGAAAATGATGAAATTGTAGGCTTGACAATCGAGTGTCACATATTTAATAATCGGGTTGAAAAATCCGATTATTAATTTTTAAATTATTAGCCATGACAAAAAACGAAATTTTAATCTTTATTCTCGGCTGGGTGGCCTTGTATGCGGCGCATGTTTTCAAAAAATATCGTATGCGGTATTTGCAGCGCCGTAAAAACAAAACTTGTTTTCCCGAGCCGGTTGAAAAAAATATGCCGGGTGCCGATAATGCAGTTGATTGGGGCTATGCCTGCAATCAGTTGTGTTTGGACTTGTACGGTGTGGATCATCCGTCGGCCTTTTTGAACAAGCCGGTCGATTTTTGGCGTGCGGAATTTATGTTCATCATTAACCGCATCACCCCCCGCGAAGCCGCGCAGCTTTTGCAAAAGCTGGAAAAAGAAGAAGCGGCTCTGTCGGTTTTGAAACGGCGGTCGGCTTCTGCCTATGCGGAAAATACCGACATGGCCAGGCAAACGATTCGCCGTTATCTGCAACCGTGTTAAAAATGTTTTGTATGCGCCCGGAGAAATTTTTCTCCGGGTTTGCTTTTTTATTTGTCAACCGGCAGCGGCGAGACGAAAAAAACAAATATTTTGCGTTACGAGTCCTGCCGGCCGAGTTTGGTTGACAAAAAAACAAAAGCCAAGTACACTGAACGGGTAAATCGATTATTAACTTAAATTTTTATACCCATGAGTGAAAACTTATTTTTAGGAATAATTGCAGCGACAGTTGCGGTTATTTTGCTCGGAATGCCTTTTTGGTTGTTTGGCAAGAAAAAAGAAACCGTTCTCGTGCCCGATCCCGTCCCCGGTGAAGAAGATCAGCCGGTAACGGCCCGGGAATTGAAAGTTGTTCGCAAAATGCTTTTGGATTTGCTTTCGGTCGATATCGTTGATGAGGGTTCTTGTGATTGTATCAAAAGCTTTATCGACACATGGAAACCGGGAACAACTTATGCTTGTATGATGCAAGAGTTCTTCGATATGGTCGAATGCAGCGACGCGCACGATCTGCCGAAGTTGAAGAGTTTGGCGGCACAACAAAAAGAAGCGCTGGAAACGATCGCGAAGATGAAGGGGCTTGATCCTCTGGTAGCGGAAAATACGCGCATTTGCCGCATCTGCAATCGGTGCCTGACCGATATTCTTGAAGAAGAAGAAATTTAATTCTTTGGCCATGAATATGAAATTGTTGATCTGCGCGGCGGTGCTGATTTTGATCCTTCTGGGATTGTTTTTCTGCCATGGGCGGAAAAACGACGCCGAAGCCATTGACGCTCAAGCCGCGAAAAGCCGTTTCCTGATTTTGGCTGCAGCCTGCAACGAAATCTGGATGTTTCTCTACCACTGCCCGCGTCCTTGTTTGGATCGGATGAATAATGTCGAAATTCAAAATGCCTTTGACGGTATTTTGCTTTCGCTTTCCCGTGAAGACGCGTTGTGCCTGTATGCATCGGTTAAGCAAAAATCGCTGCAAAACGCAGACGAACCGTATAACAGCGCCTATGCCCTGATTATGCAGGAACTGAGCCGCCGTTTCGGTTGCTGATTTCACTTACGACTCCCTTAGGCCATGCCGGCATAAGGGAGTTTTTTCGTTTTTGGAGAGTGTTTGCTTGATTTTGACGGTTGTAATAGCCAGATAACAAATAATAATTTGCAGTTGGAAAAAATGGTTTACGGATATAAAAACATATGGAAAATCGCCAGTCCGATTTTGGTGGGCATGGTTATTCAGCAATTGATCGGCGTAACCGACGTTGTTTTCCTCGGCCGGGTCGGTCAGACGGAACTCGGCGCTTCGGCAATTGCCGGGCTTTACTATATTACCGTCTATATGCTCGGGGTAGGGTTTGGCATCGGGGTGCAGATCTTGATTGCGCGTTTAAACGGCAGCGGTCACTACAAACAGATTGCACCGCTTTTTTATCAGGCTCTGGGACTGATGTCGGGTTTTGCGGTGGCGGCGGTTGCGGTTTCTTATCTTCTGACGCCCTCGGTGCTGCCGTTGTTGATCAGCTCCGAGCGGGTGTTGGCGGCCGCGCAGCAGTATCTCGGCTTTCGGGTCTGGGGATTTGTGTTTTCTTTTGCGGTTATTGTGTTTCGCGCCTTTTATGTGGGAACGGTCAATACCCGGGTACTGACCTGGAGTGCGGTGGTGATGCTGGCGATTAATGTTGTCGGCAACTATTTGTTGATTTTCGGCAAATTCGGTTTTCCGCAAATGGGTATCGGCGGTGCGGCGCTGGCGTCGGTGATTGCGGAAGCGGTTTCGGCTTTGTTTTTTGTATTTTATACCCGTTTTCGGATTGACGTCCGGCGTTACGGGCTGGATTGTTTCAGCGGCTATAACCCGCGTTTGGTCCGGCAGATTTTTTCGGTTTCGATTTGGACGACCATTCAGTTGTTTATTTCGTTTGCCACCTGGTTTTTCTTTTTTGTGGCCATTGAACATTTGGGAGAATTTGAACTGGCTTCTTCCAACGTGCTGCGCTCGATTTCGACCATGCTGTATATGGTGGTGGGCGCTCTCGGCGCCACCGCTTCGTCACTGACGGCCAACCTGATCGGCAAAAGCCAGCAAAAACAGATTGCGCCGACTTTGTATCGGATCATCCGGCTCGGTTTTGCGATAGAAGCGCTGTTATGTACGGCGCTGGCCTTTTTTCCCGAAGCGGTGATGCGGATTTATACCGACGATCCGCACTTGATTGCCGGCAGCGTCGAAGCTTATTACGTGATGCTCGGCAGCTATGTCACCATTGTTCCGGCAATCATTGTTTTTAATGTGGTGATCGGATCCGGGCGTACCCGTCAGGCGATGTATATTGAACTGGCCGCGACCGTTATTTACGTAGTCAATGTCTGGTACGTGGTGGTCTGGCTTCGTTCGTCGCTGGCATGGTGCTGGAGTACCGAATATTTTTACAATCTGATATTGCTGGTCATTTCGCTCCGATACCTGCAAAAGCGGCGTTTGATATTTTAGTTGACGGAAATACGGATTGTGAATAAATTGTCGGTAGGATAAAAAAATGGAAACAAAACTGAAATATATCGTCGACGGAACCGTTCTCAAACTGGAACTTAGCGGCGATTATCTGAAATATGACGACAATGCGGCGATCGGCGGCCTGTATGAGGCGGCAAGCCGTAAAAATACGGAAAGCGTCGAAGTGCAGGCGGCCGGGCTCGGCGAATGGGATTCGACGTTGCTGGTCATTTTGTTTCAGCTGCAAAAAATCAGCCGCAGCCGGCAGATACCGTTGCGGTTGCGGCAATTGCCGCCCGGTTTGAAACAATTGCTGGAACTGGCTTTTTCGGTTGACCGCAAACCGGTCGCCGAAAGCAATGAAACCGCCGGATTGTTGGAAAGAGTCGGCAATTGGGGGATCGCGACCGCGGAAGGCATCCGCAAAGGCGGCGGATTTTTGTGGAAAACGGTGGTTTCTTTTTGGAATTTTGTTAACGGCATGTCGGTAATGCGCCGGGTCGACTTCCTGTTTGCCCTTGAAGATTGCGGCTACAAGGCGCTGCCGATTGTGTCGCTGATCAGTTTTATGGTCGGGCTGATTCTGGCGTTTGTCGGTGCGGTTCAACTCAAGACCTTCGGTGCCGAAATTTATGTTGCCAGTTTGGTAACAATCGGCATGACGCGGATCATGGGCGCAATCATGACCGGCATTATCATGGCCGGGCGTACCGGCGCTTCCTATGCCGCCACCATCGGTACAATGCAGGTGAATGAGGAAATTGACGCCCTCAAAACAATGGGAATTGCGCCGGTCGATTTTCTGGTGTTGCCGCGGCTGATGGCGCTGGTGCTGACAATGCCGATTTTGGTGATGTGGGCCGATTTTATGGGGATGTTCGGCGGCGGCTTTGTCGGGGTGACAATGCTTGGAATTCCGTTTCAAAAATATTGGGAATTGTCGGTTAATGCGATCAGTCTCAATAATTTTCTGGTCGGCATTTTTCACGGTCTGGTTTTTGGCGTCGTCATAGCGGTCTGCGGTTGTTATTACGGCGTTTATTGCGGGCGCAATGCCGACAGCGTCGGCGTGGCCACGACCAAAGCGGTGGTTTCGGCAATTGTCTGGATGATTGTGATGACCGGAATTATTACCGTTGTTTGCGAGGTGCTGGGAATATGACGGCGGAAGTGCAAATTGCGGTTAAAAATCTCACCGTCGGATACGGTGATTTTGTGCTGCTGAAAGATATCAGCTTTAATGTCAATAAAGGGGACGTCTTCATCATCATGGGCGGCTCGGGGTGCGGCAAAAGTTCGTTGTTGCGCGTGTTGACCGGGTTGGTGCCGCCGCAGCGGGGAAATTTTTTTATTGACGGCGTTGACTTTACCAAAGCCGCGCCGCCGGTGCGCGACGAAATTATGCAGCGTTGCGGCATTTTGTATCAGAGCGGCGCTTTGTTCAGCTCGATGACGCTGGCCGAAAATATTGCCTTGCCGTTGCAACAGTATACGGACTATTCCGAGCGCGAGGTAAGTGAGTTGGTGTCGCTGAAACTGGCGTTGGTCGGTTTGGCCGGTTTTGAGGATTTTTATCCTTCGGAGATCAGCGGCGGAATGAAAAAACGTGCCGGTTTGGCGCGGGCGTTGGCGCTGGATCCTGAAATCGTTTATTTTGACGAACCGTCGGCCGGCTTGGATCCGATCAGTTCCAAATTGCTGGATGATTTGATTCTGGATATCAATCACAGTCTCGGAACCACGATTGTGATCGTGACTCACGAACTGGCGTCAATTTTTGCCGTCGGCAGCAATTCGATTTTTCTTGACGGCGAAACCAAATCCATTCAGGGTTACGGCAACCCCAACCAACTGTTGAAAAACCCGCCTAACCAAAAAGTTTATAATTTTTTAACCAGAGGTGCCAAAGAAAATGCGTAAAAAACCAAAAAGCAAATTAATCGGTTTGTTTCTCATCTGCGGAATTATTTTGTTTGTCGCCACGATCGGCATGTTTGTGGCGGACAAAGTCCGCGGTGACACCCGCAGCATGGTCGTGATGTATTTTTCGGAGTCGATAAAGGGTCTGGATGTCGGATCGCCGGTGGTTTTCAAGGGCGTGAATATCGGAAAGGTTTATAAAATCGACCTGATTACCGATATGGAAGATACCGAGTTCAGCATTCCGGTATATGTGGCGTTTAACAGTCAAAACTTTAATCCGACCCTGCCTAACGAGACCCGCCGCCAGATATTGAATGAGCTGGTGGAGAAAGGATTGCGCGCTCGGCTCAACAATCTCAATTACCTTACCGGACAGTTGATGATCGAACTTGAAATGATGCCGGCGGGAACCCCGGCGGTATACCGCAGCAGGGGAGAACGCGTCCCCGAAATTCCGACCGTGTTGTCGCCGTTGGCGGAATTGTCACAGGGATTTCAGGAAATACCGCTCAAACAAACGGTTACCAAAATGAATAAATTTCTCGATTCTCTGAATAATGAGATTGTTCCGCAGCTTGCCGGCGTTTTGCAGCAGTTTTCCAAAATTCCGCAGCAAACCCAGAACGTGCCGGAAACTTTGCGCAATTTTAACCGGGCAATGTTAAATATTTCCGGCGCCGCCAAGTCATTAAACAATTTTGCTGATTATATAGAAAGACATCCGGAATCGTTATTAAGAGGAAAAGGAAGGTATTAGTTATGAAAAATTTGATTTTGTCAGTCCTGTTGTTGTTGGTTGCCGCCTGTGTCGGAACCAGCAGCCCGTCGCGTTTTTATCAGCTCAAGGCCCTGGAAGGCGATGTTCGGCCGGTTTCGCAGCGGCGGATGGACATCGGGGTTGAGGAAGTGTTTATTCCGAGATATCTTGATCGGCCGCAGATCGTGACGATGGAAGCCGGCTCTTCGGAATTGAAAATGTCGGAGTTTTATCGTTGGGGAGAACCGTTGTCGAGTTCGTTTTCACGGGTGCTGGCCGATGACATTTCCGTTTATCTGCCCAAGTCGGTCGTCAAGTTTAAAACCCTGGTCAGCGAAAACTTTACTTATACCGTAACGGTTGAAGTCAATAAAATGGATGCCGTTTTAGGACAAAAAACAGAAATTGACGCCTGGTGGACGGTGTATAAAAACGGCCGGGTCGTTGCCCGCGAACGCAGCCGTCTGAGCGCGCCGTTAACCGAAAGCTATGAAGATCTGGCGGAGAAAGAAAGCGTCCTGATCGGTGAGTTGGCACGTGAAATTGCCGTTAAACTGGCCAAATTGTAAAGGTAAAAGAAATGAGTGCCGCTTTGGAAGAAATTTTGGCCCATTACGGAATCGGCGGTAACATCGTCGGCGAAAAAAACGGGCCGTTGCTGCGTTTGGTTGAATTTGCGCCGGCGCCCGGTACAAAAATAAAAAACGTTCTGAGCGCGCGGGAAGACATTGCCCGTGAGTTGGGCGTCTCTTCGGTTGACGTTGAAAAAGTGCCGGATTCCGGAAATATTTGGTTCGAAATACCGGACCGACAGCCGCGGACGGTTGACTTTAAAACCTTGGTTGACAGTGAGGTGTTTCAGAATTTTAAGGGAAAGCTGCCGCTTTGTCTCGGTACGGACGTTGCCGGAGACCCTGTGATTGCCGACTTGTCGAAAATGCCGCATTTGCTGGTCGCGGGCACGACCGGGTCCGGCAAGTCGGTTGGGCTCAACACCTTCATCCTGTCGCTGATTCTGGCCAAAGAAACTTCCGAACTCAAACTGGTTTTGATTGATCCCAAGCGCATTGAGTTTTCGATTTATAACGATCAACAATACATGTTGATGCCGGTGGTTACCGAAAATAAGGATGCCGCGGCGGTTTTGGCTTATCTGGTCGGTGAAATGGAACGGCGTTATCGGCAGTTGGAGGAAAGTCATTGCCGCAATATTGACGAATATCATTTGCGGGTCGGTCTGATGCCCTATATTGTTTGCATTATCGATGAATTTGCCGATTTGGTTACAGTCAGTCCCGAAGTCGAAAAATATATCCGCTTGCTGGCACAAAAAGCCCGGGCGTGCGGGATTCATCTGATTTTGGCCACCCAGCGGCCGTCGGTTGATGTGGTAACCGGTGTGTTGAAAGCGAATTTTCCTTCCCGTCTGGCTTATAAAACGGCTGCCTCGGCTGATTCCCGTACTGTTTTGGATACGACCGGCGCCGAAAAGCTGCTCGGCCGCGGCGATGCCTTGTTTTCGGATGCGGCAGGCGGATTAAAACGAATCCACGGTGCCTATGTTGCGGACAACGACATTCGTGAAATTTTGGAACCTTTCCGCGGCAAAGTCGAGGAATTGTCGTTGGAAGAATACCAGGTTCCCGAAAAAGAAAAGAAGCATCCGGCGCCGCAAAAAGAACCCGGTGTTTTCAGACGTTTGCTCAATTGGTGGAGTTCGTTGAAGGTTAGGGAACGCAAAACCCTGGTATCGGGGATTGTTTATCTGTTTTCCAAACTGACGGCAGCGCCGAAACGTCGGCGCAAGTAACGCCGCGGCGATGATAACGAATAAAAAAATCCCGGTAAAAACCGGGATTTTTTGGGAATACGGATCTATTTGCTTTCAGGTTCGGCAGCGACAGAGTCTGTCGGCGTGACGGTCGCGTTAACCGGAGACGGGGTGTCGCCGGTCAACACCGGGTTGGGTTCTTCCGGAGGTTCCGGCATTCTCATTTCTCCGGCCATCGGCGGCATGTCATGCGGCATGTCTTTCATATGCGGCATTTCTCTCATATGGCGCATTTTTCTTTTTCCCATTCTCTCCATATGATGAGCTTTGCGTTCGGCCTTGATCTTGTCAAATTCGGCTTTTTGTTCCGGTGTGAGCTGGGCTTCGAAAGCTTCGATGTTTGCCTGACGGATACGATTCATTTCGTTGCGGATTTCTTTCATTTTTTCCATCAGCTGGCGCATTTCCACCTGATCCTGTTCGCGGCGTTCCCGTATGACTTTTCTTTGGTCGCTGTTCAGTTGCAAACGGTCGGCCAACTGTGCTTCCATCATTTCCGGAGTGGGGCGGTCGCGGATCGGCATCGGTTCGTTTTCGGCGGCGTTGGCTGAAGCGCCGGTGATCAGCATGGCGGCGCAGGCAATGGTTAAAAATTTGTTTTTCATGTTTTACTCTCCTTTTAAATAACTGAGTTTTTGTTTTAAAATTTGTCTGGCGTTGAACAGGCGCGATTTAACGGTACCTGCCGGAACGCCGGTTTTTTGCGCAATTTGTTCCAGGCTCAATTCCTCAAACTCGTACAAAATAATCACTTTGCGCATTTTGGGCGGCAGTTCGTCCACGGCTTTCAGAATCAGTTTTTGCCGCATCTTGGCGTCTACGGCCTCTTCCTGAAAACCGGCAGTCGGCATTGTCTCGAGAATTTCCGGATCTCGGACTTCGGCATTGTTTTGGCTGTACTGCCTTGATTTGAAATAGTCGCGGCAGACATTGGCGGTCAGGGCGCCGATCCATTGTTTAAATTTACCTTCTTCATGATAATTATCAAGGTTACGCCAGGTTTTTATGTACACTTCCTGCTCGATGTCTTCGTTGTAAGAACCGGTAAACTTGCGGATGACGGCTCTGATCAGCCCTTTGTTTTTATTGATTATGTCTTTCATCTATCCTGCCATCAGAAGCCCGAATTCGTCCACCGGCAATCCCATGTCTTCAATCAGGGATTCCTGTTGTGCCACTGTTATTTGGCTGTCGGCTGCCGTCAACATTGCCTCGGCCCAGTATATGTTTTCGCTTTCCGGCGTCTGCAGCCCGGTGAGGCTGAGCCCGGTGGCCACCAGCAGCATGCCGAAAACGGCCGTAATGCGGCGGCGCCGTTTTTTGCGGGCGAAATAAAGCGGTTTCGCTTCCTGCAGCAGTTTTGAAATATCGTCCATTTTAACCTCCATACATCAGCTAAAACGAGAGTTTATGCAACTAGGTTCATTTATTTTTTATTTTCGGCCGGTCATCGACACAAAACTTTTGTTGATCCTGTTCAGGCTAGCTTGTCTGCAAACGATTTGCAACACAAATATCTTTGTTGTCTTTAATGAAAATTTAAATTATAATCGGCTCAGATAAAGATTAAGGAGTCGCAACATGACATTAGAACTACGCCCCAACGAATACGTTAAAATTGAAGTTCATTTCAGTTATAAGGTATTTGTGTTGCCGACACTGTTGATGTCGATCGGCATTTTGATGTTTTTGGCGGTGTGGAGCGGTGTCGGACAAGGCGAAAGATTCCGTTTTATCGGCCATATTTATTCGGTTGCCGCGATTATGATGATAATAGGCGGCCTTTTGTTTGTTCCTTACATTTATAAACGGGTCGACAACAAGCTCAAGATATATGCGGTAACCAACCAGCGGGTTTATGTTCGTCGAGGCATTATCAACATCAAAGAAAAAGATATTCCGTTAGCCAAAATTAACGACGTGCAGATCGTACAAAGCCTGGTGCAACGCCTGTTCGGTGCCGGTGATGCGATTGTTCAGGTGGGTAACGACGAAAGCAGCATGGTGATTCAGGATATCGCCCACCCGCGCGAGTTCCGCGATACCATTATTTCCGCCATTTACGAAGCGGCGGCCGAGCAGGAAGCGCGCTCGCGCCAGCAGCGGTATTATGAGCAGCAGCAGCGCCGCTTTGAACAACAGCAAAACGAATATAACGATTATTCGGGGCATGACTACAACAATTACTGAGTGCATCGGTATTTCAACGGAGAAAAGTAATGCAGGGGTTTGTTTTTCACAATCCGACCAAAATTGTTTTTGGGACCGGAAGCAGTTCGCAATTGTCGGCGCACGTCACCGCTTTGGGTCATAAGGCCTTGTTGGTCTATGGTCAACAAAGCATAAAGAAATCAGGGCTTTACGATAAAATCGTTTCTCAGCTGCAGGAAACGGGCATGGCATTCGTCGAGCACGGCGGGGTTAAATCCAATCCGTCACTGACCCATGCGCGCGAAGGAATTGCCAAAGCCCGGGCAGAAAAAGTTGATTTTGTGATTGCCGTCGGCGGCGGCAGCGTGATTGACGAAGCCAAGTCGATTGCAGCCGGTGTGGTAGCGGAAGATGACGTATGGCGTTTTTATCTCGGCGAAGCCAAAATCGAAAAAGCGTTGCCGTTGGCGACCGTGCTCACTTTGCCGGCAACCGGCTCGGAAATGAACGGCAATGCGGTGATTACCAACGACGAAACCAACGACAAGCTGGGGCTGGCCAGTCCGCATTTCTATCCGCGGGTATCAATCCTCGATCCGTCGCTGACGGTAACGGTTCCGCCCCGTTATACCGCGGCTTCGGCGGTGGATATCGTTTCGCATCTGACCGAAAGCTATTTTACCAACGACGGCGGTTGGACTCCGTTGCAGGAATATTATGTGGAAGGTTTGGTAAAAACCGTGATGGCGGCCACTCGCCGTATTTTACAAAATCCCGAAGATTTGGAAGCGCGCGCAACCCTGATGTGGAGTGCAACCCTGGGGTGGAACGGCTTAAATGTGGCCGGTGTCGGCGCTTTCTCAATGCCGTGTCATGCGTTGGAGCATCCGATCAGCGCCTTGTATGATATTGCTCACGGGGCAGGGCTGGCCTTGTTACCCCGGCCTGGCTGACGGCCAAAGCGGAAGAAAAAGCCCCTAAAATCGCCCGGTTTGCCCGCGAAATATTTGCCGTGCAAGAAGAAGAGGACCGGAAAGCCGCCGTTGCCGGCATTGCCGCGTTGAAAGACTGGTATCGCGAAATCGGCGCACCGCTTAGCTTCGGCGAAGCCGGTATTGCGGAACCGGATATTGAAGAACTGACCCGGCTGACGGTTAAAGGAGCGGCGATTCGCAAAACGCCCGGGCTGCCGGAGGACTTTGTCCGTGCTGTCTTTTCGGCTTGTCGGTAGTCTGCAATAATTGAAAAAGGCGCCTACGGCGCCTTTTTTCGTGTCATCCGAAAAAAGCGTTCGACGCGGAGAACACCCGAAAAACTCCGGCCGGGCCGGGGTATCTTTTGGGTAAACTCCTGTCTTAACGGATTAAAAACGATCTCTCCTCTTTTCGCTGTTAAATAATTTGGAGACCTGTTCCCTGATTTGTTCCTTGGTAACCGGCGAGATATCCCTTTCTCCGGGGAGAGACGAAGCTGTTTTCTCGGCAAGCGGTAACGGACCTATTATTTTGTTCGCATAATTGTCAGATGCAAGCTCTTCAAGCGACGGCATAAACGCCAGATCGGATATCAAACGCAGTTCGGTGTCGTTTAAACGATGGACGTCTATAGCGTCGGCGGCAAAAACCATATCTTTGCGCGTTTTGCGTTCCCTGATCGATTCTTCAAGCCAGGAGGGATATTGATAAAAGATACGGAAGGCTTTGTCGTCCATTAAAAAGATCAATTTGTACGGTTCGTGGGAAGAGTTGTCAAACACGGCGGCAATATCGCTGCGTTTCAGCATCTCCGGAAAGTTTTTCATAATTTTGGGATAACGGCGAATGATGTCTTCATACGGAACGTCGTGACCGCCGTTGATAACGCGTGATTTGACGCGATAATAAGACAGCAGCGGATCCGAAAGACCGATAAACACGGTGGCAATTTTAAAACCTTGTTTGCGGGCTTCGTCCATAAAACGCAGATGTACTTTGCCCGAAGATGTGGTTTCGTACACAAAACTCCTGCGGCTTTCAATATGCTTTTCCACTTCTTCATAAGTGATTTTGCCGGCGCTGAGCATATTGTCGTTCGGATTCTGATTCGGTGCGGACATATCTTTGGCAATATTGTCCAAATTGATGAACGGCGCATTTTTCATTAACGGGTCGTCTTTAATGACCTTATCGTAAAAGGTAGATTTTCCGGCGCCGTTGGGTCCGGCGATAATTACCATCCATGGACGTTTTCTTATCATTTTACTTTTCCTACGATAATCTCTTGGTGTTGTTCATCCAACGTGACGACAAATTTTTCGCCGTCTTCGGTTTCTTTAATAAAAAGCCCGTTTTCCTGATAATAGCGCGGATAACCGATTTGGTCTTTCCAAGCTTGATCATCTTTTGTTTTGGCCAGTTTTCTTTTTATATATTCCATCATTGTTTATTATTCCGTTTATTTAAAGTTATATATGCAAAATATACGGAACAACATCGGCCAGATTGTCCGAACAACCTTCTTCGCTGCCGTCGTCTTTGTCAACGATGTGATACTTTTCGTCGTTGGCGCTGTAAACCAACTGAAAAGCGTCGTTGTAACCCAGAATCACCGCTTCCGGCATATCCGGCCGGTGACGGAGGTTGTAGTCCAACAGGTCGGGAAACATGGTGCTTTCGGGATTAATTCCCAAGATAAAACAACCGTTGTTGGAAAGGCCGTTGAACTTGCGCAACAGCTTGTAAAAATCCGGCAGCGGCTGGGCAAAGCCTTCCTGTTTGAGCTTGAGTGTGCCCATCGCGATTTTAACTTCGGTAGAAGGCTTGTTGCGGCCCACTTCATCGTTTTGTTGCAAAAAATCGATCAGTTCCTGGGTGTTCATGCTGACATTGCTCCGCTGTTTTGTTGGATGTTACGCATAACGGCCTGCGAATTGGCGGCGGCTTTTTCGGCCTCGGAATTCAATCCGCGATTGTCATTTTGTTGTTGGTTTTGTTGGTCGATGATCATCATGTCGGGACTGAAACCAAGCATACAGCGAACACCCGGCTGCGGTTCAAGGCGAACCATGGTGCGCTTGGTGCTGCCGTGAATCGAGTGGGCTTTTTCGCCGCTGTTGCCGTTGGAACGTTCTAAAGCGTCGAGCAGGGTGCCGTTGCTGACAATACACATGTTTTCATAATCGTTGACGGCGGCATACGATTTTCCTTGTGCTTCAAACAGGCGGCAGTCTTTGATGTTGATGATATGATGGACGTCAATGGCCGGTTGGTTTGCCCAGTCGGGATGCCGTTCCAGTTCTTTGGACATATCGGTGAGACCGCTGGTTTCCATCTTTTTGACCAAGGCTTCGACATATTCTTTCTTGGCGCCGGGAACCTTCAGCAGCATATCTTTGAACTGCGGATTCTCTTTGGTAAAACGTTTGACGTTTTCCTGTTTGGCGCTGGTGGCGACCGGAACATCCTTGGCGGCGCGGATATCGCGGTAAGTCAGAGGATTGCCGTTTTCGTCCTTGGCCTGAAACAGTTTGGCAAACCCCATGCCTTTTTGAACGGCACAATGGTTAAACATCAGATATTTGAAGTCGTTCAGATTCATTTCCGGCAGCATCTCCGGGCGTACCCCGGCTTTGGCCAGCGCTTCGAGCATTTTGCCCTTCATCTCCGCCAGCCGCGGTTCTTCGGACATCATCTGCCAAATCGGCGAGTCTTCCAGTTTATAATCTTCTGCTTTTCCGGGATGAATTGAGTATTTGTACGGATAGTTGGCCAAATCGGCAAATTTTTCCGAATAACCGCCGAAGGGCTTTTCGACGCCGCCGTTAAAGACCATGCGGGCAATCGCGCTCTTGTCGGTTTTGGAGACCGCTGCCTCAACGCGCAGATTAAGGTGATATTGAGCGGCAAAGTCGTGCAGGGCTTTTTCTTCTTCCCGGCCGTTGGTGGCTCGAAAAGCTTCGGTCAGCATGTTGAGCTGTTGGATAATCTCTTCGTCGCTGAGACCGGGAACCGTGGCGGCGGGCGTTTTTATCTCCGGCGTTGCAAGTTTTTCTGCTTCCGCCCTGAGCGTATCTTGCTTTTCTTTCTGGAAAATCTGATTTTTGCGGGCACTGAGATTTTCACCGCGTTTTTTATGCTGCTCGTTGTCACGATGCATGGAGACGCGTTTTGAATAATCTCTGTCAAACGAAAATTTACCCATAGCTTTTACCTTTATCAGTCTATTTTCTGTCTATTATAACACAAGGTTGTCTAAAATCCAGTGAATTTTAAAAAAAAATTGCGCTGTGCTTATTTTTTGTTATAGTGAAACCGGGATTGTATAAAACGGAGATTGAAAATGAAGATATATGACGGATTTGCCGACATTGCCGATAGTTTTGACGTTCTGTTGGTCGATGCTTACGGTGTTTTTTGGGACGGGAGCGCTTTTTATGAAGGCAGCCGTGAAATTATGGAAAAAATGGTAAAATGCGGCAAACCGGTCTGTATCGTTTCCAATACAACCCAGTTGGCCGAGGCGGCGATAAATTCTTATCGCAAACGCGGTTTGGAACCGCAGCGCCATTTTACCGATATGGTAACTTCCGGTGATGCGGCGCGGGAAACTTTTGCCGCCGGCGGTCTGGATATTGACGGCAATCGCATTTTTGTTTTCGGGAATCCGCGCAAGCAGATTTTTGAACAGACGCCGTATGTGACGGTCGATGAGCCCCGGGAGGCCGATGCTTTTTATATTTCGATTCCCCAGTTGACCAATGCGCAATATGAAAAATTGCCGGCTCTGCATCAGCACTTTTATCTTTCGCGGATGAGCAGCGACGACGGTCCGGCCTGGTGGGACAGTATGGTGATTGATCCGTTCTTGCCGCAATTGCGCGCTTTGCAAAAAATGGGGCTTCCGGCAATTTGTGCCAACCCCGATTTTCGCGCTTTCGAAAAGCCGAAAAACGGTGACGTTGCATTACCTGTGGTTCGTCAGGGGTTGGTCGCGGAAGCTTATCGAAAAATGGGCGGTCGCGTGATCGAATTCGGCAAACCGCATCCCGGCATTTTCAAATATGCGTTTCGCCAACTCGGGATCGAAGCGTCGCCCAAAGTGGCGATGATCGGCGATACATACCGCACCGATATTGTCGGTGCCCTCAATGCCGGAGTGACGCCGGTATGGTGCGTCGAATGCGGCATGGCGAAATATGAAATCGAACAGGGCAAGAGTCTCGAAGAAATCAGCGGCGGCCGTCTGGAGGGCGTGCGGATGATCCGTGCTTTCGGCGGTGTCGCCAAGAGTTCCGATCTGCTCAATCGCTGTCGGGCAGCCAAATTTTCCGATTACGGCAAATTATAATGTCGTCGCATCTTTGAAAAATGCGTCGCCATGGTTATATACTCTACTGAATTACATTTGTAAAAGGAGAAAAATCATGGCTGAAACCGTAAATCATTCCGGCATTGCCACTTTTCAAACGGCCGGATTCTGGCATTTGATTGCCGGCATTATTATGATTATCCTCGGCTTATACGTTTGGTTTAACCCGGTGGCCAGTTTGCTCGGCCTGGCGCTTTATCTGGGGATTGCCTTCATTGTTGTCGGCGCCGGATATTTTCTGGCTTCGTTTTCCTACCGGTCCGGCTGGTATCTGGTGGTTGGGCTGCTGGATATTTTTGTCGGTGTTATTTTTGTCAGTAATCTCGGCGTCAGCGCCGCAACACTGCCGATCATCTTTGCCTTGTGGTGTTTGGCGGTCGGCGTGGTCCAGCTGGCGAATTCGTTTGAGCTCAGAAGGGACGGTTATGCCTGGGGCTGGACGATGGGGATCGGAATTCTCGGCATTTTGTTTGCGTTTCTGATTCTGGTTTACCCGGCGATCGGTGCCATTACCATCACCACTTTAATGGGCTTGTACATTATATTGTATGGTGCTTTTGCGATTGCCGAATATATCTATACGCCCCATCAAACCGTTACGGTTCAAGAGAATTATCGTGAAAAATAAGCTTGATGGCTTAAAAAGCAGAAACCCCGGATTGCCGGGGTTTCTGTAATTTAGTCTCAGTCTCAGTCTCTTTGCAGCATTCGAGCCATCATTTTCTGCTGCTTTTTTCCCATCGCCAACGGTTGGGGTTGGAGCTTGATTTCCGGAACGTCGGCTTGGCGGAAGTCTTCGTTGATTTGGGCCAAATCTTTGACATTTAAAAGCATTTTCATTTTGCCGATTTTAACCATTGCCAGAGTTTGCTTCTTGAGCGGTTCTTTCAACCGGCCTTCGGCAATCAATTTTTTAGCCAGCTTCTTGTCAATCGGCATATCCTTGAGAATGTAGGCATGTGCTTTTCCGTAACGCTGTCCGCTGCTGCCGCGGCGATTGTGAGTGCGCAGATTGTATATAAAGTCGCAGTATTCTTTGTTGCCGATTTTCATCGCCACGTGGCCGTAGCGGGTTGTGCCTTTTTCCCAGGCAATGACGGTGGCGTCGGGCAGCGAATGGAAATTTTCCATGTTGGTGTCAATTTCGACAAAATGTTCATTTTTCTTAAAGCCGTCAACGGCACGATAGGCAAAACGCTGGGCGTCAATCGTGATGCCTTTGGTGGCATAAACATTTTTGACGGCGCCCAGACAATAAGTCTGCTGTCCTTTTTTCGGCGCACCGGGGTTAGCTTTTTTCTTGGCAATCGACTGAATTTCTTTGCTCAGATCGCTTTGCTGAATCATCTGCAGTTCTTCGGGGGTAAAGCTGCGGCCTTCAACATCAAAATTTCCGATGAGGTTTTGATTCTGCGAAACCAGAGCTTCTGCCAACAGTTCTTCAAATTTTTCGGTTGCAGCATTACAATCGGCCGCGTTGGCTTTGTTTTGTCCCGGGGTTTCCGAAAGTTCGATCGGGTTTTGAGGGGCGTTTGTATTATCGTTGGTTCCGATCATGGTTGCCGCGGTCGAGGGACTGCCGTTGCCGATCATGGTAGATAAGAACAACGCCAGCTTAATGGAACCGTGTCTGACGGTTTTTGAGAGCCAGTCCCAGCTTTTTTTGCCTAAACGTTTCATTTTTTCTGCGGTTGTTTCCATTCAACTCACCTCATTTATGTGCTTCAATTTGTCTTCTTTTGTCTATTTTAGCATATCGATTGCGATTTGTAAACCATAATTTGTCTAAAACCATTTGTTGTAATTTGGTGATTTGACCGTAGGCGCTTTATTGATACTTGCATCATCAACAGAGAAAGCTATCCCGGAATTTTTCGTTTCGAATTAGGGGATAAACAAATCAAACATCCCCGGACGTGCGGGGGATGTTTGATATGGCAGAAACCGACAGGCCCGTCAGTTTTGCTGAGGAGCCGCCGGTGTTTCCTGGGCCGGGATCTCTTTGAAGATAACCCCCTGCAAGGCCAAAACGGCAACGAAGAAAATTATAAAGCTGCTGAAGCCGAACCAGCCCAAGACGGTAAAGACAACATATGTGGTCATGAAAGCTAACGTACTTAAGCGCATTCTGAGGTCAAAGAGAAAACTTTTGCCGAGAAATGCCGAAACCGCATAAGAACAGACGGCATAGAAAATGATGGCGATAAAAAAGCCAATTGCGACGCCGATAAAACCGAAAATGCCGACAAACAGGACACTCCAGTTAAGTATGGTTTTGAACAGGTCGGAGTAGTCTCCTTGGGGAATGTATAAAGATTCTTCAAAATTGTACATTTTGGTTTCGCGTTTGGTAACCGAGTACAAAGCACGGCGGCTGATATAAATTCCCTGTTTGAGTTCGGACGGTTCGAAATAGTCAACTTTGGTGTCCAGCACAACATTGATATTGCTGTTGACGTCGTTGTTTTCGTCGTCAAAGGCAATAGAGTAGGTCTTTACGGTGTCGGCCGGTTCCACAATGACGCCGTTTTCGATTTTAATCGGCAGAAATTCGTCGGCAACCTTTTGTGCAGCCGGTACCAAAACGTCGTTTCCTTCAATTTTAACGGTTGCGGCCAGAAAAATAGCGACAATTAGAGAAAACGGCAATAAGAACTTAATGCCCAAGCCTTCGCCGTAGCGGATGTAATCTAGTATTTTTTTCATAATTTTATTGTCCTGACTGAATGATTATAATTCCTTATTTTATATAATCTTTTTCTAAAAAAGACAACCGCTTTTATCAATTAAATTTTAAAAAGCGCCGTTGAGGCAAAAAACGTTATGCCCCGTCGGCAAAGGCAGGGCATAGCCTGGATTCGGCGCATGAGAATGTTTTAGTCTTCGCGGCCGGATTCTCCGGTCGGCTTGATCAGAACCTTAACGCGGGTGATTCTCATATTGTCAACCCCGATCACTTCGTAATGGCAATAAACGTCTTCGACTTTGTCACCGATTTTCGGCAGGCGGCCGAGCAAACCGAAGACATAGCCGCCGATCGTGCTTTCTTCGTGTTCGCACTCCGGCAGCCCCATACAGTCAAAAGCGTCTTCCACCAGCACCACACCGTCAAATTCGCAGACGGAATCATTGATTTTTTTGATCGGTTCATCCGTAATGTCATCATGTTCGTCCATGATATCTCCGACCAGTTCTTCCAAAATGTCTTCCATTGACAACAGTCCGGCGGTTCCGCCGTATTCGTCCACCACAATGGCCAAATGAATATGGCGCAGCATCATTTGGTGCAAAATTTCCGAAATCGACTTGTTTTCGGGAACAAACAAGATCTTGCGCGCCAGCTTGGTCAGAATGTCGGTGTCGTTGCCGTCGCCTTCATACTCGAGCAAATCGCGGATGTGCAGCATGCCGATGATGTGGTCTTTGTCACGTTCGCATAACGGAAAGCGGGTATGGTTGTGGGTTTTGATGAAATTCATTGCTTCGGCAAGCGTATAATCTTTGTAAAGGCATTTCATGTCCTGCCGCGGGATCATGATCTCGTGAGCGTAAATTTCCGAAAAATCAATCGCGTTTTGAATAATTTCGCCTTCGGTATCGTCAATCACGCCGCCTTTTTGCGAAGCGTCAATAATCAGTTTGATTTCTTCTTCCGAATGGGCATCGTCATTTTCATTAGACTGCTGAACCCCCATCAGGCGCAGAATCCCGGCGGTTACTTTGTCAAAAACCCAGATGAACGGCGAAAAGATGTGCTTGAAAACGTACAACGGTTTGGCAATCAGCAGCGCATAATTTTCGGTATTCTGAATAGCCAGCGACTTCGGAACCAGCTCTCCGAGCACGACGTGCAACAGGGTAATAAAGCCGAACGCGGCGCCAAAGCTGACCGAGTGCAGCAAGACGGGATTGCCGGCAAAAAAGTTGCCGAACAGGTCTTCCAGCAATTTTGAAACCGCCGGTTCGCCGATCCAGCCCAGCCCGAGCGAAGCCAGAGTAATACCGAGTTGGATGGCGCTTAAATAGGTATTGAGATTTTCGGTAATTTTAAGAGCGGTTTCGGCCCGTTTGTTACCGAAATGAGCCAGTTCTTCCAGTTTGGTGCGGCGGATTTTGACGATTGCAAATTCGGAAACAACAAAAAAAGCGTTGGCAAATACCAGCAGCAGCACCAGTACCAGATTAAATACATAAACGTATGCGGGACTCATGACAGGTTAATTTTTTGACCTCATTTTATTAAAACTTCGCCGTATGCTACAGGCAGTGCCGTCGCTTGTCAATAGGATTTAATACGAAAAAACGATTAAATCAGTTGTTTAGGGCAAAATTTCAATCGGTGTTCCGTCGGGAGTGAGGGCCCATATCTCTTCAATTTCGTCGTTGGTGACCGCAATGCAGCCGGCTGTCCAGTCTTTCAGCCGGTGAAGATTGCCGAGAAAAGGGGTGGCGTTGGGCAGACCGTGAATCATGATGTCGCCGCCGGGACTGACGCCTTTGGCCGCGGCTTGTTTACGGTCTTCGGCGTTGGGATACGAGACTCTCAGCGACAAATGAAACTTGCTGTGGGGATTGCGGCCGGAAATTCGATACAGTCCTTCGGGGGTTTTGCCGTCGCCTTCGCGTTGCTTGTGACCTTCCGGCGCAAAACCGAGGGCAATTTTGTATTCTCTCAGCACTTTGCCCTGTTTTAACAGGTAAAGTTTTCGTTCTCCTTTTTCAATTTTGATTTTATCGGCGCGTTCTTCCGTCGGTGCGGCCGCGGGAGCGCGGAGCCTGGGCAGCGCAAGCCAAAACCCGGCCGTGATAACGGTTAATGAGAGAGCGGCGGCGGTGGCTGCAATCAGTCTTCGGTTCATGTTGTTTTCTCCCTTTGGCGCAATTGTGTCGGTTTGTCCTATACAAGACGTTTTTTTGCAAAAAGTCAAGATGCGGTTTTAATGATATAATAAGGCCGCCGCAACAAAATATTGACTATTTAAAGGCGAATTGTTAGTGATAACAAAAGGCCGCGGTGCACCGGGCGGAGACCGCAAAACGGAGAAAAAAATGAGAAATGATGACGAAATGGAAGAAATGATCCGGCTGACCGAGCGGATTGATGTTATTCTCAATCAAAAACAGTTGCGTGAAGACCCTAAGCTGGAACAAAGCAAAGTCGGAGAATTGATAGACCAAAGTTGCGAAACCGTCGACCGGTTTGTTGCCGATTTCATTTATCAGGTTTTGCAAGACCGTCCGACCCCGGAAGAAGCTGACAGTCGGGTTGCCGGCTATGTGGAAGCTGTTCGTCAAACCGGCGGCAACGAAAGCGCCGGTTATCTCGAGAAAGCGCTGAAAGAGAAATTGAAAAAAGAAAGCGGAAAATCGGCCGCTCGCCGCCGTTTTGAAAAATATGTGTGGCTGGTTGTCTTATTGCTTTTCGTTGTCGGGCTGATCGGCGTTAAATTCTATTATAAATGCGACGTCAGCCACCCCCTTTTGAGTCGTCCGGGAATGGAAAATGTCATCAGGTTGGGGCAAAAAATAAAATATCATGATTCGGTGGTGTCTTCCAAAGTTCATCACCGCAAAGAAGGCCTTATGAAAACGATCTTGCTGTGGCCGCTCAGTGTTTCGGATCAGGAAAGCGGGTATTATACTCAATATATCGTTTTGCTCAGCCGGCTCGGTTATGAATTAAAGCAGGGCGGCCATGCCTGCGAAATCGGTAGTTGGGCCAAACCTCAGGATCAGGATTATAACGAGGAAGAAATCGTCCGGCTGTGGAAATTGGCGGAAATCGTCAACGAAAAAGCCGCGAAAAAACTGCGTGATTTGCCGTCGGATATTGAGCCTCAGGACATGGTTTCGCTGATTGCGGAAATTCTGGTCGAAAGCTTCCCCTGTCCGGGCACCGAATAAAAGGCGGCCCGAGAAGAAGCCCGGATCGGATGCCTTTTCAGCTTTCGGCGTCGGCCGGTTTGGCTTCCGAACGGTCCGCCTGTACCTGAGCTGCCGCTGTGTTTTGATCCGGCGCTGCGGCTTCATAATGCACCGTCTGTTGCGGAAAAGGGATGTTGATGTTCAACTCCCGAAAACGTTTGATGATTTTGTCGCGCAAATCGTCACCGATGGAAGAACGGTTGAATACGTTGGCGGTGAAACAGTTGAGCTGAAAATCGAGACTGCTGTCGCCGAGGTTGGTAAAGACCACCGACGGCGCCGGCGTCGTCAGAACATTAGGGTTGGAAGCGGCAATTTCAAGCAGCGTCTGTTTAACCTGTTCGACATTGCTGTCGTAGCCGACGCCGACCTTGACGACCACCCGGCCGGTCTTGTTGCCGTAGGTGTAGTTGATCAGGCTTTTTGACAGAATGTCCGAATTCGGGACAATGACGGTTGCTTTGTCCCAGGTTTCGATTTCGGTCGAGCGCATATTGATTCTTTTGACGATGCCTTCCTGACCGCCGATATTGACCCAGTCGCCGATTTTGATCGGTCGTTCCCACAAAATCGTCATACCTGCCGCCAGGTTGCTGACCATGTTCTGCAGCCCGAGACCGACCCCGAACGACAACGCTCCGGCAATAATGGTAATGCTGCTGAGACTGCCGCCCATGACCGCGATCGCCAGCAGTCCGGAAATAATAAAACCCAAAAAGCCGATTGACGAAACGACCGAATTGCGCAGGCCGTCGTTCATTTCGATTTTGCTGAGGTTGCCGCTGAGAAAACTGTTTTTAAGCATTTTGAAAAGCGACAGCAAAACAAAAAAGCTGATAATGCCGAGCAAAATTGAGGTGATCGAAATATGAACGCCGCCGATGTTAAAGCCGACCAAAAAGCCCTTGATGCGGGCCAGCAGCAGATCGACCGACACGCCCCAAATGCCCAGAAGAAGGATGATCCCGGCAATCCACATCACCGGCGTTAACAACAGTCCGAACCAAAATTCGCTCTTAATCAGCGTGCGCCGGCTGATCCGAAACGTCAATACCCAGAACCGAAACTGCAATATGCGATGAAACAGGCCGCGCAGCAGTTTGTCAATAATATAGAGGATACCCACCGCCACCGCGGAAATGATAAAACGGTTGATAATGTATTCGGACAGGCGGATATAACCGAACAAAGAAAAAGAGAAAGCGACGCTCATGACAAAGGTGACGGCGAGGCTGATTTTTGAAGAAGTGCTCAATTCGGCTATCGGGGTGTCGCCGTTGATGTCGGTGTCGGAGAGGGTTTTGTTGTCATAGAGGGCGGTTCGGGTGACCCATACCACGCAAAAGGCCTTAACCGCGTTGGCGAAAATCTTTAACGAATAAATGATTGAATTGTCATAGGCCATTTGGTCGGCCACGCTTTGAAAGAAAGAAACAATGCAAATGGCCGCGGCCGAAATAATCAACGCCGAACTGATCGATTTGGCGCAGCCGTCACCGACTTCAATAATCCGCCATTTGCCGTTGAACGGGGTAAAGGTAACCTTAACCGCCGCTTTGACCAGATAATAGGAAAGCACGTAAAGCGCTGCCGTATTTAACAACAATCCGAAAGCGTCGGTATTGACCAGATCATTGTTTCTGAGCCAAAATAAAAAAGCTCCGATCACGGCGGCCGGAATGGCGCCGCGGGCAATCAGCATCCATACGGCTGCTCGTACTTTTTGCGAATAGTCGGGATATTCGATGTTTTCGCGGTAACCGAACCAGTGTTTAATGTAGCGGCTGAGCAAATAAGCGGTAGCCAACGCGGCCAGCATCGCCAGAACGACCGCAAGAATGTTATTTTTGACCGTGGTTTGACGTTCGGGCGAAAGTTTCTGATACCAGTTAAGCGGCGATTTTACCAGTTCAAACAAAAACCCGGCAAAACTGGTAAGCGATTCCCAAAATTGCTGAGGATGAAAAATGGAACTTTGTTTAACCAGAATGCTGTCCAAAAGCTGCCGATTGAGTACTTTAAGAATCAGATTGTTGATGTCGTCGATTTTTGCGGACAATAAGTCAATCTGAGCAATTTGCGCTTTGTGGCCGTTGGCGGTTTTGGTAAAATCTTTGCGCTGGCGGGAAATTGTCGCCGGTTCGCTGTCGTCTTTTTCCGGTGCCGGGCCGAGGGCGTTGAGCTTTCTTTGTACCGAATCAAGTTCGGTTGCATGTTGTTGCCGTGCCTGCGACAAGGTTTCCTGAGTTTGGGTCAGCGTTTGCAAAAAAGCGGCCGTCTGTTCACGGGTGGCTTTGCCGCTGTTCAGGGTGGCGGTCATGTTGTCGAGTTGTTTGCCGGTTTTGGCAGGATCGAAGACAGCGGCAGCGTCCGGTGTTGTCTGGGCGTAAACCGATACCGACTGAAACAACAGCAAAAGCAGGATGGCAATTTTTTTCATCAGGATGTCCCCATATTATATTTTATCAGAATTTCCTCACATCGCTTCTTGTGGATATGGGGATATCAGTTATATAATCCAAGGGGAGATGCGTAAAAAATATGCGGGCGGAGTTTAAGGCTCAATTCGGATGTAAGCGCGGTCGTCAAAAGAATTGTTGCCTTTTGTCAGTCCTTTTGTTCCTTTGTTAATATTCATACAAAGGGGATCGTCGGCAAGCGCGTTTTGCAAATAAGCTTCGCTTTCTTCAAGAGTTTGAAACAGTTTCGGATATCCGTCCGAAGCCAGAACGACGCTTTTGGCTCCCGACGCGTCAATGATCTTGATTCGTTTTTTTAAGACCGGAAATCCGTCCAACACTTCCCAGGCGTATTCGGATCCGCCGAGGTTGTTTTGCAAAAGGCTCTGGTTTTTGAGCAAAGGCATAATGAATTCGCGGCCGCTGTCGCAAGCGGACAATTCTTCTGCCGTTTTTCCGAGTTCCAACTGCATTTGCAAAAACAGACAGCGGGCTTGAGTCGTGATGTCGTCAATGAGCTTGCGGTTATAAAAACAAACGTTGTCAATCATTGCCGCGCAATCTCCGACTTGCCAGATTTCTTTTCTGACACGGTTGTAAATGACAACCGATGCGCTCGGACGTTCTGCCGGCACTTCTTTCAAATGTTGATAACAACCGCGTTTTCGGTACCACTCGGCAAGATGCTGCGTTATCCTGTCGACGGCTTCGTAAACATCGAGAGAAGGGTTCAGTTGTTGCAGCGCTTCTTTTACTTTTTCGGTTGCCGCTTTTCCCGGCAACATGCCGTCATATAAAATCGGAGTCTTGGCGGTAGCGCCGTCAATCACGGCAATCAGATCCTTTGATTTGAAAATGCCGTCTTCGCACAGTTGCGGGTCCTGATTTTTTTCCTTTGATGAATTCTTCGACAATTTTCATTCTCGTTCTCCGTTGAGGCGGTTGCTCTGTTCTTATCGGTTCCCAGCATAAACTTTTTATATCGCATTGGCAACCTTTGCGATAAACCCCAAAAAAGCAGTCGCTGATGACTGCGGACGGCGGCCGAACTTTAAAATGCGAACGCCTTCCGGATTTAAACGGAAGGCGTTTGGCAAAAGTTTCTGTTTATTCATACATTCCGTTGTTGGTGTTTCTGACGTTTTCACGGTTGGCATTGTTTACTCTGGCCGCACCGTCTTTGGTGGCTTCCCAGGCGTCGCTCGACTTTTCGGAAATGGCGTTACCGGCTTTGGCAGCACCGTCTTTGGTGGCTTCCCAGGCGTCGCTCGACTTTTCGGAAATAGCGTCACCGGCTCTGGCTGCGCCGTCTTTGGTCGCTTCCCAGGCGTCGCTCGACTTTTCGGAAATGGCATTGCCGGCTTTGGCCGCACCGTCTTTGGTCGCTTCCCAGGCGTTACCGCTCACTTCTTTGGTTTTGTCCCATACCTTGGCGGCGCCTTCTTTGGTGGCGTCCCAAGCGTCGCCGGATTTTTCGGCAATGGCGTCACCGATCAGAGCGGCGCCTTCTTTGGTTTTTTCCCAAGCGCTTTTGTCTTCGCCGCGGTTTTGGCCGTTGTCATTGTTGTTGTTGCTGTCAAACGATGCGTTGTTGTTATTGTTGTTGTCTTCACGAACGGCATCGCGGTTGTTTTGGTTGTAATTATCTTCGGACATGTTTCGTTCTCCTTGTGTTGTGTTAATATTAACCCGGTTAGGATTGCGGGTGGTGGTAAGATTTAAATTTCCGTTGTCTTCACCGGCATTTGCGTTTCCGTTTTGCAAAACGTTTCCCGTCAGGCAAAAAGCTGCGGTCAACGCGGCGGCAAAGGCATATTTGTATGTTGTTTTCATAAAAACCTCCTTAAAAGATTACTTTTTCAACATAATCATTGCGGTCCTACTTTAAATAAAACTTTGATTATAAAGACTTTATCCGAAAAATAAAAAACCGGTACAGGGAATTGTAACTTTGTAAAAGCCGATTATTTAAGAGTGGTGAAACATACAAATTTTTTAATCGGGAAGAAAAATATGGTAAGCGAAAGCAATAAAATCGGACTGATTCCGGCCATTTTGATGGTTGCCGGAAATATGATGGGTTCCGGCGTCTTTATGTTGCCGGCCAACCTTGCCGGTATCGGCAGTATTGCCATCATCGGCTGGCTGATTACGGTTGTGGGCGCCATTGCGTTGGGTTTGGTGTTTGCCAAATTAACCGAAATCAACACCGCCGCCGGCGGGCCTTACGCTTATGCACGCAAGGCTTTCGGCGATTATATGGGTTATCAGACCAACCTTGTTTACTGGTTGGCAAACGTTATCGGCAATGTTGGGCTGGCGGTGGCCGGGCTCGGGTATCTGACTCCGTTTTTTCCTTCGTTGAAAGATCCGTTGGTAATGGCCTTGGCACAGATTTCGGTCATTTGGTTTTTTACTTACGCCAACATTCTCGGTCCGAAGGTGGTCGGACGGATGCAGGGGATTACGACAACCGTGGCTTTGTTTCCGATTGTCGGCGTGGCGCTGCTGGGTTGGTTTTGGTTTAGCGGCGAAACTTACATGGAAGGCTGGAATGTCACCGGGCAAAGTGACTTTACCGCTGTTGGCATGACTTTGAATTTCACGCTGTGGGCTTTTATCGGGGTCGAAAGCGCTTCGGTTTCGACGGCGGTCGTCAAAAATCCGGCGCGTAACGTGCCAATTGCGACCGTAGTCGGCGTTCTTTTGGCGGCCGTATGTTACGTTCTCAGTTCCTCGGCAATTATGGGGATTATTCCCAACAAAGAACTGATAACTTCGTCGGCGCCGTTTTCCGAGGCCGTGAGCATTGCCCTGGGCAGCACCGCCGGAAAAATCGTCGCGGTTTGTGCGGCGGTGGGTTGTTTGGGTTCACTGGCCGGATGGACACTTTTGGTCGGTCAGACGGCTCAGGCGGCAGCCAAGGACGGATTGTTTGCCAACATATTTGCGCGGGTGAACCGGCGCGGCGTACCGGCGGCCGGGTTGGCCATCGTGGCGGCGATCATGACGCTGCAGGTTTTGGCAACGATGTCTCCGACCGCCTCCGAACAGTTTGGCAAAATTGCCTCGATTGCCGTTATTATGACGTTGTTGCCGTATATTTATTCCTGTGTGGCGATCAAAATTCTCGGCCATGAGAAAATGTCGGACAGTCAGGGATTGTTCTATACGATTGTCGGTCTGATCGGCGCCCTGTACAGTATGGCGGCAATGATCGGTTCGGACAGCGGACAAACGCGTTGGGCGCTGATTTTTGTTATCTCGACGATTATTTTCTACGAACTTTCGGTCAATCGCAAACTGGAAATCAAGGATACGGGGATCAAGCCCGGAGGCTGCTGTGTTCCGGTCTGGGTACGTTATATGACCCTGGCGATTACGATTGCGGCATTGATTGCCATGTTTTGGGTTTCGTTGGGCGAATACAGCTCGAAGCGACTCAACGATTATATCAACACTTCTACGGTTTCCAGCCCCGCCTGGCAAAATTAACAAGGAGAATTGAAAATGAAAGACCATAACGATCCATTGGGAATAAAAGTCCTGATAATTTACGACGGAATAAACGATAATACCGCTGCTGCGCGGACGGTGCGCGGAATTAAGAACGAATTGGAAGCCAAAGACGTCAAAGTCGAAGTTTCCGAAAGCTGCGGCGACGCCAAGGCTATCTTGTCGACCGACCCGGCCATTCAGTGCGTGCTGTTACGGTTGAGCCGCCGCAACGACGAGGATTATCGCAATACGATCGAAGTGCTGAAAGTTTTGCGTGAGCATAACCGCGAGCTGCCTGTGTTTCTGCTGGCGGGACGGACCGACGCTTCGGAAGTTCCGACCGAGATTTTGGAAAATGTCAACGATTTTATCTGGGTTTTGGAAGATACGCCTGATTTTATCGGCGGCCGTATTTTGGCGGCGGCGGATCGATACCGCCGGTTTATTCTGCCGCCGATGTTCAGTGCGTTGGCCGATTTTTCCAAAGTGCACGAATATTCGTGGCATACGCCGGGGCATACCGGCGGTACCGGTTTTTTGCGTTCGCCGGCCGGCCGCGCCTTTTTCAACTTTTTCCGTGAACCGATTTTCCGTTCCGATCTTTCGATTTCGGTGGGGGCGTTGGGCTCTCTGCTGGATCATTCGGGACCGATCGGCGAAAGCGAACGGTACACGGCGCGGGTTTTCGGCGCCGACCGCACCTATCATGTGACGAACGGAACCTCAACTTCCAACCGGGTGGTGTTGATGGCGAGTGTAACCCGTAACCAAATTGCCCTTTGCGACCGCAATTGTCACAAGTCGGTTGAACACGCCATTACCATGTCGGGCGCCATTCCGACTTATATGGTGCCGACCCGCAACCGTTACGGCATTATCGGCCCGATTACGCCCGATCGGATGACGCCGGATGCGGTGCGTCAGGCAATTGCCGATAACCCGCTGGTGAAAGACGGCATGGATACCACGCCGGTTCATGCCATTATCACCAACTCGACCTATGACGGGCTTTGTTATAATGTCAACAAGGTCAAAGAGTTGCTCGGGCAGAGTGTCGACCGTCTTCATTTTGACGAAGCGTGGTACGGTTATGCACGTTTTAATCCGATGTATAAAGGGCGTTTTGCCATGTGTTGCGATCCCAAAGACGACGACCGTAAGGGACCGACCATGTTTGCGACTCAATCCACTCATAAATTGTTGGCGGCCTTCTCTCAGGCGTCGATGATCCATATCCGCGAAGGCCGTAACCCGATTGATCATCAGCGCTTTAACGAAGCTTTTATGATGCAGGCCTCAACTTCGCCGTTTTATCCGATTATCGCTTCCAACGACATCAGCGCGGCGATGATGGACGGTCCGGGCAGCCGGGCGCTGACCGACGTTTCGATCCGTGAGGCGGTTTCTTTCCGCCGTACGCTGGCGCGTCTGAATGCCGAATTCAGCGGTAAAAAGGACTGGTTTTTCAAAGCTTGGCAGCCGGATTTTGCAATTGACAAGGACAGCGGCAAGAAAATACCGTTTTTTGAAGTTGCGGAAGAAGATCTGGCAACCGATCCCGAATACTGGGTACTGCGTCCCAACGAGGAGTGGCACGGTTTCGGCGATGTCGAGCCGGGTTTCTGCATGTTGGATCCGATCAAGGTTTCGATTGTGACGCCGGGCGTGGGACCGGACGGCAAACTGGAAGAACAGGGCCTGCCGGCGGCCGTAGTCAGCGCTTATTTGGACAACAAGGGAATCATTGTCGAAAAAACGACCGATTTTACGATTCTGTTCCTTTTCTCGCTGGGAGTAACCAACGGCAAATGGGGAACGTTGCTTAACGCTTTGTTTGAGTTTAAAACCGACTATGACGACAATGCGCCGTTGAGTCGCGTGCTTCCCGGACTGGTAAACCAATACGGCGACACTTACCGGGATATGGGCTTAAAAGATTTGGCCGACAAGATGTTTGCGGCAATGAAAGAACTTGGAACCACCCAAGCGCTTGCTTCGGCATTTTCGGTGCTTCCGCATCCCGATATGACGCCGGTGGAAGCATATGAAAATCTGGTGCACAATAATGTGGTTTCACTGAACTTGGATGAAATTGCCGGCAAAACTCTGGCAACCGGCGTGGTTCCGTACCCGCCCGGAATTCCGTTGATGATGCCGGGTGAAAACGCCGGTCCCGCCGACGGTCCGCTGCTCGGTTATCTTAAAGCCCTGCAAAGCTTTGACCGTAGTTTCCCCGGGTTTGGGCATGACACTCACGGGGTCGAAGTTAAAGACGGGACTTACTATATTCTGTGTATCAAATCCTAAGCGAATTCAAAGCGCCGGAAGCATTTCCGGCGCTTTTCTCATCCGTCAGGCTTTTAGTTTATTTTGCAACTTTTCAAGAAAGATGCGGGCTGCCGGTGAAAAAATCTGATATTTTTTCCATACAATGTCGAGACCCGATTCCAAAGCGGGCTCAAAAGGACGAAAGCACAGGCGGGCGCTGTTTCGCGTATCGATCAGCTTGTCCAAACTTAAGACGTATCCCACTCCCTGTTCCGCCAGCAAAGCGGCATTAAAAACCAAGTTATAGGTGGCGACAATGTTCAGGGCGGCAAAATCTTTGCCGAACCAGGCGGCGAATTCGTTATGAATGGCGGTTTGCTGCAAAACCTGACGGGAACAAATCAGCGGCAGTTTGACCAGATCTTGCCGGGTTACCGCCTTTTTTTGAGTCAGCGGGCAGCTCTTGGGCATAATGGCGCCCCAAACGTCTTTAACCGGCAAAGAAAGAAAATCGTATTTTGACAAATCGGTCGGCTGAATCAAAATGCCGAAATCAAGCAGCCCTTTATCCAGTCTTTCGGTCACGTCTTCGGCGTTGCCGCTGTACAGATGACAACGTATTTGCGGATATTGCGATTGCAGTTCTTTGATCGTTTCGGCGATCAGGCGCATGCCTTCGGTTTCACCGCCGCCGATATAAATATCGCCGCCGATCGTGTCTTCGGCCGAGCGGAGTTCCGCTTTGGTCTTGCTTACCATTTCAACAATTTCTTCGGCGCGCTTTCGCAAAATCATTCCTTCGGCGGTCAGCGAAACGTTGTGACTGCCGCGAATCAGCAATTGTTGCCCCAACTCCTGTTCCAGTTCTTTGATCTGCCGGGAAAGCGTCGGCTGGGTGACGTTCAAAACGTTGGCGGCGCCGGTAATGCTTCCTTCGCGCGCAACGGCCAAAAAATAGCGCAATACTCTGAGTTCCATGCCAAAATCTCCTTTGTTGCGCTATTGTATTGTGTTGCGCCATGCCTGTCAAGCATGGCAAAATGTGCCGGATAAGCATTTGCTATTTTAAAAAGAACCGTTATATTAACTAAAAAACAAATTCGGCGGCGGTTGCGCATGCGGATAAAAAACGGAGACTAACGGTGAAAAAAGGTATAAAAATGTTTTTGTTTTTTTTAGCGGCATTAATGATCCTGGCGGGACTTGGCGGTGCCTGGGTACTGCGGGAAACGGGGGCTTCCCCTTCGGCGGAAGAACTGAGTTCGTATCAAAAACTGGCTTATTTTAAAGACGGCGAATTTCAAAGCCCGGAACCGATTCTCCATGACTTTGGGAATGTTCGCAACGGTCCGATAGACTGGCGTTTTTTCCTGACGCGTTCCCGTTTTGCCCCCGCTCGGAAGCTGCCTAAAAAGCATTTGTCACGTCAAGATTTTGGTTCGGTTTCTGCCGATTTTGCTTTTTACTGGCTGGGGCATTCTTCGGCAATCGTCGAAACCGGCGGCAAAAGAATTGTTTTTGATCCGGTGTTGGAAAATGCGGCGCCGGTGCCGTTTGTCGTTTCCCGTTACGATGAAGCGCCGCTGAGCAGAAAAGAACTGCCCAAAGTTGATTATATTGTCATTACTCACAATCATTATGATCATTTGGAACGCAAGACGGTGCAGGCGTTCGGGGAAGGGCGCTTTATCGTTCCCCTGGGAGTTGGCGCGGCTTTGCGCAGCTGGGGAATTGACGACAGCCGCATTGTTGAACTGGGCTGGGGCGACGTTTTCGAGGACGAAACCTTGCAAATAACTGCCGAGACGGCGGTTCATTATTCCGGACGCGGGTTGGGGGATCGCAATAAAACATTGTGGAATTCGTATGTGATCCGTTCCGCAGACAGCAAAATCTATTGGGCCGGAGACAGCGGTTACGGCGCTCACTTTGCGGAAATCGGCCGCAAACACGGCCCCTTTGATCTGGCGGCGATCGAAATTGACGGTTGGAACACCGGTTGGCCGAATACCCATATGTTTCCGCATCAGGTGGTGAAAGCGGCGCAGGATCTGCATGCTGCCCGGATCATTCCCGTCCATTGGGCGGTGTTTGACCTTGCTCTCCATCCCTGGCACGAGTCAATCGACATGCTGTTGGAAGAAGCGCAGAAAAATAATGTTCGGGTTCTGACGCCGATGATCGGCGAAAAGATAAATATGGACAGTATTACCTCTCCGTGGTGGCAAGAGCTGTCGGCAGAATAGAAAAATTCGTTTGCTCTTGCGGTTAAAAAGAACTAAAATACAACCCGCCGGCGGTTGGCCGGTGAAGGAATTTGAAAACAGCGGACGATCGGAAGACGGTCGCGATGAAAGGTAGGAATATGAAAAATGACGGTTTTATAAATTTAAGCAACGATTTGGCCGAATGCAAAATTTCTCTTTGGAGCGCCAACCTGATATCCTATCGTCCCAAAAATCAGGATCATGATGTTTTCTGGCTCGGAGATCTTAATAAATTTGATAATATTCACGCCATCCGGGGCGGCGTTCCCGTCTGTTGGCCCCGATTTGCGGAAGAAAAACTAAACGGCGGGCTTCCCCGTCATGGTTTTGCCCGGCTTTCCGGTTGGGCGGTCAAGAATGTGTGTGCCGGTAAAAATTCGGCGGAAGTCGAATTATCTTTGGTTCCCGACGAAAAATACCGCGTTAACGCCGTCGCAAACTTGCGGATCCGCCTTACCGATAAACTGGAATACCGCCTTGAAACAATAAATCACGGTGACGAAGTCTTTGAGTTCAGCGAAGCGCTGCATGCGTATTTTAACCTCGGTTGCCGTGACGAAGCCGAGATAAAAGGATTGTCGGGCTACCGCTACAAAAGCTCGTTGGACGGAAAAACCTATACCCTGAAGGGAAATTTGAAAATTCGGGAAGAGTTTGACGCCGCTTTTCTCAATCACCGCGGAACGGTGGAAATTATCGATCCGGTGTTAAATCGGATCATATCGGTCGAAAAAAGCGGTTCCGACACGACGGTGGTTTGGAACCCGGATAAAGATCTTGCGGAAATGAGCGAAGGCCAGTATAAAAAATTTGTTTGTGTGGAACCGGCAAACCAGGGAGACAGTTTTGTCCGTTTGCTACCGAAAGAAAAACATCAGATCGCGATGACGGTTCAAATAAAAGAATTAAAATAGCCGGGCGTCTTTCTGCCGTTCGGTCGTTTGGACGGGCCGCAGGCCGTTTGTGCAGAGAGATGAACTTCGGACGGTGCGGGATGAAATAAAAAAACAGTCCCGGAATAAAAACCGAGACTGTTTTTTGTAAAAATAACTTCTAAAAGACGGTACAGCCTTTTGGCCTTAATACCGACTGCCGACACGTACGCTGCCGCCGGCGTCAATGTCACCGGAAACGTTCCCCGAAACAGTCGAACTGCCGCCGGAATCAATGTTTCCGATTACATTTCCGTTAATATGGGCGCTGCTGCCGCAGTTAACGTCGCCCTCGACCTTTCCGACGATGCTGGTGCTTCCGTCGCAATCAACTTTGCCGGTAACGTCGCCTTCGATCGACAGGTTGCCGTGGGTGACATTTACGTTTTCCACTTTGCCGATAATCTTGATCTCAAAGTGCTTGGTGTCCTCTCCGGATTGTTCTTCTCCATCAACAAAGACCTTGCCGTCGATGATGGATAAATTGTTGCCTTTGTAGGTCTTGCCGTTGACAACGACCGTCGAGCCTCCGCTGATAACACAATTAAAATGTTTCATCTGAAGTTGTTTTTAAGTTAATAATATCTAAATGTTTTTTTACTGCAAAATTTATATCATACTGTATGATTTTTGTAAATAACATATTTTTCCTGTCTGGTTTTATGTAGAAAGCGCAAATTATTAGCCGTTTTTTTACTTTTGCCGGTTATGCTTTTTCCCTCAAAGATATGAAGGATTTCCTATGTTTCAAACGTTATTGACGGCTCTTCGTTTAATTTGGATTTCAGCCACCGACAAAGATACCAAAATCCGATTGATATTCAGCTACGTTTTCGGCGTTTCGCAAGGCGTAATTGCTTTTTTCAGTCCGTTTGCGCTTTCGGAAATGATTAAACAAATCTCGCAAAAAAATATTGAGGGAACGTTATTTTATTTTTACCTGATGATTGCTTTAGCCGTTGCCGTGATCGTTTCCCGTTTTGTATGGCGTTTCGGCTGCGAACAAATTACCCGGATTTACCGATCAATCTGTGCCGCATATATTACACTAAGATTTTCGACAAATCTTATGACTGGCATTTGCAAAACAGTGTCGGGTACTTTTCCACCGTATTAACCAACGTCTGCAAGATGATGGAAGGCTGGCTGTGGAAAATGCCTTATGATTACGTCGGCAGTCTGGTGATGGCCGTTTGTTTTTTGATTTACACATGGACGCTTTCTTTTTACCTGTTTCTGTATTTTGGAATTTCCCTTGGTTTGATGCTTTGGATCACGCGCATTTTATATAACCGCCGGATTAAATATATTGAAAATTACAGCAAAAGCTTTGTGGCTTACGGCAAAGTCTTTATTGATTTTTTATACAATATTCGCTCGGTCAAAAAAATGAACCTGCTCAATTTCGTAAACAAAAAACTGGATGAACGGGGCTCAAAGGTTTTTGCTTCGGGCATAAAAATGATGCATTACAATTCTTTTCAATACGGTTTTACCGAGATCTTTATTAACGCCTTGTTTTTGTTTCCGATCGGTTATTATGTTTTTCGGTTTATAAAAACCGGGCAGGGGGTTGAAGTCATCGTCATGATTGCAGCCATTCAGGGAAAAATCGCTGAGCTCGGCCGACAAATGATGGGGTTAATGACGGAATTGGCACGCACGGGCGCTGATTATAAAATTTTGGCAGAATATTTGGGAGACGATGCCGTCAAAACCGAGATGAAACGAAATATTCGAAAATGGCATCGGATTGAATTTACGAATACCTGTTTTGAATATGTTAAAGATGGCAGCATTTTTACGCATCAGGTGGCAGATTTCAGTATCTGCCCGGGCGACCATATTGCGGTTACCGGCAAATCGGGTGAAGGAAAAACCACCTTTTTAAACTTATTTACCAATCAATTTCATGTCACAAAAGGAAAAGTCTGTGTGGACGGTATTGATTATAAAGAGCTGCCGCCGGCCTTTTTTGACGATCATATAACTTATATATCCCAAGACGTCGAACTCTTTGACATGAGCCTGTACGACAACATTGTCATGGGCAAACGAATCTCCCCCAAAAAGCTGCAGAAAATTATCGACGGTTGTTGCTTAAACGAATTGATTGAGAGAATGAAGGGCAATCTTCATACCGACATCGGTGAGAAAGGCGTTAAGGTTTCTGCCGGGGAAAAACAGCGTATTTCATTGGCCCGCGGTCTTTTGTTAGACCGGGATGTTTTGGTTTTGGATGAGATCACCGCCAACCTGGATCCGGTTACCACTCAGCATATCTGGAATTATATTTTCTCCGAATATGCCGACAAAACGATAATTGCGGTTTCGCACGAAAAAGATTTGCTGAACCATGTAACGCGCCGACTGGATTTCAAAAAAGGTATCGGAACGGAATTTAAGTAACTGCCGCTCTCGGCCTTATCGGAGCAAGATCGGATGAAGTGCCGGCAAAATATCGGACTGCAGAAAAAAGTCCGGCTTAATTTAATGAAATATTTGATATAATAATAAAATAATCCTAACCCCCGCAGACTTTGCACGGTCTGGCACCTTGTGATTTTGCTTTGTCTTTGGTGGTTTTAATACAGTTCTTGGTACATTTTTTAGCCCATTTGCAATCGGAACTATGATAGATATATGTTTTTACATTCATTACCACCGGTTTGTCATTAGCGGCCAAAACAGGCGAAACCATAAATAAAAACATCAATAAATAAAGTATTTTTCTCAATTTTGACTCCGGATTTTCTTGTAAAGGCTTTCCCACCCTTGTTATGGTTGACACTGTCAACTTCAACAATCAAAAATCTATTATTATTTTTTAAAACATTTTAATCCACCGACTGAGGCTTCTTTAACTCATAGTTTGCAAGAGTGCTCCTAAGTTCATACCCGACAGCTCTATAACATTTATTTGACGGTACATAGTCAAAATCAGTAAATATCACGGGAGTTTTACCAATGTTCATTGCATGTTGAGCCAAGAAATGAACCAACATCTTTGCATAAGATTTTCCGCGTTCATTCACATCGGTTATAACAAGACCGGTTCTTGCATATTTTTCTGTAATCCTTATTCTGGCCAGAGCAACAATTTTATTATTTGTATCTCTCCAAACTTTATTGAGCGGATTGTTGATAAAGCTTTCCGCGTCTGAGACAATATTTTCTTCTGTACCCACATTTTCACCGGTTTCCTTGCCAAACAAAGCAATCAGTCCGGCAACCACCGAGATTTCTTCCCGGGTTATATTGTCGGCACGGCCGACGTATTCAATATCGTTGAGATTTTTGCATTGATAGGCACCTAAAATCTTTTTATTGCTGTTATCAACCTTATTGCGGGCGTTCAAAAAATTATAAAGTTCCATCTTTGACATAATTTTAAAAGGATTGTTGTTTTTAAATTCGCTGTCAACAAAATGAAATACTCCTTCATAGTCCTTAAAACTGTCAGCAGTCCAGACAATGACAGGATGTTCGGGATCACTGTTGACAATAATACAATCCCGGCCGTTTGAAAAAATTTTAGGCGTGGGGTATCTAACGATATTTTCAATAATAGAAATCATCACGTTAAAGGCTATTGCATCTTGTAAAAACAGCTCTGATTTGAATATATTGTCATCACGTTTGATTTTGTTAAACATATCCGTTCTCCTCAATTCCATGAGAGTAATTTTATAATAATTTTTTTAAAAGAAAATTTTTTGATGCCGGAAACTGACGACTTTGTAAAATCTGGCCGGAGACCTCGGGCAATTCTCGAACCCAATATAATAGAAAACGGCGAAAGATAAAATTATTTTTTTGCAATTAATGAAACGTAAGCATTCGTATTGCCGTCGGTATTTATTTCTGTGCTTTCGCTGATTTCTACGATTTCGAACTGAGTTGCCAATTTTTGCATGTCATTTGTAGAGAAAAAATAATTGATGGGATTTTCGGGAGTTTCTCTATAGGCGTTTTCCGAAATTTTCTCGCCTCTTCCAAATTTAAAATCTTTTGTGGATTTATTTTCTATAAAAACAAATCCTCCAACGGGTAAAATACGATACAAATTTTTGAATATTTCCTTGATTTTATCATCATTGAAGTAATGTAACGATAATCGTGCATATACACAGTCAAACATACTATCGGAGATTTTAGATAAGGCTTCAAATACATCCGCATGAATGGTATTCAATTCCGGAATCTCTTCTTTAAGCAATTTAATAGCCTCGGATGAAATCTCTAATGCCGTTACATCCAATCTTTTTTGTTTGAAGAAAGAGGTGTCTCGTCCACGTCCCGAACCAATTTCTAACATATGATGTATCTTATTTTTTTGTATAAAAGACCACGCTTTTCTTGCAAAAGAACTTTCTTGTTTCTTCTTATTCTGACGACCTAAGTTTTTAATATCCCAAAATTTTTCAATTTCTTCTGTTGTGTCTCTCATTTTAATCCTTATTAGTTTGAAGATGGCTGAAAATCAACCACTTAAAAATGCTATATTTGAACTCGCCCAAAGTCAAGATAAATATAAAAAACGGCGTTCTTTTGCCTGCCTTTCGTTGGTAGTCAACTTCCGTGATATTTACTGATTTTGACTATGCACCGTCAAATAAATGTTATAAAGCTGTCGGGTATGAACTTATGAGCACTCTTGCAAACTATAAATTAAAGAAACCTCAGTCCGTGGATTAAATAAAGAAGCTAAAGTAAAATATTTAATATGTTATGATTTATCTTGAAAATCGGAACTTGGTATTATAATGTGACGCAAGGAGAAAAGCCATGCCGTTAAAACAGTTTTTTATAAAAATAAATCAGACTTTATTTTCAGAAAGCATTTTAAAGCTCTTTTTTTCCTACAAAGGAAGTATAGCCCGTATTCCTTATATCACTGCCATTCTTTTACTTTGGGCAATCGAAAAACTTTGCATTATAAATTTTCTGACATTTATTTTTGTATATCTTTTTTTAATATATTGTTGGGCTGCTTTGATACAAAAGCGTTCCCGGTCATTTAACAGTACGGGAACATGGTATATTTTTACTAATTTTCTTTTTATTTATACATTATGTTTAATTTATGGCTTGGACATGTCATTTTTCCCGGCAATAAAAGGATTTGTATATCTGATAGGGAGTATTACCGTTATTGCCAATTTGATTTTGGTCATGAGACCGGCCCAAAAGGAAGTTGACAAGCAAAAAAGAAGTTTTTTAACACATTTTCCTGTAGTTTTTACGATTTTGGCCTTTGCCGGAATTTTTTTAGTGTTTGAGTTAAAAGACAGATATATGCCGGATACCAACCGGCCGGCTTTTCATTTGGGGTTATCCATAGGCGAAATATATCGCCATACGTACGGATATCCGGAGTTTTGTAAAGCACAGGGATATGAGATGGTTAATTATCCGCTCAAAGTACGAGAAAAGTTTAAGAAGGAAATAGAAATAGCTGAAAATGACCAAATGGCTTTGTTGGCAAAAGCAACAACTAAAAACTACAAGTCCATTCAAGATTTTTATACGGATGAGGATGTTTGGGGCAACCGGAAAAAGCGTCTAGAAGTTCCAGCAGATTTTTTTGAAGCATTGCGACAACGGTTAATCCTGCTTGAAATTGCCGAAGAACGGCAAATTGACAAAGAACAGGTAAAAGTAACCAAAGAAGATGAAGGGAGGGTAAGTTTGAAAGACGCCTGTAAATTTGTTGATGAGGATGCGGAATATTTTGTTTCATCAGATTGCCCTTTTAGCTATATCTTAAATTATGCCGGGAAATATTCAGATTGCGGTACATACTTTAATACTAAAAGGCAAGAATAAGTTTTAGCCTGATAACTTTCCGTTTTTTGAGAAAAGAAGTCGTGTGTAAATGAAATTTTCATTATATGACATCAATGTCACTTAATGGAAATACCTCAAAAGTTAGCTTGCGTATGTTTTTCTTGTCAAAAAAATCTTGGAAAAACTTGCTTTTAGAGAATTAACCCGATAAAATAAAACAATTCGTTTATACCAATAACTTTAAGAGATTGTTTTATGGAACAAAATTTAGAAATTCAAAAGATTGACGGCAAAAGTATGGATATTGAGGCTGCGGAAAAAGAAAAGCTGAAAGCCGTATTTCCGGAGTGTTTTGCTGAGGGGAAACTCAATATTGACAAGTTATTGAGCCTGTGCGGCGAATATATCGACAATGACTTTGAAAAATATAAGTTTGAATGGAAAGGCAAGTCTGAATGTTATCGCATTGCCGGAAAACGCTCAACCGGCACTTTAAGACCTTGCCCGGAAGAAAGTGTTGATTTTGATAAAACGAACAATCTCTATATTGAGGGTGATAACCTCGAAGTTTTGAAACTCTTATAATCAGCCTACTATCGCAAAGTCAAGATGATTTACATTGATCCGCCATATAATACCGGAAATGATTTTGTATATGAGGATGACTTTAAAGATCCGTTGGCCAAATACAAAGAAGTTACCAGTCAAACGACCAAGTCAAATCCTGAAACAATGGGGCGCTATCACACAAATTGGCTGAATATGATGTACCCGCGTTTGCGCTTGGCGGCAAACTTACTCCGTGATGACGGGGTGATTTTTATCAGTATTGACGATAATGAAGTCACTAACCTCCGCCGCTTGTGTGATGAAGTGTTCGGAGAAGAGAATTTTGTAGCACAAGTTGTTTGGCAAAAAAAATATGCTGCTACAAACGATTCAAAAGGCTTTTCTACTACACACGACTATATTGTTGTATATCAAAAGAGTAGCTCATTTAATCGCAATTTATTACCAAGAACTGAAGAACAGAATAAACCATATAAAAATGATGATAATGACGGTAAAGGATTATGGCGTTCAGATAATCTTTTAGTAAAATCTTTTTCGGAGAGTGGTGTCTATCCTATCGTAAACCCTAACACAAAAGAAGAATTTTATCCTCCAAAAGGTAGCTGTTGGCGAGCAAGTCGGGATACTATGAAACAGTGGTTGGATGAAAATAGAATTTATTTTGGAAAAGACGGAAAAGGTGCTCCACAGTTAAAAAGGTATTTAAATGAAGTTCAACAAGGACGAGTTCCTGTTACTTGGTGGACATTTGAAGAAGTCGGGCACAATGACGCCGCTAATAAAGAAGTTCAAGCTCTATTTGGAGGTAAAGCACCTTTTGATACACCAAAACCTACAACATTATTAGCACAAATGTTACGAATTGGAAGTGATAAAGATGATATCATCCTTGACTTCTTCTCCGGCTCGGCAACAACGGCTCATGCGGTTATGCAGTTAAACGCCGAAGACGGTGGTAATCGCCAGTTTATTATGGTACAACTACCGGAGGTTACAGATGAAAAGTCCGAAGCGTTCAAAGCCGGTTATAAAAATATCTGTGAAATCGGTAAAGAGCGTATTAGAAGAGCCGGTGCTAAAATCAAAGAAGAATTCTCTTCACGTCATGCTAAACTACAAAATCGTCATGCTGAACTTGTTTCAGCATCTCATGGGATCCCGAAACAAGTTCGGGATGACGGTGTTGGCGTTCGGGATGACGATAATGGTTTAGACCTTGGCTTCAAAGTCCTTAAACTTGATTCTTCCAACCTCGTCAAATGGGACGATACCCCGATAGGAAACAACGATATGGCCGATTTATTTGCCCGTATGGATTCTATGGATGAAACAATCAAAAAAGACCGCTCAGACTTGGACGTCGTTTTTGAAGTGATGTTAAAACTAGGTATTCCGCTTACTTATAGCGTGAATGAAACAACAGTCGGAAGCCGCAAAGTCTATTCAATCGGTGATGATGGCTTGGTTTTGATTTGCCTTGATAAATCCAACGGGGGGATCACGCCAGAAGACATAACCGCTATGTGCGATTTAACTCCGGCCAAAATCATCGCCGCCGAAGAAGCCTTCAAAGATGATATAGCCCTCTCTAACGCTTACTATATCAGCAAAGACAAGGGTATTGAGATTGAATTGTTGTAGGTTGTAAGTATGAAAAACGAAATAATTACAATATGTAATCCGTTAATAGGAAAACAATTATTCTATTACCGTCATGCTGAACTTGTTTCAGCATCTTATGAGATCCCGAAACAAGTTCGGGATGACGGTAGGAAAGTTCGGGATGACAGGAAAAGAATAAATTAATGAAACAAGGATATGTTTATATAATGACAAATGAAAAAAATACCTCGTTTTACATTGGTGTAACAAATGACATAATTCGGCGTGTTTATGAACATAAAAATGATTTAATTGATGGATTTACTAAACATTATCGTTTGCATAAGTTAGTTTATGTAGAACAAACAGAATTATTAACAGATGCGATTGCCCGAGAAAAACAGTTGAAAAATTGGCATAGAGATTGGAAAATAAATTTAATAAGAAAAATTAATCCTGATTTTAGGGATTTGTATGGAGATTTTGCATGAAACTAAAATTTAAAAAACAAAATTTTCAGGAAAGAGCCGTCAATGCGGTGGCGGATTTGTTTAAGGGGCAGGAAAAGGCGAATGCGACTTTTTCGATTGCGGATAATTCTGCACAGATGAACTTTTTGCAAAATGAGTTTGGTTTTGGCAATAAACTTTTATTAGATAAAGAAACGCTTGTTGCCAATTTGCAAAATGTGCAAAAAAGCCAGTCTTTGCCGCAAACAGAAGCAGATACTAGCAAAGCTCTGCCAATTTCGATTGAAATGGAGACAGGAACAGGCAAAACATACGTTTATACCAAAACCATTTTGGAACTGCACAAACGCTATGGGTTTACTAAATTCATTATTGTTGTGCCGAGTGTCGCTATTCGTGAGGGCGTAAATAAATCTTTTCAGATTACCGAGGAACATTTCAAAAATCAGTATGACAGCGTGCCTTATCGTTATTTTATCTATAATTCTGGAAAGTTGTCAGATGTGCGGGCTTTTGCCACCTCAAACAATATCGAAATTATGATTATTAACATTGACGCATTTAAAAAAGCCGAAAATATCATTAATCAGGAACAGGACAAGCTCAACGGCGAAACAGCCATGAGATATATCCAAGATACAAATCCGGTTGTGATTATTGACGAGCCGCAAAGTGTTGATAATACCCCAAAAGCCAAAGAAGCGATTGCGGCCTTAAATCCGTTATGCGTGTTAAGATATTCCGCAACACACCGCGAAAAACAAAACCTTGTCTATCGATTAACACCGGTTGACGCTTATCAAATGGGCTTGGTTAAGCAAATTTGCGTTATTTCAAACTCAATTATCAACGATTCAAACAAACCGTATATTGCCTTAAAGTCTGTTTCAGCAACTAACGGATTCACCGCAAAAATTGAAATGGATATTGAAGATAAAAGCGGTAAAGTATCCCGCAAAACAATTACGGTTAAACCTAATGATGACTTGTATGTCTTATCCGGTCATCGGCAGCTTTATGAAGAATATGTTGTGTCCGGTATTGATTGTACGTCGGGGTATGAATGTGTTGAATTCGCAAATTCAGAATGTGTAATGCTTGGCAAGGCCATCGGCAGCGTTGATGAAAATGTGATGAAGCGTGCGCAAATTTATCATACAATCAAAACTCATCTGGATAAAGAATTGCGGTTGGCAGACAAAGGAATTAAAGTCTTGTCATTATTCTTTATTGATGAAGTCAAAAAATACCGCACCGAAGACGGCGGTAAAGGAATTTACGCTGAAATGTTTGAATCCTGCTATCAGGAATTGATAAGCAAACCCAAATATGCGGTATTGAAAGAAAAATTCAATACAGATGTTGCCAAAGCGCATAATGGTTACTTCTCTCAGGATAAAAAGGCAAATATTAAAGATACCAAAGGCGATACTTTGGCAGATGATGATACCTACAATACAATTATGAAAGATAAGGAATGGCTGTTGTCGTTTGATTGTCCGCTTCGCTTTATCTTTTCCCATTCCGCCTTAAAAGAAGGTTGGGATAATCCGAACGTTTTTCAGGTTTGTACCTTGATTGATCAAAAATCTGTTTTTACCTGCCGCCAAAAGATTGGCCGCGGCTTGCGTTTGTGTGTTAACCAAGACGGCGAACGCATAGAAGACAAGGATATTAACGTTTTACACGTTGTTGCAAATGAAAGTTTTGCTGAATTTGCCGATAAGCTGCAAAGAGAAATTGAAGACGAAACCGGAATTAAATTTGGTGTGCTTGAGTTGGATATGCTGATTGGCACAACTTATGAAGAAGAAAAAGAAGTTGAAAGAACAGTAACTCATACAGAAGCTGCAGAAATTATTGAAACATTGCAAAAATCCGGTGTGATTGATGAAACCGGAACGATAACACAAGAAGTTGAAGCAGAGGTTGTTCAGAAAAAACTTGAAAATATCCCCGAGCCTTTGAAAAAAGAAGTTGTCGAAACCTTAAAAACAGAAAAATCCGTTTCTGTTGCAGCTTTAACCAACACAACCTATAAAGAAAAGGTTGTTGAACAAGTCGCGATTGACTATGAACAGGCTTCCCAAATTTTGGAAGATTTGCAAAAGACTAAGGTTATTGATAACAAAGGCAAGATTAAAGACACGATGAAAGCCCAACTTGCCGCCGGAACGCTTGATTTGGGTGAACGTTGGAGCAAGGCCGTTCAGCGTGCTGTTGTTCAAGCAATGAATAAAGCTGATAATAAGCCGATAATTCGTGACGCAAGCAAAGAAGTAACGGTAAAATTAAAGAAACAAGCTGTTTTAAGCCCAGAATTTCAGGAAATTTGGAACAGAATTAAACAAAAGACAACCTATCGTGTTCAGTTCAATTTAGAAAAACTTATTGAAAACAGTATTAAAGAGATTAAGGAAATGCCAACAATCGGAGCGGCAAGATTGGTTAGCCAAAGTGCCTCTGTAAATATTCAAAAATCCGGTGTTTCCCATACGCAACAAGGAATGGTAACCGAAGATTTGAATAGAAACTATGACGTTCTGCCGGATATTTTGCGTTTAATCTCAACCAAAACTTTGTTAAAACGTTCGACTGTCAATAAGATTATTCAGGAGAGCGGACGCTTGGCAGAGTTCTTGAAAAATCCGCAGGAATTTTATGAAAAGACTTTGGAAATTATTGAAAGAAACCGCCATAAATTGGCAATAGACGGGATTAAATATATTAAACTGGCCGGGGAAGAGTACTATATTCAAGAGATTTTTGACAGTTCGGAACTTATTGCCAACCTTGATAAAAATGCGGTTGCGGTTGAAAACAGCGTGTACGATTACGTTATTTATGACAGCGGTATTGAAAACAAGTTTGCACTTGCGTTGGATTCGGATCCTGATGTTAAAATGTTTTTCAAGATTCCAAGCCGCTTTAAGATTGAAACACCGATTGGCACATATAATCCCGATTGGGCGGTTTATCTGGAAAAGAACGGCGAACAAAAACTTTACTTTGTTTTGGAAACCAAAGGGACTGACAATTTATTCTTACTCAGAGATGAAGAAAGGTTGAAAATCCATTGCGGCGCACAACACTTCAAAGCGTTGGATGATATACGGTTTTCTGAACAACCGGTCAAAGATTGGAAAGAATTTAGGCAAACTGTTTAAGGAACTAAAATGGTAGATGTAAAAAAGATTGACGGCAAGAGTATGGATATTGAGGCAGCAGAAAAAGAAAAGTTGAAAGCCGTATTCCCCGAATGTTTTGCCGAGGGAAAGCTCAATATTGACAAGCTGTTAAGCCTTTGTGGCGAATATATTGACAACGATTTTGAAAAGTATAAATTTGAGTGGAAAGGCAAGTCTGAATGTTACCGCATTGCCGGCAAACGCTCAACCGGCACTTTAAGGCCTTGCCCTGAGGAAAGTGTTGACTTTGATAAAACGAATAACCTCTACATTGAGGGTGATAACCTTGAGGTCTTGAAACTCTTACAATCTGCCTATTATCGCAAAGTCAAAATGATATACATTGATCCACCGTATAACACTGGTAATGATTTTGTATATGAGGATGACTTTAAAGACCCGTTGGCAAAATATAAAGAAATCACAAGCCAAACAACTAAATCCAACCCCGAAACAATGGGCAGATATCATACGAACTGGCTCAATATGATGTATCCTCGTCTGCGTTTGGCAGCAAACTTACTCCGCGATGACGGGGTGATTTTTATCAGTATTGACGATAATGAAGTAACCAACCTCCGCCGCCTTTGCGATGAGGTTTTCGGGGAAGAAAATTTTGTGGCACAATTTCCATGGCGAAAAAGAACCGCAAAGTCCGATGTACCTTTTGGAGTATCACAAGATTATGAATGGGTATTATGTTATGCTAAATCATCTGATTTTGTAGCTTGTATTGAGGGGGGAACACGAAAATATTTTGAAACAGATGATTTACCAGGAAGACCGTGGAGAATTCACGATTTAACAAGCCAACGCAATGCAAGTGAGCGCCCGAACAGTTACTTTACAATGGTTAATCCCAAAACAGGAAAAGAATATCCTTGTAATCCCAATAGAACTTGGGCAGTGACTAAAGATACATTTACAGAATATTATAAACAAAATAGAATTGTATTTCCTGATGATTATAATTTCTTAAATATATCAAAACCTGCTTTTAGGTATTTTAAAGCTGATGATATGGAAAAAGCAGGAGATAAATTTGGTTTTATTCCTGTGAGCACCAAGTTACCCGATAATATAGGTATGACGCAAGAAGGAACAAAGGAAATAAGTGATTTATTTGAACAAAAAGTATTTGGTTTTCCTAAACCTTTGGATTTTATTAAATACTTTGTAAAGGTTTCTACGGCAACATCAAATATTGAACAAGATATAGTCCTCGACTTTTTCTCCGGCAGCGCCACAACGGCTCAGGCTGTGATGCAATTAAATGCAGAAGAGAAAGCCAAACGTCATGCTGAACTTGTTTCAGCATCTTATGGGATCCCGAAACAAGTTCGGGATGAAGGTTTGGGCGTTCGGGATGAAGGTGTTGATATTCGGGATGACGGTATTGGCGTTCAGAATAACGGCGTTGTTGTTCGGGATAATGGGGAAAGAACTTGGGATGATGAATTGAAAAAAGTAGGCAACCGCCAATTTATCATGGTGCAACTGCCGGAAGTCACAGATGAAAAGTCCGAAGCGTTCAAAGCGGGTTATAAAAATATCTGTGAAATCGGCAAAGAACGTATCAGAAGAGCCGGTGCTAAGATAAGAGAGGAATACTCTTCACGTCATGCTAAACTACAAAATCGTCATGCTGAACTTGTTTCAGCATCTCATGGGATCCCGAAACAAGTTCGGGATGACGGTATTGGTGTTCAGAATAACGGTGCTGACGTTCAAAGTAACGGTCTTGGCATTCAGCATGACGATAATGGTTTAGATGTTGGCTTTAAGGTTTTGAAACTGGACTCCTCAAACCTTGTTAAATGGGACGATACGCCGATAGAAAACAACGATATGGCAGATTTATTTGCCCGTATGGATGCAATGAATGAAACAATCAAAAAAGACCGCACAGACTTGGATGTTGTTTTTGAAGTGATGTTAAAACTCGGTATTCCGCTTACATACAGTATCAACCCGATCACAGTCGGAAGCCGTAAAGTTTATTCAATCGGCGACGACGGCTTGGTTTTAATTTGTTTGGATAAATCTAACGGCGGCATCACGCCTGAGGACCTAACCGCTATGTGCGACTTAACCCCTGCCAAAATTATCGCCGCCGAAGAAGCCTTTATTGACGATATCGCCCTTTCAAACGCATACTACATCAGCAAAGACAAGGGTATTGAGATTGAATTGTTATAAAATGGAAGGAAGTAGAGATGGATGAATATGTTTCCCCAGAATTCAGATTTAATATAACTGTCAACGGGACGAGATCAAACGACTTGGCATGTGTAGCTTATTCTGAGTTTGCTTCCGGAGTTGTGAAGAGAGTGCCCTTTGATGTTCAAAAAGATGATTTTGAAACAATCAGAAAGATTGTTACAAGTATAAAAAATAAACAAGATATTCAAATGGAAATTGATATCGTTGATAAAAGTAACTGTTTTTTTGAACGCGATAAACCTTTAGGGATAGTAAAAACGATTTTATCTGTACAGTTTGTTGACAAAGTCATGGTAAATTTTACAATTAACACAGAACAGACCTCAGAATGTTTTTATGTGCCAGATTTTCTTTTAGTGGATAAATTAGAAGAAATATGCCAGAAGTTAAACGAGTTATTGTAACATGAACGAACCAAGACTACATCGTTTTCCGACACCTTTTGCTGCTTATGAACAAATTCGTAGATTAGCTTGTTTTACTTATGATAAAAATTTAATTCCGGTGTTTGCGTCTGCCAACATCAAAATTTTGCCATATCAGATAGCGGCGGCGCGGTTCGCCTTGCGTTCAAATTTGATAAACGGCTGTATTTTATGCGATGAGGGAAGTTTAGGCAAAACTTATGAGGCCTTGCTTATTGTTGCACAACGTTGGTATGAGGGAAAAGATCGTATTTTAATTGTTTTGCCGCAAAATTTGATGGAACAATGGCAAAATAAGCTCTTTGATGAATTTTCACTTCCTATAACGGATTGGAAAGAAATACCCAAAAAAGAACAAGGAATTTACCTTATAACTTATGAAGAAGCTGTTAAAAACGCAGAAACATTGCAAACAATTAACTGGGATCTGGCTGTTTTTGATGAAGCAGATTTTTTGTTCAAACCGGAAAACAAAGCGGTTAAAGCTCTCAAAAATATGGTTGGCAATGCTTTTAAGGTCCTTTTAACCCCGACGCCAATCACATTAAGCATTATGGATATTTACGGTTTAATCCATTTCATTGATGAAAGCGTGTTACCGGATGCGGATGAGTTTTATAAACGTTATTTCAGAAAGCCGGAAAACTATCCCGAACTATCCTCATGGGTGTCAAAATTTGCATTCAGAACGCTTAAAAGCCAAGCAAGCCAATATGTTAATTTCACAAATCGCCTTCCGGTCGTGATAAATTACACGCCTCAAAATGAAGAAAAAAAGCTATATGAGCTAACAGAAAAATACTTATCAATTCCAAATAAAACCGCTTATCCGCAAATGGATAATTATCAGCTTTCACTACAATTTTTTCATACCTTGTCATCTTCAACGCAAGCCTTTTCTTCAATGTTAAAAGCACCGATTGAGCGAGCAACGGGAGAAGAACAAGCTGTTTTAAGAACAATGAGAGATTTGGCTGATAATATTTCAGAAACAGCTAAAATGACAGAGTTGCTGAAAGCGTTGAAAACAACATTTTCTCATCTCAAATCAAGAAGAGAAACGCAAAAAGCAATTATTTTTGTTGATAATCTGACGACGGTTTCTGTTTTGGCAGAATTGCTTGCCACAAAAGGATATAGCGTAATCAAACATACTGATGAAAATGCGCTGAAACTATTTAGGGAAGATAAAAAACTCCAAATTTTAATTTGCAATGACAGTGTTGCCAAGGGTTTGGATATTGAATATTGTCCGGTTGTTATCAACTATGATCTTCTGTATAACGCGGTGGAAATGGAACAAAGAATTTGCCGTTGTCATCGTCAAGGCCAGCAATCCGATGTTTTGGTTATCAATCTTTTAAGCAAAGAAAATTTATCAGATGTTCGTATTTTAGAGCTAATTAATAAAAGGACTTTGCAATTTGACGGTATTTTCGGTATGTCTGACGATATTGTAGGAAATTTTGACAACAGTTTAAACAATGTACTGGAAAGAAGAAGGACGATAGATAATATTATTGCCGACTTTTCAACGCATTTATCAGAAAATTGGCAAAAGAACGAGGAAATCGTAACGAACGCTGAAAGTGTATTGTTTACAACGTTTACCAAAGATATTGCCGAAAAAGTAACAATATCGCCTAAATATATTGAAGAACAGGCAGAGTTGCTGAATGCAGATTTATGGGAAGCCGTAAAATTTTATTTTCAAGAGTATTTTCCGCAATATGTGATAGACGAAGATACAAAAACAATTTCCTTGCCGGATGAATACCCTTTGCCGCACTTGTTTTACTATAACAGCGGCAGCCGCAATATTCCTTATACCGGCAAACGTATTTATGGTATGGATAAAGATTTTAAGCCCTTTGCAAATAAAATAACATTAACGTCCCCCTTATTAAAAGGTATATTTAGCGATATTGAGTGCTACGAAGAAGGTAAAATCAGACTGGCAGAAGAAGTTGAACCTTGCGAAATTACTTTTTATATAGCCGCTTTATATGCAGGTAAACGAATTTTGCGATATTTTAATGTGTTATCGGGAAAAACCGAAAGCGGACGTTTGCTAAAAGAGGAAGAGTGCCGTAAAATCTTAAATCTTCCCGTTACAAGTTTTGAAGAGAGCGGACGTAAAACACCTTATATGTTTCTATATCCTAACAAAGAAAGTGAGTTAGATTCAAGTGTCGAGAGTGAGCTTAAAAAGGCTTATCTTAAAGAAATGAACCAAACATTTGAGGAAGATATAGATATTATAAAAATCAGAGCCAATCAAGCTAAAGCAAGACTTGAGAAAAAGTTGGAAGGCTTGCGTGAACAAGTAAAATCTATAAAAGAAAATTTGAGCAAAGCAACAGATCGGTTGGCTGAATTGAAAATTAAGCGTGAGCTTAATGCGTTGGAAAAAGAGCTCAAACAAAAAGAAGAAGGCCTGTTTTTGGAACAAATGAAAATAGATGTTGATACCGAAAATCAAATTAACTCTATGCAGGGATTTGAGGGAATAACCATTAAAACCGGACGTCTATTCAGGGTCTATATAAAATAATTGAATTAATGACATTAATGTCACTTAATCTTATCATGCAAAGTAACAAAAGATAATCCCCAAAGGGTGGCTGGATTCAAACCAAGTTAAACTATTGAAAAATAAAGATACTTGAAGAAACTAGTTCGGATGTGCTTGAAAAAATAGCCTGATTGGAAAAGTAACATTCGAACTCAAAATTATGATTAAAAAACAATAGCTTAAACCGAAATTTAAGCCCATTGCACGTGGTGGCTGGGGTGAACTCGCAATTCGCGGACTAGGTTATATTGATTGTAAGATAATATTTTTTACAATTTATTCTTTTAATCCCTTGCGTTTTCAAAATAAAATTCCTACATAATATATGTTATATTAGTAATTAATATAGGACTAAAGAATGGATAAAGATTTAATCATTCACTACTTTTTACAAAATCCAACATTGCATCAATTAAATGCTCGTTTAGTTAATAATAATCAAGCGAATATTATATCCATCATTGATATGATTTCTGCAGAACTTGGAATTGGAATAGATATAGATGTTTTAGCTCCTAAAGAAGGTGGGTTAAGAGATATTCTAAGATTAAAACCTAAAACAACAGCTGATAGATGGATTGTATCAGCGGCATTTTTTGCTGTTATCCTCCCAATATTAGTAAGTTTAATTGTTCATTTTTTGACACAAGATAAGGAACTAACTACCTTACAAAAAGAATATTACAAAGCTAAACTGGAAGAAATAAAACAAGATAAGCAGATTAATGAAACACAACAAAAGGAAATAGATAAACTAAAGCAACGTGTTGATAATTTAGAAACAACTGAAACAGCCGTTAAAATAAAGCGAAAAAGGTCTGCCATATATATACAAATGAATGATAATACACAAATAACTTCATTTGCTTTAGAAGAATATATTACTAACAAAGAGACTGAAATTTTAGGAAAAGTGGATAAAAAGGATTTCTGTAGATTTATTGATAAACAAGAAAGAATTGTTGATATTGACGAAGATGCAACAATAGAAATTATATCTCCGGTTTTAAATAATAGTAAATATAAATGGAGAGGGAACTATAACAATGAAGTAATTGAATTCTCTATGAGAGATAAGGAATTTAAGAATAAGATATTTAGTGAGGATTTGCAGTTTGGTTCAAATAATATTTTATCAGCCAAATTGGAAATAAGAAAAGATGTTGATGAATACGGCAATGAAAAAATTTCAAGTTATGCTGTCATAGAAGTATTTGGCACAGAATTAAAAGACGGGTATATAGAAATGCCTAAGACAACGAGAAGAAGAACTATGCAAAATCAAATGGATTTATTTTCTTTCAATGACGATAAATAAGGGGTATAATATAAACTGTCCAACAGAAAGGCAATAAGTTAACAACTAACTAAAATCTGTTGTTTAATCATTTCTACTTCATCGGCGATTTTAGTATATGTTTCTAAATCTTGAGTAGGATTTTTAAACCATTGTGTTGGGCTGTCGCATTGAATAAACTTGTCAAAAGGTGCTCTAACCGTATATTTCAATTCTTTATCTTGTAATGTGCAATCTTTTATAAGCAGTTTCAATTGAATACGGCTATCCACGACTCATTTATGACGCAATGGACGGCGTTTTATTTTCTATGCCAAACAAAATATTGGAAAATATCATTCTATCCGTATCAATTTTGCCGTTATTGGTGATTTTTAACTCTTTTGTGCAATAGGTATGAAGTTTTTGACTATCCGTAATTTCTTTTAAGCAAATCAATTCTCTTGGAAATTTATGATTGCCACAAGATTTATCTAATGCCTTTTTCAAATCGTCTATTGTGTATTTATCAGAGTTAAGCAAAATATGATAGTGCCAGCTTATCCCTTTTCCTTTTTCAGCAAAGGCAATGAATGGTAAGTGATGGTTATGCCAATTTCTTTTAATGAGATTAGCTTCAAATCTTGCCATAATCTGTCTTAATAATTCTTTTGATAATTCAAAATCATCGGTTTTGATGTTATTATGAAATTGTATCGTTAAAAAGTGAGTATGGTTTAATGTTTCCAACCAATTTATAATGTCATTTTTTTGCTTTTATGCAAAGATTCGTTATTTAAACATTTGTAGGTATTAGGTATTTTATCTATTTTATGTTTATTAAAGCAAAAATGTAAATAATCATAAATTTTATAAAAAATATTTTTTAATTTAATCATTTTATTATCCTTTATATATAAATATTTTAAGTAATAATCAGGATTAGGAAACGTTTTAACAATTCCTCTTGTATCCCGTACCGATTTAACGGTTTGGACAATGCTATTTGTGCTGAAAAGCAGCAAAGTCCGCGGTTGAAATGATACAAATTTATAGAATTGTGTTTTGACAACAATCTGATGAAGAAAATTTCCAAACAGTAAAAAGTTATTGTCATCAACGTCACAAACTTTAAAATCAATCAACCTTTAACATGCGAGTGTCAAAAGTTGAGTGTGCGTTTCTACTGAAAAATACCTTCCTTTTACAATCAGCCTATATAAAGAGCGGATTTTTAACTTCTTTTCCGGTTGGAAGGGAAGTTGCTGCCTCTGCTGAATTTAGCAAAGGTTATCTTTATCATTTAATGACATCAATGTCAGGTATTCATAAACAGGCTAAAAATAAGCTCAAAATTGATAACTTATTGATTTTTAAGGATTGTCATAAAAAATAGTCCGAAGATGATTCATATTTAAGTCTATAATGACATAAATTTTCGGACTCAGCTAAGTTATTGATTTATAAAGAAAAAAATCGCCATTTCTGACGATTTTTGAACTGTGGCTGGGGTGGCTGGATTCGAACCAACGAATGACGATACCAAAAACCGTTGCCTTACCACTTGGCTACACCCCAACGAAAAGAATTTGAACATTCTGTTCAGAAAACACAAATTCTGTGCTATATTTATGCTAAATTTTTTTTGTTGGCAAGAGTTTTTTGTAAAGAAAATAAAAAATTTTTATATTTTGAGCAGAAGAGCGATTTGCTTTGGCAAGCAGATATTAATCCGGCTTTAAGGTTGGTGATGCTTTGGAAAGAGGGAAGCACTCGTAACAGTGAATACCGCTTGTACAAACCGAAGGAAAATTTATGAAAGATTTTTTGGAAAAACAAGCAGCGATTTGAGGCAAAAAGTTTCAGGGTGAACAAAGAAAAGAAATTTTGAGAGAGTTGTATAAGAGCAGGGATTGTCAGAAGGAAAATTAATAGTCGAAGTCAGAACGATATCGTATGAATAAGCGGTATAATCAAAAGAAAATTAAGGAAAATATTTTTGTTTCAGGGGGGGGAATATAACCGCCGGCATCAATCGTTAACCGCACTGAATATGACCGAAAGCGTCTGCAGCCCCATACCGATGACCGTAAACTTTTGTCAGATCGCTAAAAAAAATTCACCAACGGCGCCTGGCGGGTGTCTTGAAAATCCAGGGCCGGGCTGTTTAATCTGTTTTGTGGTTGTTGTGTCGGTCAGTTCAAGTTTAAAAAAAAGAGCCGGTGAAAACCGGCTCTCTCCCTTTAAAACAACACCTATATACAAATATCAGCTGCTGTTGAAAAGTATCCGCATAACAGCAACTTATATTCTAAAATACAGGTTCCTGTCCTTGGATACGTTTAATTTGGTCATGATATGTCCTCTTTCAACACGGCTAAACCTTTTTGGCATGCGTTTTTTGTTGGTTCAAAAACCAATAGCCAGGTTTTCCGGTTTGTCTCGAAGCGTTTTGATGTCATCCGGTTTTGTTTGGTAAAAAGGAAGTCAGTTGCCCAACTTTTTCTTTTCTTCTTTTTCTTGCAGAATTTCCAAGTCGCGTTCGGTGGCAAGTTTTACCAAAATGGTCTTGATAACGGTGTCAATTTGGCTGTCTTCGCGATAGTCTGCCGGCAGAGCAAAATTAACCCGATCGTCTTTCAAAATCTGAATGGCTTTTCTCTTGTCCTGGCTTTTGGGCTTATAGACCGCAATCGAATAGCCGCCGCCTTTTTTAACCAGTCGCATCGAGGGAATGTCCGTCATTCCGTCACCGAAGTAAATCATGCGCGACAGCGGTATCGGGCGCTCGTGATCCGGCATGAATTCGTTAACGCCGCGATCGTCCAGTTTGCCCAACCCCTTGTTGATTTTGGAAAGATATTGCGTTTTGGTGGAATAGTTAACCACCCGGGCCGGCCAGACCGCTTCGCCTTTTTCGTCATAGGCATAAGCACATCCGTATACTTCCTTAAAGAATTTGCGAATGGAACAACCTTCGATAATCTCTTCGTATCCGGCGGAGATGACATAGTGTTCAATGTCCAGTTCCAGCATATCGCCGTAATGGTTGATACGTTCAAACCAGCTTTCGACCCCCTCGAAAAAGCGGATACTCCGGCCGCATTGATAGAAAAGCTCCCGTGTCAGAGGAATTTTTTTGTCTTTGGCCGTTTTATAAACATAATACATTGAACTGGTGATTTGTTCCATCATGTTTTGGTCGCCGAAAGTGTTGGCTTTGTTCCAAAATGTTTTGCAGGACATCCCGAAGGTGGGGATCAGTCCGTAGTTTTGCATATCGGTGGTGCTCAAGGTTCCGTCAAAGTCGTAAATCAAGGCTACTTTAACTTTTTTTGCCATCTTTCTATTATCTCCGCTTGCTATTTTTACAGAGATATTTTATAAGACAAAGAAAGTAATTAATCAATAACATTTATCTTGATCGGAAGGACAAAAGCAATGCCTGCAACATCGATGGATCAGTTGGTATCCTTATGCAAACGCCGCGGTTTTATTTTTCAGAACGCCGATATTTACGGCGGTTTGCAAGGGGTATACGATTACGGTCCGCTGGGGATTGAACTGAAAAACAATCTTAAGGCCGCCTGGTGGAAAGCAATGGTTTACGAACGTGACGACGTCGAAGGACTTGATGCGGCTATTCTGACCAATCAAAAGGTGTTGCACTATTCGGGGCATGAAGACACTTTTTCCGATCCGATGACCGATTGTCGCAAGTGCAAAGGACGTTTTCGCGCCGACCATATAAAGGACGGAAAATGTCCGAACTGCGGTTCGACCGATTTGACGGAACCGCGTCCGTTTAACCTGATGTTTAAAACCGCGATCGGACCGGTTGACGACGGCTCGTCGTTCGGATATCTGCGTCCGGAAACGGCACAGGCGATTTTTACTCAGTTTAAGAACGTTGTCGACGCGACGTCGCGCAAGCTGCCGTTTGGAATTGCCCAAATCGGAAAATCTTTCCGCAACGAAATCACGCCGCGCAATTTTATCTTTCGAGTGCGTGAATTTGAGCAGGCGGAACTGGAATATTTCGTTATGCCCGGCGAAGATGAAAAATGGCACGAAATTTGGAAGGAAAACCGCATAAAATGGTGGTTGGATCAGGGACTGGTACGCGAAAACATGAACATTTACACCACGCCGAAAGAAGATCTGGCCCATTATTCTAAAGCGACTTACGACATTGAATACCGTTTTCCTCACGGGATGGAAGAGTTGGAAGGAATTGCCAACCGCACCGATTATGACCTCGGCAACCATACCAAAGGCCAAGATGAACTGAATTTGACGTCCCATTGTCACGAAAATCCGGAATCGACGCAAAAGCTGTGTATTCGCGATGACGAAAGCAACCGTTGGGTGGTGCCGTTTGTGATTGAGCCTTCCATGGGGGTAGACCGCGGCGTGCTGGCGGTGATGACCGAAGCTTATACCGAAGAAGATCTGGGCGACGGCAACAGCCGCATTGTTCTGAAGCTGAAAAAACATCTGGCGCCGATTAAGGTTGCGGTTATCCCGCTTAAAAAGAACAATGAGCAAATCATGGCCAAATGTCACCAGATTAAACAGAATCTGCTGAAGCTGGGCATCGGCCGCGTTGCGTTGGAAAATACCGGTAATATCGGCAAAGCCTATCGCCGCCATGACGAAATTGGCACGCCGCTGTGTCTGACGGTGGATTTTGAAACGATAGAAAATCAGCCGGAATCGGTAACGGTTCGCGACCGCGATACCATGGAACAGCATCGGGTCAATATCGCCGATTTGCCGAATTACCTGCGTGAATATTTTTTATAGGCATGAAAAATGAAAACGCCTTTTGCAAGAGGCGTTTTCGTTTATAGAAGCCTGAGAAAGGCCTCGGTGTTTGCAAAACGGGGTAAGGTTTTAATAGTTCTTGCAGTTGGACGAAAACAGCTTGAATTCGTCGATGTACTGTATTAAAGTACCTTTTACTAATATTAGGATAGGAATACAAATGGCAGAAATTAATATTTGCATGATTACGGATAATAACTATGTAATTCCGACGGCGGTTGCAATTACATCGGCGATTTCTCATAAAAAAGATACGTCTGTTTACCATTTTTATCTGCTGGTTAACAATATCAGCAATTTTAACCGCAAACAACTGGAGAAGCTGGCCGGGGAGCAGGTTGTGATCGACTTTATCGAAACGGATATTGCGAAATATGAATCTATTATGGTTAAAACGCATGTTTCTCAGGCGGCGGCGCTGAAATTTGATGTTCCCAACATTATCGGCTGTGACCGGATTTTGTACATAGACGGCGATATTCTGGTGCGCGAAGATTTGGAAGAACTGTTTAACGTTGACATGGAAGACTGTCTGATTGCGGCGGTGCGTGACATGGGCGGTGAAGTAAAGCTTCATTTCAACGATCTGCTCGGTACCGAAAATTATTTCAATTCCGGCGTCATGCTGCTTGATCTTGCCGGGTTGCGCCGCGGCGATTATCCGGTAAAACTGGAAAAAGCCAAAAGAGAAAACCCGCAGTGGAAATGTATGGATCAGGATGCCTTCAATTTTGTTTTCAAAGACCGGGTTAAGTGGCTTGACGTAAGATACAACGCAATGATCCCGCAATACCGGATGCATCGTTTTTCACAAAGCGAAATCAATCGTTTTTACGGTGTGGAATATGATGATGAAAACGAAATGCAAAGCGATGCGGCGATTATTCATTTTGCCGGAGAAAGCGGAACCCGCCCCTGGAAGGTGGTCAACGGAACTTTCGGAGATTTGTGGGATGCTTATTACCGACAGTCTCCTTATCGGGATATTTCTCTCAACCGCAGTCTGACGGCCGGCATCCGTCCTCAGGGCGGTGTCACCAGCTACAATTTGTTCGGTTGTGTGCCTTTGTGGAAAAGGAAACGCTGCACAAACGGCGATTTTCGTTTTTATCTGTTCGGTTTTATCCCGATGTTTCGGATCAAAAACAAATAGTTCGGCGTTTTTCCGCGCGTTGGGCCAAATACTATACTAACGAAGATGTTGAAGCTTATCATGAAGGGATAAAAATAGTATAGTGAGCCGGATACCGGTTTAGGCGCCTGCCCAAAAGCCGGAAAGACCGATTCCGGTTGAAGTCGTCAGAGTTAATTCTGCCGTTAAGCGGAAGAAAAAAGTCAAAGCGAAAATAAACATTTGCAGGGCTTGACGGGGTTGTCGAATGTGTGTTACACCACATAATACTTATAACTAACCGAAAAGGGAAAAAACAAGATGAAGCCGGAAATCAGCGTTCTTCAAAACGGATTAAGAGTAGTCAGTCTCAAATATCCTCAATACGAAACCGTATCACTCGGCATTTGGGTCAAAACCGGGTCTGCCTGCGAACAGGAAGACAATAACGGCGTTTCCCATTTTTTGGAGCATATGGTGTTTAAGGGAACCGCCAGCCGCACGGCGGCGGAAATTTCCGAAGATATCGAAAACGTCGGCGGTCAGACCAACGCTTATACTTCCCGCGAATTTACCGCTTTTTATGCCAAAATGCTGAAAGACGATGCCGAGTTGGCGGTCGATGTGCTGTGTGAGTTGATTACTTCGCCGCAATTTGCCGAAGACGAACTGCTTAAAGAGCGTGAAGTGGTGGTGCAGGAAATCAAACAGACTTATGATGACCCGGGAGATATTGTTTTTGATTATATGCAGGCGCAGGCTTTTGCCGGACAGGCGATGGGACGTCCGATTCTCGGAACCGCGGAACGGGTGCGCAGTTTCGGTGCCCGGGAGCTGCGGCATTATATGAGTACCAATTATGCCGCCGAAAATATGGTTTTTTGCGCGGTCGGCAACATTGATCACCGGTCGTTGGCCGAGATGGTGGAAAAAAGGCTGGGCGGTCTTCAGCCTAAAACGTCGTTTGTTGCAGACCGGCAGCATTATACCGGAGGTTATTTTGCCGAAATGCGGGATACGGAACAAGCTCAGGTGGTTTTGGGTTTTGACGGCTATTCTTATGCCGATGACCGTTATTATGCGGCGATGCTGATGTCAACGATTTTGGGCGGCGGCATGTCGTCGCGATTGTTTCAGGAAATTCGTGAAAAGCGCGGTTTGGTCTATTCGATTTACAGTTTTCCCACTTTCTATACCGGCGCCGGTTTTACCGGTATTGCCGCCGCGACCGATAACGAGCAGGTTAACAAAATGCTGCCGGTGATTGCCGACGAAATCAAAAAAATTGCCGAACGTCCGGTCAGCGAAACCGAATTGAAGCGCGCCAAGGCTCAGGTGAAATCGGCGATTATGATGTCGTTGGAAAGTTCGTCGGCGGTGTCGGAAAAGTTGGCGCGCCAGTTGTTGTTGTTTAACCGTTCGATTCCGATTGCCGAAACAATCCGCAAAATCGACGGGGTGAATATTGAAGATATTCGCAACAGCGCGGCCGACATCTTTTCTTCGCGGCCGACTTACGCTCTGGTCGGCAATATCGGCGGCCACTGCGGGTATGAGGAACTTTGCGCAATGCTGAAGGCAAAATAAATTATATCAAAATTAAGATTTCCCCGCTATACTGTCCGGGAAAAGATAACAGGCAACGGAGGAAGGCCATGTCGCGCGCCGAGGATATTTTTCAAAAACTGATTTATTTCGGAGAGGAAGCGATTGACGAATATATTGTCAACTCGCAGACGGAAGAATTGTTTCTCGACTTTAAGCGTGCCGATTCTTCGGGCAAAAACGGAACGGCGCTTCATAAAGACGATCGCCGCAACCTGGCCAAAGCGATTTCGGGGTTCGGAAATTCCGAGGGCGGGGTGCTGATATGGGGGGTGGAATGCTCTCGTAATATCGAGGTCGGAGACGTTGCGCGCGCCAAAATGAAAGTGCAAAACGTTCATCGTTTTTTAAGCTGGCTGGAAAATGCAATTTCCGGCTGCACCATCCCCAGTCACAACCGGGTGCGCAATCATATTGTCAGTGTTGACGAAAACGGGGACGGCTTTGTCGCCACTTATATTCCGAAGTCGGAAGTGGCGCCGTTGATGACCACCATCGGCAACAATTTTTATATTCGTTCGGGATCCAACAATGTACCGGCGCCCTATTCGGTACTGGCAGGGATGTTCGGCCGCCGGCCGCAGGCGGAGATCGATTTGATGCTGACCGACAAGCAACTGGCGGTTTTGGAAAACAGCGAAGCCGACATTCTGTATCCCAGCAGTATTGATTCGCCTCCGGAAAAATACCTGAAAATCAGTTTTGCGGTGCGCGGCCATAACCAGAGCAACGTGATTGCCCGCGAACTTTATCTTTCTTGCACGGTCAGTTCGGACGGCGGCGAATATAACAAGGTGCGTTTTCTCAATTATAACCAGATGGACAGTATTCCGGGTCTGGAAGGACAGTTGAATATCATCACCCGTCCCGAGCTGCGGGTACCGCCGCGCAGTATTGTCCGCTTTGCCAACATGGAAATTATTCTTTCTCCCTATATTGAAGAAGACTTTCTGCTGGACGGCGTTATCGGTGCCGACGGCACGGCGCCGCGCAACTTCCGTATTTATGTGCCGAAAAACCGTTTGCGTTCGTTTGTCGCGCGGGCGATCCGCGAAGACGGCAGCGCGCATTTGCTGCTTAATGAGTTTTTCAGTGAATTTTTAAGCGGAGAACTTTGAAATGGTACGGGTCGAGATTTTTACCGACGGCGCCTGTTCCGGCAATCCGGGACCGGGCGGATGGGGCGCGTTGCTGCGTTGCCGCGAGGTCGAAAAAGAATTGTCCGGCGGCGAGAAGGAAACCACCAACAACCGCATGGAACTGACTGCGGTTATCAGGGCCCTGCAAGCCTTAAAAACTTCCTGTAACATCACTTTGTACACCGACAGCAAATATGTCATGGACGGCGTAACGCGCTGGCTGCCCAACTGGAAAAACAACGGTTGGAAAACCAGCAACAAGAAAACGCCGGTCAAAAATATTGATTTGTGGCAACAGCTGGACCAAATGGTCGGAGCTCACGAAATTCGCTGGGTATGGGTGAAAGGACACGCCGGCCACTGCGAAAACGAGCGGGTGGACGAGCTGGCGCGCAACGCGATCAAAGCGTTGGCGTAGACAGGCTCATATTGTCGATCAGCTGGTTTAACTCCTGTTCATTCAAAAGTTCCGGCAGCACCATGCCGTCGGGAACCAACGGACTGAACAGAATATAAAACGGCAAACCGCTGCGTCCGTATTTTTTCATGAATTCCGCCGTTTCCGGGTTGCCTATTGTCCAGTCGATGTTGATGACGGCCACCTGATGTGATTTTAATTTCTGAACGACGGCCGGGTTTTTGAAAACCATGACGTCGTTATAGCGGCAGGTCAGGCACCAGTCGGCGTCAACGGCAACGATAACGGTTTTTCCCTGCCGCACATAAGCGTTTATTTGCCGACTGATAACCGATACGGGGGCAGTGTTTTGGTTTTGTCGGTGATGACGGCGGCCGGCATAATAACCGTCAACCGAAGCGCCGATAAACAGCAACACGGCCAGAACGGCAAAAAAGACGTTAAACCAGCGGATTGCCCGGGCACGCGATTGTGCGGACAATTGTTCGTATTCGAGATGACTGCTGAAATCGCGCAGCCACAGAATAAACCAAAACAGCAGCGCGTAGAAAATCAAGCGTACGGTGAAGCCGGTTCCCGATTGCACATAAACCACATGCAGCAGCCATGCCAGCGTAAGAAACAACATCAGCAGCATAAAGCGGCTCACTTTTTTCATCCACGGTCCCGGCGGCGGGATCATAATTGCCAGCCCCGGCAGCAGATAAACCAGAAGATAGGGCAACGATAAGCCGAACGCTACCCCGGCCAAAACGGTAAAAAGGTCAAAATAACTTCCGGCCAGAGCAAAACCGATTGCCGTGCCGAGGTAAGGGGCGGTGCAGGGGGTGGACATCAGCACGACGAAACTTCCGGTCATAAAATGCAGCAGACTGTTTTCGCGGTCGTTGCTTGCCGGACAGTTGAGCCGGACCGGCATTTTAAGTTCGACAATTCCCCAAATTTGGGCGATAAACAACAAAACGGCAAAAAAGATCAGACTGATAAACCAGAGATTCTGAAATTGCATTCCCCAACCGATAATGTAACCGGACCATTTCAAAGCCGCCAAAAATAAGGCCAGCAGGATGAAAGCACTCCATATGCCGAGCAAAGTGCAGGAAAAATTGCGACGAACCGCCGCAGCATTGCGGGCGCCGAACTTGGTAAGCGACAGCAGTTTAAGCGACAGAACCGGAAAAACGCACGGCATAAAGTTCAACAACAAGCCGCCGACAACGGCAGCGAACAGCATCAACCACGAAAAACCGTTGTGATCGGAAAGCGGAGCCGGACCGTCGACAGGCACCAACGTTTGGCGGAAAGCATATTTGCGGTTGACTTCGCCGGTGATTTCAAATTCCCGCCCGGCGGCGCTGACGCTGTTTTCAAGCGGAAGCAAACGTATCAGCGCTTTTTTGCCGTCAATGCTGACGCGCGGTCGCTCAAAGCTTATGCCGTCGCGGTTGCCGGCAAAAATATTGAACGATTCGATCGCCTCAGGGCTTTCAAAGCGCAACAACAGCGTTTCTTTGCCGTCGGGTGTGGTTTCGCGGTTAAAAGAGAGTAATTTGACTTCGCTTTGCGGCCGGGGAGACAAAAAGTTAAACATCATCCGCACATAGGTTGCGACGGAACTGTCTCTCTCGTAACCGGGAAAGAGCTTTAAGGTTGGAGAAAAGGCGGTCTTTTCGCATTTTCCCGACAGATCGCAGAGTTCAAGTTCAATATCGGCCTGCAAAATCATTTCCTTTTGCGGATCGGCAGCCTCGGCGCTGAAGGGGACCGCAATTTCGCCGACATAAACGCCGCGGTCTTCGGAAGCGTTGGCAAGCCGGGTCGGCAGCGGCATCGTATATTCGATTTGTCCCAAATTCTGCGAGCGCTCAAAACCGATTTTCGGTTTGAAGTGAAGACCGCCGTCAACCGCGGTCACCAGCTGCCGGGAAGGAATCAGCAGGTGAATCAGGCCCCGAATTTGATTGTTGGCGGGGATGCCGCTCTGTTCGCTGATCAGGCGGATTTTAAAGTCGTCTTTTCTCTCCCAATCGCCGATCCCGCGTTGGCCGGTGAAAGGATTTTCGTACAAAACGTCGTAAAACAACAGTTTTTTGAATTCCAGTTTGGAAAAAATATAGCCGAGTTCGGCAAAGTCGTCTTTTTTGCTTCCTTTTTCGGCGTCACGGGCAAACTTGGCCCGGTATGCTTTAATTTCGCGCGGATTTTGGCTGTACGAAATGATTTTTTTAAAATCCTGAATAACGACGGTTCCGTCGGCATCGATATAATCGCTTTTGGGACCGGAGAGGTCATATTCGTGATCTTCGGCGATCAGCGGCGGTTCTTCGGGGGTGAGGGCAGCTTCGACATAGCGGTCGTAAATGCCTTTGAAATAACGATAGATTCTCATCCCGTTGCGGATGTAATCTTCGTAGTCATAGACTTCTTGCGCGCTGAGAGCCGGAAATTGGCGGGCGACGTCTTCGCGAAAGTCTTGTTCGATTTTGTCTCCGGGATATTGGCTGTCAAAATATTTGGCGGTGTCGATGAAGCGGTTGACGATTTCTTCCGTCTCAAGCGGCTGCGCCGGCGGCCGCTCGTCCAACTCCAGGATGACAGCCGATTTTTCTTCGGCCCCGGCGGGGCAGAGCGGGAAGAAAAACGCCAGCAGTAAAATCAGATTAAAAAATTTTTTCATCGGTTCCGCTTATTTGACTGTTTAAAAACACTATAGTTCATGTTATTATATATAATATGGTTTAACAAATAGTAATAGTGCGTATGAAAATGGTCAATAATTATCTAACCGGAAAGTGTCTGGTTTCAATGCCTCAGGTAGACGACGACCTGTTTGCGCAGTCGGTGGTCTATATCTGTATGCATAATCAGGAAGGCGCGATGGGCTTTATGGTTAACAAGCAGCTGAAAGAGTTTTATTTTTCCGATTTGATGGGACAGTTCAACGTCGCCCGGGTTTCTCCGCCCGAGCCGGTGATTTTGCATCAGGGCGGTCCGCTTGAAAAAATCCGCGGTTTTGTTCTGCACAGCCGCGATTATGACAAGGAGGGAACGTTGCCGATCGACGATCAGTTCGCGGTGTCGTCGTCGCTGGGGGTTTTGAACGATATCGCTTTCGGCAAAGGGCCGCGCTACAATCTGATTGCCCTCGGCTATAGCAGTTGGAGTCCGAAACAGCTGGAAAGCGAGATAATTTATAACAACTGGCTGGTGGTCGATCCGACCCCGGAACTGTTGTTCAAGACCCGTGACGATCAAAAATGGCAGCGGGCAATTGACGAACTGGGATTTGACGTTAACCGCATCTGTATGCGGACCGGTTGCGCTTAAACGGCGGCGAAGCTCGAAAACCGGGAAGGGAAAAACGCCGGTTATTTGCAAAACGAACGGAAATTGATACAAAAAAAGGCGGATATCATCCGCCTTTTTCTTGTGCTTGGTCCCTTTAGAAAGCGTAGCTCAGGCCGATATCAGCCGAAACGTTTTCATAGTCGTCGCCGAAAGTGTAACCGGCGTTTCCGTAAACGTTCAAGCGGTTGTTGAGCTGATAAACCACACCGCCGGCAATTCTTCCCAAAGTATTGTCGTCCATGGTATGGATTGAGTTCAAACCGCTGATGTCAACTTTGTCATTGTCGGCAAAAGTTTTAATGATACTCGGTTTGATGTACCATTTAGCGGTTTCGCCGCGCAGAGACATTGTTTTTTCCAGTTTGACTCCGGCTTCCAGTTCCCATAAGGAAGCGGCACCGTAACGGGCGTTTTTATAACCGTCGTTAATGTCATCCCAGTCGATCATCGTATAGGCGGCGCCGATCTGAGGTTCCAACACTAACGTATCGGACAGTTTGAAACTGTAACCGCCGCGTAATGCCGCACCGAGCTCGGTGGCGTCAGAATCGGCCTTAATGCCGTCGGACGTTTTGAGATCGGCTTTCTGAATGCCGCCGAAGACGGTTGCCATGGCCCACAGGTTTTGACGGTCATAGCGGTAATACAAACCGGCCAGATAACTGTCAATGTCGATGTCGCTGGATTTTTCGGCCGCAAAGAATTTGTTTTTGCCGTTGACGTCATATTTGCCGTGACGATACGAAGCAAAAACGCCCAAACGGTTGTTGGCATCCTGTTGAACGTCGCCGCCGGCTTCCACGCCGTAAATATCGGCGTCGAATTTGGCCGGAGAGTCTACGGAAGCGCTGTTGTATGTCGGGGATACCCATACATTGTAAAGCGGTTTGCCGTTATAGGCGTAATCATAATATCCGTTGCATACCGGGCTGTATGTTTTGGCAGCCGCGGTCTGATCTTCAATATGACGGACCAGGTTACGGGTTTGTTCAAAACCGGCGCCGGTCAGGCTCATGTAAGCGGGAACTTCCGCGACCACGGTCTTCTGGCCCTGGAGGTCTTTTTTGATTGCCATCAGCCAGTCGGTTGAACCGTCCTGATTTTCTGCAGAAACGGTATTCCATTCATAAGCGCTGTTTTCAACCCGCAAGACGTTGAAGCGGCCGTCGCCCGGCGTCGCAACTTCGGCAAATTTAATTTGGTCGTCGGCAGCTTCGGTTGTTTCGGCCTTTTCGTTGGTGCCGACTTGCGGCATTGCCCGGGCTTGTTCAACCGAGATGTTGTGACCGATGACGTTTACGGTTCCGTGCAGGTTTTCGACCGCAATCTGGTCGGCATTGCGGTTGGCTTCGTCAACGTCAATATGCAAAACGCCGTTTCCGCCGCTCAGGCTTTTGAAAGAAGCCTTGTTGCCGATCATGTCGTTGTCCAGATGCAAAGCGCCGCCGTTAAGCGCGATTTCGGCGCCGTTCATGCGGCTGTCGGTGTTGAGACGGACCTGAGCGCCGTTGATGTTTACTTTGCCGACATTTTCAACGTCGTTGTTAAAATTAACCTTTCCGGCTTCGGTTCCGGCAATGTTAATTTCATAGCCTTTGACACCGTTGACGGCATCGTTGAAAGTGACGGTTCCGTCGGCGGCTTTAATGTTCAGCTTGCCTTCGGCATTTGCCATATATACGGCGTTGGAATTGTCACCGGCCGTGTTTCCGGCAAAACGGGAAAGGTTGCCGTCGGTTGCGGTAATATTGACGATTCCGTCCGACCAGACGGCGCCGCCGTTTTCTTCGGCATGGTTATTAACAAACGAAGAATTGACAATTGTTATTTCACTGCCGGCATCGCCGCGGACAACGCCGCCGTTAAGCGAATTGAATCCGGTGACGGCTTTGTCGTCTTTTTCAGAGCCGATATCGACCAGTTCGAGCCGCTGGTCGGCACCGACAGTCAAACCGCTGTGGCCGTTGCCGTCCAATCCCATATTGTCGAGCTGAACTTTCAGATATTCGCCGTTCATTTGGCCGAGGTCGGCAGACAGTTTAATGTCTTTGGGCGATTCGGGACGAAATTCCCGGACACCTTCGGCCGCAACGGCATCGGAGAGGCCGCGGGAAGTATCGCGGGCAACATTGACAAAGCCGTTTTCACCCAAAGTCATGGTGTATTTGACGTCGTCAGTGAAACGAACAATCGCATCTCCGGCCAGAGAAAAACCATTATCCAGCTTGTTAAACAGCTGGAAACCGGCGGCATCGCCGTCAATGAAATTGACATTGAAATGTTCGGCGTCAAATTTCAAACCGCCGCTCATGGCTCCGGAAACATTAAAGTAATCGCTTTTGCCGCTCGCCAAATCGGCGTCAAAGGCAATCGAAACGTCTTCGGCGGCGCTGAAATCGGTGATGTTGAGGGTATCCAGTTCGCCGTTTTGCATGTTAAGCGTTCCTTTGTTTAAGGAAAGCTTAACATTGTCCAGAATATTGTCGGTCGAAGTGAGACGGGTTTCAACGTCATTCAGCGTCAGTTCGCCGCCGGCAAGGGTCAAGTCGACGTTTTTAACTTTGTCGTTGAAAGTGATGTTGCCGTTGGCCGATACTTTGGCTTTGCTGATGTTGCTGCCGGCAATACCGTCGTTGAACAGCAGCCGGCTGCCCTCGTTGGCAGTTGTTAACGCTACTTCGCCGTTTTCAATAAAAATGGCGTTGGCTTCTTCTTTTTGCCCGTAATCGCGGTTGGTCCGATGACGATTGCCGCTGAACTTATGGGTGGTACCGTCGTTGGAAGTAATGCGAAACATATTCAGTCCCGGTGCTGTGGGTGAAACATTAACATGGATGGCGCCGCCGTCCTGTTCCGCTTTGTTGTCGGTAAAATCGCTGTTGATGATAAAAACGGTATGCATCGAAGAAGCGCTGCCGCCGTTGGTCAAAACAGAGATGGCACCGCCGCGGGTTTGAGCCGTATTGTTGTCAAAGGTGCCGTTGTTAATCTGAACTGTACCATTGGAAATTGCCAGACCGCCGCCCAGCGTTTCCGCCGTGTTTTCTTTAAATGTAACGTTGGTCAGAATGTTGGCGCTGTCGTCGGCAAGATATATACCGCCGCCTTGGGCCGCGCTGTTGCCGCTGAAAGAAGTGTTTTCGGCATTGATCGTACCCCAGGCATAGAGACCGCCGCCCCGAGAACCGGCCGTATTGCCTTCAAAAGTGCTGTTATTTATCTTGACCGATCTTCCGAGACCGCCGTTGGTCGGCCATACGTTGACGGCACCGCCGTTTTCGGAAGCGTGGTTTTGTGTGAAGGTCACGTTGTCGAAGACGGGCAGACTGCCGGTAACATAAACGGCGCCCCCGTTTAATGCTTCGTTGGACGTAAAGTCGGAGCCGGAAACGGTAAAGCCTTCTTTAACCGAATCCATAAGAATGGCACCGCCGTTTTGCGCGGCATTGTTGGATGTAAAATGAGAATCGGTAATGGAACCGGCTTTGGTCTTATAAAGCAGAATTGCGCCGCCGCCGACATTGCCGGTTTGCGTGCTGCGGTTGCCTTCAAACGTACCGTTTTCAATAGTAAACGAAGATCCTTCCAAATCGTACAATGCACCGCCGCCGCCGGGCCATCCCATGATTTCGCCGCCGGTTGCGCTATTGTTGCGGAAGGTGTTGTTTTTGCTGACAAAGTCTCCGTAAGCATTTTGCTTGACAGGTCCCATGTTGCCGGAAAGTCCTTCATAGGTTTCCCCATCTGTTACGGTAACTGCGCCGGCTGTAACCGGTGTCAGACAGGAAAGGGTTAATAATAAAGCGTATCGAGAAATTTTAATCATGATATATTCCTTATTGTATTAACTTTTCTTGGCAAATTTAACATGAATTTTTGTCCGGTCAATATCAAAAAATTTTTGTTCAAAAATTGTTTTGATCTGATGTACCGAGTTGAAATTAAAAATAATTAATATAAAAATACCCCTTTCAAAACAGAGAGGGGCATAGGTTGTCAGGCGAGAACTCAGAGCTTTTCGTCAGGATCACGCAACACATATCCGCGTCCCCATACCGTTTCGATATAGTTTTTGCCGCCCGAAGCCTTTTCAAGCTTTTTACGCAGTTTGCAGATAAAAACGTCGATGATTTTCAATTCCGGCTCGTCAATCCCGCCGTACAGGTGATTGAGAAACTGATCTTTATTGAGTGTCGAACCTTTGCGCAACGACAACAATTCCATAATTCCGTATTCTTTGCCGGTGAGGTGCAGCGTTTCGCCGTTGACGCTGACGGTTTGGGTATCGAGGTTGACTTCGACGTCGCCGGTCCGAATCACCGAGTTGGCATGTCCTTTGGAACGGCGTACCACCGCCTGAATGCGGGCCAGCAGTTCGGCGCGGTCAAACGGTTTGGTCAGATAATCGTCGGCGCCGAACCCCAGTCCTTTGACTTTTTTGTCAGGTTCGGTGAGGCCCGAAAGAATCAGAACCGGCGTTTCGATTTTGGCCGAACGCAACCGTTTCAAAACTTCATAACCGTTCATGTCGGGAAGCATCAGGTCGAGAATAATGATGTCGTAATCATAAAGTTTGCCGATCTCCAGACCGTCTTCGCCCAAATCGGTGGTGTCGATAATCATGCCTTCTTTTTTCAGCATGGTTTCAATGCTTTGAGAAACCGCATAATCATCTTCAACAAGTAAAACACGCATAACTGAGTCTCCATGGTGATCAATATTATCTTATTTGATGACATCATATATGACAAAATTATAAATGTTAACTTTTTTGTGGAAATTTTAACAATTATTAACAATATTTTTCGTGCTTCGGGACATCTTGCAGAATTGTCTTGATGAAACGGCGCGGAAAGTGCTTATATATAAGCCGGATTAATTTTTTGTTTAAGGAGGTCGAAATGGCTTTTGAATTACCGGCGCTTCCCTATGCGCTGAATGCGTTGGAACCTTATATTTCTCAGCGAACGATGGAATTTCACTATGGCAAACATCATAAGGCTTATGTGGACAACCTCAACCGTCTGATTGCCGGCACGCCGTATGAAAATATGTCTTTGGAGGAAATTGTTCGGGCCACCGTTGACAAACCCGAAGCCGCCGCAATTTTTAACAACGCCGCTCAGGCCTGGAACCACGACTTTTTCTGGAAATCGATGCGTCCGAACGGCGGCGGAGAGCCCGAAGCTGCTCTGAAGGAACGGATTGAACGCGATTTCGGTTCGGTTGAAAATTTTAAGCAGGAATTCAAAAATGCCGCGGTTTCGCAATTCGGCAGCGGATGGGCCTGGCTGGCGGATGACAACGGTACGCTGAAAGTGGTTAAAACCTCCAACGCCGATACGCCGCTTGCTCACGGTTTGACCCCGCTTCTGACACTTGACGTATGGGAACACGCCTATTATCTCGATTATCAAAACCTGAGACCGTCTTTTGCCGACGCCTATCTGGAACATTTGATCAACTGGTAAGCAATAACGTTTGACTTTTTTGTCTAATATGCTATGGTAACAGTTATAGAAAACTTGGGAGTACCTTGAGATGAGAGCGGCCGAAAGCAGAAATGTCATCAAAAACATGCAGCAGTTTATGGATAATCTGGACCAACATGTCCTTAACCGTAAAATTATGGGAAAGGTCAAAGTTAAACATGTGGTTGCGGCGTTTTGCGCCTTTAAGATGCTGCAGGGGTTCGGCAAAGTTGAAAATGCCGAAACAACCGCTCAGATTTATGCCGGCGGTCTTCAGGCGATTGTGTCGATGGGCGGCGCGTTTGGAATGGTGGGCGAAAAAAATACCGGCGGTCGTGCCGACAGTGAGCGCACAACTCTGAACGCACTTGTCGGTTCCGCCACTCATTTCATGGTTTCTCAAGCCGAAAACGGTGAAAAACTGTATAACAAAGACGGTAAATACATGGGAACGGTCGTTAACCGTTATGACGAAAACGGTAAGGTAACCGCCTCGATTCCGGTTTATCAGATCAAAGAAGGAATTAGGGAAAAGGCCGGTCAGATTTCGCATGATGTCCGTAACCTGTTTATGAACAGAAAACGCCAAAACGGATAGCGGAGGCGGCCATGGGTGACTATACAACTGAAAAAAAATTCGTGGTGGCCGAGGGCGATGCCGGGGAACTTTATATTTTTTTAACCGCAAAGAAAGACGCGCCCTGTGCGCCGCAGATTATTTATGACGGGCGCGACCATGCGGTGTTTTTGCGCAACCGCGAACAGAAAATCATTTTGGATTATATTCATCCGGATATTCGCGAGAAATTGAAGAAAGCCAAAGAAGTGGTGATGGTGGAGACGCTTCTCGACGATAACATCAAGGACAGTTATTTTGCAGATATAAAAATGGTGGAAAAAATTCCGGTCGATTGGAGTCTGATCGGATTGACCACTTGGGAAAAAGCGTTGGCCGATACGGCCGGTGCGTGAAACAGAAGTGTTTTATAAGGAGACACCATATGTTAAAACAGCATTTTTTGGGAAGTAGGGACACTGCCGATTCATTTACCAAATATACATATTTAAATGAGGGTGATTCTGCGTGCATCCGAGCGGATACGGAAAGTTGGTTGGGTTGCGACGTCGATTCTGTAAAGTTGGGCGAGCACAGTGAAAACTATTTGTTAAACAAAGAGCAGGCCGCGCTGATTGAGTAGGCCGCCGCTTATGAAGCATGTAAGAGAGCGCTTAGAAAGTGGACAATTGATTTTGTTGATTTTAAAGACGGAGCATGTGAAGAAAAACAGTATCTTAACAGCGAGCAGATGCTTCAGCGCAAAATAGCCATCAATCGCGCCAAGAATATTAAGAGCATTAAGGAAAAAAATGCCGCCATGGGTCAAATGCCTGAAGCCGGCCTGTTGAAAAAGGTTGCAAATGTAATTCAAAACGAAGTGGAAAGGTAATCATGTCGTTGTCCGGGCGGGGAACTCGGGCATTGCCGCGGCGACTGTTTGAAGGGCTGCAATGTTGCCGTCGAAAGATCTTTCCGATTAAAATCTTTTGCCGATAATGATGCAAATTTGATAAAAAAGCTTGCCAAAAATGAAAATATGAGGTAAAAACACAGACAAAACACGGTCCCATCGTCTAGTGGTCTAGGACATCGCCCTCTCACGGCGGTAACACGAGTTCGAACCTCGTTGGGATCACCAACACTGACGGCAGTTATAAAAACTGTCGTTTTTCTTTTGTAAATCAAACGCTTAATCGAGTTCGAATGTTCGTTTTTTGAAAATGTCATTTTGGGAGAATTTTCCGAACTTGTTTGATGATGTTTCTTTAATTTTCATTAAGTTAAGCAGATTGGAATCTCGTTAGGTCTCGGGATTTTTTTGATTTATGTTATCTAGTCAAAATTTTCGGTTTTACTTTTTTTAAATCTTGGCAATTTATTATGCAAACAGAAGAATTAACGTATAGCAGATTTATTAGTTTAACCAGTTTTAAGGCGCATATAATGAGAATTATAAATATTAATGGTCCTATAAATGCCGGAAAGACGACAATCTCAAAATTATTGTCGGCGTGTTTGCTTCAGTCATTGTTTATTGAGGTTGATGATTTGCTTTCTGATGAAGAGCAGGCTGATTTGGGGTTATCTATGCGAGAAGGTTGGAGCGAGAGGTGTAGAAGACTTGCAGACATTGTTCAAAAAGAGAAAAAGCTCGGGCGGTTTGAGAATATTATTTTTGCCTATCCGATGACGGAAAAGCTTTATGCACAATGGAAACAATGGGAAGATGAAACGGTTGCTTTTATTAATATTACCTTAGCGCTGCAGATGGAAATTTGTTTGCAGAACCGCGGGACGCGCGAGCTTGATGAAAGCGAGAAAAAGCGCATTAAAGAGATGTATCAGGAAGGCTATCATAATTCAAAATTTGCTGATTTGATTATTGATAACAGTAAGCAAACGCCGCAAGAAACATTACAACAAATTTTGCTGTTTTTAGGGAGAGAAAATAATGATCAGAAAGTTTGAAAAAAAGGATTTAACGCAGGTTTTGGAACTATGCCGGGAGGTCAGACAACATCATATTGATATTCTTAACGGTTATTTTACCGAGCTGAATGATACGTTTGAGCAGATGGCATTTCTTGAATCTCTTGAAAGCGATAACATTATAGCTTTTGTTGCCGCAGAAAATGATAATATTATCGGATATCTTTTGGGGGAATTTAAAGAGGCTCCTTATTTAGTTAATCCCAAAGTTGCCCTTGTATCAAATTTCGGCGTTAGTCAAAATAATCGTCATAAGGGGATTGGCAGAAAACTTATGGATGCTTTTTATAAGCTTTGTAAAGAAAACAACATTGATGAAATCAGACTAGGGGTTTATAATCAAAACACAGGGGCGTACAGATTTTATGAGAACTACGGCTTTAAACCCTTAGAACAAAAAATGGTCTTGGATATAACAAATGAAAAACTAGCTCGTGAATCGTGAGTTAAGCATCACCAATACTGACGGCAGTTATAAAAACTGTCGTTTTTCTTTTGTAAATCAAACGCTTAATCGAGTTCGGATGTTCGTTTTTTGAAAATGCCATTTTGGGAAGATTTTCCGAACTCATTTGAGGATTATCCTTTATTTTTCAATAGCGCCTGTATTGAAATCTCTTAAAGCTTGATATAATCACGTGATAGAAAACTTAAAATCAAAAAAAACATCTATGTCCGAAAATGGCGAGATTTTTTTAATCTTTTGCTGTATAGAATACGTAAATTAAAAAAATATTGAGATAGATTATGGACGGTAAAAACAGTAAAATATGGTATGAAGCCTTTAGGAGAAAAGATTCCCAATATGACGGACGTATTTTTGTCGGTGTTAAGTCAACGGGAATTTATTGCCGTCCCGTTTGTAAGGCAAGAATGCCGAAAGAAGAAAATTGTACTTTTTTTACTTCAGCTGCTGAAGCGGAACAAGCCGGCTTTCGTCCCTGTTTGAGTTGCCGTCCTGAGTTAGCTCCCGGTTTGGCTCCTATAGATGCAACAACAAATTTAGCTTATAAAGCGTTGCGAAAAATTGAAGAAAGTTGCTCTGAAGAAAATAGTATAACAACTATTGCAAAAAGCTTGGGGTGTTCGGATAGGCATTTACGTCGTTCATTTATTGCAGAGTTTCACATTACACCAGTTCAGTATTTGCAAACATATCGTTTATTGTTGGCAAAAAACCTTTTAATGAGTTCTAAACTTTCGATTCTCGACGTTGCTATGGCTTCAGGTTTTGGAAGTTTGAGACGTTTTAATGCCTTATTTAAAGAAACATATCATCTTACTCCTTCTAATTTGCGAAGGCAATCTTCCGCTATAATGCAATCCGCAGATGTGATAACAGTTTTTGCTGATTATCGTCCGCCCTATGAATGGAATAAACTATTAGCTTTTTTTGCTGAACGCTCTATTCCCGGTATAGAAGTTATTAAAAATAATCAATATTGGAGAACTGTTTCTCTGGAAACGACAAATAAGCGCCAAGTGAACGGCTGGGTTAAGATGGAACATATTTCAGAAAAAGACAGACTAAAAATAAGCATTTCTATCTCTTTGCTCTCTGTTTTACCACAGGTTTTGGCACGTATCCGCTCAATGTTTGATTTATATTGTGACCCGCTGGTTGTCTATAATAACTTACAGGCAATGAATAAAATTAAACCGAATTTATGTGTTTGTGGGACGCGGTTACCCGGATGTTTTAACGTTTTTGAGATGGCAGTCAGGACAATATTAGGACAGCAAGTGAGTATAAAGGCGGCTCAGACCCTGATTACGCGGTTTACTCAAAAACTGGGAACTCCGCTGCAAACAAATATTGAGGGTTTAACACATGTTTTTCCCACACCTGAAGATATTCTTAATATTACGGAACCATTAGAAAATGTTTTAGGGAAACTAGGTATTACGGCAATGCGTTCCAAAGCCATTAAAAATTTAGCACAGGCATTAACTAATGGCGAAATTGATTTAACTTGGAGTTCCAATCCTGAAAAAGAAATTGAAAAACTGCTGGAGTTGCCGGGAATTGGAGTATGGACAGCAAAATATCTGGTAATGAGAGCAATGAACTGGCCTGATGCATTTTTAGATACAGACTACGGTGTAAAAAAAGCTTTGGAAAAACTATCAATTCATGAGATTGCTCAGCTTAAAGCTCAATGTAGTCCATGGGGAAGCTACGCAACGATAAATTTATGGAATTCTTTAGATAAGGAATAAAAAATGTTTTACAAAACCGATTATAATTCGCCGATTGGCAACATCACACTGGGAGCTGACGAAAACAATATTGTCGGCTTATGGATGGAAGGACAAAAATATTTTGGAGATACGGTCAAAGGCGAAATGCACAAGAACGATAATTTGCCCATATTTCTGACTACAAAAAAATGGCTGGATAGATACTTCAAAGGCGAAAAACCGGAAATAGCAGAATTGCCGCTGGCTCCTATCGGTGGTGAATTTAGACAAACAGTATGGAAGTTTCTATGTGAAATTCCGTATGGACAAGTTATTACTTATGGTGAGATTGCAAAAAAAATAGCTCAAAAAAGAGGATTAAATCGTATGTCAGCACAAGCAGTCGGCGGGGCTGTCGGGCATAATCCGATTTCCCTTATCATTCCTTGCCACAGGGTGGTTGGCACAAACGGCAGCTTAACAGGATATTCCGGTGGATTGGATAAAAAAATCAGATTATTGGAATTTGAAGGCGTTGATATGTCGAAATTATATCGTCCGAAAAAGGGAACAGCATTGTAATTTTAGGAGTTTTTAATATGATTACAGAAGAACAAAAAAAGAAAGCACATATTTTTCAAAATCTTCATAACCGGAACAAAATGTTTGTTTTGCCGGGAGCTTGGAGTGTTGGCAGTGCATATATTTTTGAAAAATGCGGATTTGAAGCCGTTGGCACATCAAGCGCGGGCATTGCCTATAATTTAGGGTATTCAGATGGAGAAGAAATTTCTTTTGATGATTATGTTTGGGTTGTCGGTAAAATAGCTAATCGTTTAAGCATTCCTCTTTCGGTGGATTTTGAACGCGGTTATTCTGAAAATCCGCTTGAAGTCAAAGAAAATGCAAAACGTTTATTATATGCCGGAGCAGTCGGCTTTAATATAGAAGATGGTTTGGCTGATGGAACTTTATCTCCATTAAATGAACAATTAGCAAAAATTAAAGTCCTTACAGAACTAAAACGAGACTTGGATATTGATTTTGTAATTAATGCGCGAACTTGTACTTACTGGTTAAATGTAGCGGATGAAAAAACAAAACTCCAAATCGCTATTGAAAGGGGTAATGCTTTTGCAGAAGCAGGGGCTGATTGTATTTTTATTCCCGGTGCTATTGAGGAAAAAACAGTTGAGCAATTAGCAAAAAATATTAATGCGCCATTGAATATCATCCTTAATGGAAAATTTAATGATTTTAACAAATTAGAGAAAATCGGAATTAGGAGATTAAGCGGTGGTTCATCGTTAGCACGTTATATTATTGATGAAACGATACAACAAGCAAAAGCTTTTGGTAAAGGAGATGTAAAAAAGCTGCTTAATACGAATTTTTCTTATGCAAGAGCAAATGAATATTTTAGCTTATTATGATGATTTTGTTGGAATTTCTTAATTTTATAATAGGTTTCCAGCGTTGGTCCATAGTATTCGGGAGTGAATAATAGTTCGAAATTCGTTGCAAAACTGTCACCAACACTGACGGCGCTCTTTTCAGAGCGCTGTTTTGCTATGCAGAGCAAGGTTTTCTGCGAGTTCGGACATTCTTTTTTTAGGAAAGTTTTTTTCAACTTTTGGGTTTTATGTTGATTTATTGAGTTTATTCTATTTTAATGAGGAGTGGGAGAAAATATTAAAAGAAAGGCAGCAGATGACCGTCAACAAACACAAAGACATCATGATAAATAAATATACGGAATATGATGAGGATAGCATATGTTATGCGGGAATGGCTTGAAGAGTTGTCTGAAGAAGGCTATCAGGCATTTTTAAAATGGCATTTTTTGACTTGCGAGAGATTGGACCAGCAGGGATACAGCTCTTACTTGCTTTATATTTGCAAAAAAAATAGATATTGATGAAGGAACGGTATGCTTTTAGTTTTTTTACACGGAAAAGGGGCGGATAAAAATGCCTATAACGGCCAAATAAGAAAAGCGGCGGAGAACTTATCGGCAGATGTCGTGTCTTTTAACGCGCCTTTGCCGCATCCGGCCAAAAAGGATAAGTTTGTTTGGTTTAATAAAATCGAGAATAACAATCGTCAAGAGGCAATTGAAGAAGAGTATCGGTATTCTGTAAATTTTATAGAGGAAAAATTGCAGAAATTAAATTATCCGTTATCGGATATTGTGCTGATCGGGCATTCGCAAGGCGGCGGGATGGCCGTGTCCGTGGCTTTGGAATTGAATTTGAAATGTGCGATCAGCATTTGCGGAGATTTGCCTTACAATCTGAAATATGCAAACAAAGCCGAAACCCCGGTTTACTGGCTTGAGGGGGAGTGTGACTCATATATAAACCGGGAAAGAAAAGATTCTTATAAAATATTGAAGGGGTTGGGTGTCAATCTGAATTACCGGCTTGTTTCAAATTGTACCCATTCGGAAATAGATCCCGCATTTTTGCAAATTGAAAATATTTTAAATAAAATCAACCCATAAATCGGGAACGGATTATGCCAATTCTAACGGCAGGTTGTAAGAACTTGTCGTTTTTTCTTTTATCAACCAAGCGCTAAACTGAGATTGTATGTTACGTTTGAAGAATTTGTTACGAATATACGGTCTGAAATCAATTAACTAAACAATGCCGCGCCGATGATTATCAACAGAGGCAACATTTGTATTAATATGGCATTGAAGTTAAGGCGTTTGGTAAAAAAATAACTCCATACGGGCGGAAAGTAAAGATATCTTCGGAACGATTTTGTTTGATTTTATTTGTCTTTCATAGTGTAATTGCGGTGAGGCGTACGATGAAGATTATAAATATCAACGGCCCGATCAATGCCGGTAAGACAACGGTTTCAGATTTAATTATTGACAACAGCTGCCAAACTCTTAGGGAAACGTTACGGCAGATTTTGTTGTTTCCGGAGAAAACAAAATGATAATCAGAAAATTTATAGAAAAAGATTTGTCGCAAGTTTTGAATTTGTGCCGGGAAGTCCGGCAGTACCACAGGGATATCCTGAACGGATATTTCACCGAACAGGATGATGCGATCGAACAAATAGGATTTGTTGATTCTCTGACCAAAGATAATATGGTGGCCTTAGTGGCGGAAGACGACGGAAATCTGTGCGGATACTTGTTGGCGGAAATCAAAAACGCGCCTTATTTGCAGAAGTCTAAAATTGCGCATATCTGTAATTTCGGCGTTGCGAAGAAAATGCGTCGTCACTGTATCGGCCGGGCGTTGATGGATGCCTTTTATGAGTTGTGCCGAGAAGAAAATGTTGATGAAATACGGCTGGATGTTTTTAACAAAAATGTCGAGGCATACCGATTTTATGAAAGGTACGGCTTTTTGCCGTTTGAGCAGAGAATGAATTTGCAAGTTCAGAAAAAGTAAGCCTTAAAACGGCAGGTTTGACATCTTCACACCGGTTTTTAGCGGCTTTGAGCGGATAATTTGAAAGTTGCACGGTGAAAATCACAGGCGGTCGTTTTTATATTTTGTTCCCCACTCGGCCATTGATATGATAATCGGCTGCAGTGACAATCCGGTCTGATTCAGGCTGTATTCGACCCGGGGCGGAACTTCGGCAAAAACTTTGCGGTTAAGCAGTCCGTCCTTTTCCAGATCTCGCAGATTCTCGGTTAATACGCGTTGGCTGATGCCGGTTAAGCTTTTGCGCAGCTCGCCGAAACGCTTGGTACCGCCGAGCAAATCCCGAATGATGAGCAATTTCCATTTGTTGCCGATTAGGTTGATGGTTGTCGCAACCGGGCAGTCTAAAATTTTTTTGTTTGAAATCACCTTATTTTCTCCAATAGTTACTTTTTGAATACTTTATAATAAAATAGTTCCTACTTTACAATTTCTTTTTACATGCATAATAATACTTTTGTTTTCAGTTGCAATATGTCTGGGAGAAAATTGATGAAAGAAATTGTTGTAAAAAATTATCAAACCGCAAAAGCTCAAAGTCAGGGACAGGGGCTTAATCAGTTTTGCGTAAAACCGATTATTGAAGATATTGCCAAATGTTCGGCAAATTTTGTTGAAGTCGAACCGGGAAAATATGCTTACGGTTACCACTATCATGAGGAGAATGAAGAAGTTTTTTATATTATCAGTGGTGAAGCCCTGGTCAAAACCGAAAAAGGCGATATTCATTTGAAACAGGGGGATGCGATCTGTTTTCCGGCCGCTATCGAAGGTTCTCATGTCGTTTCTAATCCTTCCCGAACCGAAAAACTGGTTTATTTGGACGTCGGAACTGCCAATAAGCCGGATATTGTCCATTTTACCGGAACAAATGCGGGAATGGTTGTTTCCCGTCAGGGAATTTTTAATTTTACCAAATAATTTTGGGTTCGTTCCTGAAGCGGCAGTCGAAAAGCTGCCGCTTTTTCTTATTTCTCAACGTTTTTAATTTATTTGTGAAGTCCGTCTTTTATTCTTATAATTTTAGTCCGAGTGTTAGTAATCACTTGACAATAGGCAAAAAAACATTATTACTAATCGCGAATAATCATTATTTTGTTTCACAAGAGGATCCGGTCAAATAAGCCTCGTTAAATATTCCGGTATCATTATGGCTTTTAAAATTATCGGGCTGGTTGCGTTTGCTGTCTTTATAATACTGTTTGTATATATGGTCTGGCAGGTTTCCCGCCTTCGTAAAAGAACGCAAAAGGAATTGTCTTTTGAACCCGGCGTCTATCAGGGCCCGGCAGGCGATCCCCGGTGGAACGGGCAGTTGCCTGAAAAAGTTGATGACTATTCGGAACCGCGCTATGTGTATGAAAACCTGGAAGAAAGCGCCGATTATCTGCCCCGGAACGGCAGAATTGTCGGTTATCGGATCAGTCCGGATTTGGTGATTCACAGCCGGGTGCAGTTGGAAGTGAATCCGCCTATTCTCCACAGCTATATTTCGCGCTTTGGCGGCAAGCTGTTAGAGGGAGAGGATGTTGTCTTATTGCAGCAAAATTGGGACAAGGTCTCGATGTTGCGAAAAAAGGCGGGAGACGAACCTTTGCCGACAGGTTGGTTTTGGGCTTTGCATCAGGGCATACCTGTAGTCGTCCACTATCAAGACAATTGCTATAAGGATGTCATCGGTTTTCCGGGTGTGTGGTATCCACTGATTCTGAAAAGATGAAAGTCCAATTTGCGAAAAGTTATCTTTGATCATTTTTCGTTGGTGCAAAATCAAAAAAACAACTTTCAAAACGAAAGTTGTTTTTTTATGTTCCAAAAGCCGGAACTGAACATTCGATTACCCTTCTTCTGACAGATTTTCCGCTTATAGAAGAAAAGGCCGTAACCGTTGTCGCCGATTCAGCCGGTTTGCGATAAAGTTCGGACATCGGGACGGTAGCTTTCCGCCAGTTGGCTGATATGCCGAGACATGGTTGTCAGCGGCCGCCGCATACGGTGATATTCGGCCAGAACGTCACGGTGATTGAAGATGTAAGACAGGTGTGCGATAAAATCTGCAGTGTCGTTGCCGCGAAAACGAAAATACGGCGAGGACGAAAGTTCGGATGCGCCGCCGAAGTCACTGGCCAGGACTGCCACGCCGCAGGCAGCCATTTCTATGGCGACTTGGGGCAAATTATCTTCCCAAATGACCGGAACCACCCCAAGATCGACGTCAGTCAACAGTTTGGGCAACTCTCCGCGCCGATAACCGTCGGATATTTCAAGCCGATGAAATCTCTGCCGCAGTTTTTGCAGCCGTTGCGGCGGAACGGCGTCGTAAATATACCGGGCGGCAAAGCGGAGATTGATTTGCGCCGACATTTCATCCGGCAGTTGTTCCAAAGCCGACAGCAAAAAGAAAAATCCTTTGGCAGCCCGGGCATAGCCGAGAAACGCCAGAGTAAAACAGGAACTGTCCTCAGGTTTGAAAGCCGGAGCAAACGGTTTGATACCCGCATAATCGGTGCCGATATAGGCTACTTCGAGAAGGTCGGGACGAATGCCGTAACCGGTCGCAAGATCAGCCACACGTTGTGATACGGCGAGGATTTTATCAACATATCGGTTTATAAAAGCAATATTTAAACGGCGAAATTCTTTGTAGGTCTGCGGCAAATTGCGCTGTGCCTTTATGGAAAGCAACTTCTCGGCCAGATGCGCCGATTTGAATTTTAACCAGGGTTTCAGCAGCTGCGGCCGAATTGATCCGGGTTCAAACCACAGCGTCATCGCCTCAATAAACCATTGCGGGTCAAGGGGTTTGCGACGGCAGCGTCCGCATTCCAAACCGCCGCGAAAACTCTTACAACGGCATTGGTTATGATTTTGGAACAATTGAACCTGCGGGCAAAAAGGAAAATAATTGTGCAGTGAAAAAATAATTTTCAGACCGGGAAAATATTCTTTGATTTTAAGAACGTTCAGCGGCAAGCCTTCCAGATTGTGAAAATGGATGACGTCAAAGCCGCCTTGTTCGATAATAAATTTTCGCAACAGTTCCAAGACCGTACAGTCGGATTGGTCCAGATAATTGTGGAGATTGTGAACCAGAAGCGTGCCCGGCGCCGGAACCGGGGAATTTACCAGTTCAAAAGCCGGACAATCGGAGTTGACGCGGCTTTTCAGCGGACGGATGTAAGGTTTGAAAGAAAAAGGACTGTAGACGTCGCCGGCGCTTAAGAAAACCGGGCAGATTTTTCGGTTGCCGCGCAAGGCGTTGATCAGATTGCGAAGATAGACCGTTACGCCGCCGCCGCGGGAGCTTTGACAGTCGGTCCAGTTATAATACAAAACTTTGAGCACGTCCGTTTACCCCTGTGCCGGAAGGTTTTGCCGCAAAATCTCATCATAACGGTGAGTTTCGCCGTTACGCAGCATTGTAAAAATATCTTTTTGCGCTTGATTAAACAGCGGTGAAGCCGTGACAACATGCGGATCAACCCGGTTGAAACTGGCGTTGATAAATTGGCGCCGGTCGGTTTTGCCCTGACGATAGGCAATGCCGTAAGCGTAGGTGGAATCGTAAAATTCTTTTTTAAACGACCATTCCGCCACTTTGGCATATTTCTCGCGGGGAAGTTTTTTGAGGCGTTTCCAGATGTCGTTCCAGCGTTGGAACGGTATGGTATAATCTTTGAGATTGCTCGATTGTCCGGGGTTGTTTTGACGGTAATAATAAAAAGCTTCGCGGACAAAACTGACGGTTCCGTTGAGCAAGGTATCGTAAAACCACGGATTGTCCACCCAGCCGGCGCCTTTGACTTCTTCCATCCGCGCGCCGATCCTTTTTAGGAAAGAATGTTTGTACAAACATGACCAGATGCTGGGATGGTGGAACAAAATTTCAGGACAGTCATAAATGCGGAAAACCCCGGCGGGGCATTGCAGTTTGGACAGCCAATGGATCGGCTTGAAATGTTCTTCGGAACCGTTCTCGGAACCGAAATATTCAAAAAAGCCCGATTTAACGATATCGGCGCCGGTTTTTTCGGCGTTTTCCAACAATTTTTGATACATGTCTTCTTTAATCCAGTCGTCGGATTCGACGATTCCGATATATCTGCCGGTAGCGGCATCCAAACCGTGATTAATCGCTCTTCCGTAACCGCCGTTGGTTAAGTGAAGAGCTTTGACGCGCGGATCGCGAGCGGCGTATTCGTCGATAATCTGCGGGCATTTGTCGCAGGAACCGTCGTTGACCAAAATGATTTCCAAAGATTTCAGCGTTTGGTTGACAATGCTGTCCAAACACTGACGCAAATATTTTTCAACGCCGTAAATCGGCACAATGACAGATACATCAGGCTGCATGGGTTATTTTCTCCTTTGCGGTTAAAGAATTGAAGATTTCGAGCGCGCGGCCGACCGCCTTATCCATATCATAGTATTTATAATCGCCGAGGCGTCCGAGGAAATAAACGTTGGGCATCAATGCGGCATCACGGGTGTAGCGCTGATAAAGTTCATGATTTTCCGGTTTGACGATCGGGTAATAACGCTCGTTGGACCCGCGTACAAAATCGGCCGGATATTCAAACGAGACCACTGTGCGCGGCGAGCGGTCGTTTAAAAAATATTTATATTCGCCGATACGCGTAAAATCATGGTTACAGGGATAGTTGATCACCGAATTGCTTTGAAAATATTCCTGGTTATATTCTACAAATTCAAATTCGAGGCTGCGGTAAGGAAGCTCACCGTATTTGTAATCGAAAAATTCGTCGATCGGACCGCTGTAAAACAGGTTTTGATATTCCATATCGTTTTTGACTGACTGAAACGGTGTATTCAAAATCACCTTTATACGCGGATGGTCAATCATGTTTTTGATCAGGGCGGTGTATCCGTTGCGCGGAATTCCCTGATATTTGTCCTGAAAATAACGGTTGTCGCGGCTGATGTACACCGGCACCCGTCCGGTCACCGCGGGGTCAAGTTCTTCGGGCTTGAGGTGCCATTGTTTGAGCGTATATTCCAAAAACACTTTATGGTATATGTAATCGGCCAGAAATTCCAACTCGTCGTCTTCGCTGCGCCGAAGCTCCAAAATCGGCACTTTAACATTAAATCCGAACTTGGCAATCAGCTTTTCTTCAAGCCGGCGGGCAATACTTTCGGGAAAAACCTGACGGATCGAATTCAAATTGAAAGGGATCGGCACTTCCTGGCCGTCGACCATCCCTTTAACTTCGTGCATATAAGGGTGCCATCGCGTAAAACGGCTTAAAAAATGCCATACGTCGCTGTTGTTGGTATGAAAGATATGGGTGCCGTATTTGTGGATGCAGATTCCGTTTTTGTCATAATAGTCATAAGAATTGCCGCCGATATGCTCCTTGCTGTCAATAATCGTCACTTCCTGATCCAGTTCTTCGGCCAGCTTGCGTGCCAGCGAAGCGCCGCTGAAACCGCAGCCGACGACCAAATTTTGTATCTTTCTGCCCATACTGTTTCTCCTTCTGACGATTAGATGTTCAATGCGGTATGCCAGGCCGATTTTTCGCTTAAGGCGGTTTGCCAAAGCGGAATTTCTTCCGTTGCCGATTGCTGATAAACCAGCAGCGGAACTTCTTTAATCCGCAGCGGATGATTGCGGCGGTAGTATTCAAGAAAGATGTTGAAAAGCCGTTCACCGAGAAACCCGTATACCCGTTGTTGATAAGGTGTTCTTTTGTCAAGCTGCGGATAAATGAGATTGTCAAGCCGCCGCAAAACGTCAAACAGCCAACGGCAATAGGCGTCGGCAAAGTCGCGGCGGCAGATCATCATATTTTTGTAATAGGCACGTGTTTGCTTAAAAATAACGTTTTGCGCCGCCGGTATCATTTCCGGATAGACGTCGCGGATAATTGCCAGGGCCAAATTCATATCATTGAGGTGGTGTGCCGCGGCATAAAGCTTATATAGAGAGGAACCGTTCTCTTTCGATTTTGCGGCCGGGACGATCAGATCCCACTTTTCCGTCAGCTGCTGCAGGTTTTCGGCTGTATGGCCGCTTTTGGCCGTAAAATCTTCCAACGATTCCAGTTCGGTATCGTCGCCGGCCAAATTAAAGAAACGGCGGTAATGACACAGGCCGAAACAATCATGCTGGGTATTGCGCCAGATCCAGTAAAGGACCGAAAGCTCGCAAAAATTTTGATTGCGCAGCGAGATATTCTCTCCGCTGTCATCTCCCGCCATATCAAGACGAAAGCCGGCGGCAGCCCTCCCGGCTTGAATTGGAACCAGCAGCTCGTTATCGGGCAGCCGGCATTTTTGATGACAGCATACATAAATTGGTATTGTCGGATTCATTATTCACCTCTTTGTTCAGGTACATCAAAAATAAGAGTGATATTTGGTTTTTAAATAGCCTGCTGCAAAAATAGGGTGAAAAAATTGCCGCCGGTCAAAAAAACAGGGCCGGGGACGAAAAGCCCGCTTAAACGGAGAAAGTTTGGGCGCGCCACAACCGTTGGGAAGGTTACGGTTATGGCTTGTAAGTTCGGTTGTTGTTTGCTATATATGAAACAGGAGATCATCAAACAAGGACAAAGCTATGCAGGGTATTATGAAATTTTTGCAGACGGCGGAAAAACTCAAATCGGAAAAGAGGAAAACCCTGTTGTCCGACAATGAATGGGAAAGCGTGGCCTCGCATACATGGATGATGGGCTTGCTGGCGGTTTTGTTTCTTGATAAATCGGTTCACCGGCTTGACGGCGAAAAAGTTTTTAAAATGATCGTCGTTCATGATTTGGCCGAAGCGGAAACCGGGGATATCGCGATGGGAAAAACTTTTCAAAACCGTGCGCTGGATCTTGAAAAAAAAGAAAAGGAACAGGCGTCGATGAATGGGTTGCTGGCTTCGCTGCCCGATGAAAGCCGGCAAGAAATCATGGATTTGTGGCAGGAATTTGAAAAAGCCGAAACCCGGGAAGCCCGTTTTGTCAAAGCGTTGGATAAACTGGAATCCTATTTTCAGGTTTCGTGCGCCGAAGACGTCAGTTATATTGAGCGGCTTGGCGACGGCGATATCTATTGGAAAATTTATTGTCAGGATTTGCAGAAACATTTGTTTGCCGACGAACCGGAGTTATGCCGGTTTTGGGATGCCGTCAAACCGGTTATTTTGGAAAAAATGCGCAAAAGCGGCATTAATCCGGTTAATTATATGGAAAAAGAAGAAACGGAAGGAAAATATAACGTCTCGCTTGGCCATATGTTTTCAGGTTAACAAAAACAGCCTCCGGTCGGGAGGCTGTTTGAGGATCGTTGCAAATTTAGCGGCTGATTTTCTGACACATCGGGTAGTTGATGCCGTGCATCGCCAGATAGAGATCGCCGTCTTGTTGTGTAAAAGATATTCCGGTGCCCGGTTCCTGATATTTTTCGCCGGCGGCGGAAATGGTTCGTGACAAAACGTGATTGATACCGTCGATCCGTAAAATCATGGAGTTATCGTTAAGAACTTTCGCCTGAACAATCTGATCGCCGCATTTGTATTCGGCCTGGTCCTTTACCGCAACATTGTTTGTGCAGGCCATAACCAGCAGCGGAAGCCCCAAAATCCAATATTTCATAACATTACCCTTTCGTTGTTTAAGATGATCATACACGATATAATCACCGGGCGGATAATATCAAGAAACCGGAACATAATTTATCCGCCGGGGATGAAAACAACCATTTGACCGTTGGTCCGATGAAGTTTATTATAAGTAAGTGAGTTTGAAAAACGGGCCCGTTGCTTTGAAAGACGCGGCGGCAAACAGGATTGATTGAAAAAAACGATGCATGACATTTGGAATCCGTGGCACGGCTGTGTGAAAAAAAGCGAAGGTTGTCGCAACTGTTACATGTATTTTCTCGACCGACAGCGCGATCGGGACGGCGCCTTTGTCTATAAAGTGAAAAACAATTTTGACTATCCGCTGCAAAAAGATAAAAACGGCGCTTTCAAAATTAAAAGCGGCGAGCGGATACGTGTCTGTATGACTTCCGATTTTTTTCTGGAGCAGGCCGATCCGTGGCGCAACGATGCCTGGCGAATCATCAGGCAGCGTCCGGATGTGGTGTTTTTCTTATTGACCAAAAGGCCTGAACGAGTCGGTGCCTGTCTGCCTTCCGACTGGGGAAACGGTTGGGAAAATGTTTTTTTTAATGTAACCTGCGAAGATCAGAAAAATGCCGACGAGCGGATCCCGCTTTTGCTTGATCTTCCTTTCCGACATAAAGGCATTATGGCGGCACCGTTTATCGGTCCTCTCAGCATCGGTCGTTATCTGCAAAGCGGCCAAATAGAGCAGGTGATTGCGGGCGGCGAAAATTATGACGGTTCGCGACCGCTGCACTATACGTGGGTCAAGCGGTTGTACGAAGACTGTGTCGCTTTTGAAACGACTTTCTGTTTTATCGAAACGGGAACCCGTTTTGTCAAAGACGGCAAAACTTATTTTTTGAAGGACAAGAGACTTCAGAGCCGGATGGCATTTAAATCGGGATTGCAGTATCAGGGCAAAAAAATTGACTTTCGACTTACGCCGCTGCAGGGCGGATTGTTTGAAGATGCGCAAATATGGCGCCGGAAATTCGGACAACAATGCCAAACCTGCGGCAGCCGTCTGATTTGCAACGGTTGCGCCGATTGCGGACAATGTGAGGGAAAATAAAAAATGCCTCTCAAAAGCGAGAGGCATTTGGCTGTGCTCAAAACAGTCTTATTTGCCGCAGGGGCTGACGATTTCAGAGAGCGAAAGAACGCCAAGCAGATAGTCGTTGGTGCAAACTTTCTGACCGCCGATGGTTCCGCGGGTGCCGGTGCAAGCCGAAAGAGCGAGCAATACGACAACAAGAGCTAATTTTTTCATTTTGTAGTCCTTATGTTTAGTTAATCAACGATTGCGATTGCAATCCACTTCATATTATCAATATGCGATAAAAAAGCAATTTAAAATTGAAGACGGTGGATATGTCGAAAAATGAGTCGCCGAGTTTGCCGCGTCGGAGAAAGACGGGACGATTCGGAAATGTTTTTTCACGAATGTCGTTTTTTTACAGGATTTTTTGTCCGGTTAATCCTAAGGCTACTATAACATTTTATTAGGGTTTTTGGTTGTTTTTGCCGTTTTTTGTTCAAAAATTATCCTGAAAATACATTTTTTCTTTACTTTTGACAAAAATATGATAAATTAGAAATGAATAATAAAATTATTTAGTTATGAAAAAAGTTATTTTTATGGTAGTCGCTGCCATGCTCGCTCTGACGACGGCAGCTCAAGCGCAAAACTACAAAAGTTGGAAAGCTCCGAAAGACGAACCCGATCTGCTGCGCGCAAGTGCTCTGGCTTACGTCGGGTATAACTTCCTCGAAAACGCTCCCATGGGTGGCGTCGCGCTCGGCCTCAACTGCTACTGCGTTCGCGCGGAAGTAGACTTTGGGTTCAGTTCGCTCAAGACTCCCACTCTCGACCAGAAACGTCATCGCCTGACCTACTTCAGCCCGTCGATCGGTCTGTCGTTTGGCGACAAGTACGAGTTCTACGGCATGGTCGGTTTCACGACCTGGGGGTATATCGCCACAACTGAAGTAACGGAATGCGCGAGGGACAAGTTCCACAAGGATTTGCTCCATTGCAGACTGAAGGTCGGAAGTAACATCATGATCTCGGACAAGTTCTTTGTCAACGTCGATCTGAGTTACATGATCCCCAAAAGCTCTGAGGCCGGGTATGTCTACTTCGACAATCTTGCTCTGAGAGCCGGTATCGGTTACCGCTTCTGATGCCTACTGTCAAAATGCGAAAAAGCAACACCGGTCGGTGTTGCTTTTTCGGCATTTAAAAGTCTGATATTAAAATAACGGCCCTAGGAAACAGACAGTTAAGGCATCCATTCGACAATTCCGTTAAGCGGGTTTTGTTGACGCCAGCGGTCAAAATCGGCATAGTTTCGGATGCCGTCACGGATGACCGCCAGATAATATTCGATTCCGGCAATTTTCAGTTCATCGGGAGTTTCAAATTTCAATTGCAGAATGGCCGTTCGCTGTTCCGGAGTGATAACCGCGGCAATCCGTTCGGCAATTTTTTCAAAATAGCCGTCATAAGGAGAACCGGCCGGCATATGTATCATATCAAGCTGCCACAATAAATTCCTTTCGTCACGGTACCAGGCATGCCATTCCAGACAGGTGTCGGCTTCCTGCAAAAGATTGACGTATTCAATTTTGACAATGTTCGGGTTTTCCGCCAGTTGAGCCATGGCGCGGAAGCTGTCGCCGATTTTCATCTGCGGCGTGTAAATGTGAAAATCAATATCCCGATTCTTCATTAAAAGCCCTGTTTTCAACGACCCCACCAGATTGACTTTGGCCCCGATGCTTTCCCAGCAGCGGATGACGCCGCTTTGTTCAATTGCCTGCCAAGCTCGTTTTTGGTTGTCGGCCGCTGTTTTCAATATGTTTTCAATAGGTTCCATTTTTCTTTCCTCATAAGTTGACGGCGGAATTATAAAGGGTTTATGATTAATAGCAATTGAAAAGCCGCGGCAGCCGTATCAAATTTATGCCGGCGGTCTGAAACAGTTTTTGTAAAATGAGGAGAAGCAAATGAAGGTATTGATGATTAACGGCAGTCCCAACCAACGCGGCTGTACCGATACCGCCCTGAATATTGTTGCCGGTGCGCTGGCGGAGAACGGTATTGACAGCGAGACGGTTTGGCTCGGCAATCGGGCGTTGCGGGATTGTGTCGGTTGCCGGGCCTGCCGCAAGCTGAATAACCGCTGCGTGTTTGATGACGACATTGTCAACCGCATTTTGGAAAAAGCGGAAGCGGCAGACGGTTTTGTTTTCGGTTCGCCCACTTATTATGCCCACTCCAGCGGCCGGATTTTGTCGGTGTTGGATCGGGTGTTTTATGCCGGATCGGCTGTGTTTGCCGGCAAGCCGGGCGCTGCCGTCGTTTCGGCCCGTCGCGCCGGAACCACTACCAACCTTGATGTTTTGAACAAATATTTTATGATCAGCCGTATGCCGGTTGTCAGCAGCAATTACTGGAACATGGTGCACGGCAATCGTCCCGAAGACGTGTATCGGGATGAGGAAGGCGTACAAATCATGCGGGTGCTGGGACACGAAATGGCGTGGCTGTTAAAATCGATCGCTGCCGGAAAGAAAGCCGGGATTGCGCGTCCTGAAATCGAAGAAAAAATCCGTACCGATTTTATCCGCTAATCCGTATCGTTGCCATCATGATCTGTCTGTCTCATAATCAAAACGCCCCGATAACGGGGCGTTGGTTAACTATCTTCCGAACACAGCGTCTTTCAAGCGTTTCAAGGTTGCCTGTGCGGTCGGCCGGGCTTTGGCAGCGCCTTCTTCAAGCATCGCTTCCACTTCTTCGTAATGGGCCATATAATAGTTATATTTTTCGCGCATCTCTTTTACTTCGGCGATCACGGCATCCAACAACATATTTTTGATATGTCCGTAGCCCAGTTTGCCTTCACGCAGTCCGTCACCCATTTCCTGCAACTGCGCCGGGGTGGCAATTGACTTGTAAATTTCGTAAACCAGAATTTCGTCCGGATTTTTGGGTTCCTCCATCGGACGGCAGTCGGTTTTAATGGAATAAACAGCTTTTTTAATCGCTTTGTCATCCTCAAACAACGGAATGACGTTGCCGTAAGACTTGCTCATTTTTCGCCCGTCAATTCCCGGAACCAGGGCCACATTGTTGTCAATCGAATATTCGGGCAGGGTGAGCAGCGGCCGGTTGTAATGCGCGTTGATCGCCCCTGCGATGTCACGGGCGATTTCCACATGCTGCACCTGATCTTTGCCGACCGGAACAATGTCGGTGTCATAGGCCAGAATGTCCGCCGCCATCAGAGTGGGGTAGGTATACAGACCCATATTGATGCCGTCGTCGTCGGGTTTGCCGGCTTCGCGGTTTTTGTCGACAGCGGCTTTATAGGCATGGGCTTTGTTCATGAATCCTTTGGGCGTATAGGCATAAAGAATGGTCGTGATTTCCGGAATTTCGGCAATATCCGACTGGCGGTAAAAGACGGAACGGCTGGGATCAAGTCCGGCGGCAAGGTAAATGCAGGCGATTTCCTGAAGTTTCCGGTTTAAAACTGCCGGATCTTTTTCGGCGTTGATCGCATGATAATCGGCAATGAACATATAGTGTTTGCCGTCGGCCTCCAACGCCTGCTGCCCCAGTTTGATGGCCGGTTTGATGGCGCCGAGATAATTTCCCAGATGCGGGGTGCCGGTCGGTTTGACTCCGGTTAATACTTTCTTGTCTTTAAACATTTCTTGTCCGTCCTTGTAAATTTTTATTGTAATTATTTATAAAATTGATACTCTGTTTGCGTTTATAAATCAATTAAAAAACTAAGGACATATGATAATGCTGGATATAAAATTTATTGTCGAAAATCAGAAGCTGGTGGAAGAAGGCATTGCCAAAAAAGGCTTAAAAGTCGATATTCCCGCCTTGGTTTCCCTGCATTTGGATATTAATAAGCTCAAAACTTCCTCTCAGGCGCTGGCCGAAGAAAAAAACCGGCTGAGCAATTCGATCAAATCGGCCTCTGCGGAAGAACGTCCGGCAATCATTGCAAAAAGCAAGGCGCTTGGTGAAGAATTGAAAGCCGAACAGGAAAAACTGGCGGCCGAACAGGCAAAGTTTGACGATATCATGTGGCGGATGCCCAACTTGCCGAGTCCCGAAAGTCCGATCGGTGTCGACGACAGCGAAAATGTGGTACGGCGCAAGGTGGGCGAACCGACCAAGTTTGATTTTACGCCGCGTGATCATGTCGAACTGATGGAACTGAACGGTTGGAGCGAAGGCGAACGCATTGCCAAGGTTTGCGGATCGCGTACTTATGCGATTACCGGCGAACTGGCCCGTTTGGAGCTGGCGATTCACCTGATGGTGATGGACAAGTTGGCAGCCAACGGCTTTCGCGTGATTACGGTACCGTCGATCTCCAAAGAAAAGCCGCTTTACGGCCAAGGTTATCTGCCGTTTGCCCGTGATGAAATCTATTATATGCCCGAAGATGACATTTATCTTTCCGGCACCGCCGAACTGATTTTAAATTCGCTGCGGGCCGATGAAATTATCCCCGAAAACGAACTGCCGATTCTTTATGCCGGGTTTTCTCCCTGTTTTCGCCGCGAAGCCGGTGCGGCCGGCAAAGATACCCGCGGTTTGACCCGGGTTCATCAGTTCATGAAGACGGAACAGTTTGTCATCTGCAAAAACGATGTTGCAGAAAGCGAAAAGTGGCATCAGAAACTGTTGCAGATTTCGGAAGAAGTTTTGCAGGATTTGGAATTGCCTTATCAGGTGCTGGAAGTATGTACCGGCGATATGGGCGCACCGAAATATCGTCAATATGATCTCGAAGCCTGGGTGCCGACGCAAAACTGCTATCGCGAAACCCACAGTTGTTCCAACATTACCGACTGGCAGGCGCGCCGTACCAACTTGCGTTATCGCGACAATGCCGACGGCAAGGTCAAATTTGTGCATACGCTCAACAATACCGGCATTGCCACCCCGCGGGCGCTGGTGCCGTTTTTGGAAAATCACCAGCAGGCGGACGGTTCAATCCGCATTCCGGTCAAGTTGCAGCCTTATATGATGGGCAAAACATCTATCGGCGGCAAAAAATAATTGATACTCATTGTAAAAGACCCCGGATTTCCGGGGTTTTTTGCAGTCTGTTGCGGGATAATCGGAAATAAGGCTATGGAATTGAGCAAAGCCTTTTTAAAGCCTGTATGGCTAAATGGACAACATTAATACCAGTAAAACTTGAAATAGTTGTGAATATAGTACCAGCAGCTCAACCACAAAACGAATGAAATCCCGAGCCGAATCAGGCGAGGGTTGAGCGAAAGCTTTCTGATGAAAAAGTCACGATAGAAAACCGCAAACAAGCTGCCGTAAACGGCGACAATCGCAAAATAAACCAGCCGGTGGGTACGAAGAATTTGCGGATCGGTTATGAAATATACCGGACGGCTGAAAAAGGAATTGAAAATTTCAAAAGCGAAAGTTGAAAGAAAAATCAGCCAGCCGAATGCGAACAGAAAATTGACGATGTTGGAAACAAATTGACGATTCATGGTAAAACTCCGTGGTTTGGAAAATATTTCAGCGGGGCAAGCCGTAGCGCCGGGAGATATAATAATCATACCAGAAAGACGACGTAACTTCCCATTCCGGTTTCTGATCAACCACCTCGGCGTCAAAATAGGCCAAATGCCAGGCAATCAGGCACATAACCGCCGAAAGCAGGAGGATCAGGGTTTTCTTGCCCAAGTTGCGCGGCATCAGAAAATATTGCCGATAGAATCGATAAGCCGCCCAAGTGTAAATGATTAAAATAAGGTAATGAACCAGCATGTAGATGTAAATATTTCTGCCGTAAGAAGCGGCGCTGCGAAAGACACCGACATAAGCGCCGTCAATCTGTTTGAACAGATAGCCGAAAAACAACAGCCATAAAGCAATAAATGTCAGGTTTAACAACATATTATAGATGCCGAACATCCATGCCGGAAAATGAATGTCGTTGTCTTCGGTAAAAAAAGCAATAAATTGTTCGTATTTTGTTTTGTTGGCGGTCATGAAATACCCCTTGATATATAAAGCATTTGATATCAAAAGGTATAATATAAACCGAAAGAGATGTCAATCTTAAGTTGAAATGAGAATGAATTTTACAACCTAAGGTTGAAATGCTTGCTAACAGATTATAAAAACATAATTTATTATATTGAAATAAATTTAAAAATAAATATTTTTTTATGTTTTTATCTAAAAAAATAACTTTTTTCTGCTTTTGATCAATTTGATAAGTCAAAAAATGACGTATTTTGACTTTTGTGGCGTCGGGCCAATTACCGACTCGGCGAAAGTCGGTTTTTTCAGATATCGTTTTGTGCCCAGAAAGCACGGTCGACATCCTGACTGAACATCGGCAGGGCACGTACACTGTTCCACAATGCCAGCAAAACAAAAGCGCAGATCACCGATCCCAGCATCACGGAGATTTTGGATTGCAGGCTGCGACGGTTGGAAAACAGAATTTTGAAAAATCTGTAAAAACAATAGGAAAAAACAATAGTGACCAACAAAGTGAAAAAAGTTTCGGCATAAATATTCTCTACCGGCAGCGTTTGTCCGGGGATGACAATGACGGTATACATTCGGTAAAGAAAGAAATAGAAAAAGCCCCAGCCCAGCAGAAAAAAGATCTGCATCAACAATATAATTGCGGCCTTGAGAGGTTTTTTTCTAAAATTATCAAGATATTTTTGGCAGTAAGAGCAAATTTTCTGTTTCATGGCGACACCTTTCGACTGAGACAAAGTGCGAAAGCGGTAAGCTTGGGTTGCTTCTTGTCCGTTTTTCCGAGTGCAGAGCCATCTGCGCTGTTGTTCTGTACGGATCGGGGCAGCTTTGGAACTATCGCTTTCATCACGCCTTTTTATTAGAAGGCGCTTAACATTGCTCATTTATTCCTTTTATTGCCGATTACAAGATGAACGCCGGAAAACAAATTTTATTTGTGGCGACGCCTGTCGATGATGTTTTGTCTGAATCATCTTGCCCAAAAAGCGATAGTGGTATCCGGTAAAAAAGAGAACAGAGATCGTATAGAGATGAATAAAACCGGTACCATTAAAGCACATATAGCTGCAGCGAATACTCCTAAAAGCTTTAATTTGAAGCTGGTTTGAACGGCAAATAAAATTTTTGATAATTTGTAAAAACAGTAAGGATAAACTGTTATCAAAATAAGTGCGTATAAAGTATCTGTATAGATATTGCCTTTAGGTTCGGTTCTTCCCGGGATAATAAACGAAGCATATAATCTGTATAGATAGTAAAAGAAGAATCCCCAGCCGAGCAGAAATAGGATTTGCAATATCAGCACAAGGACGGTTTGGAACGGTTTTTGTCTGAAATTTTCCCGATATTCTCTAAAATAAGTTGTAATCTGGTTTTTCATAAGTCATTTCTCCAAAAGTCATAAAAGAGTGATCAGTTGCCGCAGGACCAACACCAAAAAGCTTCGGAAATATCAGGCTGTTTTGGTAAAAAATCACTGATACTTAATGGATTAAAGATTAATATCAAATCCATTAAAAAAGATATCAACAAAGCTATAAATCTCCAGCGGAGTTGTTTGTTGTTATCAAACATCAGCGGCCAAAGTTTAATGAAAACGTAAGCATAAATAAGCAGCTCCAACGTATCGTCTATAGTTTCAATATAAATATTGCCTTTGGGTTCAGATTTGCCGGGAATAATAACAGTGGCATAGTGTTTTACTGTATAATAAAAATAGGCTGCCCAGCCGAGCAGAAATAGGATTTGCAATATCAGCACAAGGACGGTTTGGAACGGTTTTTGTCTGAAATTTTCTCGATATTCTCTAAAATAAGTTGCAATCTGCTGTTTCATTTTTTGAACCTCAAAGATGATTAAGATTACTTTAGAAGAAATGTTTTGTTCGCAATTTGTTCTTTTTGGAATCATAAAAACTTCTTCATTTGTATTTACATACAAACTATATAGTATAAAATTTTATGCTTGTCAATCGAAAGTTGAGGAGTCGAGATTTTTTACAACCTAAAGTTGTAATTATATATAACTATTTATAAAAACATCATTTATTATAACCCAATATTTATAAAAATAAACTGTTTTTTTGTTTAAGGTGAAAATAATTTGAAAAAAAAATTTTAAAATCACATTTTTCTGATAAAAATTTTAATAAAACAGAATAATTATTGTAATAATTTTTTGTTTGCCTATCTTTCGAAGTCTTCGTCTTTATATCTTACCCGCACTTTTACCGGTGAGCGGCTGTTTTTGATATATGGGACCAAGTGATCCATGTTGGGGCCCACGTCGATGCAGCCACCCGAACCTAACTCATTGCCGCCATGTATATACATACTGTGTCGTCCGTAGGTGTTTGTGTCATCGTCTGCTTCTAACGGAACGCGGTAATTTCCCCATGCATTTTTTTTCTTTTCTTTCATCCAATGGTATTTACCCTTATTACGCAAGAGAGCATATTTGTCGACCCAAGGCATTTCTGGGTGATTTAAAATATTTTGGATTTTTTCCTCGAAAGAAAGTCTTTCTTGTAATTCATCCGGATCAACCGAATATGTTCCTTCCGGAGTCGGTCCCAGATCAGAAGTTGACATGTTGGCTCGGTTTTGATAGCCGGGTTGACCTGCCATTGCCGGCCATGAATTTTGAACGACATTGTTTCTCTTTACATACAGATCCTGTCCGTCGAATTCCAATTCGGGATCAGGAATCTCTGTCTGCCGAAATCTGGGGCGCACGGGTTCCATATCCTCGTCATAGCCGTCGAGACAATATTCAAGAATTTCGCGTGTTGTCATGTTTTTACGCGGCAGCGGCGAGGCTTGGCGTCTTTTGGCCCGCGCAGCGGGATACGGCGTGCCGAATCCTTCGTCATCGTCATCATATATACTCATTTTATTTTCCTTGTTATTAAAGTTGAATCAAAAAGCGCCGGAACAATCCGGCGCCGGTTGGGTGTTTTCGTTTTTCGGCAGAGATTGTCGTCCCGGCCGAATACGAAAAAATCCGTCTGCTGCCTTAAACAACAGACGGATACAAAAAAACACCGGCATCTAGCGGTGTTAATCATTATTTTCCGTTTAACCGCGGCTTGTGCGCGGGGTCGAAAAGTGCTTATGGGGCACAAAAAAAGGCGGGAATAACCGCCTTTGTCGTCAATACGGACAAAATCCCGTATTATGGAAATAACCTATATTACAAACAGACGAAAAAATCAACAGAATCTCGCAAAGGTTGTGGATAACTTTGCAAAGGAGTAAGGGGTAAGCGCCGGAGAAAAGTACTTTGTTACTGTTCGCTGATTTGATTGCGGTAAAGTTTTTGACATTCTCCAACCATTTTCCAAGTGGATGAAGTTGAGATTTTTTCATTATAATTGCGGTGCCAAAATGCAAGAGTTCGGTTTGTCTCCGGTGAAACTTGATAATGCGGGACCGCAATTAAAGCGAAAAGGCAACCGAACAAAGCAGTGCAGGCAATAATTTTAACTTTCAAAGCCGATGTGGCTACAGGATTAAAAAATTTTTTGCTCCAGTAAAATAAAAGAAAAATAGCCATAAAATCTGTCAGCAAGTTAGAGACTGAATAAAGGTAAATGTTAGCGGGATATGAGGGCACGGGAGAAAATTGTCCCGGGATAATCGTATTTTTCACAATCAGAAACGCTGCGCTTAGAATCGTTGCCCATCCGTAAATAAAAACCGTGTTTAGAAATAAGTTCGCCGTTGAAAAATGCCTGTCCGTTGAAGTCATCGGGAACCCCTTTCGTCTTCAGTTAAATAAGGTAGATATCCGCAGTGATGGTATTGTGTTCTTGCAATATCATGCGAATCTGTATTTTGGCTGACGATAGCGGGATGCCAAAAGGCATAAGGATGGTATGAAAGCGGCGCCAACTGTTCTTGCCAAAAGATGACGCTCAATTCTGCCGCCAAGACAAAGGCTGCCGCCAGTATGGAATAACCAAGCACAGCAATTTTCTTTGTAAGTATTGCCGGTTGTTGAAAAAAATCTGCAGCAAGATCGATAAAAATCCAAATTAAGGCAAAAGCGTATGATAAACGGACAATGGCTTTGAAATAAAAATTATTGTGATAGTGGGGTAGTTCATTAAAGTGGCCGTTTACCGTTTCGCCGAAGAAAACGCAAATTATACTAAAAAAACTCAACCATCCGACGATGAAAACGGCAGTAAGAAGAAGATGCAAAATGAAATATCCCGACCTTTTAAAACATTTTGGAAGAAGAAGTGTATTTTTATGAAACATATCAGAACCATCAAATAAATAATGCATATCATAATATAAGAATAATATTTGTTCAATGAATATTGTAATAGATATGTTACCAGCATTTCTTAGGGTAATGTACCTTTAGTTCAATATCTTTACCATATTGATCCAGTAAGTTTTTTAATTTACTCGTTTGCCAAGGTATGTCAATGCAGCCGGCCGAACCTTTGCTAAAACCCCCATGAATTGAAAAACCGGATCTTCCATACGTTTCCGTATTTTGATTCGGTTCAAGCCAAACTCTTCTCAAACCCCACGCAGGCAAGCTTCCTGGCCATGTCCCCTGTTTTACTATACCAGCGATCATTTGTTTCAAATTTTGATCAGAGAAGTTTTGTCGGTTACTTTGTTTTACATAATATTTTCCTTCAGGAAGAGGACCTTTATCCGGGATGTCCTGATAAAAAGAACACTGATAGGCATCCTGTCCTGATTGGGCGTCCATAATTGATTTTATTTTATTGTTTTGTATCCAACGTAATTTTTCTCCATCAAAATCTAAATAGGCATCGTTAGGCGAAATTGTATTAATTCTGAGTTCCATATCCTCGTCATAGCCGTTGAGGCAATATTCAAGAATTTCGCGTGTTGTCATGTTTTTACGCGGCAGCGGCGAGGCTTGGCGTCTTTTGGCCCGCGCAGCGGGATACGGCGTGCCGAATCCTTCGTCATCGTCATCATATATACTCATTTTATTTTCCTTGTTATTAAAGTTGAATCAAAAAGCGCCGGAACAATCCGGCGCCGGTTGGGTGTTTTCGTTTTTCGGCAGAGATTGTCGTCCCGGCCGAATACGAAAAAATCCGTCTGCTGCCTTAAACAACAGACGGATACAAAAAAACACCGGCATCTAGCGGTGTTAATCATTATTTTCCGTTTAACCGCGGCTTGTGCGCGGGGTCGAAAAGTGCTTATGGGGCACAAAAAAAGGCGGGAATAACCGCCTTTGTCGTCAATACGGACAAAATCCCGTATTATGGAAATAACCTATATTACAAACAGACGAAAAAATCAACAGAATCTCGCAAAGGTTGTGGATAACTTTGCAAAGGAGTAAGGGGTAAGTGCCTGAAAACATCTTCTTCCGGGCTGGGGTAAGAGGTCGGACAAAAAATCAATACCGGTTGCGGACGATTCGCATAATATCGGCATCGGCCCAAGGCGCAAATTCGATCAGGGAAGTTTGCGGCGCCACCCGGGCGAATCCTTCTTCAATTGCCAGCAAAAGGTACGGAACGGCGGCGCCGAGCAAAATTGACGCCAACAGAATGACCAATTTTTTGCCGGTGCCGACCTGTTCGACAAAAAAGCCGCGTCCGAAGCGCAGAAACAGCGGAACCGTCAGCAAAAGAAGCAAAATGACTTCGGTTATCACCACATATATGCCGTAACAAGGCGCTTCCGGCAGCGAAAAGTCGCAATAACATCCTTTGGTCAGGACGATTGTCAGGGTGTGGCCGATTTCGCTGAAAAAAATCCACCAGCCGGCAACGAAAAACAGGTTTAACAGATAATTGAATATTTGTCCGGCGTTAAAGGATCGAGTCTGCGGACAGGAAGAGGCGTAATATTTGGTCATAGTCGTTCTCGCTTGTCAAAACAGGCTTTTTTATAGACCCGATTTTTGGAATATGCAAGATTTGTCCGGCATTTTTCTTTGCGGAAGAAAGTTTAAAAACTGTCGTTTTTGTGCGGGTTTCCCTTGTAATTTTAGCAAATTGCTTTATTTTCAAATAAATTGCAAGGAGAATCAGGATGAAGAAATTGAATGCCGACCGGTTGAGAGTGGCGGTGTTTGACTGGGACGGAACGTTGGTCGAAAGCCGCACCCCGCGTTTGTGGGCGGTTAACCGGATTATGGATCAATACGGTTTGCCCGATTGGGAAAGCACCCGTGACCGCCAGAATAAATATTATTCGTTCATGGATAATTTTCCGTTGGTGTTCGGCGACAAGGCAGAGGAAGCTTATCAAAAATATTTTGAACTCTACCGGCAAAATTTTGCCGATATGATAAAAGTGTTTCCGGGAGTTCGCGAAACGCTGGCGATGTTGAAAAACAACGGCGTTAAAATCGCGATCATGACCAACAAGGATCGCCGGTTGTTGGAGTTGGAAGTGGCCCGGCTGTTTGAGCCCGGCTGTTTTGACAAAGTCGTCTGCGGACACGAAGCCGCACGGGACAAGCCGTATGCCGATCATGCCGCATATACGCTTGAAGGGCTGATCAACAAAGTCGACATTACGCCGCAAACGGTATGGATTATCGGCGACAGCGTGTTGGACAACATCTGCGCGGCGGCGGTGAACGCTTTGCCGGTTCGGATTATCGGCAACGGTTCCGAAATTGAAAAAATTGACGATCCGAGCGTTGTCTATTTTGAAGACTTCAACGACTTTTACCGGCATTTGGCCGGCTGACTTTCTGACGGAGACTGCCGAAAATGAAACAACAAAACGATAAAGAAAAACCGCGCCGCTTGTACCTGATTGTTGCCGGGATTGCCGTAGCGGCGTTGGCGGTTCTCAACTATTTTTATTTTCGTGAAAAAATATCATCAAACGCCGAGCTGATTACTCGCTATACCAGGAAAGCCGATCCGATGGAAAAATACCGCAATCCGGCCGTGGCCGGGCTGTTTTATGCCGCCGCGCCGCAAATGCTTGAACGGGAAGTCGAACATTATTTGCAGTCGGACTATTACCGCCATGACAAAATGCCGAAAATTCTGGTTGTGCCGCACGCCGGTTATCAATATTCGGCGCCGGCGGCTGCCGAAGCTTATAAACCGCTGCGCGATTATGCAGGAGAGATCAAAAGGGTGATCCTTGTCGGTCCTTCGCACCGGGTGGCTGTCAACGGTGCCGCTTTGTCTTCGGCCGATTATTTCATGACGCCGCTCGGACGTATCGCGGTTGACGGCGATGCAGTAAAGCAACTGGCTTCGTCACCGCTTTTCGTTATTGACGATTCGGCGCATAAAGATGAGCATTCGTTAGAAGTTCAACTGCCGTTTTTACAAAAAGTGTTGTCCGATTTTAAGATTGTGCCGATTGTTTACGGCGAAGTCAATCCGCAGGAACTGGCGGAGGCTTTGGAACCGTATTTGCAGCGCAAAGATACGCTGCTGGTGGTTTCGGCCGATTTGTCGCATTATCTTCCTTATGAGCAGGCGCAGGTCATTGACCGCCAAACCGCCGAACAGATTGCCGCCGGAACGCCGCAAATTGACGAACACCGTTCCTGCGGCGCCGCCGGCATTAACACCGCGCTGATCCTTTCTCAGGCCATGCATTTGCAACCGCGGATTCTGGCGCTGATCAATTCCGGTGACACTTCGGGAGAACGCAGCCGGGTGGTCGGTTACGGCGCCTGGTCGTTTTCGGCCGCTTCGGCGTTGGAGCGGGAAACGGCGGCCTTAAAGGATTTTGCGGCGGTTAACGGTAAAAGCCTGCTGCGGATTGCCCGGACATCGTTGGAAGAAGCGGTGCTGCACCGCCGTTTGTATATACCTTCGCGCCAAGATTATGACGATATGTTGTTTGATAAGGGGGCCTCCTTTGTTACTTTGGAAGAAAAAGGCGAATTACGCGGCTGTATCGGTTCGTTGCTGCCGCGCCGGGCGGTGGCTGCCGACGTTGCCGAAAATGCTTATAACGCCGCCTTAAGCGACAGCCGTTTTAAGGCGGTTACGGCTGACGAACTGGAAAAAATTGATGTTTCGGTTTCGCTTTTGACCGGATACGAACCGATCAGCTACAATGACGAAGCAGACTTGCTGAATCTTTTGCAGCCGGATATTGACGGCATCGTGATCCGCGACGGTGACCGCCAGGCGCTGTTTTTGCCCTCGGTATGGAAAACGCTGCCCGACCGTGCGGAATTTTTAAATAGTTTAAAGTTAAAAGCCGGGATGAGTCCCAGCTATTGGTCCAACTCAATAAAGGTTTATCGCTTCAGAACCGTGGAGGTAAAAGAAAATGCAAATTAACGGATATCAAATTAATTACAGCGAAGAAGAATTAAGACGCAAAATGACGGAAGAAACCTTGGAGGTCAAACTGATTTCGCCGCAGTTTGAAGGATATCTCAATCTGAGTGAGGGGAACCAAAAGGCTTTGCGGCATCTGATTGCCGCTGCCCGGATGATCAATGATGTGACGCTGGAACAGGACCATCCGTTAAATCTGGTCCAGAAAAAGGCTCTGGAAGAAGCGGCGGCGTCCGGAAACGCGCATGCAAAACTGGCGTTGGAGCTGTTTAACAGCCTGAACGGCGTTGCCGGATACAACGGCGTTGACAAAGAACCGGTGGAAATATTTGACGGAATTCACCTGTTGCCGGGACACAACTTTTATCCGCAAGATTTGGGGCCGGCAGAGTTTCAGCAGATTTTGCTGCAAATGCTCAAAGCCGGCAAAACGGCGGAAGTTCGCCGTATTTTGAGTGCGCGTACGATGGTGCGCCGCCACGGCGATGAACTCCGGGCCATTGATTATACGGATTATTTTGCAGAACAGTTCTCGCAAATAGCCAACGAACTCGAAGTGGCGGCTCACTACAGCGATGACGAGGCGCTGAAAGATTATCTGGGCTGGCAGGCACAGGCCTTGTTGCAAAACAATCCGGATATGGATATGCTGGCCGACAAACACTGGGCGGTTTTGCAGAAAACGCCGCTCGAATTTACGCTCAGCCGCGAAAATTATGATGACGAGATCACGCCTTCAGTTTATGACAATGCCGAATTAAAACAGCTTTTGGAAGCGTACGGAATTGAAGCGGTTTCCAAAGATATGCTGGGTGCGCGGGCAGGGGTTGTCAATCAGGCCGGTACCGAACTGATTTTGCAGTTCAAGAAACATATTCCGGCGTTGGCGGCCAAAATGCCTTATGCCGACAGTTACCACCAAAGCATTTTGGACGGCGAGGAACTGAAACAAACCATGGTTGACGCCGATCTGGCCGATTTGGAAGGCGATTATGCCCAGTGTCGCGGCGGCATTACGACGGCCCAAAATCTGCCCAACAATGACAAGCTGGCGGTTAAAACCGGCGGCGGTCGGCGAAATGTATATCACCGTCAGGTGCGAATGAGCGTAGACAGGGAAAAAGAGCGCAAACTGCTTGACCGCCTGGTTGATCCGGCGTTGCATCGTTTTTTTGACAGCGAGGCCGATCATTTGTTTGTGATCGGACACGAAAACGGACACTCGCTCGGTCCGGACAGTTCGTATCAGAACGCGCTGGGCGCCTACAAGCATATTATCGAAGAACACAAGGCCGACACGATCTCTCTTGCTTTTATGCCCGAGTATGTCAAGGCGGGCGTCATTGACGGCGAAACGCTGAATAAGGTTTATGTCAGCTATATCTGCGGGCGGATGTTTTTAATCGCCCGTCCCCATAATATGCTGCCGCATCGGGTGGCGGAACTGATTCAGTTTAATTATCTGCGCGAAAACGGCGTGATCTCTGAAACCTCGGAAGGAAAGATTACCGTTGATCTGGAACGGATCGGCGAAGTCCTGAACCGTTTGTTGGAAGAAACGATTCGCGTACAACTGTCAAAATCGCCGCAAACCGCCGCCGCTTTTGTTGAAAAATATACCGAATGGTCGCCGCTTTCGCAAAAAATCGCCGCGGTGCGGCAAGAACTCGGGGTTAAGCCGTACAAAAGGATCGTGCGCTATTTTTAGAAACTGTAAAACTGTTAAAAATCACTTGCACAATCGGGCGCTTTGCCGCATTATAAACGGCATCGGACAATAAAAGGATGGGACTATGTTTAAAAAGCTTATCGACGGTGAACTGAGTCTGAAGGACACATTCTGGAAGTTTGGCGTGTTGGGGATGATTGCCGTTCATCTGATCGTCAAAATATTCGGCACCATGCTTTATCATAAACTGCGCGGGCTGACAATCCTCGGATATTATACCACCCGCAAATACGGACTGGAAACTTCGACGGTCATTTTAACCATTTTATATTTCAGCTCGCTGTGCTTTATGCTGTTTTATTGCGGATCAATCCTGATCGGCACCTGGCGGAGTTCGGCGGAGTATAACCGCAGCTTGTGGTTACGCCATCTGGCGCGGATATTTATGATATTGATGATTGTCGTCGTGTTGAAAATGGACTTAAACCTGTAAAGGAACAAAAATGAAAAAAGTGATAATGCTGATCTGCCTGTTGGGGCTTTGGGGCTGCGTGGCAGGAAATTTTCCGGAAAAACGCAACCGCCTGCATGAAATGAACAGCGACAAGGAAATTTGCGAAAAAAATCCCGACCGCTGTATCAGCGGGGTCGCTTGGTAACCGCCGGATAAGGAAAATGTAATGGAACCGCAGTTTATTCATCTCCGGGTGCATTCCGCCTATTCTTTGTTGGAAGGGGCGATGAAAATTCCGGCGTTGATGAGTAAGGCGGCGGCGATGGGCTTTCCGGCAATGGCGGTTGTCGATACCGCCAATATGTTCGGTGCCAAGGCTTTTTCCGACTATGCGCCGAAAAACGGCATCAAGCCGATTTTGGGAACGCAGTTGTATATCCGCAACAGCGATGCCGATGACGTGCTGAAGTCCAAAGGCCGAACCGTGGAACCGGACAAGATCGTTCTGCTGGTTAAAAATGCCGACGGTTATGCCAACATCACCAAATTGATGAAGATTGCCTATCTGGGCGAGAAAAACTTTGCCGAAAAGCCGCAAATTCGTCTTTCCGACCTCGAGAGCCACGGCGAAGGACTGATCGCTTTGACGGCGGGAACCGACGGCACCGTCGGGAGATTGCTGTTGGAAAACCGTGCGGCCGAAGCTGAGGCCTTTTTGCTTGATTTGAAAAAAATTTTCGGCGACCGCCTGTATATGGAAATTTCGCGGATCGGTTTGGAAAAAGAAGCCAAAACCGAAAATGACTTTATCGATCTTGCTTACAAACATGATATTCCGCTGGTTGCGACCAACGAGGCTTTTTTCTTTGACACCGACATGTACGAGGCGCATGACGCGCTGGTCTGCATTGCCAAAGGCGAGTACGTGGCTAACGAAAACCGTGAAAAATATTCGCCTAATCAGCGCCTGAAGACGGCGGCCGAAATGGTGGCCCTGTTTGCCGATCTGCCCGAAGCGGTGGCCAACACCGTCAATATTGCCAAACGCTGTAATTATGTTTTGCAGTATATTGATCCGTTGTTGCCGGTTTTTGAATGCCCGGAAGGCAAAACCCAGAACGAGTATCTGCGCGAAGAAGCCGGCAAAGGTCTGGCTCACAAACTGGAAACTCAGGTCTATTTCGAAGGAATGACCGAAGAACAGAAAAAGGAAATTGACGAACGCTATTACAGCCGTTTGGAATATGAACTGAGCGTGATCGAAAAAATGGGGTTTGCCGGTTACTTCCTGATCGTGTCGGACTTTATCCGCTGGTCGAAGACACACGGTGTTCCGGTAGGGCCGGGGCGCGGCTCCGGTGCCGGTTCGATGGTTGCCTGGTCGATTCAGGTGACCGAACTCGATCCGCTGAAACTTGATTTGCTGTTTGAACGTTTTCTCAATCCGGAACGTATCAATATGCCTGACTTTGACGTCGACTTCTGCCAGGAAAACCGCTATAAGACGATCGAATATGTGCAGAACAAATACGGCTTTGACCATGTGGCACAGATCATTACTTACGGAAAACTGCAGTCAAAGGCGGTGATTCGCGATGTTGCCCGGGTATTGCAAATGCCTTATTCTCAGGCCGATCGCATCAGTAAGATGATTCCGCCGCCGGTGCAGGGCGTGCAGCCCAGTTTGAAAGATTCGCTGGAGCAGGTCCCCGAGTTGGAAGAAATGCGTCAAAACGACCCGCAGGTCAATAAACTGTTTGACATTGCGATGAAGCTGGAAGGACTGTATCGCCATACCGGCGTGCACGCGGCCGGGGTGGTCATCGGCGATCGTCCGCTCGATCTGCTGGTTCCGCTGTATAAAGATCCCAAAGCCGATATGCCGGTAACCCAGTATGATATGAAGTATATCGAGTCGACCGGCTTGATTAAGTTCGACTTTCTGGGGTTGAAAACGCTGACCACCATTAAAAAAGCGGTTGATCTGGTTAAAGACGTCCATGGCGTTGATCTGGACATGAGCGTGGTGCCGCTGGATGACAAAGAAACCTACGCTCTTTTGCAACGGGGGGATACCGCCGGCATTTTCCAATTTGAATCGGCGGGGATGAAAGACGTTCATAAGCAAATCAAGCCCGACCGTTTTGAAGATCTGATCGCGATCGTGTCATTATACCGCCCGGGGCCGATGGACAATATCCCGAGCTATATCAAACGTAAACACGGCGACGAAGAAATTACCTATCTGCACCCTAAGCTGGAACCGATCTTAAAAAGCACCTACGGCATCATGATCTATCAGGAACAGGTCATGAAAATTGCTCAGGAACTGGCCGGTTATACCCTCGGCGGCGCCGACAAACTGCGTAAGGCGATGGGTAAAAAAATTAAAGAAGAAATGGTCAAACACCGCAGCATTTTTGTTGACGGTGCGGTGGAACGCGGCATTGAGCGCGATACAGCGACCAGCATTTTCGACCAGATGGAAAAATTTGCTTCTTACGGCTTTAACAAGTCGCATGCGGCGGCTTATTCGCTGATTTCTTATCAGACCGCATACCTCAAGGCGCATTATCCGGTCGAATTCATGAGCGCAACCATGAGTTTGGATATTACCAATACCGATAAACTGCAGTTTTTCAAAGACGAGTGCCGTCGGATGGGGATTGCGGTTCTGCCGCCGGACATTAACAAGTCGGGCTATGATTTTATGGTGGAAGACGGTAAAATCCGTTATGCGCTGACCGCGGTTAAGGGCGTGGGCGAAGCCAACATGAAAGCGTTGGTGGCCGAACGCGAAGCGCACGGGCCGTTTAAGGACATTTCCGACTTTGTTCACCGGATCGATATTCGCCAGACCAACCGCAAACAGTTGGAGCAGTTGATCAAATCGGGCGCTTTTGACTGTCTGGATAAAAATCGCGGCCGTTTGTTTGCCAACATTGACAACATCATCCAGCACATCAGTTCTTCCTGCGAACTGAAAACCAGCAGTCAGACGTCGCTGTTCGGTACCGAAGAAATGCAGGCGAAAATAAAACTGAAAGACGACCCGGACTGGGTCGAACTCGAAAAACTGAAGTTGGAAGCGGAAGCGGTCGGTTTTTATCTTTCGGCCCATCCGCTGGACAGCTATCGTGACGGTATGGAAAAACTGGGCGTTAAAAACTGCAGCGAAGTTTTCCGCAACATCCAGCTCGGGGACGTGATCCGTGCCAAACTGGCCGGTTGCGTCAACAGTTTTAAGAAGAAAATTTCACAAAAAGGCAACCGTTTTGCCTTTTTGGAACTATCTGACGCTTCCGGCGCTTTTGAAGGGATCTTGTTTTCGGAGACCCTGCAGCGCAGCGAAGAAATTATCAATTCGGGGCTGCCGTTGCTTGCCAGCGTTACAATCGAAAAACAAACCGAAGACAGCAACCCGCGGGTGATGATCAGCAATCTGGAAACTTTGGACAAGGCGATTGCCGATGTTGCCAGCGCCATTGTTATCAGCATTAACAACCCGGCAGCCATTCGTCCGGTGCACGAAGTCTTGAACCGGGATAAAAAAGGGGCTAATAAAATATATATTAAACCCGATAATGACGAATGGGATATTACCATTGAACTGCCCGGGGGGTATGCTTTTACCAGCGGCAATATCATCTCGCAGCTTAAATCGATTCCCGGTGTTTCAGCAGTAAAGGAAATGTAACATGATAAAAAAATTTGGAAATGAAGTTCTGGCAAAATTAAAAAGCATCGGCAACGCCGAATTTCTTGACGACCGTTCCGCCAACCCGGTCAGCGCACCGTTTTGGGAATTGAGCTTTTTGCCGATCGGAATTTTGTTGTTCCGCTTCAGGCGCTTTTTATATCTCAGCTTTGTGTATGCTCTGTTGATCAGCGTTCTGGCTTTTGCAACCCGCACCGCTCACAACTGCAGCGCCGAGGCAGCTGTGGATTCGTTTTTTGGTTGTTCGTCGTCGTTTTCGGTTTACATTGCCTTTTTCATGCTGCGTTTGCTGATTGTATCGGTTTTTTTGCGGGTATGGTACAAAAGTGCGGTTTGCGGCGCGCCGCTTGACAAAGGGGAAATGTTTGTGATCACAATGCGCGACTGGAAAATATTCGGCGGCATTTTGATTGCGATCGCCATGCTTTGTCTGCCGATTTTGTCATATTATATTTTGGCCGACCGGGTTCCCAACCCCGATTGGCGCATCGAAAGCCTGTTTTTTGCGGTGGTATCGGCCGGTTTTTGGCTGCCGTTGGTTGCCTTGCGCTTTTCTTCGATTTTTGCTTTTGTTTTGGACGGCCGGCAACGTCCGCCCCTTAAACTTTTCTGGAACCGTACCGCCGGAAATACCCTCAAAATTTTGGTTGCCTTGTCTTTGATGATGATACTGAACGCGATCATGTTTCTTAATTATGACCTCTTTGCTGCGTTTATGATCAAACATAATTTGGCGGTGGGAATGATTGTCGGCGACTTGTTGTATAATATGCTGTTTTTGCTGATGGCGGCATCATTTGCCAGTGACAGTATTGTTCAACGGGAAGCGTTGTTCTGCTGGTATGCGGAAGAAGACGAATAAGCGTTTTGAATCGAAAAATCCCCGGTTTTTAACCGGGGATTTTTTTATAACAGCTGCTTTAGCATCGGCATCAGATCAAGCCGGTAGTCGTCGGCAATTTGCGGAGATTTTGGGTAGCATTCCCCGGCGTCGAGGGCATAAATGTTGGCTTGTTGAATTTTGAATTCGCGTCCCAAAATGATTGCCTGAGCACTGTTGGCCAGATACTGTCCGAATTGAACGGCGTCTCTGATATTGTTTTTGATCAGGCCGTTGCGTTTGGCAAACAGGTTGCTGTAGGTGAAAATGGCCCAAATCATGCCGAGGATGAACAGGGTCGAGACGGCATGAATATGCAGGCTCATCATCAATGCCGACAAAATGATCATCATAACGGCAAAAATTTTGGCAGTAACGTTTACCCAACGGCGTTTAAATTTGGAACGCAGAATCCAAATGTAAAAGGCGGCGGTCAGAGTTGCCGAAAGCAAAAAGCCCAACGTGGCGCCGGTATTGACATTAAGCCACGCCATTGCCGCTTCGGACAGCAGCAACATGGCGGTGCTGAACAAAATATAGCCGGCATTGAGCTTCAGGGACAACAATCTGATTCTTTTCATGGTGTCTTTTTCAATCAGTTTATAAGCCCGTTTTAGTTTGAGGGCGTTGCTGCGGTTGAAACCGACCGAAAATTCTTTGGGGCCGATCAGCTGCCGAAACGCCTTTTTCTCGTCAGCGTTAAGACGGCTTAAGTTGTCGGTTTTTTTGACGATAACCAGCGATTCGTGATCGCTTTTAAGGTCAATGATGTTGCGGCGGAACAAATCCAACAGGAACGAACCGAACGATACCTTGTCAAAACAGCCGCGGGCAAGCATGCGCAGCATTGCCGGTGTTTTCTGCAAGTCTGCCTTGGCGGGGTCGGTGTCCGAATTAATCGAACGCCATGAGATCAGATAAGCGGCCAAAATAGCCAGCAGTCCCGCCAGCGAAAAGATAATGTCGCCGTAATCTTCAATAAACCATTCAAATTTTTTGTTGAAGTCCGGCTCGATAAATCCGGCTTTTGGAATGGAAATCAGAATATGCATGCCTTCGCCGGCAAACAGAGGCGTGGTGGCCGTAAAGCCGAGCGCGTTGGTGCCGCGGTTTTGCGTGATGGTTGAATATCGGTCGGTGAGGTGGTTGGGCGGATAGCCGACAAACATAGAAACGTTCAGCGGATTGACGTTAACCGGCAGACGGACCGTGGCCACCGCCTGAGTGACCACCAGGTTCCAGAAGCTTCCCGTGACGTCCCAGTAAAATTCGTTGCGATCCTGATAATACCATAATTTGCGGTCCAGCATATAGTCAAATTCGTAAGTATAAATGCCCGGTTGCAGTTCAAACTGATTTTTAGGCGTAATCAGATAACGGTCTCCGGCGTCTTTTAACTGATACGGAACTTCGGTGTTGTTGATGCGGACACCGTTCAAATAGGGGATGGTTGCGTTGCGGACACCGTCGCGGGAAACCGAATATTTCGGCAACGCTTTTGACAGGCCGTATTTCAATTTTTGGCCGTTGGCGATCAAATTGACGGTTTCGATAATCCGAACCATGCCGTTGGGCAAAATGTCAATTTTGCTGGTCAGATAGGGGATGTGTTCTTTAGCCGGCGCCAAAACGTTCTGTCCGCTCGGCAAGGTGACGCTGACGACGTCAAATTCGGGCTTTTGCCACTGTGCTCTTTCCCGGCTGCCGATCGGCTTTAGGGGAACCAGAGCGGGAGTATTGATCAAATCGCGCGGTTTTTCCTGTTCATTGAGATTAAGCCGTTCCATCGCGCTTTCGTAGATCTGTTCAAAAGTCGACTTTTTTTGTTTTTGCTTTGCCACATAATCGGCGTTGTCCTGAGTGTTCATCGTGGAAGCGTTTTGAATAACCGACATCGGCATTTTGGCAACGGTTCGGCTGCGTTCGCGGATGAAATCGCGAAACTCTTCATACGAAGCCGGAATTTCCCGCGAAGCCGCCGCCGGTTTGTTTTGCCGGGCCTTGTCGGCATTGTATTGCTGCAGTTCGATTTCGTTCTGCATTTCGCGAATAGCGGCATTGGCATCGGCGGTTGCCGAAAAAGAAGCAATGAAACAAATTGCAAAAAAAAGTTTTTTCATAAAAAAAAGCCCTTGTTAACAAATAAAATATATTTGCTAGTATAGTATGCAGTTATTAAAAAAAGATTAGAAAGGAATAAACTTATGACTAGTTCTAAAATTGCCGCCGTTGTTCTTGGTGCCGGAAAGGGAACCCGGATGAAATCCGATTTGCCCAAGGTGTTGATGCCGATTTGCGGCAAACCGATGATCCGCAATATTCTCGACACCCTTGACAGTATGAATGCCGACCGGATTGTGGTGGTGACTGCGCCTGACGGCGATTTGGTGCGTAAAGAAGTGGCGCCGCATCAAAGCGTTATCCAGCAGCAGCAACTTGGCACCGGGGATGCGGTAATGGCCGCGGCCGAAGTGCTGGAAGGCTTTGACGGTGACGTTTTGACGATTTTCGGCGATCATCCGATTATTACCAAAGAAACGTTTTTGAAAGCGGTTGCCAAACGGCGCGAAGGCTATGCGGTGGTTGTTCTCGGTTTCCGCCCCGAAGATTGTGCCCGCTACGGACGTCTGGTGGTGAAGGACGGCGAATTGCAGAAAATTGTCGAGTTTAAGGACGCCAGTGACGAAGAAAAGGCGATTACGCTGTGTAATTCCGGCGTGATGTGTTTTGACGGTAGCAAAATGTTTGATCTTTTGCGACAGATTGGCAATGAAAATGCCGCCGGCGAGTATTATCTTACAGATGCGATTGCGATTGCCCGTTCACAAGGCTGGAAGTGCGGCGTGGTCGAATGTCCGGCCGAAGAAGTTGCCGGTGCCAACACGCGTGAAGAACTGGCGCTGCTGGAAGAATATTTAACCAAAAGACAAGGAAAATAAAATTTATGAATTTTATCAGGTATCATTGGTTCGGTTTGCTGGTCTCCGTTGTTGTGGCGCTGTTTTTGTGCCAGTTTTGGCTGGTTTTGATCGCTCCGCATCAAGATGAGCAAAAACGCGGTTTTGTCCCTTGTACCGAAAAAATGTCGGAAGAGCTTCACCGTTGCCGCAGTCGTAATTTATGTGTTCTCGGTGCGGTTGTCGACAATACGTTTTGCAATACCGGTGTGATTGCCGAGGGCTTCAGGCTGTGGGCAACCGGCAGGCAGGCTTCGCCGTGGGCAAATTATTTGTTTGAACCCGAATTGGATCTGCCGTCGGCGGAAGATGATGTCGATGTGGAAGAAAGCCTGGACGAGTATTATCGCAATGTGCCGGATATTAATGCCGAAATGGATGAGTTGCAAAAATTGAACCAACAATTGGAGAATGATGATAATGAGTGAAGAAAAACTGCCGGGCTGGGATTTGGGCGATTTGTATAAAGGAATTGACGATCCCCGCATTGACGCCGATTTGGAGAAATATCGCAGATTCTGCCGTTCCTTTGCCGGGAAGTATAAAGGAAAACTGTCCGGTTTGGACGGTGCCGAGTTGGCCCGTGCCCTCAAAAGTTATGAAAAAAATTCGCTGATCGGCAGTCGGGTCGGCGGTTTTGCCTATTTGAACATGGTCACTCAAATGAAAAATGCCGAGGCAATGGCTTTTTATCAGAATGTCAGCGAAAAACTGACCGATTACAGCAAACCGTTGATTTTCCTGAGTCTGGAAATTAACCGGCTTCCGGCAGCCAAAATCGCCGGTTGGCTTAAAAATCCGCAGGCCGCTTTCTATAAGCCGTGGCTGGAACGGGTGCGCCGTTTCAAAAAATATGAACTCTCCGAACCGGTGGAAGAGGTCCTTCTCGAAAAGTCAATGACCTCATCGTCGGCGTGGGTACGTTTATATGAAGAGACGTCTTCGCGCTTGCAATATGAAGTGGACGGTAAAACTTATAATGATGCCGAAATATCCAAACTGTTGCTGCATAAAGACGCTGCCGTCCGTCATCAGGCCGGCGCCGAAATTAACCGGGTGGCGGAAGCAAATGCCGACCTCTTCACCTTTATCTACAATATGGTGATTAAGGACAAAGCGATTGAAGATGAAAAACGCGGTTTTAAGCTGCCGATGTCTTCGCGTAACATGTCGGAGAACGTTTCCGACCGGATGGTGGAAACGTTGGCAGAAACGGTGCGTGCCAACTATAAAAACATTGCTCACCGCTTTTATAAACTGAAGGCCAAGTGGCTGGGGGTTGACAAAATCTCATATTGGGACCGCAATGCGCCGCTGCCGTTTGCCGACGATACCGAATACAGCTGGGGCGAAACGGTGTCGACGGTTTTGGATGCCTATGAAAAGTTCTCGCCGGAACTTCACGAAATTGCCAAAGAATTTTTTGACAATGCCTGGATTGACGTTCCGCCGCGCGACGGTAAACGCAGCGGCGCCTTTTGCGCACCGGTCAGTTCCGATTCTCATCCTTATTTGTTGCTGAATTTTGCCGGTAAGCGTAATGACGTTTTGACTCTGGCGCATGAACTGGGGCACGGCTGTCATCACCAAACCCGCATCAAAAACGGCGAGTTGAACGAATATTCGCGGATGACGACCGAAGAAGTGGCTTCGGTGTTCGGCGAGATGATAACCTTTCAGTCGATGGTGGCCGAACTTCCCGACGGCCCGGAAAAACTGGCTTTGATTGCTTCAAAAGTCAGCGATATGATTAATACGGCCATCCGCCAGATCGCGTTTCATTTCTTTGAAAGCCGTGCGCATCTGGAGCGTAAAAACGGCGAGTTGAGCAAAGAACGCCTGTGTGACATCTGGCAGGAAGAAATGGCTGCCAGCCTCGGCGAAGCGGTGGAAGTCGGTGCCGACAGTCGTTATATCTGGTCGCAGGTCGGACATTTCTTTTTCCTGCCGTTTTATGTATATGCCTATTCGTTTGCCGATTGCCTGGTCAATTCTTTGTATGAAGTCAGTCAGGAAGGCAAAGTCAAAGATTTTCCGGCCAAATATATGAAAATGCTGTCCCAAACCGCCGTTACCGATTATAAACAGCTGTTGAAGCCGTTTGGGCTGGATCCGACCGATTCCGATTTTTGGAACAAGGGGTTGAGCCTGATTTCGGGTTATATTGACGAGTTGGAACGTTTGGATAAAAAACTGAAACGTTAACGAATTGCGTCTGAAAAAAACGCCGTTATCGAAAGGAAAACGGCGTTTTTTGTTATAAAAAATCCCGGCATGGCCGGGATTTTGGTTTATCTGAAGAACAATTCTTTGGTAATCCGTTTTGATGTGGACAGATAATGTTCCGAAGCGCTTGGGGCGCCGAGATACGAAAGGGAAAAACTGGTGATCAGAAAACTGAACGGGTTTTTCAGAGCATCATCGTGAGAACGCCCTTTAAATTTGACAAAGCGCAGACGCATCACCGCCCGCCACAGATTGATATCGGGCGTCGGGGTGTCGGGCAGATAGTCGATGGTGCGGAACTGGGTTTGCCACAAGCCCATGCCGAGCGGGCGGATCCAGTCGATTTCAACGTCACGCATCATGCTTTTGCGACGAAACTGCAACATATTGAATTTGGCGTCATAGCGGGTAAATTCATCAAAAATGAACGGTGAAGAATACCAGTAAACGTATGAGCCGGGTCCCCAGCGGCGAATCAGTTCGTCATAATCGTTGGTGATCAGGTAACGCATCATAATATAGTTGGTGATATGTTCTTCGTTGATCAGGTTGCCGACCGGATAATTGACTTCCATCGGCTGTACGCGTTCGATCTGGCTGAAATAATGGTCGATGTAAAAAAGCTGCGGCGAGCTTGACCGTTGCGGCAGCATAATATAAAGCGCACTGGCAAGCATCATGTTAAAGCAAATTGACATCGAAGCGACAATGACTAAAAAGCGCGACGTCCACAGATAACGTCGTTCCGGCATTGCATTGACGTGTACCTGTTCGGGAAAAAGGCCGAGTTTGTCGGGGCTTTCTTTTTCTCTGTATTTAAAAATAGTGTTAAAAATGCTGAACATCGGAGTTTTATCAACCTTAAATTAAATTTCTTCCTCTATTTTATACATCAAAGCTGCCAAAAATCAAATAAATACTACCAAATCCGAAAAAAATGCTACCAACTTAGAAAATATTAGTGTAAACATATAACTGGATCTTTCTGTACGTAAAGGGTTTTAACTAATGAAAAAGCTATTGATATCTTTGTTTATTCCGGTGATGTTCGCAGCGTCCTGCGGACAGAATAATACCGTCAATTCTCCCAATCCGGCTGATTACAGCAAGGAATCGGTTCTTTACAACGACTGGGACCGCGCTGTCCGGATTGACGTCGATATGCAGAATATGTATGTCAGTACGCCGACTAAAATAGAAAAGCCGATCGATTTGTATATGGCCATGTCTCTGGCCCTGAAATATAACTATACCCGCCGCCTGATCTCCTATGAAGACAGCATCATCCGCGCCGGAAAATCGCCGGTTAACCGTCTGCCGGAAATTGTCAGCCATGCCGGGTATATCAACGAGACCAATTCGGGAATGAGCCCGGATCTGAAAGTGGCATGGAATATGCTGGATATTTCAATGGTTTATTGCCTCAGTCGTGACAACGATTACAAAGCCAGCGTAGCGTTTGAAGAAAGCCGCAAGGTTATTCACAACATTTTGCAGGAAACGCGCACCCTGTACTGGAAAACGCTGACGGCTCAGCGCCTGCTGCCGGTGATTGACGACATGACCGAATATATGACTCTGGAAGTGGACGACATGAACGCCAAAGCCAAAGCTTTGGAAAAGAAGGGCGAAAACCCCGAAGTCGGTCAGTTGGTCAAAAAAAGACAATATATGGAAGCGATTAAAAACCTTTCCGCCCTCAAACGTGACATGGAAACCGCACAGACCCGTTTGGCGAGCCTGATGGGATTGCATCCGTCCACCGAATTCAAACTGGTTGGTTCGGAATACGGCAATTTCGATTTGCCGAAAATCCGCAATTCGCTGGCTGATCTGGAATGGCTTGCCCTCAGCAACAGACCCGAACTGCGTGAACATGATTTGGCCGTCAATGCCGAACGTATGAAGCTGGTGATTAAAGATTTTAAGGATCCGGGGCTGAAAAAATATAAAAATGATCCGGACTTCTATAACCGTCTGTGGTCGAAAAAAGCGCGCGAGTTGGGTATGAGCGTGTTTGAAGACCCGGCCAACCCCAACGCGCTGGATATGGAGCATTTGCGCCGCCAGCGGATGAGCGCCCTGATTCTCAGCCAGGTTTATATTGCTTGGGCGCAGTATATGTCGGCGGTTGAAGATTATCAGATTAATATGGAAATTGCCTCCACTTCCGAAAACATTGCCGAAGACTTTACAATTGCCGATGGCAGCAAAACCGAGAAGAGCCAGCTGGAAGCTTCGCGGGCGATCGAAGACGAAGTGAAGGCCTTCAAGTCTTATGCCGATTTGCAGGAATCTTTGGGCAATCTTTATGCCACCATCGGTTTGGACGCGATTCCTTATTATATGCTGAACGAAAAACCGTCCAAAATTGCGGTTTATCTGCGCAATACTCTGGAAAAATGGGCAAAGGGCGATTTTATGCCCGACAATCGGCCCTATCTGCTGAACATTCCGGCCAAACGGCCGCCGGTTAACCTCAGTTCCGGTGATTTGTTGCCGGATGTCAACGCCGAAACCGGCAGCAAAATTACGATTAAGATTCCCGATTCGGCAATGTCCAGAATGGACTTTAACGGAAAAGTCATCAGCCGCGCCGGTATGATTGACGATAAACCGTTGCCCCAATGGCTGACCTATAATGAAGAAACGCGCACCTTTTATGGTACCGCGATGCCGGGCAGCGAAGGAACCTATAATCTGAAAGTCTATTTCAGTGATGAAAAAGGCAGTGTTGCTTATATGACTTTCAAAATTATGGTGAAGGAAGTTTATGTTCCGTCGCTTACGCTCAAAGGACAAACGCCGGGAACGACGGCAACGGTTTTGAAACGTTGTGTCGGTTCCAACTGCAAAGACGAATATATTGTCGAAGAAGCGGTTGGCGAAGACGTCCGCACTTCCGCCCAGTAAGCGGGCTGCTAAAAACTGAAAAACCTCCGTTTTGCGGAGGTTTTTTTATGCCTTTTATAAAAAGCATTTTAAAAATGAAGTCAAAAAACAATGAACGGTCGCATCCGTAGAGGCGATTCTCAGGTATGTTTTGTTATTTTAGCGGGACAGCAAAAACAGAGAAGTTCGAAAAAACAAAAGGCGCTTTGAGAAAACGATCCTTTTTTTGTGACAGGTAAAGATACAATTTCATTTGATTCATTTAAAAAAATAAATTGTGGATTTCTAATGAGTTATGATTGTTTTCTAAACAAGAAAAATATAAAATAAAGTTGTCACAAAAAAAGGATCGTTTTTTTGATACACTTTTTATTTGTGTCAATAACGGCATAACTTATTGATAATTTTAGAATTATCTTGAAATTTATGGGCAATTGCTGTACTCTTTGCCTGTATCAAAAAAACGATCGTTTAAATTTAAAAGGAAAGGAATGGGCTTTGACTGAAAAAAGATATCTCTTGTTATCTTGCGCAGCGTTTTTTTTCGGGATGACGGAAATGGCGGTTGCTGCGGATATTATAAATCAACATTATGCAGAAAAATCGAGCGGTACCTATGGTGTGGGCGGGGCATTGACTTTTGCGCCGCCGGAAGTTTCTTTGATAAAAGACTCTTCGTTTACAAATAACAGGTCACTCATCGGCGGTGCCGTTGTCAGCCGAGGCCATATCACCTCCGTCAGCAACAGTATATTTCAGGGAAACACTTCCGAAACGGGTGGCGGCGGCGCTATTTACAGTCAGACGCTTCCCGGTCACGAAGATGTCAATTCCGGCGGAATTGATAAAATCAGCAACGTTCAGTTTTTAGGAAATTCGGCGGCCGGTTTCGGCGGCGCTGTTTTCCATCTCTCGCATCGGAATGTGTTGGTTGAAAATAGCATTTTTGAAGGCAATCACGGCGAGAAGGGCGGCGGCGCTTTCAACAGCGGACAATATGAAGGGCAGGGCGCTGCCGTTACCATGGTTAATAACCAATTCCGAAACAATACTTCCGGCCGTGTCACCGACGGTACTTTCGGCGGCGGTGCCATAAGACTTGATTCGGGATCGGTTATTTTCAAAGGCAACAACGTTTTTGAAAATAATAAGGACCCTGAAAGAAACAATGACATCAATGTTCAAAGCGGTTCGGTGATTGTGGCCGAGTCGGCTGTGGTTACGCTGGACGGCGGCATTATCGGTAATGGTAACACCGTCATTGAAAAAGGCGGACAAATTAAAGTGGAAAACACGGCCAATGCCACCACTTTCGGCAATCAGACCGAAAACAATGGTACCATAACCGTCAACAAAGAAAAAGCAGCCGATGTTTTGGCCGAATTTACCAACAACGGACAGATTGCCAATCAGGGAGATTTTGCCGTTCAGGGGACCGGAACGCTGGTTCTGAACCGGGGAATTGACGGAAGCGGTCGGACAACCGTCAGCGAAGGCGGGCGGCTTGTGGCCAATGCTGCCGGTGTGGCGATGCAAAATGCGTTAATCAACAACGGTACCGTTAATATTGATAAAGACAAAAGCCTGATCCTGAAACAGGACAGTGTCAATAACGGCACCATTGACAATAACGGACTTCTGGCCGTCAACAAATCTTTGCTTCTCCGCAGTTCGATCCAAGGCGAAGGGACAGTGTCGGTTAACAACGGCGCCATGCTTGATATTGCCGGAAAAGACGCCCAGGTTGCCAACAATATTGACAATCGCGGTATTTTGCGTGTCAGCGAGAATTCTCAACTGACGGCCGAACGGGAAATTGCCAACCACAAAGTTATTGTTAACCGCGGCGTCATCCATAACAACGGTGCCCTTTTGTTAAACGGCGGTTCATCGGTCGAAATGGGGACCGATGCGGTGTTCAATACCAAAGAACTCCGGGCTTCGGGGCTGCCGCAGTTGAAACTGAACGTTGAGACCGACACCGTCGCCGATACGATTCGTCACGGTATTATCAATGTGGACGGTGACGTTACGGGCAACACGGATGTTGTTTTGAAATTTACGGATGACAACCTGTTGACAAATCCCGAAACCGTCAAAAGCCTTTTCGTCAATGCGCCGCAGGACAATGCCGAAACTTCGGCCGCATTTAATGTGGTGCGGGTCGAAAAAAGTCCGTATATGTGGGTGGCTCAGTCCGAGGCCGGTGAAGGCGATCAGGGTACGGCCTGGTATCTGACGGTTAATACGCTGGTGCCGGAAACGCCGGATTCCCTGGTTGTGGCGCCGGAAGTCGTCGCGGCGGCCGGAATGCACGAAGCAGCGCTGGAACAGACGCGCAGCGTGCTTCGCAATTTGAACGGCAAGCTGGCTTCCGGACGGGAATATTGTCCGAATTGCGGCATATATTCGCAGGAGTGGGACGGACGTCCGTTGCATAATTTGTGGATTAGCGCCCAGGGCGAAACCGCCGGTATTGACAAGCCGGTTGACATGGATGCCGACATTTGGGGCGTGGAAGCCGGTTTTGACCTCCAAAACGACGTTAACAACACCTTTGGCGTTTTTGCTTCTTATCGCAACGGCGAGTACGATCTTTCGGGACGCGGTGCCAAATTGCATGCGCTTTCCGGCAGCAAAATTGATATCGACTCTTATCTGGCCGGTCTTTATTACCGTTACGACAAAAACATGAACTGGTTGTTTGCCGGCATATACGGCGGTATGCAGCGGGCAGACGTTAAAACGGACGACGGAATTGCCAAGTTTGACAGCGACGGCGTAGAATTCGGCGCCGGGATAGAGGCCGGACATACTTTTGCTTTGAACAGTGATCTGACCCTGAGTCCGTCGCTGGGGATTTATTATACCCAGATTGATTTTGATTCCGCTGCCGATAACGTTGGCAAAAGATATGACTGGAGTGACGTCAAACATCTGGAGGCCGAGTTTGGCATCAAGCTGGAAAAACAAATCGATACGGCGAAGATTTATGTAAAACCGAGCGTTATTCACACTTTAACCGATGATGACGAAGTAAAAATCAGCGGTTACGGCAAAGCCGACACTTATCACGATCAGACTTTGGGTCGGATAGAGTTGGGCGGCCGTTACGGTTTCAATGATGCGGTGTCGGGTTATGGCTGGACCAACTATACTTTTGGTTCGGGATATGACAACGTAACTTTGGGCGCCGGCCTGAGTTATGCCTGGTAATGCCCTTCGGTTCCGATAAAAAAAACTCCCCGATTTCCGGGGAGTTTTTTGTTAATGATTCCGTATAAGCAAAATAACAGCTGATAACAGCGGTTTTCCGGCCATGTCTTGCTATGCGACAACGGGGAAAGCAAAAAGCTTTCCCCGTTGTCGCAATACTGATTTTTTATCAGTCGACCGGTTGAATATGCCAGATTTTGTCGGCATATTCCATCACTGCGCGATCACTGGAGAACCTGCCGATTCGGGCAACGTTGTCAATTGCCATCTTGGCCCATTTGTTGCGATCAAGATAATCATGCTCGGCCCGATGCAGCGCTTGGTTAAATTCGGCCAGATCCGCCAACACCATATAATAGTCGCGCGACAACAGTTCTTCATAGATCATCTTAAACAGCAAAACGTACTCTTTCTGGCAGAACATATTCGAATTGAGCGAATTCATGATGCGTTTGATATAATCGGAACGGTCATAGATTTCTTGCGGTTTATACGAATTGTGGCTGTGCATTTCGGCAATTTGCTCTTCGCGCAGACCGAACAGATAGAAATTGTCTTCACCGACCGCCTCGCGGATTTCGATGTTGGCGCCGTCATAGGTGCCGACGGTGAGCGCGCCGTTAAGCGCAAATTTCATATTGCCGGTGCCCGATGCCTCAAAGCCGGCGGTTGAGTTCTGGATACTGACGTCCGCAGCCGGAATCAGCAGTTCGGCCAGCGATACTTTGTAATCGGGAATAAAGACAACTTTAATTTTGTCATTAACCCGGGGATCGTGGTTGACAACGTCCGCCACATTGTTGATCAATTTGATGATCAGTTTGGCAAAGTTGTAAGAAGGCGCGGCCTTGCCTGCGAAAATATAAGTTTTCGGGTAGGGTGGAACCGCATTGTCTTTGATAATTGCCAAATAATCGCCGATAACCTGTAAAATTGTCATCAGTTGGCGTTTGTACTCGTGAATCCGCTTGGCCTGAACAATGAAAATACTGTCGGGATTGACCGCCACGCCGGTGGTCTTGAAAATTTTCTTGGCCAGTCTTTCTTTGTTTTCGCGTTTAATTCTAAGAAAATCGTCCACAAACTGCGGGTCATCGTCAAAATCTTCCAACTGTTGCAGGAAGTCGAGGTTGGTGATCCAGTCGTCGCCGATCTTGGAAGAGATCAGAGTAGCCAGCGGCGTGTTGGCATGATACAGCCAGCGCCGCGGCGTGATGCCGTTGGTGACGTTGATGAATTTTTCCGGCCACAGTTCGTAAAATTCGGGAACCAGACGGGTTTTCAACAATTCGGAGTGAATTTTGGCAACGCCGTTGACTTTGAAGGAACCGACGATGGACAGATTGGCCATGCGGATAATCTGATTGCCGCCGTCACCGGAAACAATCGAAACTTTGCCCAGTTTGTCGGGGCGGTCGGCGAATTTGGTGCGTGCAAATTCAATAAAGCGGCGGTTGATTTCGAAAATGATTTGCAAATGCCGCGGCAGCATCCGACCCAGCATCCAGGCCGGCCACACTTCCAACGCCTCCGGCAGCAGCGTATGGTTGGTATAAGCGAAAATTTTGGTCGTAATTTCCCAGGCGGCGTTCCAAGACTGTCCGTAAACGTCGATCAGTTGGTGCATCATTTCGGGGATGGCCAGTGCCGGATGGGTGTCGTTGAGCTGAATGCAAATGTATTCAGGCATCCGGTGGAAGTCGTTGCTTTTTTCCATAAAGCGACGGATAATGTCCTGAATGGCACAGGAAACAAAGAAATATTGTTGTTTAAGACGCAGTTCCTTGCCCGATTCGATCGCATCCGAGGGATACAAAACTTTGGAAATGGTTTCGTTTTCGATTTTGTCTTTTAACGCGTCGATATAGCCGCCTTTGTTAAAGACGTTGATGTCAAGCTGTTCGTCGCCTTCGGCCGAGAACAAGCGCAGGTAGTTGACTGATTTGCCGTTGTAGCCGACAATCGGAAAATCAAACGGAATGCCGTAAATGTGGCTGGAATTTTTCCAAATGAACAGCGGTTCGCCGTTGGGCGCATATTGGGTTTCGACCTCGCCGTACATCGGAATGGAAATGCGGCGGTCGGGGCGGGCAAACTGCCACGGTGAATCTTCGCCGTCCCAGCTGTCGGCCATTTCGACCTGATAACCGTTTTCGAATTTTTGTTTAAACAGACCGTATTCGTAGTTGATGCCGTAACCGAAACCGGGAATGGCAAGCGAGGCCATCGAATCAAGATAACAGGCCGCCAGTCGTCCCAAACCGCCGTTGCCGAGAGCGGGGTCGTATTCGGTATCAAATATTTCTTCCAAAGATTCCCAAGGCCAGCCGTCGATTTTGATATTTTTTAAAATGTCAAACAAACCGAGATTGTGGAGATTGTTTTCCAACGAACGTCCGATCAGATATTCGATGGAAAGGTAATAGACCCGTTTGGAGTTGGCTTTGTTATAACGGGCGATGGTTTGATACATCCGGTCCATGGCAAATTCGCGCACTGCCAGGGCAATCACTTTCATTGCCTCTTCCTTGCTGATTTCGCAGGTACGTTTGCCGATAAAGTATTTTATGTAATGTTCAATCGAAAGTTTTAATCTGGCTTTGTCGATTTCATTTAAAATAACCGAGTTTTCCTTTACCATTTTCTCTCCTGTTTTTTATCAATTTGGTCTGTTTTAACCATACGCGGCAATTGTTTGAGATATCGTTAACAAAGCGGATATAATCATTAATAAATTGTAATTGCAGTGGGCGCCGTTTGTTTTTTGAGGGAACAATATTTTATTGCAATCGGCAAAAAATATAATATAATCACCGGAAGCTAAAGTTAAAAGAGGTATCATAATGAAAAAATATTTTGCATCAGTTTTGATGAGCAGCGTCTTGTTGTGTTCGCCGGTTCGGGCGGAAACGATTTTTGAGGCTTTGGGCGAAGCCTACAACAGCAACCCGGATTTGCAGGCACAACGTGCTTACCTGCGTTCGGTTGACGAGAATGTGGCAATTGCCAAATCGGGCTATCGGCCTTCGATTGATTTAACCGGCGGTTATAACGATACCCGCAATAACAATGACAGCAACAACAACGATGACGGGAGCCGTACATCTTCGATCGGTGCCCGCATCAGCCAGCCGTTGTTTAACGGTTTGTCGACCTATAATTCGGTTCGTGCCGCCGACAGCACGGTTCGCGCTGAGCAATACAATTTGTCAAATTATGAGCAGTCGGTGTTCTTAAGCGCCTCGGAAGCTTATTTGAACGTGGTTCGCGACGCGGCGATCGTCGATTTGCAAAAGAGCAACGAAAAACTGCTTAAAAAGCAGCTTGATGAAACGATTGAACGTTTTAACGTCGGCGAACTGACCCGCACCGACGTCGCTCAGGCCCGTTCCAGCCTGTCACAGGCGACCGCCAGCCGCATCAGTGCCGAAGGCAACCTGCAGGTTTCGCGTGCCGTTTACAAGCAGATTATCGGCCGGCAGCCGGAGAACTTGAAGGAACCTGACAACATTCATGAGTTTTTGCCCGCAACTTTTGAGCAGGCGTTGGATTATACCATGGTTAACAACTATGATGTCTTGGCTGCCAAACAGGCTTTGGCTGCCCGGGAATATACGGTTAAAGCCAACTATGGCTCTTTGCTGCCGCAGATTGCCGCCACCGGCGAAGTCGCTCAGGTTAAAAACGATCCCAAACACAGCGGGCTGAACGACAGCACGGTTGACAGCGTCGAGTTCGGTGTTAACCTGACGGTTCCTTTGTATGATGCCGGCGAAAACCGCGCCATTATCCGTCAGAGCAAATATGCCAAATGGCAGGCGCATGAACAGGTATTGAGTGCGGAACGTCTGGCCGTTTCCAGCATTACCAGTTATTGGGAGTCGATGGTTGCCAACGATGCGATGATTAAGGCTTTGCAAGATCAGGTCAAGGCCAACGAAATTGCCCTCGACGGCGTTAAAAAGGAAGAAGCGCTGGGCAACCGGACGGTTTTGGATGTTTTAAATGCTTATCAGTCGTTGCTTGATTCTAAAGTAGACGTTGTCAAAGCACGCCGCGAGTATTATCTTTCGGCTATGCAGGTTATGCAGGCGATGGGTAAGCTGACCGCCGAAAACCTCAAACTTAATGTGGAATTGTATCATCCGAAACAGCATTATAAAGAAACCCGCGATAAGTGGTTTTCGCTGTCGGCGGATTAACAAAAATAAGACAGGGTGAGAAATATGGCAGCAGAACAGGAACCAAAAGAACTTTCAATGGCGGAAATTCTGGCTTCGATCCGCAAAATTTTGGAAGAAAACGGCGCTGAAGAAGCTCGTCGGCATCAAGATGATGACGACGAAGTTTTGGAACTGACTTCTTCGATGATTGTCGCAGAGGCAAGCCCGGCAAAGAAAGAAGAAAATTTTGCTGCCAAAACCGAGATTATACCGGATTTTGAAAGTGAGTTGCTCCCGGTTCGCCAGCCGTCGCCGGCATCTAAGCCGGAACCGCATCCGGAACATCGGCCCCAGCCGCCGCATCCTCATCCCGAAGCCCCGCGGCCGCCCAAGCCGGAACCGCGGCCGGAGCATCGGCCCGAACCGCCGCATCCTCATCCCGAAGCCCCGCGGCCGCCCAAGCCGGAACCGCATCCGGTTTCACGGGATGTTTCGGAAGAGATTATCCGCAGTTTTACCCGTATGTTTGAACAAAACGATTTTCGCCGGAAGACCGAACAGCCGGTTTTTGATGCCGATGCGTTGTTGCGGCAGATTGCTCAACAGGCGGTATCGGCGCGTCTGGATAACCTGATGTTGCAAAATATGGTCAAAGAAACGATTGTTCCCGTTCTGGAAGAATGGCTTTCGCATTATCTTCCCAAACTGGTTGCCGAAGAAGTCGAACGAGTGATGGTAAAGGCCGGCAGACGCTGACAAATCGCAGCGCCGGCCTCCCTTGATATGCCCCGGGCTTGCGCCTTGCGGGCGGTTTGTGCTTTTATTTGTTGAACAAAATTACTGAAAACTGGAAAAAATATGCTAGACAAGACTTACGACCCGAAAAATTTTGAAGAAAAAATTTATGCCGAGTGGGAAGCCGCCGGCGACTTTAAACCCAACATGAACAAAAATAAAGAAGCCTTTGCCGTTGTTATTCCGCCGCCGAACGTTACCGGCGTGCTGCACATGGGGCATGCGTTGGATGACACCTTGCAGGATATCCTGATCCGCTATAACCGGATGCAGGGTAAAAACGTGTTATGGCAGCCGGGAATGGATCATGCCGGAATTGCCACTCAGATGGTGGTTGAACGAAATCTGGCTGCCGAAGGCATCACCCGTCATGACCTGGGGCGCGAAAAATTTATTGAAACCGTATGGCAGTGGAAAGAAAAATCGGGCGGCACCATTTGCAAACAGTTGCGTCGGCTCGGCGCCTCGTGCGACTGGTCGCGTTCGCGCTTTACCATGGATGAAGGACTGTCGCGTGCCGTACGCAAAATCTTTGTCCGTCTGTACAAGGACGGTCTGATTTATAAGGCCAAGAAGCTGGTTAACTGGGACTCCAAATTTATGACCGCCGTTTCCGATCTGGAAGTGATTCAGAAGGAAACCGTCGGCAAAATGTATTATTACAAATATCCGATCAAAGGCGAGGAAGGGCAGTTTGTTCACATTGCCACCACCCGTCCCGAAACCATGTTCGGCGATACCGCGGTTGCCGTTTCCAAAGACAATGAAAAACTGAAACATCTGATCGGCAAGGAATGCATTGTTCCGATTATCAATCGGGCAATTCCGATTGTGGCGGATGATCATGCCGACCCCGAAAAAGGAACCGGTGCGGTTAAAATTACCCCGGCACATGATTTTAACGACTTTGAAGTCGGCAAACGCCACAACCTGCCGTTGATCAATATTCTCAATCCCGACGCCACTCTCAACGAGAACACGCCGTTTGCCGGTATGGATACTCAAACGGCCCGGAAGGCAACGATTGCCGAGCTGGAAAAATTGGGACTGATGGAAAAAATCGAAGATCATCCGATGGTTATTCCGTACGGCGATCGTTCCAACGTCGTGATTGAACCGTTGTTGACCGATCAGTGGTTTGTCGATGCGCCGACTTTGGCCAAAGAAGCCATCCGTGCGGTCGAAGACGGCGAAATGCAGTTTGTGCCCAAGTCCTATGAAAAGACCTATTTTGAATGGATGCGCAATATCCAGCCGTGGTGTATTTCCCGTCAATTGTGGTGGGGACACCAGATGCCGATTTGGTATGGTCCCGACGGTGAAATCTTTTGTGAAGAAAATGCCGAAGAAGCTCAGGCCGCTGCCGACAAACATTATGGCAAGCCGGTTGAACTGACACGCGAGACCGATGTGCTGGATACCTGGTTTTCTTCCGGTTTGTGGGCGTTCTCAACCATGGGTTGGCCGGACAAAAGTGAATATTTGGATGCTTTTTATCCGACTTCGGTACTGGTAACCGGTTTTGACATTATTTTCTTCTGGGTTGCCCGGATGATGATGATGAGCATGTATGTTATGAAAAAAGTGCCGTTCAAAAAAGCTTATATTCACGGTTTGGTCCGCGACGAACAGGGACGCAAAATGTCAAAGTCCAAAGGTAACACGGTTGATCCGATGGAAATTATCGAGAAATACGGTGCCGATGCGTTGCGCTTCTTTATGGCCGCGATGGAAACCCAGGGGCGTGATATCAATGTTTCGGAAGCCCGTATTCAGGGTTATCGCAATTTTGCCACCAAACTGTGGAACTCCGCCCGTTTTGGCGAGATGAACCGGTGCGAATTGCCGCAAGGCTTTGATGAAGATAAAGTCGAACACCCGGTTAACCGCTGGATTGTCGCCAAAGTTAAGCAGGCGACTGCCGAGTTGACCGAAAATTTGAACAACTTCCGCTTTTCCGATGCTGCCAACACTGTTTATCAGTTTGTTTGGGGCGCGTTCTGCGACTGGTATATCGAAATGATTAAACCGATTTTGTATGGCGATAACGAAGCCGAAAAAGCAGAAACCCGTGCGGCATTTGCCTGGGTATTCAATCGGATTCTGGTGATCCTGCATCCGTTTATGCCGTTTATTACCAGTGAGTTGTGGAACAATACCGGCATCCGCGGCGAACGCTTAATCAATGCCTCGTGGCCGCAAAACGAAGATTACAGTGTTTCGGCAATCGGCGATATCGATTGGGTGATCGAATTGATCGGTTCCATCCGCTCGCTGCGCGCGGAAATGAACTTGCCCGCCGGCGCCCGACTGACAGTATGGCTGCAAGGTGCAAATGCCGAATCTCTGACGCATTTGCAGCAGTTCAAAACCATTATCTGTTCGTTGGCGCGGTTGGAAGATATTGCCGGTTACAACGGTGAGGTAACGCCGGATATGGTTCAAAGCGTATTCCGCGAAGCCTCGATGCTGATTCCGTTGAAAGGCATTGTGGATTTTGCGGCCGAGCGTGAACGTCTGCAAAAGGAACTGGCGGCGTTGGAACAAAATTTGGCCGGGTATGAACGCAAGCTTGCCAACCCCAGTTTTGTCGAACGGGCACCGAAAGCCGTGGTTGACGAAGAAAAACGGCGTCGGGCCGAAGCTTTGGACAATAAGGCCAAGGTTGAAAAAGCTCTGCAGCGCATTAAAGCAAGCGAGGGCGTTCAAAGCTCTTCTCAGGCATCGTAATTTAAAAACAGATGCTGTGAAAGGTCAGCCGTGTTTTGCGACCGGCCTTTTCTGATTGTGTTTTCAGATGCCGAATGTTTATCCTTAGTGCGTTCGGCTGCGAAAATACGTTTTTTTCCGAATAAATGAAAACCCCGGGCAATAAGTCCGGGGTTTGAGTTGTCTGTTAATATGTGTTTTGTGTCCGTCGCCGACCATAATTTCCGTTTGTCGGTTGGCCGTTGTTTGCACCGTTGTTGCCATGCGGTGCATGCGGATCCTGCTGAGGTGCACCGGCCTGATGTCCGGCAGCTCCCCGATTGAGGGTATGGCGCAGTTCTTCCTTCAGCTTGTTGAAATCGTGCTTCGGTGTACCGATCCGGATGACAACAATCGGCGGCAAACCGATATCGGCCAGCTCGGTTTTAACGTTGTCGATTTCCGTACTCGCTTCAGTCAGGTACGGCGTAACCGCATCACGGGCAGCATTACCCTTATAAAAATCGTCTTTGACCAATTTGCGATATTCTTCTTCAATTTTGTTTTTGGCCCGTTTTTGCTGAGTTTCCTGCATCGTTTTGAAAAGATAAATGGCGGCTTCGGGAGGCATTTCACGCATCGGGATATCTTCATGTCCGTTGATGTAAGCCTTGAATTTCTCTTTTTCTTCCGGGGTGAGGGAAGTGCACTGATCGGAAACCAGATAACCGATCGTGGCATCTTTTTTACCAATTCCGTCATTGTAAGCGGCATACAGTTTAGCCACGGCTTTGGCGGCGCCGATGGCTGCTGCCGCACCGTCCGGGTTGCCGGAACCGTTTGCTTTAATAATGTCTTCGTAAGCGTAACGCAGGCCGAAGTCTTCCCACCAATCGCGGAACGGCGAGAAATTGTAGGCGCCGACGGCATGGCGGACGCAACGGCATTCGGCATCGTTTTTATTTTTGGGATCATCCCATTGAATACCTTTTTGCTGCAACTGATAAGCCAATTGCAAGGCGAGGTCGCGGCGATATTTGATAACTTTGGGGTTGTTTTTGCCGTTTTTGCCTTCGGCGGCGTCAATCATTTTGTCAAATTTGGTTTGGGACAGTTTGAGGTCAACCGGCACAATCAACGCGCGGCCGCAGCCAAGCCGGATCGCCGTCTCGTTGGCGTCGCTCAAAGTACCGAATTTTACCCGTTTGATGCCGGCGTCTTTATAAGCGTCCATAATACGATCGGCATAATTGTCGTTAAGCACTTTGCCGCTTGGCAGCGAGAACGAAACTTCCAAACGTCCGTTTTCGTCCATGCGAACATACAGTTTGCATTCGTGGCGGGTTTTGACATCTTTGGTTTTGCTGTCAATAACGCCGTCTTGTTGCATATTTTCGGGATTTTCTTTTTCAAAAGCGGTGAACACGGTGTAGCCGCCTTTGTGGGTTACAAAATAGCTCAATCCGCGGCGTTTGTTTTTATCCATCCATTTCGTCAGGGACTGAATCGCGTTTTCATAGGCATCGGCCGGCGCTTTGTTGGTGTCGCCGCCGCGTACCGGAATTGCGCCGGTTACCGGAATGTCGGGAGTGTTGTCGCCGTTGCCGTTGTTGTTGTCGTCCGGTGTCTGAGTTTCGTCGTTGGCAGCCTGCTCGACGGCCAGCGGAGCGGCGGCGCTGTAGCCGGTGTCTTCGCCTTGGCGCCCGATTTCTTGTTTAATGTCATCTTTGGCCGCGGCAAACATTTCGCCGGTGGTCTGATCGGCGTTTTCCAGCTTAAGCGAGTCCATATCGATAAAGGATGCCAGACCGCGGCGGTCAAGGTAAGCCAGCATTTCTTTCAAGCGGTCCGGAGTCATGCCGGAGGGATCAAAATAAAGCTTGCCGTCATGAATTTGGAACGAAATATCGGTCGGTTTCATAATGTCAACCGCCAAAAACAGATTGCCGTTCTGATCTTCGCAAATTCGGGCGTTGGCACGTTCGCTTTCTTTAGCTCTGTCTCCTTCGCCTTCGGAGACGGTTTCTGCGTTGGTGGCGTTTTTCAAGGCATACAAGGTCGTATAAAGCTCGGGATTTTTCTGATAAACGTCCAACTCGTCGCAAGCGTTTTTGTAAGCGACTTCTTCCTTGCGTTTGCGCAGATAGGCTTCGCGTGCGGCGCGGTCGTCGCCGAGATCTTCGGGAATTTCAATAGCCTTCCGGATATGGCTTTCGAGGACATTGCGAACCTCTTCGGCGGTATGTGTCCGGTTTTGGGCAAATTTTTGCAAGTCCAGTTCCATAAAGGGCTTGCCTGCAGTGTTGTTTGTTGCTTTCGTTACCATAAAATCCTCCGCATAAGCTGAAATATTAAAAATATCATAACATGATTATACAAAAAAGCAAGCGTTTTTTGACAAAAAAGAGATGGCGATGCGTTAAAAAATCATCAGCGGTAACGGCGCAGAATCCCGCTTAAAATTCCCTGTACCCTGACGCGCGAAGGTGCGAGCTTGCGGATTTCGTAGGCCTGATTACAGGGCTTGAGCCAGACTTCGTCTTTTTTCTTCTGCCACACTTTGAGCGTGGCTTCCGATTCGTCCACCAGAGCCACCACGATTTGTCCATTTTCGGCAGTTTGGGCTTTGCGGATAATGGCGGTGTCGCCGTCCATGATGCCGGCCTCGATCATCGACTCTCCTTCGACCGTCAGAGCATAGAAACTGCCGCGGCTGACCATCTCGAGCGGCACCGTGATGCTTTCGTTTTCGTCGGCAATGGCGGCAATCGGCGTTCCGGCCGCAATTTTGCCGTACAGCGGGACCGGCACCGCCGCGGTGAGCAGCGCCTGCCGGATCTTTTTTTCTTCTTCGATGATTTCGCGCGGTTTAAAACGCGGCGTTCGCAAAACTTCCAACGCCCGTGCTTTGTGGGGAAGCTTTTTTACAAAATCGCGTTCAATCAGTTCTTCGATCAGGGCATGAATTCCGGATTTCGATTTGATGCCGACGGCTTGCTTCATTTCTTCGAAAGAAGGGCAACAGCCGTTTTCTTTGATAAAATTGTCGATAAACATCAGCAGCTTGTATTGTTTGGGTGTCAGCATCAGCGTCTTTCCTCAGGTTGTCGTCTCTTGTATGTTCTACTTTAGTTCTTTGCCCCCGTCAAGCAATTATTAGGTTGAAAATTTTACCGCTATTGTTTATAGTGTCGAAAAACATGGTAAAAAACATCATACAGGAATTTTACAAATGGCAACAGAAACAAATATTCACAGAGAATCACGACTGGCAAAATTCAACAATTTGACTGAGAAGGGTTACAATCCGTATCCGTATTGTTTCAAACCCGATGCCTTTGCTGCCGATTTGCAGGAAAAATACAAAGATTTGGCTGCCGGCGAAAATACCGAAGACCGGGTAACGATTGCCGGACGCGCCATGGCGGTCCGCAACAGCGGCATGTTCATCGATCTGAAAGACGTCAGCGGAAAAATTCAGGTTTTCTGCCATAAAAGCCATCTCGACGAAGCCGGACTGGAGCTGCTGAAAAATCTGGACGTCGGCGATTTGGTCGGTGTCTCTGGTTTTGTGCGCCGGACCCCGCGCGGCGAATTGTCGGTTGCGGCCGAAAAGTTCGACATTATCGGCAAAGCGCTGCAACCGCTGCCGGAGAAGTTTCACGGCCTGACCGATATCGAAGCCCGTTATCGTCAGCGTTACGTTGATTTTATCATGAACGACGACAGCCGCGAAATTTTTGAGAAACGTTGCCGCATTACGTCGGCGATCCGCCGTTATTTCGAAGAACACGGTTTTCTTGAAGTTGAAACGCCGATGCTGCATCCGATCATGGGGGGAGCCAACGCCAAACCGTTTGTCACCCATCATAACGCTCTTGACCGTGATCTGTATCTGCGGATTGCGCCGGAGCTTTATCTCAAACGGCTGGTCGTCGGCGGTTTTGACCGGGTATTCGAAATCGGCCGCAACTTCCGCAACGAAGGGGTGGATAAAAAGCACAATCCCGAGTTCACGGCGCTGGAAGCTTATCAGGCCTATGCCGATTACAACGATATGGCTCAACTGATTCCCGATTTGATCCGTTATGTCTGCGAACAGGTTCTCGGTAAGCCGTCGTTTACTTTTAACGGAGTGGAAATTGACGTTTCAAAACCGTTTCCCCGTAAATCGATCGTCGATCTGGTTAAGGAATATGCCGGGATTGATCTGATGACGGCGCAAACGGTGGAAGAAGCCCGCGAAATGGCAAAGTCGATCGGGATTGACGCCTCCGAATGCTCTAACTGGGGCAAAGTCGTGCAGTTGGTGTTTGACGAAAGAGTGGAAGCCAATCTGATTCAGCCGGTGTTGGTGATGGATATGCCGCGGGACGTTTCGCCGCTGGCCAAAACCCACCGTTCAAATCCGCGTCTGGTCGAGCATTTTGACGCTTATGCCTGCGGTATGGAGTTGGGTTGCGCTTATTCGGAATTGTCCAACCCGCTGGAACAGCGTGCCCGTTTTGATGCTCAGTGTGCCGAACGCGAAGCCGGAGACGACGAAGCTCAGATGTTGGATGAAGATTTTGTCAATGCCCTGGAAAACGCCTTGCCGCCCACCGGCGGCATGGGAATGGGAATTGACCGTTTGGCGATTCTTCTCACCGGTGCCGAAACCATCCGTGACGTGATTGCTTTCCCGACCTTGCGCAACAAATAAGTATGAAGAGGCTGCCTCAAAAGAAATTTTCAAAATCAAAGCCGTTTGCGTTTTGGCGCAAACGGCTGCTGCTTGCGGTTAATTTGACGCTTTTGCTGTTTTTTCTGGCAGGGGTGGCCGGTTTGCTGGTACAGGAAATGCGAAACGGTCTTCGCATTCGCATCGTAACAGAAACGGGAGACGATATTTCAGTCGAAAAAACGGCGCCGACGCCGGAGGAAGACGCCGGTTATATTCGGCAGGCGCTGGAACTTGACGAATTTGGCGAAGACAATATTTTTCAGCTGGAAAAAACGGTCGAAACCGTCGAAACCGACGTGCCGGCACCGATTGCCGAAAACTGGGAGCAGGCGGTTGCCCATATCGATGCCATAGAATTGTCTGCGGAAGAAGCTTATGGCCTTTATGAAGAAAAATTGCCCGAAAACATTATTGACTCTCCGGTACGCCCGAATACCCATCCCAAAGTCAACGGCATCAAAATCGTGGTCGGGCGCAAACCGCCGTATTTCGGTTCCAAACCGGTGATTGCGATTGTAATCGACGATATGGGAATCAGTCATCGCCGCACTGCCAAGATCAGCAGCCTGCGTTATCCCCTTACTTCGTCTTTTCTGACTTACGGAACGGCGTTGCAGCCGCAGATTCAAACGGCTAAAGAAGCAGGGCATGAAATCATGGCCCATCTGCCGATGGAACCGCTGTCGAGTATCAACGTCTCTCCCGACGTGCTGACGGTGAAGATGGATACTAAACAGGTGACGGCCGGTTTGCAGGCAATGTTGAATAAATTCTCGAATATCCGCGGTGTCAACAATCATATGGGCAGCCGGTTTACCGAAGACGAGATGCGGATGGACGCGGTGATGCGGGAATTAAAACGGCGCGGTTTGTTTTTCCTCGATTCTAAAACGACAGCCAAATCGGCGGCGGAAAACGCAGCCGCCCAAAACGGCGTCAGTTATGTTTCGCGCAATATTTTTCTTGATAACGAAGACAAGTTCGATTACATCATGCGCCAGTTGCATCAGACTGAGACAATTGCGCGCAAAAACGGTTATGCGGTTGCGATCGGGCACCCCAAAGAACAAACCTACCGGGCGCTCAAAGTTTGGCTGCCGACGCTGCAAAGCCGCAACTTGCGGTTGGTGCCGTTGAGCGAAATCATTAAAGTGCTGAATTAAGAGCCGTTGAGTCTTTTCGTACAAAATAAGCTTCCGGAAAACGTGATTTTGAAGCGGGCAATTGAGCGGCTTGTCCGTAGCGGAAAAGCACTAACATATTGACAGTTAAAATAAACATCGTTAATTTGAAGGCGGATTTTACGTGAGGTTGATGTTAAATAAGTGGAGATGACGTTTTGTGACGGAAATGCAAAACAATCTCAAAGGAGTTAAAATGAAATTTGATATAATTATTCCGGTGGGAAGTTTTTGCGCCGGAGCGCAAGCATTAAGAAGCGTCAAGAAAAGAAGTCGTTCGCTGCCGTTAGACTGGGTGACACCGATCTCTCTGGAGTTGGCGGTCGATTTTCTGGAAACGGGTTTTAAATCTTTTTTTGAAAAGGAAGACCTGAAAAAATATGAAAAAGATACGAAGAAAAATATCGGTTATATCAATACCCGTACCAATGTCATATTTATGCACGACTTTAAAGACATTTCACGTTTTGATGAGGAATATGTGCTGATACGCGAAAAGTACGATCGCCGCATTAAGCGGTTGTATCAGACCATCAACGATTCCAAAGATATTTTGTATTTACACGTTTTTCAGGCCAAAGATCAGCAGATATTGCCGACCGAAGAAGAAATCGTCGTTACTTTTGAGCGGTTGCGGAAAATGAATCCGGGAAAAAATCACCGTTTGCTGTTCATTAATCTGGCGGAAACGGAGGAAGACAAAGGCGGTTTCGATCACCAAAAAATCCGTGAGGATATCGATTATTATAATTGCTACAGAGACAAAAACGCTCAGTTTGAGGACGGTGTGCCCAGCTACATATATTTTCAGAAAAATGTGGAGACGGTTTTGAAGCTGTACAAGGTTCGTAAAAGTGTCCGGGACGTCCTCAAAAAGTTTGGGTTTAAGCTGTTAGATGCTTTAAGCAGCGTGGTGCCGAGCCGGTCTGTCCGCGAAAAACTCAGGATGATGTACAAAGAGTATAAATAATTTTTTGCCGGTCGGTGATGCTGTCGGCGGCAGGTGTTGGATCTAAATATGCAAAAATTCGATTTGGTTGTTCCTGCGGGATCTTTCTGTGTGACCGGTTACCATTTGCGAAAAGCCGGTTTGCACGGCGAAACTTTGCCGTTTGACTGGTTGGAAAATGTGACGTTGGAACTGTTTGCCGGTTTTTTGGAAAACGGATTTGAGGACTTTTTGGTGCAAGATCGGCTGATGCCTGATTTCGAAGGAAAAAGCGGAAAAGGTCATTATCGTTTCCGGATGCCGAACGGAATAACTTTTGTTCACGATTTTGCTCACGATCGTCCGGCAGCGGATTTTGCGGCGGTGCAACGGAAATATGATCGCCGGATTAAACAGCTGTTTGACAGGATGGAAAAAGCCCGCAGCATCCTGTTCGTGCATTGCAGCCGCTTTGAAGCCGATCCGAACGAGCTCGGCCGCGTATGCGACCGTCTGCAAGCCTGCTGTCCCGACAAGTGCATAAAATTGTTGTACGTGCATCTGGTTAACGGCAAAAAAGGGTTTGATTATGTTGCTCAATCGCCGGAGGCGGATGTCGTTGAGATGGAATTTGGCACCAACAGCGATTCCAAGCAGTTTTGGATCGGCAAAGTTTCTGTCTTTAATCGGATGTTGTCGAGCTACCGTCTTACTTTTGCGGCGCGTTGTTGTTTATGGCTGAATAAGCAAAAACGAAAGTTTGGTAAAAGTTACGACCGAATGTGAGCGTATCATGCGGTAATGCCGACTTGGATAAAGACGGCGGAGCAGGGTAAGATAAAATTCGGATATGATCAGAAATTGAATTTTGAGGGGCAAGTCATTGCTTCCCTTTGTTTTGCCCGCAGCGACCCGTTGCGGCGTAAATAGTATCGGGACAAAATAAAAAGCCTTGAGTTGAATCAAGGCTTTTCAAAGTGGTAGGGGTGGCCGGACTCGAACCGGCACTCCTTGTGGGAACAAGATTTTGAGTCTAGCGCGTCTACCAGTTCCGCCACACCCCCGTGAAATCGAACAAATAAATAACCGATTATTTTAAAACCGTCAATAGTTTTTTTACTAAAGTTTGTTATTTTTGCAATAACGACGATTTTAGCGGAGGACTGGTTTTGCAAAAAACGGAAGAAAAAGCGGTTGCTTATTATGAGAGCAGAAATTTTGCGGCAGCGCTGCGCTCTTTTTTGAAGCTGGAGGCCGAAGCGCCCAAACGTGAGGACATCCTGATTTACATTGCCAACTGTTATGACGGGTTGGGGCAAAAAGACGAAGCAGTCAAATATTATCGCAAGGCTCTGCGCGCAAATAAAAAGTCGGATATTGCGGCGGCCAATCTGGCAATCATTTTCTACGAAATGCACAACTATGCCGAAGCCAAAACTTATGCGGCCAAGGCCTTGAAGATCAACTCTGCCAACATGGCGGCGCTTTCGGTGCTGGGAAATCTGAAATATCGCAAAAAAGACTATAATGCCGCTTTAGGATATTATCACCGGGCCATGGACGTCCAACGTGATTTTTATACGGCGGTTTTGAATGCAGCTTCGGTTTATTATGAATGCCGGGATTTTAATACCGCCTATTTTTATGCCAAACGGACGGTACAGTCTTATCCGGATTCGGAAGAAGCGCAATCATTGTTGGCCAACATATGTGTGGAGTTGGGGCGTTTTGACGAAGCTATTCTGGTTCTGGCGGCGTTGTACCAGAAGAACCCAAAGGACTTTTGGCTTTGCAATCTTTTGTCACAGGCTTTCCAGCAGAAAAAAGAATACGAACGGGCGCTCGAAATGGGATGGCGCGCGGTAACGCTTTCGAAAGGCGAAAACGAACAACAGATAAATTTCGGCTATCTGCTGTATGAAGTGGCGGTCGAAAGTCCGGGAACGGATGTGTTGTCTTATGCCCGCAAATGGATGGAAAAATATCCCGATCATCCGGTGGCGCGGCATATGGGAAATGCGATGATCAACGCCGGTCAGGTCAGTCAGATTAACAGCAGTTATATTCGTGATATTTTTGACGTGTTTGCCGACGATTTCGAAGAAGTTCTGGAAGGCCTGGATTATGCGGTTCCAAGCTTAATGGAACAAGCGCTTGATGCTTTGTCCAAAAACGTCAAGCTGAAAAAAATGCGGATTCTCGATGCCGGATGCGGGACCGGGCTGTGCGGTGCATATCTCAAAAAATATGCCGCTTTTCGCGGGTTGGACGGGGTGGATATCTCGGAAAAAATGTTGGAAGTTGCCAAACGCAAAAAATTATATACCCGTTTGTTTAATCAGGACCTGAATAAGTTTTTGTCTGCCCGCGAGAACAGTTACGATTTGATTAATGCCGCCGATGTTTTTACTTATTTCGGCGAACTGGGCGGCCTGTTCGTTTTGTTGTTTGATGCTTTGAAACCGGGCGGGCGCGTCTTGTTCAGCGTCAGTGAAAACCCTTATAATCAGGACGATTATTTCCTGCATCTCTCGGGTCGTTTTCTGCATAGCCGCAAATATGTGGAAGAGGGACTGAAAAAACGCGGTTTTATCATTGAGAAACTTAATCGTGTGCGTTTGCGCAATGAAGGCGAAACCGAGGTGTGGGGCTGGATCGTGATGGCCCGCAAGCCCTGATTTGAGATCTTGGCAATTGCCGGATTCGGATAAAATAAAACCTCTCTTTTAAAGAGAGGTTTTAAACTTCTGAAGTGTCCTGAAACAAACTTATTTTTTTACGGTTTTTTTCGGGGCTGCTTTTTTCGCGGAAGCAGATTTGCAGGAAGCTGATTTTCCGGCAGAAGACTTTGAACAGCAGGGTGCCGCGGCATTTAACTGTTCAATCGCCATCGACCAGAATTTTTCATCCTGCCCTTGAGGACAGCCGGCGTTTTGCCAGATGTAATAGGCTGCTTCTCTGATAGCATTTTCATTATAATTTACCATAACTTACTCCAAATAAAAAGTTCGGTTAAACATTATTCAATATACATACAAAATTTTATCCGTCAATAATTAATCTGCATAAAATCAATAATTAATCAGTGATCAGATATCTTAACCAAATAAAAATGTATTTGTGATGTTATTTACTTGCAATTCTATAGATAAGAAATTATAGATAAATTTAAAGAGCCGTGCTTTTTTAAGTTCAAAATTTAGAGGTTATTATATGGAAAATTTATTATCGGACGCCGAAATGAACGCCGTGATCGAAGGCAATCATGACAATGTTTTTGCCGTGCTCGGCATTCACCGCGACAAAGGAAGCAAAAATGTGTTTATCCGCGCCTGGCAACCCCATGCCGGGTCGATTGAAGTGTTGGATCGGCAGGGAAATTCCTGCGGGATGATGGATTGTCTTGATCAACGCGGTTTCTTTCAGATCAATCTCGGCGTCGGAGAAAATTTTTCTTATCGTTTCAAAATCGAAAATGACCGCGGCGAAGTTTATGAAGCGGAAGACACCTATCGTTTTCAGCCGACGCTGGGCGATATTGACATCTACTTGCTGGGCGAAGGAAACCACCTTGAGATGTATAAAAAGCTCGGCGCCCACGTTTGTGAACAGGACGGTGTAAAAGGCGTCAGCTTTGCCGTCTGGGCACCCAACGCCAAACGGGTTTCGGTGGTCGGAAACTTTAATAACTGGGACGGCCGCACCTGCGTGATGCGCAAATATCCGACCTGCGGGGTGTGGGACATTTTTATTCCCGGCCTCGGCGAAGGCGAAGTTTACAAATACGAAATCAAAACTCAGGAAAATTATATTTTGGTCAAGTCGGATCCGGTCGGCTTTTATGCCGAAAAAAGGCCGCAAAACGCTTCAATCGTTTATGACCTGAATCATTATCACTGGAATGACGAAGAGTGGATGAGCCGTCCCGACCGTCACAGCCGTCTCAACGGACCGATGTCGATCTACGAGGTTCATGCCGGTTCGTGGCGCCGGAAAGGCGACGGCGGATCAGAATATCTCAGCTATCGCGAAATGGCCGATACGCTGGTTCCTTATGTTACCAACATGGGTTTTACGCACGTCGAATTTTTGCCGCTGGCCGAACATCCGCTGGATGCTTCGTGGGGCTATCAGGTCGTCGGTATGTTTGCGCCGACCAGCCGTTTCGGCACCCCCGACGATCTGCGTTATCTGATAGACAAGTTTCACCAGTCGGGGATTGCGGTGATCATGGACTGGGTTCCGGCCCACTTTCCGAAGGACGGCCACGGGTTGTGTGAATTTGACGGCACCCACCTCTATGAGCACGCCGATCCGCGCAAAGGCGAACACAAAGACTGGGGAACCAAAATTTATAACTACGGCCGTACCGAAGTTTTTAACTATTTGTGCACCAACGCCCTTTACTGGCTGAGGGAATATCACATTGACGGCCTGCGGGTGGACGCGGTGGCTTCGATGCTTTATCTCGATTATTCCCGCAATCCCGGCGAGTGGATTCCCAACATTTACGGCGGTAACGAAAATTTGGAAGCAATCGCCTTTCTGCGGCGAATGAACGAACTGGTTTATGGTTTGGACCGCGGCGCCTGTACCTGTGCCGAGGAGTCGACCGCATGGCCGATGGTTTCGCGCCCGACTTCGATGGGCGGTCTCGGGTTCGGTTATAAGTGGAATATGGGCTGGATGAACGATACTCTGCGCTATATCGGCAAAGATCCGATCTATCGTCAATATCATCACGGCCTGCTTACGTTTGGTTTGCTCTATGCGTTTAACGAGAATTTTATCCTGCCGATTTCCCACGACGAAGTGGTTCACGGCAAGGGGTCGATGTTGTGTAAAATGCCGGGTGACGAGTGGCAGAAGTTTGCCAACCTGCGTGCCTATTACGGCTTTATGTATACTCATCCCGGCAAGAAACTGCTGTTTATGGGGTGTGAGTTCGGTCAGGACTGGGAATGGAACTGCGACGAAAGTCTGCGCTGGCATTTGTTGCAGTATCCGATGTATCAGGGAATACAAAATTGCGTGCGTGACCTCAACCTGATGTACAAGGGAAATGCGCCGCTGTATGAAGCCGATTTTGATTATCGCGGTTTTGAATGGCTGGAACATGCCAATGCCGCCGACAGTGTTATCTCCTATATCCGCAAGGGCGAAACTCCGGGCGATTATTTGATTGTGATATGCAATTTTACGCCGGTGGTTCGTCCCGGCTATCGGATCGGGGTTCCCGAAGATTGCGGCTATCAGGAAATTTTTAACAGTGATGATAAAAACTATTGGGGCAGCGGGGTTAAAAACGACGGCGTCCGCGGTGCCGAACGGCAGGAGTGGAACGGCAAACCGTACTCGATACAGGTGACGCTGCCGGCGCTTTCGACGGTTGTTATCAAACCGGTGCGGTAATATATTAAACGCCGGGAGAAACAAAAATGAGCAATTTGAAAACGCAACCGGGAACTTCATATCCGCTGGGATCGGTTTTTGACGGAAAAGGGGTAAACTTTGCCCTTTTTTCCGCTCATGCTTCAAAAGTGGAATTGTGTTTGTTCAATAAAAGCGGAACCGAAGAGACCGACCGTATCGCCATTGAAAGCAATGATAACAATATTTGGCACGTGTATGTTGCCGGATTGAAACCGGGACAGATTTACGGTTACCGGGTATACGGACCTTACAAACCGGAAGAAGGGCATCGCTTCAATCCCAACAAACTGTTGTTTGATCCTTACGGAAAGAAGTTGAGCGGCAAGTTGATTTGGCATAAGGCGATTTTCGGTTACAACCCCGACAGTCCGGACAAGGATTTGTCTTTTAACGAGTTGGACAGTGCGCCGTATGTACCCAAGTCGGTCGTGGTTGACGATCTTTACGATTGGGAAGGGGACCGGCGACCCGGCTATGCTTTTAACGAAACAATTATTTATGAAGCGCATGTGCGCGGTTTTACCAAGCTGCATCCCGAAATTCCGGACCGTCGCCGCGGTACCTTTGCCGGCATGGGGTCGGAAGCGGTTGCCGGTTATCTTAAAGGGCTGGGCGTAACCGCGGTGGAATTGTTGCCGATCCATGCTTATTTCGGCAACCGCCATCAAAAGGGTTTTCCCCGCAACAATTACTGGGGCTATGAGAGCAGCAGCTTTTTTGCGCCCGAACAGTCTTATTTGTCTTGCGACGATATCGACGAATTTAAAAATATGGTCAAGCTTTATCACCGGCACGGGTTGGAAGTGATACTTGACGTCGTTTACAATCATACCGGCGAGGGCAATCAGCTGGGACCGACCCTTTGTTATCGCGGTATTGACAATGCCTCTTACTATACGCTCAATTCCGAAAACAAGCGATATTACTATGACAGTACCGGTTGCGGCGCTTCGATCAATGCCGAAAACCCCTATGTGGTGCGTTTGATATTGGATTCGTTGCGTTATTGGACCGAAGTGATGCATGTTGACGGTTTTCGTTTTGATTTGACGACGGCACTGTGCCGCAAGAAAACCAACTTCACCGCCGAATGCGGTTTTTTGTATGCCGTGCGCCAGGATCCGGTTTTAAAAGACGTAAAATTAATTGCCGAACCGTGGGATGTCGGTGCCGGGGGGTACCAGTTAGGGGCGTTTCCGCCCGGTTGGGGAGAATGGAACGACCGCTATCGTGACGTGGTGCGTCGTTTTTGGAAAGGCGATCAATATCAGACTGCCGAATTGGCGAGCCGCATTTCGGGTTCCAGTGATATTTTCAATTATCATAACCGCGATATCTGGAGCAGCGTCAATTTTGTAACCGCCCACGACGGTTTCAGCTTAAACGATTTGGTCAGTTATAATCTCAAACACAACTCTGCCAACGGCGAGGACAATCGCGACGGCACCAACGCCAACTGGAGTTGGAACTCGGGGCAGGAGGGCGAGACCGATAATCAAACCGTGATCGAAAACCGCCGTTTGCGGATGAGGGCGATGATGGCAACGCTGCTGCTTTCGTTCGGTACTCCGATGATTTTTGCCGGTGACGAGTTTCTGCACCCGCAGTTGGGCAATAACAATCCGTATTGCCAGGATAATGTTTTGACCTGGTTGGCATGGGAAGCGATTGATCAGCAGGGACGAGAGTTCACCCGCTTTGTCCGAAGCCTTGTCCGTTTGCGCCGCAAGCTGAAAATTTTTGATAAAAAGCATTTCTTCAGCGGCAAACACGGTCCGGACGGAATTAAGGATCTGACTTGGTATAACGAAACCGGCAAGGAATTTGTCGATGCGGACTGGTATGACGGCAGCCGCAAATCGCTGTCTTATTGTATCCATCGCCGCGACCGCTTTATTTTGGGCATATTTAATGCCAACGACATCCGTCAGGCTTGGAAACTGCCGATGCTCGGCAAAGGCCTCAGTTGGAATTTGCTGCTGGACACTTCCGACAAATTTACCGCTCACAAAAACGTTCGTTCGGGAGCGGTGGTGGAAATTCCGGCATGGAGCGTATTATTGTTTGAAATCAAAAAATAGGGGAGAAGATTATGGATGAAAAACTGCAACAGTTGGCGGACCGGCTCGGCATTGCGACCGCTTACACTGACGTCGGGTTAAAAACCGGCAGTCATCAGGTCAGCGAAGACACGGTGCGATTTTTTGCCGGGGTGCTGGGCTTTAAGGCCGCTGATGCCGGCGAAGTGACACGTTCGTTGCGGGCGTTGGACACTCGCCGTTGGCAAAATGTTTTGGAGCCGGTGTATGTGGTTTTGCAGAAGCACAAGGTTTTTGATGCGGTGGTTTCGGAAGCGGAAGCCGAGGGCGATTTCAGCCTGACGCTGACCAGCCGCCAGACCGGCGTTAAAAGCGATGTTTCCTTTGTTGTCCTCACGCTTCCCGAGAGTCGCGTTGTTGCCGGCAAAAAGTACCAAAAGTTGGAAATTGAAATTACTTCCGATGTTGAAATCGGTTACTATGATGCCGAGTTGACCACCGCCGGCGGTACCTTCGTCACCTTGCTTGCGGTTGCGCCCGACAAATGTTACCGGCTGCCCGGCCTTGACGAAAAAAAGCTGTGGGGTTTCAGCGTTCAGTTGTATTCTTTGCGCAGCCGCCGTAATTGGGGAATCGGCGATTTTACCGATCTGTACGATTTTGTCGGTATGTGCGGCCGTTGCGGTGCCGATATCATCGGATTGAATCCCGTTAACGTCCTCGGGCATTGTTTTCCCGAAGAGGCCAGCCCGTACTCGTCGGTTAGCCGCCTGTTTCTGAATCCGATTTATATTGACGTCGAGAAAGTGCCGGAGTTTCGTCCTGAGGACCGTTACGCGGTTGAAGCGGAAATTGCCGAGCTCAATGCCTCGGAGACGATCGAGTACGGACGGGTCTATCCTCTCAAGATCAAAGTGCTGAAAATTTTATACCAACGCATGCTGCAAAATCCGGAAAGAATGCGCGAATTTGAAAAATTTTGCCGTTGCAAGGGCGAAAGTTTGGAAAATCTGGTTACTTTCCAAGCCTTGTACGAAGATAAATGGCAAACCCATTGGGGCGGTTGGCGCGCTTGGGAAAAAGAATTTCGCAAACCGACAACGGCCGCCGTAAAAAAATATCGCAAAGAACAGGCCGAACGTCTCGACTTTTTCAAATTTTTGCAATTTGAAGCCGAGCGTCAACTATGCGCGGTTTCGGCCCATGTGAAGGATTCCGGATTAAAGATCGGCATTTACCGCGACCTGCCGGTCGGTGTCGGCCGTGACAGTGCCGAGTTGTGGAGTGACGACGGGTTGTATTTGCGCGAGAGCGGTGCCGGAGCGCCGCCGGACATTTTCTTCCCCACCGGGCAAAAGTGGAATCTGGGCGCTTTTAATCCGTTTGAGTTAAAGGCCCGTGCTTATCAGCCGTTTATCAAAATTATCCGCGCGGCAGCAGAAGGCGCGGGCGCGTTGCGTTTGGACCATGTGATGAGTCTGATGCGCCTGTTTGTGATTCCCGAAGCCGCCGGGGCCGCCGGTACCTATATTATGTACAATTTCGAAGATATGCTGAACATCGTTGCGATCGAAAGTCACCTGAACCGTTGCATGATCGTCGGCGAAAGCATCGGTAATATTCCGGAGGGCTTTCTGGACAAGATTGCGGCGCGCGGCATCATGTCGATGAGCGTTTTGTGGAGCGAGCGCTGGGACGCCGGCTGGGGGGATTTCAAGTCGCCGTATCAGTATCCCGAAAATGTGGTTACGTCAGTCGGCACCCATGACATGGCGCCGCTTAAGATGTGGTGGTTTGGTTATGACATTGCCCTCTCGCGTCAGCTGGGAATTATCGGCAGCGATCAGGAAATGGCTGATAATTATCATAAACGCGAAGCCGATCGTTGGAAACTGCTGAAAGCTTTGGATGAAAATCAGGTTTGGCCGGAAGACAACCGCCGTCACAGCGATTATCTGTTCGGCGAGGGGTATCCGGAAGGGTTGGAAGAAGCGGTTCATCGTTTTATGGCCCGCAGTTGTTCAAAAATCTTTTTGGTTCAGCCCGAGGACGTTTTTCAGGTTGACAAATTGCAAAACCTGCCGGGAACCGACCGCGACAAACATCCCAACTGGCGCCGCAAACTGCCGGTAAATCTCGAAGATATGGAAAATTCGTTGGCCTATTACCGTAATATTGCGGCAATCAAAAAAGAAAGATAACTGTTAAAAAACGAATGGTTGCTTATAAAAAATTCCCCGATTTTCGGGGAATTTTTTTGTATTTTTTAAAAAAGTGCATCAAAAAAAGGATCATTTTTTTGATACAGACAAATCGTACAACAAAGGAGAATTAAATTCAAGAAGATTGTGAGATTATCAATAGGTTAGGAAAAAAACGAAAAAGCAGCAAAATGTATCAAAAAAATGATCGTTTAACGATTGTAATTTAAAATTGAGGAATAAGATGAGAAACACGAGACTATCGGCGGCGGTTCTGCTGCTGTCCGCCACTTTTCTGACTGCCCCGGCTGTAGGGCAGGTCTATACGCCGACTCTGGGCAACAACAGCGCTTTTACAATCAATCAAATTTCTGAAACCGATTATGACGAAACCAATCCGGAGATGTTTGTCGGTTATCGGCTGGACGGTGAGGGAAAACCGGTAAAAGATTTTTATCGTATCAATTTGCGCAGTGACAAAACCTATACGGTCGAATACAAAGACAAAGTAAATACACGAGAGGAGACCGGGGCCGAATTTACATTTGACGGCGGTGCTTTGTCGGTTGCTGACGGCGAAAATAACGGGAATATTGTCGGCGCTCTTTTTCGAAATAACGTAACAAATGTACAATTGACCGGTACCGAGAAAAAAAATACAGTTACAGTCAGGGGCGGCGGGCTCTATAACGAAGGTGTGATTGAAAACCTGCAGGCCGATTTTATCGGCAATAACGCGCATGCCCAAATTATTATTAAACAAGGTGACGGTCATGTCAGAGCTTATGGAGGAGCCATTTATAACAGCGGCTATATCGAAAATATAGAAGGCGACTTTATCGGCAACAAGGTTAATGCGGATTCAACTTTTTCTGGTGGCGGTAGTGCTGCAATATCGGCAGAAGGAGGTGCTGTTTATAATGAAGGCTGGATAGACAACATTAAAGGCGATTTCATAAGTAATCAGGCCCGGTCGAGTGGGGGTGCAATTACAATTGCAAAAGAGGGATATATTGAAAAAATTGAAGCTGATTTTATCAATAACAGTACTTTCGGTTTAAACACTATAGGCGGTGCTATTTCCGTTAAAGGAGAAGTTAAAGAAATTTACGGCAATTTTATTAATAATACAACCACTGTCGACGGCGGTGCCATTGTTATTGTAAGTAACGGCAGTGATAACGGTACCGTCGGAAAGATCAGCGGCAATTTTATCGGCAACAATGTAAAAGGTTACCTTGGTTATTTACGCGGCGGCGCAATTGCCATCCGTCATGGGGACACCTCTCCGGTTATTGATGCCGACTTTATCAATAATTATGCTGTTAATACCCGGGTGCTTTCCGGAGCCGATGCTCAGGCGCGTCCTGTTGCGACCGGCGGCGCAATAGATACGTCGGCTGATACGACCTTTGTTGCCGATAATGTCAATCATGTATTCAGCGGTAACTACACGCTGGATAAATTCGGAAAGGAATACAATGCGTTATTTGTAAATTCCAGTTTTAAACCGACCATAAGTTTCAATACCGCCCATAACGGACAATGGATTATTAATGACAGTATTAAAGGGGGACTTAACAGAGTTAGCAGTCTCAAATATGATAATCAGTACAATCTGTCATTTAGCGGAGACGGCAGCGGAACGATATGGATTAATAACGACATCATCAATGCCGACAGTATTAAGGTTGAGAACACAACCCTCCGTTTTGGCGCTTATCGGCATGATGACCAAACAGCCACCAACTGGAACGGCCACGGCCGGATTGTCAACGGTGTTAACGGGCGTGATCCGGTAACTTCGTTGTCACTGCTGAAATCAAATTTGGATTTGTTTAATCACTATCAGGATACGATTGAACTGAAAGATTATCTCGCGGCGAGCAGTTTTGTGCATTTGGACGTTGATGTGGAAAATTTGAGTGCCGACATGCTAAAGGTTAACGGCGATGTGGCCGGTACCACCAAACTGATTCTTTATCCGAACTCCAATAAAGATATCCGCGGCCAGTCAATTGTATTTGCAACGTCACAGAATGATACCACCGGCGATAAGTTCTCATTTGTCGTCTCGCGTGTTTATACCAGCCCGTATATGTTTGATGTTGTTTATCATCAATTGGGGGAAGGGGAGAATCAATGGTCGTTGGTGATGAACGAAGAGGTTAATCCGGATGCGGATGAGAAACCGGATGTTCCCGAGGTTCCGGATATTCCTGTCAAGCCGACACCTGCGGTTGACTATCGCAAAGTGGCGCCGGAAGTGATTGCCTATCAGGGCTTGCCGGTAGCGGCGTTGGAACAGACCAAAGGCATGATCGGCAACATCGGCCGCCAGGTTCAGAACGGACGCGTCAGTTGTGAGAAATGCGGCGTTAAGGATTACTACTGGAACGGCAAAGCTTATCACACTCTGTGGGCGAACGTGGTTTATCAAACTTCGGAAAACGAAGCGTTGGTTAATGTTGACGCCGACGTTTGGGGCATTGAAGCCGGCGGCGACTTGCAACATGATCTCAACAACAAGCTGGGATTGTTCGTATCTTATCGCAAAGGCAACTATGATATGAACGGTAAGGGTAAATACTATTACTCGACCGTCGGATCGGAAATCGATATCGACAGCTATCTCGCCGGTTTGTACTACCGTTATGACCGTAACCACTGGTGGACTTTTGCCACCGTATACGGCGGCATTCAGAGAGTTGATCTGAAGACCAAAGACGGCATCAAGTCGGATACCGACGGTACCGAGTTCGGCGGCAGCGTCGAGTTGGGTTATGACTATAACCTGTCTAAAACCCTGTACCTGACCCCGAGTGTGGGTGCCTTCTATACTCAACTCAATTACGGAGATGCGAGCGACAGCGCCGGTAAAACCGCTGAGTATGGTTTACTGCGCCAGTTGGAACTCGAAGCCGGGGTTAAACTGACGAAAGCGTTCGTAACGGACGAAGGCTATGCCAACGTTTATGTCAAACCGAGTGTTGTGCAAACCCTCAACGGCGGCGACGAAGTCAAAGTCAGCGGTCTGAGAGAAATCAACACTTTAGATGACCAGACGTTGGGCCGGATTGAACTCGGCGGCCGTTACGGCTTTACCGAACAGTTGTCGGCGTATGGCTGGGCCAACCACACCTTCGGCGACGACTATAAAGCCTCGACCTTCGGTCTCGGTTTAAGTTACAGTTGGTAGATCTTTCCAAGCATACAAAAAGAATACCCCCGGTTTTTGGGGGTGTTCTTTTTGTAAGAAGTTTAAGGTTTGCGGGAACGCATCATTTTATATATCTGATAAATATACCAGGGAAACAGGAAATATGATTTGACAAAGTGTCCGCCGTTTAGAAGCAAACGTCCGCTGCGGCTGTGGTTGAACGAATTCAGAAGCTGCTTTAGAAAATGGCGGAGATAGCCGCAATTGACGACCTGTTTCATATTTTCGTAAGTTTTCGGGTCGAGTTGGATATGGTTCCGGAAGATCTTTTTTTGTTTTTTGAGTTGATGCCGCAAACTGTTATAGCAAAAACGGTTTTTGAAAACCGGATAATTTTGGAAAAGGGCGGCAACATGCTTCAAATAGCGCGCTGCAAGGACAGTTTTAAGTTCCTGATTGTTTTGTTTTTGATACAAGTTCCAGATGCCGTCGAGCAAACCGAAAACATTGCCGATCGTTTGCGGCAACCGGTTGCTGATTGCCGGTATAACAGGAGGACGGCGATGATTGTAGAGCTGTTCTTTCAAAATGCCGCAGCGGTTGCTTGCGGGCAGAGATTGCAGATGGAAAAGTTCGTCTTCTCCTTGTTTGAGTTGTTGGTCAAAAGCAAGTTGTTGTTGTTCCAAAAAGCGCCGCCGATAAGCTTTGTTGCAAATTTCAACCGGCAGGGAAGTAAGGAAAGCAGGCGCTTCGTTTCCGTTATGAATGGAAAAAAACGGTAATTCCGTCGGAAAATTGTCATCAGGGGTGTCAAAGCTTGCAGCTGCCGGATTGTATAAACGTTGCCGAAAAGCCAGCACGTCGAGCCGATGCCGCTGCATATAGAGGAAAACTTTTTCGACGGTGCGCGGTTCCGTCCAGTCGTTCGAATCGACAAACATGACATACTTGCCGCGGGCAAGGTCAAGTCCGGTGTTGCGGGCGGCGGAAAGACCGTCGCCGTTCTGCTCGGCAATACGGATTCGGGGACTGCGAGCAGCGTATTGTTGCAGAACTTGAAGATTGTCATCGGTTGAATCGTCACGGATGCAGATGATTTCAAAAATATCGGCAGTTTGGGCGAGCAGACTGTCCAGACAATCGTGCAGCCAAGAAACGTTATTATGAACCGGTACAATCACCGAAAGCGGAATTTCGGCTTCCGTCAGGTTGGAAATATTTTCCCGAAATTGTTCGGAAATGCCGGGAATGGTAAAATAGGACTTCATTTTTTGCCGGGCTTCTTTGTAATGGTCGGCGCCGCTTTTGAGCAGGGCTGCCGTCAGATTTTGGTTGAATACGTTTTCCAGCTGCGGCAGATGTTGCGGCAGCCGATTGAAACGTTGCAGTTCGCGGGTTATGAGAACGTTGATGTCGATAATGTCAAGCGGTCGGGGTGAGTTTCTTTCGGTACCGGTAATAGAGTGGGAATGAATACGGTAATTGTATAATTTGTCGGGCAGGTAAAAATAGCTTTGGCAATGAATGCCGTAAGCCCAGGCCCAGTATTCGTCTTCGTGGATCAGCCGTTGCTCGGGAAAGGAGAGGTTAAATTGTTTGATGATGCTGTTTTTGTGCAGTTTGCCGTTGACAACCACATGAATCTTTAACGGATTGTCGGCCAGCGGGCGGCATCCTTGCGGCGTTTTTTCGGTTTGATCAAAATACGCTTGTTTGTTTTTAGTTTCCTTTTGGTCGGCTTCGGTTTCGGGAAAGGGAAGAAAATCGGCGCAGGTTAAATCGGCGCCGGTGCGGCGGGCAGTGTCGAACAGTTTTTCCAAGGTGTCGGGCTCGATATAATCGTCAGAATCGATGAAAAAGATATATTCGGCCGTTGCTTGGGCGAGTCCGGCATTGCGGGCGGCAGAGAGGCCGCGGTTGGGCTGGCTGATGATGCGGATGCGGGAATCCAAAGCGGCATATTGTTCCAAAATCTGCGGGCTGTCATCGGTTGAACCGTCGTTGATACAGATCATCTCGAAATTGCTGAAGCTTTGGCCGATGATGCTGTCCAGACATTGACGGAGATAATTTTGTACATTGTACACGGGGACAATAACGGAAATTTTCGGTGTGTGCATAGTCGGGTCCTCAAAAAGAAGTGAAGCAAAATAATGACCGTTTTTTTTCTAACTAAAAGTTATAATCAAATATGTGCATTGTCAATTACTTAGTGGTTAGAAAAGATGCCGCAAAAAAACGGTGGTTAAATTTCATCACTTTTTGCTGATTTAATATTTTTCGGACATTTTATGCGGTTGAGCTTGATTTTTGTTTTTCCCCCTTCTTATATTTAAAAATAAGGAGAGAAATGATGAATATGGAAAAATTTACCACCCGGTCTCAAGAGTTGATCAAGAATGCGGTTGACCTTGCGGTGAGCCGGCGCCGCCAGTATGTTACGCCGCTCTATTTGTTGGCGGCGATGTTGGAAAGCCGCGACAATGTTATTGACAGCCTGATTGAAAAATCCGGCGGCAATTTAGAGGTGATCCGGCGTGAAGTTAACAATGAGCTGGACAAGATCCCGGAAATTTCGGGTGCGGCGGTGCAAACCGTGATGTCGCAAGATTTCAGCGCTTTGTTGCTGGATGCCGAAAAAATTGCCGCTCAGGCCAACGACAAATTTGTGACCGCGGAACGCCTGTTGCAAACGATGGCGACGATGGCCGGCAATCAGGCTCATGATATTTTGCAACATAACGGCGTTGACGCGGTTAAGCTTAACCGCGCGATCAGCGAATATCGCCAGGGAAGGCTCGCAGACAGCGAATCGGCCGAAGACAATTTTGAAGCTTTGAAGAAATACGCGATTGACATTACCGGCAAAGCCAAAGAAGGCAAACTTGATCCGGTGATCGGACGGGAACATGAAATCCGCCGTACCATTCAGGTTTTGTCGCGACGAACCAAAAACAATCCGGTACTGATCGGCGAACCGGGAGTCGGCAAAACGGCAATCGTCGAAGGCTTGGCAATGCGGATTGTCAACAACGATGTTCCCGAGAGTTTGCGCGGCAAGCGGCTGCTGGCGCTTGACATGGGCGCTCTGATTGCCGGCGCCAAATTTCGCGGCGAGTTTGAAGAACGTTTGAAAGCGGTGTTGAAAGACGTGGAGGCCTCTAACGGCGGCATTATTTTGTTTATTGACGAAATGCATACGATTGTCGGTGCCGGGGCGTCGGAAGGGTCGATGGACGCTTCCAATCTTTTAAAACCGGCGTTGGCTCGCGGTGAGCTTCATTGTTTGGGCGCCACCACGCTTTCCGAATATAAGAAATACGTTGAAAAGGATGCGGCGTTGGCACGGCGTTTTCAGCCGGTGTTTGTAACTGAGCCGACGGTTGAAGAAACAATTTCGATTCTGCGCGGGATCAAGGAAAAATTTGAACTGCATCACGGCGTGCGGATTTCCGATTCGGCCCTGATTGCCGCTTCTACCTTGTCCAACCGTTATATTACCGATCGGTTTTTGCCTGACAAGGCGATAGATCTGATGGATGAGGCCGCCAGCTCGCTCAGGATGGCAATCGACTCCAAACCGGAAGAGTTGGATAATCTTGACCGGCGGATTATGCAATTGAAAATTGAACGCGAAGCCTTGAAAAAAGAACATGACGAGCAGTCGAAAAAAAGGTTGGAAGAAATTGAAAAAGAGACCGCCGACTTGGAGGAAAAGGCCCGGAGTTTGAATGACAAATGGAAGGCCGAAAAACAGAGCCTGGCCGATTTGACCGATGTCAAAGACAAGTTGGACAAGGCAAAAATCGAAGCGGCGATCGCGCAGCGCAACGGTCAGTTTGAAAAGGCCGGAGAACTTCAATACGGCGTTATTCCGGATTTGGAAAAGAAAATGCAGGCGCTGGAAGATTTGGCCAAGGAAAGAAAAGGCCGGGCGGAAAAAGTGGTTACGGACGAGTCTATTGCCGAAGTGGTGTCGAAATGGACCGGGGTTCCGGTTGACAAGATGCTGGAGGGCGAAAAAGAAAAACTGTTGCGGATGGAAGATTATCTGGGCCAACGAGTGGTCGGACAAAAAGACGCGATTCGTGCAGTTGCCAACGCCGTACGCCGTTCACGCGCCGGAATCGGCGATCATCGACAGCCGATCGGTTCGTTTCTGTTTCTGGGCCCGACCGGGGTCGGAAAAACCGAATTGAGCAAGGCGCTGGCGGAATTTTTGTTTAATGACGAGACGGCCCTGTTGCGGGTAGACATGTCCGAGTATATGGAAAAACATGCGGTTGCGCGTCTGATCGGTTCGCCTCCGGGATATGTCGGTTATGAAGAAGGCGGCGTTTTGACCGAGGCTGTGCGCCGGCGCCCCTATCAGGTGATTTTGTTTGACGAGGTAGAAAAGGCGCATCCGGATATCTTTAACGTGCTGTTGCAGGTTTTGGACGACGGACGGCTGACCGACGGCAAAGGTCGTACGGTTGATTTTAAAAACACGATTATTATCATGACTTCCAACCTGGGGTCGGAAATTCTGGCACGCGCCGATGACAAGAGCGATTCGAAAGCGGTGAACGATGCGGTGATGGAGGTTGTGAAGGCGTCGTTCCGGCCCGAGTTTATTAACCGTATTGACGAGATCAGCATTTTTCAGCGGTTGAGCAAGGAAGATATCAAAGAAATTACCAAAATTCAGCTTGCCAACATCGAAAAACGGTTGGCGGAACGGAATATCAAACTGCATATCAGCGATGCCGCGGTCAAGTGGATTGCCGACAACGGTTATGATGAAGTTTACGGTGCGCGGCCCTTAAAACGCTTGCTTAAAAACCAAATTGAGAATAAACTCGCTTTTGCAATTTTGGACGGGCGAATCGGCGAAAACGATACCGCGGAAATTGTGGTTAAGGATAATCAGTTAGAGATCGAAAAATCGTGATAGACAATAAATTTTTCAGGGTGGCGGTGGAGACGGCCGGCACCGAAGACGTGCGCAGCGCACCGGATACGGTGGTATTGTATTCGGTCAGTTATCAGCCGACGACCGCGAATAAAGACAAAGCGTTTGCTTTTATGAAAGATCATCCGCAAATGGTGATGATTGATGATACCGTTTGCGGAAAACGACTGATTGAGTTGGGTTTGGAATGGAGCACGCTTGATAATGACCATGACCGGCAAAAAGCGGCGGAGATCTGGCGGCTGGCTTCCAGGCGTTTCATTGACGGTGCTTCCGGCAACGTGACCGCATTTGTGGACGGTGCCGATCCGCGCAGTGTTTTCTTGAGTGAAGAACTGCCGGCACTGCTGGCCAATCCGAAGATTTTAACCATCAACGGCATAGACAAGCATTTGTTTGCCGCGCGGTTTGACAGGTCGGAAAAAGAAACTGAAGCCCTACTGAAAACGGCAGATTTTTAGACGAGTGGTCCGATTGTTTTTATAACAAACCCCCGGTTTGACCGGGGGTTCCTTTTGTGCTTTATAAAAATTAGTTTGCCTGAACGATTTTGCTCTGTGCGGTGTTGTCTGCCAACTGCTCGTTCTTCTTTTCGAGCGCTTTGGCAAACATTTGCTGGCGCGTTTCTTGGATTTGGGCAACCTGAACCTTGAATTGTTTGAGATTTTTGCCGCTCAGGTTTTCGGATGCGGAAGCGGTAACCGTCAGCGGATTGACTCTTTTGCCGTTGCGTACCACTTCGTAATGCAAATGCGGTCCGGTCGAACGGCCGGTGGAACCGACATATCCGATCAGTTGTCCCTGTTTGACGCGGACGCCGGGCCGAATTCCTTTGGCAAATTTCTGCATGTGACCGTATGCGGTGGAATATTCCGAATTGTGGCGAATTTTAATGTAATTGCCGTAGCCGCCGTTATACTTGGCCACCTGAACGACGCCGTCTCCGGCCGCATAGACCAGTGAGTTGCGCGGCGCCGCGTAATCAACGCCCCAATGAACCCGGTAGTCTTTGTAGATCGGATGGCGGCGGCGTCCGAACGGGGAAGAAATGCGTGCGTTTTGATAAGACATCGGTTTGCGGCTGAGCGTTTTTTTCATCGCAAAGCCTTTGGCGTCATAGTAATCGCTGTTGCCGGCGGCATCTTTAAAGCGATAAAGCGAAATTTTGTTTTTGCCGAGCGTCAGCGAAGCATATAAAATATTGCCGTTTTTGACGACTTCTCCGCCAGGTGTGATGTAATTTTGATAAATGATTTCAAACCGGTCGCCTTTTTTGATGTCACGGCGAAAATCGACGCTGTAGGAAAAGATGCTGATGAAGTTGGCCACGATGCGAGAGGGAACTTTTTGACGGTTCATCGAAACGGAAAGACTGCCGTCAACAATACCGGAAGCCGAGTTGACCTCTTCGATCAGTTCGTCTTTTTGCAGTTCGGCCTTGTATTTGCCGTTTTGGTCTTTTTCGATGACGATCCGTTCGCCGGTACGGATTTGCGAGGTAAGGGCATTAAGCGAAATCAGTTTGTTTTCGGGCAGGTTCCACAACAGACTGACCTGCAGTTTTTGTCCGGCCTTGATGTTGCGCGGATCGTAAACTTTTTTGGCGGCCAGATAAAGCTCGTTGGCTTCCTGATATTCCATTCCGAGGTCTGTCAGCAGATTGAGCAGGGTGTCTCCCGGTTTGACCGTGAGGGTATTTTCGCGGGTTTCTTCAACCGGTTCCGGTTCGGTAACCTCGGCTTCGGCGATGAAATCGTTGTCCGGTTCGCTGAATTCTTCGTTATAAATTTCGTTTTCAATCGCCTCTATCGGGGCGGAAGGTGCGAACGACGCATTGACTTCGGTATTGTGCATAACCAAAATAATGCCGAACAGGGCAATTGCGAAAGTGGTGCAAAAGGTCATCCAGCACCGCTTGTTGGCAATGGTTGTTGCAATCTGTTTTTTGATCCAGTCTTTATGCAAAATAAAAAATCCTTTTTGTGTCGTCGTCGTAATTTTCCAGTGCGACACTGTAGCATACGGGTAAAAAAATACCAGTGAAAAATTACCTTAATGTTAATTATGTCATTTTTTTTGATAAATCATAAAAAAAATACTTGCAATAAAAAAAAATGTTAGGTATAAGAGGAAACGAACTCGAATGGGGGTGTAGCTCAGCTGGTTAGAGCGCCTGCCTGTCACGCAGGAGGTCGCGGGTTCGAGTCCCGTCACTCCCGCCATTAAAAAGCCGTCCGCAAGGACGGTTTTTTTGTGGCTTCAGGTGTGCGCACTCGAATCCGCGACCTGGTCGCGGGCTCGAGGATAAAAACAGCCGCTGCTCCGGCTGTTTTTACCGCAAGAGGCGTAGTTTTGTCGGCTTTTTGAGGCGGCAAAACGCCGCTAAAAAGCATACAAAACAAGTGACCGCAACGAAGTTATCGAACTTATGCAATAAGTGAGATTTACGCAGTAAGACGAGTCCCGTCACTCCCGCCATTAAAAAGCCGTCCGCAAGGACGGTTTTTTTGTGGCTTGGTATGGGCGCACAATTAAAACACATCCGGGACGTTCTAACAATTACTGAAGCTGCTTTTGCATTTTTTGTTTTTTTTCGGTTAACCTTACGGACAAAAAAAACTTCCGGAAGATCGGGTAAAACATTTGACCTTTTGTCTAAAATGTGTCATACTAATTACATATTTTATTAAAATAGTAATTATGAAGAAAATTATCATCAGCTCATGCTTCGGTCATGAAATCATGGCAGTGGCGATCGCCAAGTCTATGAACCTTTCTGTCGTTATCGTTCCCAACAAGGACAATGCCGACGAGTTTAACAAAGAAAGCGAAAACATCCTCGTCAAGATGCTTCCGTTCTACTCCGCGTTGGAAACCGTTTCTTTCGAGGAGAAGGAGACGGCACTGGCTGAGGGATGGGATGTCGTTCGTGAACTGAAAGAGGGTCGTTTCGACGCTTCTCTGTGGTTCAAGATGGCATCCTCCAGGTTGACGCCTTCTTTCGAAGGACTCCGCCGCTATCGGCAGTTGGAGGACAGGTTTAATGTTCTCTTCGTGCCGCAAAAGCTGAAGAGCGACGGCGAGTGCGGTGTTACGGCTGCTCAGCAGTCTCTCAACCCGCAGGTTCTGGCTTTCATGAAAGGCCTTGCCAACCTGGTGCTGGGGCAACACTTTCACAAGGTTAACGATTTGGAAACAGTCGAAGCCTTGGCGAAAGAGTTTGATCTCTATGTACCGGGTCAGACCGAGAACCAGGAAGTGTTCGGAATTCGCGGCGTGGCTCATGCCGAGTATTTCAACATGTACCGCAATCTTGACGCTTCGGTCGGAATCGCCGGTACGCACACCTGGATCATGCTCGCGCTCTTCCCGGAAATCCCGCAGATCATTCTGTTTAACAGAAACGGCGTGGAAAACTGGAAAGACATCGAAGCAGCCTATCAGAAGGCGGGTTACCGCATTTTCTGTATCGGTTTCGATGAAAACAGCGACATGGGTGAACTGAGCAAGGAGATCGAAGAGACTTACAAGAAGCTCTTCTAAATCTTCACCAACTAAGAAGAAAGAGTGCCGGGGAGAAACCGGTACTCTTTTTTCTTTTTAAACCGCCGGCGGTTGCCCTTGTCAAAAAAGCGGTTTTCTGCTATGACGGAAGAAACGCCCGGTCTAAACGGGAAATGCCGTCAAGCGTACGGTAAACGGCGCGGGAAAAGGAGGGGAAATATGCTGGCAGAATTGATACGGCGGGCGCAGGATGAAAACGAAAGCGTTTGTGACGAAGTCTTTGAAGGCGAACTGCTGACGGATGAAAATATGTCGCAGATCGAGTTTGAACGGGTGCGGTTTGTCAAATGCAGGTTTGAACACTGCAACTTTGATCATGCCGCTTTTTATCACGGCAAGTTTGTCAATTGTGATTTTTCAAATTGCAGCTTTGTCGGTAGTTATTGGAAAAAAATGGAGATCGCGGGCAGCAAGGGCAACGGCGCCCGTTTGAGTGAAGCTGTTTTTAAAGAGTGCCGAATTGAGGAAAGCTTGTTTGATTATGCCGACTTTTCCCAGTCGTCGTGGGAAGCCTGTGCGGTCGGCAACAGCAAATTCCGCGAGAGTTTTTGGACGGAAGTTAAGCTGAAGAAAGTCAATTTTCAGGCAGTGGATTTCTGCCGCAGCGATTTTTTCAAAACCCGGCTGGCCGGGATTGATTTTTCGGGATGTATCATTGACGGAATTCAGATTTCGACCGGATTCGCTGAGTTGCGGGGAATTAAAATCGGGCTTGAACAGGCGGTCAGTCTGGCCGGGCTGCTTGGAGCCGAGGTGGTTTGAAAAGCGGTGAATAAAAACTTTCGAGTCGGCCGGTAATAAATTTTGTTGCGGTTGCCGAGATTTCGTTTTAAAAATAAAGCGAAGAATTTTGAGGACAGAGGAATAACTGACGAATGGCAGACAAACCGCAAAGCCGGGCAAAGAAAATTTTGTTGTGGGCGCTGACTTCCCCGGTGACGCTTATTTTCGGCGCCCTGATGCTCTATTACGGTATTCAGGCTTATGTGTTGGGCAACAGCCCGTGGCAAAACAAGATCATCATGGCCGCAATTGCGGCGGCATGGGTTTTGTGGCTGGTATTTAAAAACCTGATAAAATTTATCTTACTGGCGCTGATTGCAGGAGGACTGTTTTACGGTTATTACCGTTTTGAAAACCGGGAGGAAATAGCCTGTAAAGAGCAGGGGCGGGTATGGAACAAGGAAGAGCGTACCTGCGAAGACAAAACGGGGTGGAAAGAAAAACTGGAACAATTGTGGCAGCAGTATATCGGCTCCAAGGAAGAAAAAGCGACAGACAAACAAGAAACGCCTTCATCCGGCGCTTCCAAATAAAAAGCTGGATTTTTGCCGCCCGCACGTTATATTATACTCAGGCGATATGAAGGGAGACAAAAATGAAACTGATGAGTAAACTGACGTCTTTGATGTCGGACACCGGCAATAAATGGTTTCGGCGCGGGCGCGAGCCCCTGATCAGTGCCAAGGCCGCCAAAAAAATTCAGCAATCGGCGAGCGAACGCGGTTCTCGGTGTGCGGATGATACTTCAACCCCTCCCTATCTGACGATTATTCCTCAGCTGAATGATAAGAATGAACAGATTTTTAAAGCGGCGGTTCTGAATTTGTATAAAATTGCGGTAGAGATGAAGGAATATCGTTCTGACATTTTGCAAGCCTTGTCTCATCAGGCGGAATCCCGGCGGGCAGAGACGGAGAGCGGCCGCTGGCTGCATGAAAAAATCGAACGTTTGCGCCAATTGTGATCATCTTTTTTTAATCTGTAAATCTCCGGCTTCGGCCGGATTTTTTTATTTGACATGCCGTAAAAAATTTGAGGCACAGACAAAAAAACGGCTATGAGACATTGCTCTTAACAGTTTGAATTTAATCGGTTTTATCTTCTTAGGATTTGCGGCAAAAAAACGTACATTTAAATGACAGGAAAAATTTCTTCGCTGAACCTTGATTTTTGGTCTTGATTTCTGCAGCAAAATAACGTACAATATTTTCAATCACCTGAAACAATCAAGGTAATAAAGGGGAAGGGTTATGAAAATATCGGGTAAAATTTGGGCGGTGTGCATGCTGCTGGTGTGCGGCTGCCTTTGGAGTGCCGGCAACGTATCGGCCAAGGTCTGTTTCGTCGGCGATTCCGATTGTGCCGGCGGTGCCGACTTCGGGGACGGATATACCGACGACAGTGAGGATCTTTGTAAAGACGTCAAGGATGCCAACGGTAAATTGATGTATCAAAAAGCGCCGTGTCCGGCCAAGAGCCATGTTTCGGCAGTTTGTCCTTATAATGCCGCTTATGTGCAGTGTTGCGGCGATTCGTATGCTTATTCGACCTGCCCGTATCCTTTGGAGAGCGTGGGACGCTGCGGCAACAGTTATAAATGCGCCTGTCCCAAAGAGAAGTTTCCTTATGCTTCCTGTCTCTCACCGACGATTCCCGGAGGCATCAATTGTCTGCAAATTGACGATGACAGCAAGACAACCAGTATTCATTATGAAAAATGCGTCTGTGATCCCGGTCTTTATCCCTATAAACAAAACAGCGACTGCGACGATAATCAGATTGTCGATCCCAAACGTACCTGTACCGATACCGACGGCGGCACTTTCTACTATCGCTGCAAATGTCCGGACAGCTGGAGTACCTGCGCCAGTATGGACGGGCAGGGGGCAATCGGCGCCAGGAAATGTTACAGCGACGGCAACACTTACCACAGTCAGTGTTGCGAATGCCCTTCGCCGTTTGAACGTTCGATGAACGATCCCTATGCAACCGATTACGAATATTGTCCCTGCAACAATAATTTCCGCAAGGCTTCGGGATGTAAGTTCGGTTACAAGGTTGATAACGGCCGTTGTATTGAAATGACCTGCGGTGATGCCCTGAAAGCTTTATTTGACAGCAGCAGCGCTTACGCGTCATATGGTTTGTACACCGGGAACGCTCTGAGCCAGAAGACTCTGATTGTCGGTGATGACGTGTCTTCGGCCAGCTGGTCTCATTTTGCGGGTAAAACCGTGATGTCCGGTGCCGCCTTTGTCAGAAAGCTGAACGGCAGCAACAATTATATTAAGAATGTTCAGGAAAAATGTACCAACAGCATTCCGACGATTCAGTTTACATACAGTAGTTCCAATATTACCGGAACTCAAAACTTTACTTCGGTCATTTTGAAGTATACTTCAAGCTTGTGGAACAAAGGGTCGTTTACCTGTACCAACTGCGGTATCGAATTCTGGAAGCTGTACAATACGGATAGCGGCGCCACGGTTAATCTGGCCTACAATTCAAATATGCCGAATGTCGACAATATGTATGTTAATGCAACCGGTATTGAAATTTCCAAGCCCTATCGTTCGGTCGGTTATAATTATCAGGTCGGCAGTTTGGGGACCAAAATTACCAACTACGGCGGCAACGGCGCGCATGTGATTATGTTTGAAGGCAAAAGCAACTCCAACCGTATGGCCTTTAACGGCGACTATCTGACGGTTAACGGTTTGGCGGCAATGAAATATGCCAACGTTCGGGTCGGACAGACCTGTATCGGTACCAACTGTTCGTACGGAAGTTCTTCCGGAGTTTATTTCAATCCGGGTGACGTATGCAATACCAGCAGCACGTTGTCTTTATACTATACCAACTACTATCTGTACGAAGCCGGAACGGTAAGGACGGTTCATATGTCGACTTCCACCATGTTGGGTAAAGAAAACGACGGTACGGTATCGATTGTTTTCAGTGATGCCAGCTACAATACCCTGACTTTCTCCCAGTTGTGGAAATATTGCAGCAAACGCCCGGGCTGTGCGTATCGTTACATTACTTCCTACGGTTCGGTCAGCAGTCGTACGATGGATTGCGGGTATTATTCGCAGTCGGTTCGTGACGGCGAAAAGCACTCCAAACCCGACGATGCCCGTTGCAAGATCGACGGTAACAATAACCAGTATGGTTTTGCTCAGGCAAGTTCGGCCGGATGTAACTGGCGCGACGGTGACGGCTCTGACCGTACGCCTTATTTCCAGCTGAACGGTCAGCGCGGATGGTCGCGAAACTGATAATCTCCCCCGCCCGGGTCTGTTGATGAGACAGATGACACAATCCCCTTTAAGGGCGGGGCCCTTGATACGGGAAGGGAAGAAAAACGAATTGATGTTTTTCTTCCCGCACTCCCGAACCTGAAACAAGCTTAAGGGGAAACGGTCTACCGGACCTTAAACGGAAACCTTTTATACCAAATTATTATCTACAACTATTTCCGTTTTATTATTCAAGGAGAGAATACAGACCCGCGTTTCCCGGACAATCCAGAAACGGCTCCCTGTGGTTCCTTATCATAACGGTCGGTTGTACGATCCTGTTTCGACATCCCCGTCTCAAGCTCAGGCTTCCGACGATCAAATATTTCCGAAAACAGATTTAAACAACAATTAAAACCATTTGTATTATGAAAACTAACAAATTCTGGTTCGCAACGGCAGCAGCTGCCCTTGTAACCGTTATCTGCGTGTTCACCTCCTGCAGCAAGGAAGACGAGCCTTTCCTGCCAGAAGTGATCGAAAGTGAAGTTCTTGAAACCGGCATCAGCAATGACGTCAACGAGGTTTCCGGAACCGAAGGTACCAAACTGAGCTACGAATCCTGGATTGTGGTCAAGGGACAAACCCGCGCCGCTTTCGAGAACAAAGTCTCCGTTACTCTCTGCAATCAGTTGAACAATCTTGAGACGGAAATTGACGTTAAAGAGTTCAATTTCGGTCAGGTCAGGACCAGTATTACCTATGGTGTCGGCGACGGCAGCCGAACGGACGGATTTGTTCAAATTGCGGATTCTGTCATGTTTTATAACGTGGAATATGACAATTTCTCATTTGCATTTGAACTTCCCTTCGAAGTGGCTGTTTACAACGACAAAGTGACCCGGCAGACGATGCCTTATCATCGTTACGGAAACATTGTCGACAAGGGCAGCAGCGTTAAAGATCTGGAGATCGAAGTCGAAGATATCGGCAAATGGCAGAACGTCCGTGTGCGTAAACTCTACCAACATGACATCTCGGTGGACTTTAACGGCAAAAGCTACGACCTCACGGCAAAGATTATCTTGAAAAAGACTTTGCAGACCAACGGTGAAAATACGGTGTTGAAATGTGAACTGATTGATTCCGGAACAGAAGTTTTGCTCAACGAAGAGAGCAGCACCATGTACAAATCATGGATTAAGGTAAAACAGACGATGCTCAACGGCAGTACGCGCGAACAAACCTATACGGTTGACGACATGTACGGATCTTTGGATCACGAACTGTTGGACTTTAAGAAGCTTCAGGACAAAAACATTATGCAACAAAACGCTTCGGTTATCGATGTTGACGACGTCGTCATCTCGGCCGGCGATGTTGTTTATGTGCATAAAGTCGAGCGCAGTTATGTTGTCGATTACAACTATTTTTCGTTAAACTTCAAACTGCTGCACAACGAAGCCTACTATGATGACGGCATTACGACAATCAAATTCCCGTCCTTTAAGCACGAGAATTTTGCGGACGAAGGCAAGTTAACCTTTGTCGGTGACTTTGTCGACGGTGGTTTTGAGTTTTCCGAATATTGGTTTGCTCATACGATTACGGCTGATTTCGGTTCGGTGAAACATACCGGATTACGTGATTTTCAGGTGATTACGCCCAAGCAATAAGCGTGATTGCCCGAATGGTAAAAAGACGCCGCACCCGGCAGGGTACGGCGTCTTTTTTATGAAAAAGGTGGTTGGCAAATAAAAAAACCGCTCCGAAGAGCGGTTTTTGCCGAAAGTCTGAGACTTATTGAGCTGCCGGCGTTTTCGGCATCGGTTTGCCGTCCAGCTGGTATTGCTCGATTTTGGCGTTGTCAAGAATATTTTTCAACACGCTCTGAGCCGTTTTCTGAGCCAGAGCCTGTCTCAGTTGCGGTTCGGCTTCCTGATACGAAATCGGTTTGGAATCGCGAACGTCGTCAACAATGATGACATGATAACCGAAGTTGGTTTTGATCGGTTTCTGCGAATACTGGCCTTTTTTCATTCTGAAAGCGGCGTCGGCGAATTCCGGCACCATCATTTGTTTGGTGAAATAACCCAGGTTGGGGTTCTTTTCTTCGGAATAGGTTTTTGCCAGTTGGTCAAAATTTTCGCCTTTTTTGATTTTGGCGATGATATCGTTGGCGGTTGCTTCGTCGCCGACCAAAATATGACGGGCGCTCATTTCTTTTTGCGGCTTAAATTCTTTTTTGTACTGGTTGTACAAGTTCTTAACGTCGTTATCCGTAATTTTGCCTTCAACCTGCTGCTGAATGTAAACGTTGCTCATAACCTGTTTTTTGACGGCATCCAGCTGTTTTTTATATTCGGGGGTTGATTCGATGTTGGCTTTTTTGGCGGCCTGCAGGATCGCTGTTTCGGTTGCTTTGGCTTCTACCATACGGGGATAGAACTGATCAAAGGAAATTTGCGATTTGAGCTGCGGAAGCGCGTTGTAGGAATCCTTCAGTTCGGCAACCGTAATTTTTTCGCCGTTGACAACCGCGGCAACGCCGTTTTTGCCTTCGGCACCGGCCGGCAGCGGATTTAAAAGCATGGCCGACAGAACGGCGGCAGCAATATATTGAGTTTTCATAGATAATTACCTCCAAAAAATAAAACTACGTTTATTTATATAACAAAACAAAAATATTCCAAGCAAAATATTTACTAAAGTTTATAACTCATGCGCAAGCTATTGACTTTAATAAATATAAACATTAAATGTAAGACTGACTTTAAATATTATCAAGGTGGAAAGATTTATGATAGGCAAAATAGCAAAGGTGTTTTTTGGCAGCGCCAATGACCGTTTTATCAAAAAACAATATAAGACAATCAATAAAATCAATGCGTTAGAGCCGCAAATCGAAAAGCTCAGCGATGAGGAACTGAAAGGCAAAACCGCAGAATTTAAAAAGCGCCTCAATGACGGCGAAACGCTTGACGAACTGTTGCCGGAAGCTTTTGCCGTTGTCCGCGAAGCCGCGAAACGGACGTTGGGACAACGTCATTACGATGTGCAGCTGATCGGCGGTATTGTTTTGCACAAGGGAATGATTGCCGAAATGAAGACCGGCGAAGGCAAAACGCTGGTGGCAACGCTGGCCGCTTATTTGAATGCCTTGGAAGGAAAAGGGGTTCATATTGTTACCGTCAACGACTATTTGGCCAAACGCGACGCCGAATGGATGGGACAGGTTTATCGCTTTTTGGGTCTGACGGTCGATTATATCGTTCACGGCAAAAACGACGAGGAACGCCGTGCCGCTTATGCCAGCGACATTATTTACGGTACCAACAACGAGTTGGGTTTTGACTATCTGCGCGATAACATGAAGTTTTCGCTTTCCGACATGGTGCAGCGGCCGTTTAATTTTGCGATCGTCGACGAAGTCGATTCGATTCTGATCGACGAAGCGCGGACGCCGTTGATCATTTCCGGCGCCGCCGAAGACTCCTCGGAAAAATATGTGGCGGTGAACAGCATTATTCCGAAGCTGGTTGACGCGGATTATGAAAAAGACGAAAAAGCCAAGAGCGTGACACTTACCGAAGCCGGGATGGAACACGTCGAACAGCTGCTTAAGGAAACCGGACAAATCAAGGACGGCGGTCTTTATGATATGGCTAACGTGGCGTTGGTACAGCATGTCAACAATGCGCTGAAAGCGCACAAAATGCAAATTCGCGACGTTGATTATATCGTCAAAGACGGCAAGGTTGTGATTATTGACGAATTTACCGGCCGGATGATGGAAGGCCGCCGTTATTCCGATGGTTTGCATCAGGCGATCGAAGCCAAGGAACATGTTGCGATTCAGTCTGAAAATCAGACTCTGGCCTCGATTACTTTCCAAAATTATTTCCGTCTGTATCCGAAATTGTCGGGTATGACCGGTACGGCGATGACCGAAGAAGCCGAATTCGTTGACATTTACGGTTTGTCGTGCATTGAGATTCCGACCAACCGTCCGGTTCAGCGTACCGATCATCATGATGAGATTTATCGTACCGCCAAAGAAAAATATGATGCCATTATTGAGACAATTTTGGATTGTCATCGTCGCGGACAGCCGGTTTTGGTCGGAACGACCTCAATTGAAAAGTCTGAGCTGGTGGCCGAACTGCTGCGCGCCAAGAGCGATGTCAAGTTTGAAGTGCTCAATGCCCGCCATCATGAACGCGAAGCGGCAATTGTGGCCGAAGCCGGTGTTTCCGGGGCGATTACGATTGCCACCAACATGGCGGGCCGCGGTACCGATATTCAGTTGGGCGGCAATCCGGACATGCGCCTGAAAGCAACGCTGAAAGGCGACGAAACCCCGGATCAGGTTGCGCGGATGCGGGAGGAAATCAAGCTGGCGATTGATGCCGACAAAGAGAAAGTCGTTGCGTCCGGCGGTTTGTATATTCTGGGTACCGAACGTCACGAAAGCCGCCGTATCGACAATCAGTTGCGCGGTCGTGCCGGACGTCAGGGCGATCCCGGAACTTCCAAATTTTTCCTGTCGATGGAAGATGACCTGATGCGGATTTTCGGTTCGGAGAGAATGTCGGCGATGTTGCAAAAGCTGGGATTGCCGGAAGGTGAACCTCTTGTCCATCCGTGGATCAGCAAGGCGTTGGAAAAGGCTCAGCAGAAAGTGGAAGAACGCAACTTTGACATCCGTAAGAATTTGTTGAAGTATGACAATGTGATGAATGATCAGCGCAAGGTTATTTACGATCAGCGCAAAGAACTGATGAAGACCTCCGATGTTTCGGGAACGGTCGCCGAAATGCGCGATGAATATCTGAATGACGTTTTGGCGCCGTATCTGCAACGCAGCCTGACCCCGAAAGAATGGCCGCTCGGCGAGTTGCAGCAGGAAATCTGGCGCATCAGCGGTTTCGTGCTGCCGGTTGACAAATGGGCCGAAGAGCCGGAAATGGATGCCGAAACGATGAGTTTGAAAATTGTTGAGACGATTGAACAGAACATCATTGAGAAAAACCGCGGCGTGCCGGAAGAAATTGTCCGTCTGGTCGAAAAAAATATTCTGATGCAGGTGATGGATCAGTTGTGGAAAGAACATATCGCCACTTTGGATTACATGCGCCACACCATTGTGCTGCGTGCCTACGGACAGAAAGATCCGCTCAACGAATACAAAAAAGAAGCCTTTAATATGTTTTCGGATATGCTGGATCTGTTGCGCGAGAAAGTCACTTTCCTGACCTGCCGGGCACAAATTCAGAACGGAAACGAAGAAGATTTGCGTCTCCGTGAGCAAAATACCCGCATGCAGGCGATTCACGAAAGCCCGCAAAGCTTGATCGGCGGCGAAAAGGCGCCTGCCGAAGAAAAGGAAAAATCGGTTCCTTTCCAGTATACTAAAACGGAAATTGATCCAAAAGATCCGTCAACCTGGGGAAAAGTGTCGCGTAACGACGCCTGTCCCTGCGGCAGCGGCAAAAAATACAAACACTGCCACGGTCAGATTCTGAATTAACCAAGAATCCCGGCAAGATAAGCCGGGATTTCGGTTTAAAAACAGAGACCGTCGGAAACAAAACATAATGTGGGGCCTATGATCAGACATATGATTGCTTTTGCACCTTCAACGCCGAAATTGGGAGAGTTTAACCAGTTGCGCGGGGTGCTATCGGGATTGATGCGCTTTTGCGACAAAGGTATGCATTTTGCCTATAATCTTGATATGTGCTTTGAAAACGTGGCGGGAACGCCGCTTAAACGGCATCTGTATGCTGATGACGAAAGTTTTGAGCGCGATGTTTTTCGTTGTCTGGACGGTTATTTCTCTCATCATCTGCTGGTGCCGAAAGTGTTTGTCACCATTTGTTCGCCGGAAGACGCCGATAATGCCGCGGCCAACGTCGATGCGGTTTGCCGGGCGGTCAAAGACTATTATGCCGCCCGCGGCATGGGCAGAGTGGTGACGGCTGCCGTCAATTCGAGCATATACAATTACGGATCGGCCGACGTGGTTCATGTCTGCGGGCATCTCATGAGCGAGGAAGAACGGCAAATGCTGGAAAGCGATGCGGAACTGAAACGGAAAATATTCGTTTCGGAAGGAATCATCCACAATATGTCGCGTGTGTTTATCCGGCAGAAGTTCGGACAGCCGAAAATGCAAAAGGTATCGGCTGCGTGTCAAAACGGCCGTCCGAATGTTGTATTCGTGCTCGGCGGCCGGGTAGCGGGGCCGGAAATTCGGTTGAGTTTGCATAACGCCGAAAATATTTTCCGTCGCGCGCAACAGCTGGCGCAGAGAAATTACAACGTCATTATTGTCAACGGTCCGCGGACGCCGAATGACGTTACCGATTATTTTTATGAACAAAGTGTTGCAGGCGGAGAAGAAATTCGTTTTTACAATTCGAAGCAGGTGGCACGGACCGACGAAGAGCGTCAACCGGAAAAATGGCGCATTTATTCGGGCCGATACGAAGAAGTCTTTTTACGTCAGGCTGCCGAATTCGGCAATGTTTATCCCGCTGTGCTGGGGTTGGAAAATACGCTGGTCGTCCATACCTTTGATTCTTTTTCCTGTTGCGAAACCGCGGCTTGCGGCATTCCCACGGCAATCTGCCGGGAAGCGGAAGTCGACCGCGCCGTTCGTCCCGACTGCTATCGGCTGGCCGATCAGCTGACGGCGGCAGGTTATGCGATTGACTTTGCGGATTTTGATGCCGAAACCGAACCGCGGGACCTGAAACTGAAAGTTTTGCCAAACGTCAATTTTCTGCTGGCGGAAAAAATTATCGACCGGTTGTCGGAAGTCTGAGCGGCGTCGTTTTGACGCAGTGGACGTCGGGGTGTTTTTTTTGCTTGACTATTGTTATTTATCAGATATAGTCGAGCAAAAGTTCAATGATTTTTCATTGCGTTTTGTAATTTAACCACACTCCGAGGAGTGCCGCCAGTCAGCGAGGGTTCGCACACTGGCGTGCAATAGTTTATAGGTATGATGTATGTTTGAGAACCTTACTGACAAACTGAGCGGCGTTTTTGCCCGGATCACCTCGCGCGGGGTGCTGAGCGACAAAGACATTGACGAAGCAATGCGGGAAATCCGGGTTGCTTTGCTTGAAGCCGATGTCGCTTTGCCGGTGGTTAAGGAGTTTATTGCCCAAGTCAAAGAGGAAGCCCGCGGCGAAAAACTGGTGCGTTCGATTCAGCCGGGACAGCTGGTGGTAAAGATTGTTCACGATCAGCTGGTGAAACTGCTCGGTACGGAAGAAAACGGACTCAATTTTAACGTGGTGCCTCCGGCGGTGATTTTAATGACCGGCCTCCAAGGCTCGGGTAAAACGACAACGTCGGCCAAACTGGCGAAGCGGCTGGGTAAAAACCGCAAAGTGTTGCTGGCATCGTTGGACGTATATCGGCCGGCGGCGCAGGAACAGCTTGAACAGCTGGCGGCTCAGATCGGCGGCCACAGCCTGCCGATCGTAAAAGGCGAAAAACCGTTGGAAATTACCCGGCGGGCAATGGACGTTGCGAGAAAAGGCGGTTTCGACGTTTTGATTCTCGACTCGGCCGGACGACTGCATATTGACGAAACGCTGATGGAAGAATTGCAGGCGGTCAAAAAATTGTCGGAACCGGCAGAAACTTTGCTGGTGGCGGATGCGATGATGGGGCAGGACGCTTGCAACGTAGCCCGAGAATTTAACGAAAGACTCGGACTGAGCGGAATTGTGCTGACCCGTATTGACGGTTCGTCCCGTGCCGGCGCGGCACTTTCGATGCGGATGATTGCCGGGGTACCGTTAAAGTTCTTAGGGACCGGCGAGAAAGTTGACGAACTGGAAGAATTTCACGCCGACCGAATTGCCGGACGGATTCTGGGGCAGGGAGACGTGGTTTCTCTGGTGGAGCGTACGCTGGAGACGGTGGATCGCGAAGAGGCGGACAAAATGGCTGCCCGGATGATGAAAGGCAAGTTTGACTTGGACGATTTGCTGGCGCAATTGCGTCAGATACAGAAACTGGGCAGTCTGGGCGGAATTATGGGAATGATTCCCGGTTTGTCGAAGTTTAAAAATCAGATTGAGAATGCCGGCGTCGGCGACGGTCTGATCAAAAAGCAAGAGGCGATTATTCTCTCAATGACGAAGTCGGAGAGGAAAAATCCCGATATCATCAAAGCCTCGCGCAAGAAGAGAATTGCAGCGGGCTCGGGTGTGGAAGTTCAGGACGTCAACAAGCTCTTGAAGCAATATGAGCAGATGGCGACCATGATGAAAAAAATGGGCAGGGGCGGCGGTCTTGCCGGTCTTGCTTCAATGATGAAAAACGCTCCTTTCGGAAAATTTCCGGGAGGAATGGGCAACAAGTTTCCGTTTTAAGCCATAAAGCGGAAAAAATTAACTCGAATACATCTTTTTAGAAAGGAAAATAAAAAATGGCAGTTCGTATCAGATTATCTCGCGGCGGTTCCAAGAAACGTCCGTTCTATCGTATTGTGGCAGCCGACCAAAGAGCGCCCCGCGACGGTAGATTTATTGAAAAACTCGGCACTTACAATCCGTTGTTGCCGCAGGATCATGAACAGAGACTGGTAATCAATGAAGAAAGAGTCAAATATTGGCTCGGCGTCGGTGCTCAGCCGACCGACAGACTGGAAAAGCTGTTTGGCAACCTCGGTCTGGTAAAAGCCCCGGCTATGCGTGAACAGCCGAAAAAATCGGCTCCGAAAGCCAAGGCTCAGGAAAGAATGAAAGAAAAAGAAGCTGCTGCTGCCGCTGCTGCCGAAGCTGCTTCGTCTGCCGAATAATTTTTCAACAATTGAGGATCCGCTTTTATGGAAAACGGTCGTAAAATCTGCCTGGGAGCTATCGTCGGCGTTCACGGAATCAAGGGTGAGGTCAAGGTAAAGAGCTTTACCGAAACCGATCGCAATCTTGAACGTTACGGGGTGCTCGAAGATCAGAACGGGCGTCGTTTTGAAGTAAAAGTGTCCGGGCATTCCAAGGAACTGCTCCGGGTGAAGATTAAAGGAATCGACGATCGCAATACCGCGGAAGGATTGATCGGCAGCCGTTTGTATGCCGAACGCGAAGTTTTGCCGCCGCTGGAGAATGAAGACGAGTTTTATCAGGCCGATCTGATCGGATTGGAAGTTCGTCAAAACGGCAGCGCGCAGCCGGCGGGCCGGGTGGCCGGGATTTATAATTTCGGTGCCGGGGAAATTTTGGAAATCAAAGTTGCCGCGACCGGAAAGCTGGAAATGATTCCCTTCAACCGGGTTTATGTTCCCGAAGTTAATATTAAAGACGGTTATATTATTGTCAGCTCGGTTTCGATGCTGTTTGACGAGGAAGACGGGGAATAATGGCGTTAAATTTTAAAATTTATACCATTTTTCCGGAAATTTTTCCGGGCTTTCTCGGCTATTCGCTGACCGGACGCGCATTGGAAGAAGGCATTTGGTCGTTTGAAACCGTAAATATCCGCGATTATGCTTTTGACAAGCATGGTTCGGTTGATGACACGCCTTGCGGCGGCGGTGCCGGAATGGTGATGCGTGCCGATGTTTTGGGGCGTGCGATTGCCGCCAACCATCGCGGCGGCCGCATTTTAGCGATGAGCCCTAAAGGACGTCCGCTGACGCAGCAAACGGTACATCAATTGAGCCGGGAAAGTGAGATCAGCGTGGTTTGCGGCCGTTTTGAAGGAATAGACGAACGGGTGCTGGAAGCTTTTGACATTGAGGAAGTCAGCATCGGCGACTATATCCTGACCGGCGGCGAGCAAGCGGCGCAGATTATGTTTGACGCGATTATCCGTTTGTTGCCGGGTGTGCTCGGCAACGCGCAGTCGACGATGAGCGAAAGCTTTGAGGACTGTCTGCTCGAATATCCGCAATATACCCGTCCGACCGAGTGGGAAGGAAGACAGGTTCCCGAGGTGCTGTTAAGCGGTCATCATAAGAAGATTGAGGACTGGCGCAAAGAGCAGGCCATAAAAATTACCGGAGAACGCCGACCGGATCTGTTGAAAAAATATCTTGACTCAAAAAGGGTTTAGGCATAGAAAGTAACAAAATATTTTAAGTAAAGGTAACTCTAATGAACATTTTAAAAGAAGTAGAAAAAGAGCAGATTGCAAAGCTCAGCGAAGGCAAAAGCCTTCCGACATTTAAGCCGGGCGATACTTTGAAAGTTCACACCAAAGTTAAAGAAGGCGATCGTGAACGTATTCAGGTTTATGAAGGTGTCTGCATTGCCCGTAAAAACGACGGACTGAATTCTTCTTTTACCGTCAGAAAAATTTCTTTCGGTGAAGGCGTCGAACGCGTATTCCCGCTGTATTCTCCGAATATTGCCAAGATTGAAGTTTCGCGTATCGGTCGTGTCCGTCGCGCCAAACTGTATTTCCTGCGCGCTTTGCGCGGCCGTTCGGCTCGTATTGCCGACGATCTGCGTGCCGCTCAGAAGGCAAAAGAAGCTGCTGCTGCCGCTTCCGAGAAATAATTGCGGCAACTGTCGTTTGTTATGAAAAAACCTCTCCGTTACGGAGAGGTTTTTTTTGCGTTGACAAACAGGGCAGGCGGGCGGCGGTTGTTTGGATGATAAAGCCGAAACGATCGGCGTAAACGGCCGGAAGGACGGCGGATGGCATTGTCGGAGTTTGGGGCAAAAAAGCTAAAACTGTATCAAAAAAAGGTTCGTTTTTTTGATACAGGCAAATCGTACAACAAAGAAGAATTAAATTCAAGAAGATTGTGAGATTATCAATAGGTTAGGAAAAGTCTTTCTGCATAATAAATTGTATCAAAAAAACGAACGTTTAACGATTATAATTTAAAATTGAGGAATAATATGAGAAAGACTAGACTATCGGCGGCGGTTCTGCTGCTGTCCGCCACTTTTTTAAGTACGCCGACAATTGCCGTTTCTTTAACGCCGACTTTGGGAGAAAACAGTACGTTTTCGTATAACGAAGGTTCGGCAGGTGATTATAACTTTACATTAAAGGAAGCAGATGCAGACGGCAAACTCACGACCAAATATTATAAAGTTGATCTGAAACCGGAAATCTTTGCAACTTCTCCGCGCATTAGTTGGACTGCGGTGAGCGAAGATCAAAAAGATGCTGCCGACGTGGTAGAAATCAAATTGCCGAACGATCAGACAAAGTATTTCAAATATGCGTATGTTAGTTTAACAGGTGATGAACTTGTACATAAAGAACCGCTAAATTTTGAAATTGAAAGTGTCGGTTCGACGGTCACCCAATCTGGCGGAACGGCGATTAATAATACAAGTGATTATGGAAATTTAGAAGGTAAGGTATTTAGTGAAAATGAGGCCGTTGCGTTGGTTAAAAATGCCCGCTATTTCTACTTGCAAGGAGGATCTGTCTATAACAGCGGCAGTTTTGGAAGTGTGGCGGCAGATTTCATCGGCAATTCTGTTGTAGTAAATGCTCAGAACGATGGGTATATGTATGCTCAAGGCGGAGCCATTTATAATGCCGGTCATATTGCTTCTGTTAACGGAGATTTTGCCGGCAACTTTGCCGATGATCGGGATACGGGAGTATATCTTCATAAACAGTCATATTCTCAAGGCGGTGCAATTTACAATGTTGGAACCATAGATGAAATGAATAGTAATTTTGTGGGAAATTATACTTCCAGTTCGGGATCAAGTTACTATTTTTATTCTCAAGGCGGTGCGATTTCCAACAGTGGGGTCATCGGAAACGTTGTAGGACATTTTATCGGAAATTATGCTTATGGTTCCAATACTTATTCCAACACCAGTTATTTTTCCGGGAGTCAGGGCGGTGCCATTTATAATACCAATACGATGGGTAATATTAGCGGTGATTTTATCGGCAACTATGCTTATAGTTCCGATCAAAGCGGCGAGTCCGGAGGCGGTGCCGTTTATAATACCGGTACGATCGGCAATATTAGCGGTGATTTTATCGGCAACTATGCTTATAGTTCCAATCCGGGCAGTACGGCTCGCGGTGGTGCGGTCAGTAACGGCAATAAGACGATCAACGGTATCTCTGGCAATTTTATCGGTAACTACGTTTATTCTGCAAATAGCGAAGCGGAAGGCGGTGCGATTTATAATGTTAATAGGAATCAGGCAGCTATAGGCGATATTAACGGCAGTTTTTTGAATAACTATGCGCAAACTTTGTCAGACAAAGAATTTGCTCTTGGCGGGGCGATTCATACAAATAATAATTTAACCTTTTTTTCTGACAAAAATACAAATTTTCTTTCCGGAAACTATACTCTGGATAAAAGAGGAAAAATCTATAATGCAATCTTTATTAATATCCCAAGAGAAGGTAAAAATGACAAAGCGCAGAATTTACTTACTTTGAAAACCGGCAATGAAGGAAAAATAGTCATTAACGATAATATTGTCGGTGCTCATATAAATGACAAAAGCCTTGCAGAGGTAGGAATATCGTTTGGGGAGTATGCTTTGCCCTTTAACTTAACACTTACCGGTGATGACACCATTGATGCGGATACGGGTACGACAACCCAGTATGTTGCAATCAATAATGATATTATCAATGCGGGAACGGTGACGGTTAACGGTACCACCTTGCGTTTTGGCGCTTTTCAGCACGAAGACCGGACGGCCAAGAACTGGGACGGCAAAGGGGCTTTTGTTGCCTCGCTGAACGCCGACGGTACCGCCAACCGCGACGCTGCCGCAGTGACGAGCTTGTCGTTGAATAACGGTGTGTTTGATATTGCCAACGGCTATCAGGAAACCGTCAAGCTGAAAGGCTACTCGGCGACCGACAGCTTTATGCATATCGACGTTGATCCCGATAATATGAGCGCGGATATGTTGAATGTTAACGGCAATGTCGAAGGCGTCACCAAGCTGATTGTTCACGCTTCGTCTGATGCCGATATCCGCGGCAAGGGAGAAATTCTGTTTGCGCAATCGGAGAATGATACGACCGGTAACGCGGGTTCGTTCGTGGTCTCGCGTGTTTATAAGAGTCCGTATTTGTTTGATGTTAAATACAATCAAATTGCCGACAACAGCAACAAATGGTACTTTGAGATGAACGATCAGCCGAATGAAGAACCAAAAGAACCGGAAAAGCCCGACGTTCCCGATGTTCCTGATGTTCCGACGCCGCCGACCCCGGAACTGCCGGATATTCCGCCGGTTAAGCCGCAGCCGTTGCCGGGCAGCGACCGTCCGGTAGCACCGGAAGTGATTGGCGCCGAATCTCTCCCCGCGGCTGGTTTGGCTCAGACCTCCAACATGATCTACAACATCATGCAGAAAGTGTCTTCAAACCGTTTCTACTGCCCCGGTTGCGGTTTCTATGATTACTACTGGAACGGCGAAGCCTTCCACAATCTGTGGGCAAACGCGGTTTACAATACGCTTCGCATCAAGACGCCGACCGATATCGACGCCGAGGTCTGGGGTTTAGAGGCCGGCGGCGACCTGCAGCATGATCTCAACAACAAGCTGGGTCTGTTTTTGTCCTACCGCAAAGGTAATTACGACATGAACGGCGACGGCAAGCATCATTACTCGACGATCGGATCTGAGATTGACATTGATTCGTATCTTGCCGGTCTGTATTACCGTTATGACCGTAACCACTGGTGGACTTTTGCCACCGTATACGGCGGCATTCAGAAAGTTGATCTGAAGACCAAAGACGGCATCAAGTCGGATACCGACGGTACCGAGTTCGGCGGCAGCGTTGAGTTGGGTTATGACTATGCGATCAACAAAACCCTGTACCTGACCCCGAGTGTCGGCGCCTTCTATACTCAGGTTGATTACGACGACGCCACCGACAGTGCCGGCAAGGTTGCAAAGTACAACACCTTGCGTCAGCTGGAGTTGGAAGCCGGCGTCAAACTGACGAAAGCGTTTGTAACGGACGAAGGCTACGCCAACGTTTATGTCAAACCGAGTGTTGTCCGCACCATTACCGACGGTGACGAGGTTCGGATCACCGGTTTGGACAAAGTCAACACTTTGGATGACCAGACGCTGGGCCGGGTTGAAATTGGCGGCCGTTACGGCTTTACCGAACAGTTGTCGGCCTATGGCTGGGCCAACCACACCTTCGGCGACGACTACAAAGCCTCGACCTTCGGTTTGGGTCTCAGTTACAATTGGTAGTTCTGCTCCGTAACGAAAAGCGGCAATCAAAATTGCCGCTTTTTTGTTGTTAAAATATTTGAACAATGTGACTTTGATCAAACAAGCCGATGAAGATTATTCAGCTTCTGCCAGTTCGACTTTGTTGAGCAAAAACTTAGGCGTTTTGCCTTGAAAAGAATTGTATTTTTTACACAGAGCCATCGCTTCGGGATCGGGTTGAAAAGCTTTTGAGGCTGCGGCCGTGTTGTTGACGTTTTTGTTATTTTCGGCCGGCGCGGAAAGCTTTGCTTCCTGTTCTTTGGTTTTGTCGACTTTGATTTCCTGCGGCGCTTTCAAAATCTTGTCCAAAATGCCCTGAGTTTCGCGCGAACGGCGGTTGGTATAAACGATGTTTTGTTTGTCGACCGGCATCATCTCGAGGATTTTTTCCATATTTTCAATTTGTTTGTTTTTCTTGATCAGGTTGATGTCGTCAACCACCAGGATATTGATTTTGGAAAGATCAATTTGTTGTTCGGCGGCCAGATCAACCAACAGATCGGGCGAACCGATGATAACGTCGCAGTCGTTTTCGCCGTCGTTGCTGTCTTCGGATTCTTCGTGAAAACGATTCAGCATCGCCAGATTGTCGGAAATCATGACCGATTTTTGCGAATCCGAAGTCATAATCAGGATATTTTGTTTTTCGTTGCGGCTGATGATGTCGATCAACGGCAGGACGTACGAGATCGTTTTGCCGCAGCCGCCGGGCGCAATCGTGAAAATGTCTTTTCCCTGCAGAATGGCCGGGATAACGTCAATCTGCACCGTGGTCGGCTTTTCGATGCCGCATTCGTTGATGGCTTTTATGGTTTTTTCGCTTAATCCTAAATCTAAGAAATTCATTTTACTTCTTCCGCTAAAAATTTGGTCTTGCCGGTATTATCTATTTTTTGCCCAAAGAGTCAACCTTTAACAAAAAACAAGCCGCAGATTTTTCTGCGGCTTGAGGGGCAAAGCATACGGAACGGTTATACGCGTCCGTAAACGTCTTCGAGGCGGACGATATCGTTTTCGTCAAGATTGTCGCCGGCCTGTACTTCGATGAACTCGACATCGCTGTCGGTAGCGTTTTCAATCCGGTGTTTGGTTTCGACCGGGATGAAGATGTGTTCATCGGTGCGTTTGGTCAGAATTTCGTCGCCGAGGGTTACCAAAGCGGTGCCTTTGACGATGATCCAGTGTTCGGCCCGGTGGTGGTGCAATTGCAGCGAAAGCTTGGAACCGGGGGTAACTTTGATTCTTTTAACACAAAAAGTTTCACCGCAGTCAAGAACTTCCCAAGTCCCCCAGGGACGAGTGTCTTTCTGCCCGCGTACATAATTGTTTGCCATGTTTTTTGATTCCTTAAAATTATATAACAAAAAATTGCCTATGTTCAGAAGATACGTTGAGCGGCGAAAAGAGTCAACAGTTATCTTGGGTTAAGAAAATGCCGAATTAAATTATTTTGCACTTGATGAAAATGAAGATAAAGAATATAAATGAAGCCACGGTAAAATTTTAATTAAACGGAAAAAAATCATGCAGTCAACGGCTATCAAAGAGGCGCTGGGCATTTTGAAACAGCTGCGACAGATTATGGAAACGCCGGAAAGCGTACCGGAAAAACTGCGCCGTATTCTCGAGACCATTTCTGCCAAAATGCAGGCGGATGCCGCCACCTGTTATGTGGCGGTTGACGATAATTATCTCGAATTGTTTGCCGCCTGCGGTTTTAAAAAAGCGTCGTCGCACCGGCTGCGCCTGCGCTATAACGAAGGGATGGCCGGCGAAGTGGCGGAAAGTCGGCGCTCGCTGGTAATCAACAACATTTGGATGTATCCGAAATTTGTTTCCAAGCCTGAGCTGCTGGAAGAAAAAGATTTCCAGTCTTTTATCGGTGTGCCGGTCTTGCAATGGAACCGTACGATCGGCGTGCTGGCTTTGTATAACGCGCGCGAAATCGACCGGTCGGAAGTGGATATTGAGCTGTTGGAAACCATTGCGATGGTTTTGGCCGAGATTCTGGCTTCCGAAGAAATGACCCAATATAAGAAATCGCTGATCAAGTCGCGCGGGATGAGCACCAAGGAACGGGTAAAGGGGCTCAGTCTTAACAAAGGCTACGGTATCGGCGATGCTGTGGTTCACCGGCGTCGCCAGTCGGTAACCAACATTTTTGCCGAAGACAGGGAAAAGGAACTGCGCCGGCTGGAAATTGCACACCATCAAATGAACGAAGATTTGGACGCCAAATTTAATTCGACCAAACTCGGTCTCGGCGAGCATATCGATATTTTGGATGCTTACCGGATGTTTGCCAAAGACAAGGGCTGGTACGGCAAAATCGCCGGCAATATTCGCGGCGGTTTGGCGGCGGAAGCGGCAGTGGAACGCGCGTATGAAGACATGTGGAACCGTTTGTCGCAAAGCAGCGACAGCTATTTGCGCGAACGTCTGCATGATTTGCGCGACGTGGCCGACCGTTTGCAGTCTTATCTGAGCGGCGATTATAAACAGGCGCCGGATATCTCGGCCAAGGACATCGTGATTGTCGCCCAAACCATGGGACCGGCGGAACTGATGGATTATGACTACAGCCGGATCCGCGGACTGATCATTGAAGACGGCACGCCGACCATGCATGTGGCGATTGTGGCCAAGGCTTTGAATATTCCGGTACTGGCAAAGCTGAAGGGAATTTTCGGCGAGATTCAGAACGGACAGACGGTGGCGCTGGACGGTAATGAAGGGTTTGTGTATGTTAACCCTTCTCCGCAGGTGGAAACGGAATTTCGCAAAAGAATCGCCGAACGGGAAGAGTTGCAAAAGAAGCTGGCGGCGTTGCGGAATTTGCCGGCCCGGACGCTGAACGGTGCGGATATCGGACTCTATATTAATGTCGGGTTGCCGATGGATTTTGACTATATCGAAACCACGAATTGTGACGGTGTCGGTTTGTATCGGACCGAAATTCCGTTTATGGCTTCGGAGGCGATGCCCGATGTCGGAAAACAGGTTTCTTATTACAAGGACCTGATGGATCGTTGCGGGGACAAAAGAGTCGTTTTTCGCAGTCTGGACGTCGGTTCGGATAAACTGCTGCCGTATTGGGCTTATTCGGGCGAAGCCAACCCGGCGATCGGCTGGCGCTCGATCAGAATTACGCTTGACCGGCGGGCGATTTTACGGCAGCAGATTCGCGCTTTTCTGTTGTCGGCGGCCGGTAAAGAACTGAACGTGATGTTCCCGATGATTTCGGATTTGGCGGAATTTGAAGATGCCAAGGAAACGCTGTTGATCGAGTTGGAAAAAGACAAAAGCCGGGGGCTGCCGGTTCCGAAAAAAGTCAATATCGGATTGATGATTGAGGTACCGTCGGTGGTGTTTCAGTTGGACGACATCTTGCCGCGGGCCGATTTCGTGTCGGTCGGCACCAACGACCTGGCGCAGTTTATTTTTGCATGCGATCGCGGAAATCCGAAGCTTTCGGAGCGTTATGACGTTTTGTCGGCGCCGTTCTTAAACGTTATGAAAACGATTGTGGACAAAGCAGACGATGCCGGCGTTTATTGTTCAGTCTGCGGCGAAATGGCGAGCAATCCGATTGAGGCTCTGGCGCTGATCGGTCTCGGCTATCGCAATTTGTCAAGCAGCGGCGCGTCGTTCGGCCGTATCAAAAGTATGGTACGTTCGGTCAATACCGAAGAAATTGCGGATTATATGAAACTGCTGCTGAAATCGACCCGCAATACCCTGCGGCCGCAATTAATTGCGTATGCTTATGATCACGGTATTGAAATTTATTAAAAAGTGTGTTTGAATAAAGCGGTTTTGTAAGGTTTATGATTAAGGATCAAAGTTGTGATTAAGGAAACAGAAGCAGATAAAAAGGCTAAAAACATCAGGAAAAACGAACCGGCGGCCGAGCCGCTGAAACCGGAGCTGGTCGAAGATACCGACCGGATCGGCAATCTTTTGTGTCATGAACGGCTCAAAAAAGGTTGGGAACTGGAAGATATTTCTCAAGTGCTCTGTATTCGCCGCGTCTATCTGGAAGCGATTGAAAACGGCAATTATGTCGAACTGCCGCCGCTGCCTTATTCTGCTGGTTTTGTTAATTCGTATGCCAAATATCTGGGGCTGAACAATACGCGGATTACTCAGTTGTTTCGGGAAGAGCTGAATGCCAAACCGAGGGAAAAAAGAATTTTCATGACGGAAGAACCGACCGCCGAAGCCAGTCTTCCCGACAGGCGTTACATTATTGCCGGAATCGCGGCGTTGGTGCTGATCAGCCTGTTGTGGTCTTTGTGGCACGGAAGGCAAAACAAACCGGCAGCCGAAAATGTGATTGAGGAAGCAATTTTGGAGAATGAAGCCGGGAAAATAGAATATTTTTCGCCGTCTGCCGATGAAAGTGAAGACGTGCCGGCGGTGACAACCGCGGGAACAAACGAGGTTGCCGAAGAAACGGAAACGGCGGCAAAAGTTGCCGTTCCTGCGGAAAACATGCCGACCGAACAGGTAATCGTGAAAGAAGAAAGCTTTATTGAACCGCAAGCCGGTACCACGGCGGCAACCGGTGATGCTGCAGCGGAAAAAGCGGCGGCTGCCGACAAGGGACGTCAGGTTGAAATCAGAATTATCAAAGAAGACACCTGGGTCGAAGTTCGGGATCGCAATAAGGTTTATTTTAACAAGATCATGCGTCCGGGAGAAAATTATGTGATCCCCGACGGCACCGGAATGATGTTGTCGGCCGGCAAATATAAAGGGGTGGAAGTTTATGTCGGCGGCAAGCTGACAGAGGTTATTTCGCCCAATAAGAAAATGAACATTTCTCTTGATGAGTTTTTAAAACCGGCGGAACATTAGCTGCCGTCAGGAATTTTGACCGGAAAATAGCAGGTTGCCGCTTGCTATTTTCTTCGTGTTTTCGGGAGCGGAAAAGATTGCGGCAAGTTAACGGATTTAGAAAATTAGGGAAATAAAGTAATGAGTTTTGCGGAAAATTTAGCTAACGTGGTCAATCGGTATGACGAGATTTCGTCTTTGCTGTCGTCACCGGACGTCACGCCGGAAAATCTGGTGAAAATGAACAAGGAACTGGCCGAGCTGGGACCGGTTGTCGAGGCGATCAACCACTATCACAAAGCGGAGCGGGACATGAACGACGCCAAGTCGATGATGGATGACGACGACATGGACAGGGAAATGCGGGAGATGGCCGAAAGCGAGTATTATGAACTGAAGGAACAGCTTCCGAAGTTGGAGAAAGAAATCAAGATTTTGCTGCTGCCCAAAAATGAAGAAGACGAGAAAAACGCCATTTTGGAAGTACGCGCCGGTACCGGCGGCGATGAGGCGGCTTTGTTTGCGGCGGTTTTGTTTGAAATGTATCAGCGCTATTCGCAAAAACAGGGCTGGAAGTTTGAAATTCTCGATGCCGACGAAAACGGGCTGGGAGGATATAAAGAAGCTTCGGCCAAAATTACCGGCAAAGATGTTTTCTCCAAGCTGAAATTCGAGTCGGGCGCCCATCGGGTGCAGCGGGTTCCGGTTACCGAATCTCAGGGGCGGGTGCATACTTCGGCAGCTACGGTGGCCGTGTTGCCGGAAATTGAAGAAGTGGATATGTACATCAATCCGTCGGATCTGAAAATTGACGTTTATCGGGCTTCCGGTGCCGGCGGTCAGCACGTTAACCGTACCGAATCGGCGGTGCGAATCACTCATATTCCGACCGGAATTGTCGTTCAGTGCCAAGATGACCGTTCGCAGTTCAAAAACAAGGAAAAGGCGATGAACCACCTGCGGGCACGTTTATATGATCAGCAAAAATCGGCCATTGACGCCGAATATTCGGAACGCCGCAAACTGCAGGTCGGCAGCGGCGACCGCTCGGAACGCATCCGCACTTACAATTATCCGCAAGGCCGGGTGACCGATCATCGCATCAATCTGACCCTTTATAAGCTGGACGAAGTGGTTTCGGGCGATGCCCTCGACGAAATTGTTGATGCGCTGATTGCGGAGGATCAGGCACGCCGGCTGGCCGAACTTGAATAGTGAAATCGGGCAAAAAATTATCATTTTTTAAATAACTTGAGACGTATAGTGTAAAAAAACATTTTGAAAAGAGGTTATGATGAAGAAAATTGCGGTTATCGGCGTTACCGAAAGCATCGGACGCGAAGTTCTGGCTTTTTTGGCCGACGGCGGATATAAGCCGGATCAGGTTGCGGCACTGGAAATGAAGGCGCCGCTTGGAACACAGGCATCTTTCGGCGAAGAAGACGATATTGACGTCGAAAGCCTGGACAAGTTTGACTTCTCGGGAATTGAGGTTGCGATTTTCGCCGCTTCGGAAGAAGTTTCCAAACGTTATGCGGTTAAAGCGGCGGAAAAAGGTTGCAAAGTTATTGACTGTACAACCCAGTTTTTTGCCGATCCCGAAGTGCCGATGATTGTGGCCGGAGTGAATGACCGAAAGGTGGAAGATGCCGCCAAAAATATTGTCAGCGTTCCCTCAGCCGCGGTGACTCAGATTTTGCTGCCGTTGAGCGCGGTGGACCAAAAATGCCGGATCAGCCGGATGGTTGTCTCGACCTATACTTCAACGTCGGTTTACGGCAAAGAGGGAATGGACGAATTGTTTGATCAGACGCGCAAGATTTTTATGAACGAGAGTTTGGCCGATCATCAGAAAGTTTTTGACAAGCAAATTGCGTTTAACGTGATTCCGCAGGTGGAAGAGTTTATCGGAGAGGAAACCAAATGCGAATGGCGTATCAATGCCGAGACCAAGAAGGTTTTGGAACGAGATGTGAAAGTTCATGCCAACTGTGCTTTTGTACCGGCCTTTATCGGCAACGCCGCGTATGTAAATGTGGAGTGTTCGGCGGAAACCGATGTTGACGACGTTCGCGAAATGATGAAGAAAACGCCGGGCGTGATTGTTTTTGACAAGAACGTTCGCGGCGGTTATGTCACTTTGAATGACGTTCAGGGCGAAATAGAGGTTTATGTCAGCCGTTTGCGTCAGGACGCTTCGACCGAAAACGGTTTCAGCTTCTGGTCGGCGGCGGACAATCTGCGCTTTGGAGTGGCCGGAAACGCTTATAAAATCATGAAAGAGTGGCTGAAACAGGCTTAGGCGGCCGAAATCGAGACTGCGGACGGGAGACGGATATGAGAAAATGGCTGTATTTTTGTTTGGGACTGGTGATGGCAATGATGCCGGCGGCAGCACAAACGGCGGAAAAAACAAAGGAAGTTGACGCCCGCACTTTTGTCGTCAGTTCTGCAAAATACATCACGATTGACTATTCGACCGTTACCAAAGAACTGAATAATATTGAAGACGTGCTGAAATCGGGCAATGTGCCGAGTGCAACCAGCAGCAAATACGTTTCTTTTCTCGGCGATACCCGTTCGCAGCTTTTGGAAAGCAAAAAACAGCTGGACGAAGAATTGCGGAACATCAATCGTCGGCTTGATTCGCTGGGGGAAATGCCCAAGGAAGGCGAAGAAGAACTGCCGATCATTGCCGAAAAACGCAAAGAATATAATGAAGAGGCGGTTTATCAGAAGGGCAGAATCGCCGAGAACGATCTGCTGATTAACCGGATTGACGAATTGACGGCGTTGATTGTGGCGGTTCGCAAACAGGCTCTGATCGGCAATCTTTTGGTCTATCAGGAACCGTTGATCTATCCGAGCAGCTTTTTGAAAGCGACCGCTCAGTTTCTTGACTTCAGTTTCAACATCGTCAAATCGCCGGTTGACTGGTACCGCGATCTGACCGAAGAACAGAAAAACGCCGTCGATTCCAATCTTTTTACGGTGTTGCTGGCGATCGGCGCCGCGGGCGCGATCGGTTATATGCTGCGAATCCTGATTATTCGCCATTTGGGGTATAAGAAGAATCTGACCGAAGCGCCGCCGTATTTTACCAAAGTGCTGGCCGCGTTTTTTGTTGCCTGTGCCTACGGGGTGATTCCGGCAGTGTTGCTGGGTGGTTTTTTGGTATGGATCATTCATACCAAGATTCTGATTTTGGGCTTTTTCGGGTTGGTGCTTTCCAGCGTTTTGTACTATACGTTGTACATCTTTCTGGCCAATGCGATTACCCGGGTGGTGTTTGCGCCTTATAACGGAATGTGGCGGTTGGTTAACATGGATGACGCCAAAGCCAAACGGATGACGGCAGCCTTTTATTTTAGTTTCTTTGTCATCGGTTTGAGCAGTATGTTGTTTCATATTGCCAGCGAGGCCAATTATACGGTGGAACTGATCTATTTTCTTTCGTTGGTTAACAGCACGGTTAAGGCTTTTTGCGTGGTTTTGATTGCCAAGCGCTTTTTCTGGGAAGACGAAACTTCGGTTGACCTCAACGAAGAAAACGGTGATGACGAAGATTTTGTTGATGCCAAAACACGTACGGCGTTTCGGGTTATTTTTCTGGCAGCGCTTTTTGCGGTGGCGGTCGTGGGTATTTCTCTGTTTGGTTATCCGCGGCTTTCGGAATTCATCATTAACCGTTTTCTGCTGTCGATGCTGGTCATCGGCGGGTTTATGATTTTCCGCAATGTGGTGTTTGAACTGCTTAAGCGGGTGCTGCTGTTTAATTTCTGGGTGAAGACCCTGCGGGTGCGTCGCCAGCTGATTGATAAAGTGGATTTTTGGCTGGGCGTGGTTCTCAATCCGATTTTCGGGGTGTTGGCGATTTTGTCGCTGCTTTCGCTGTGGGGCGTGTCGACCGATTTGCTGCTGCAAAGCATGCGCAAGATTTTATTTGGTTTTAAAGTGGGGGGGATGGAGATCTCGCTGCTGTCAATTCTGCTCGGCATCGGCGTCTTTTTTGCTTCTCTCAGCGTGATCAAGATTTTGCGCCGCAAACTGTTTGACAATATTTTGTCGCATGTGGAAATGGATGACGGTATCCGTCATTCGCTGGCTTCCGGTTTTGGTTTTGTGGGGTTTGTTCTGGCGACTTTTCTGGCAATTGCGGTGATGGGCGGTGATTTGAGCAACGTTGCCCTGGTTGCCGGTGCTCTTTCGGTCGGTATCGGTCTCGGTTTGCAAAATATCGTCAATAACTTTGTGTCGGGAATTATCCTGTTGTTTGAACGGCCGGTCAAAGTGGGCGACTGGGTGATTATTAACGGTGAGGAAGGGCGAATCAAGCAGATAAACATCCGTTCGACCGAAGTGGAGACTTTTAAAAAGTCGAGCGTGATTATTCCCAACGCCACTTTATTGTCGACTTCGGTGACCAACCTGACGCACAGCAACAACTGGTCGCGGCAGTCGGTAACGGTCGGGGTGGCTTACGGTACCGATCCGCATAAGGTGACCGATATTTTGCTCGAATGCGCCAAAAGCAATAAAAAGGTGATGAAAAATCCGGCACCGTACGTGATTTTTAAGGATTTTGGTTCCAGCAGCCTTGATTTCGAGCTGCGTTGCTATACCAACGATATTTGGAACGGTTGGACAATACCAAGCGATTTGCGCTATGAGATTGACCGCCGCTTCCGTGAAGAAGGAATTGAAATTCCGTTTAATCAGTTGGTGGTTCACCGCGGCGGCGAAATCAGCGAAGAGGCGCAAACGCAGTTCTATGCGCGAAAACAGGCGCAAAAAGCGACAACGGCGACTGCACCGGCTGATGCGGAAAAAAAGGATGAAAAAGGCGCTAAAGCAACGGCAGCGCGGAAGGATGGCAAAAATGCGGATAAATGATTTGCGCAACAAAAAAATTGCGGTTTGGGGCTTGGGGGCCGAAGGGCAACAGGCGGTAAAATATTTGAGTGCTCACGGAATTGCCGGACAGATTATCCTGTTTAATGACACAGAGATCGAAAAACCGGAAGGTTGCCGGGATTTTGATTTGGTTTGCGGTGACCGGATTGCGGCAGCGCTCGATCGGGCGGAAGTAATTATCCGTTCACCCGGAGTGAGCATTTATCGCGAAGAACTGACGGAGGCCAAACGACGCGGAATTGCCGTCACTTCGGTAACCGATCTTTGTCTGAACGAATTTTTGTCCCGTCCCGGCTGCCGGGTGATCGGCGTCAGCGGATCAAAAGGCAAAAGCACCAGTGTCAGCGTGCTGGCTTATATCTTACAAAAAAGCGGATATAAAGTCGGACTGGGCGGCAATATCGGCAAGCCGATGATTGAGTTGCTTGATCAGGACTATGATTTTATTGTCGAAGAATTCTCCAGTTATCAGGCTTCCGACCTGACGGCATCGCCGCAAATTGCCATGTTTACCAACCTGTTTTATGTTCATACCGACTGGCACCGCGGGCATGAAAACTATTGTCGGGACAAAATTCATCTGATTGCCAACCAACAGCCGGGCGATGTTTATTTTGCCAACCGGCGCAATCCGCAATCGGTCGAATATACGGAGGCTTATGCCGAAAATCGCCGGTGGTATAATGAGGCGGCGCTTTTTCATGCCGAAAACGGCGTGTTGTATCATGGAGAAGAAAAACTGGCGGAGATCGGCGAGCTTAAATTGAACGGTAACCATAATATGGATAACCTGGCCGGTGTATTTTCGGTTTTGGATTATTTGGGGATAGATTTGCACCATGCTGCCGAAATTTTGAAGGATTTCGAACCGTTGCCGCACCGGTTGCAGAAGGTGGCGGTGAAAGACGGCGTTACTTTTATCAATGACAGCATTTCAACAGCACCGGAAGCCGCTATCGGTGCGGTCGGCAGTTTTACCGGGAATCTGGCGCTGATTTCCGGAGGACAGGACAACTGTCAGGATTATGGTCCGTATGCGGAAACCATTGAGAACAATTCTCAGGTCAAAATGGTGGTAACCTTGTATCAAACCGGACCGAAAATTGCCGCTGTTTTAAGAAAAGGGGTCAGACGAGTCGATTTTGAATTGGTGGAAACCGATACGCTGGAAAATGCGGTGAAAACCGCCTATGCAAAGTTAAAAAAACTGGGCGGGGGAACAATTTTGTTTTCGCCGACCAGTCCAAGCTTCGGGTTTTATAAGAATTTTATTGAAAGAGGCAATCATTTTATTAAAATTGTGCAGGATTTATGAAAAATAGCTCTTGTCTTTTAATAAATATTATTATAACTTAGCGCTGATGCCGACTTAGCTCAGCTGGTAGAGCAACGCATTCGTAATGCGTGGGTCGAGTGTTCGAATCACTTAGTCGGCACCATTTCGAGTTTTATAAAAAATCCCGTTGTCAGAGACAGCGGGATTTTTTGCGTTGCTATGCTCTTGCTCGCAGGCCTAGGCGGCGAGCCGCGGCAACTCGCTGCGGTCACTCGTTTTCTAACCTTGCAAATATGCTTGCGCAATATTTGCTCGGTAAGCAAACTTCACCCGTCGTCGCCAAAACTTTCACCGGAAGTTTTGGCTTCCTCCGGCGCATTCGTAATGCGTGGGTCGAGTGTTCGAATCACTTAGTCGGCACCATTTCGAGTTTTATAAAAAATCCCGTTGTCAGAGACAGCGGGATTTTTTGCGTTGCTATGCTCTTGCTCGTAGGCCTCGGCAGCGAGCCGCGGCAACTCGCTGCGTTGAATATTTCTATATTGACAAATTTTGTCTATTTATGTTATCGTAACGAATAAAAAAGATTATTAATAATATTTTTAAATTTATCAAATATGAAAACGAAAATTTACAAAGTTTTGAAGAGGGTGGCCGTTGTTTTGGTTATGGCCGCTTTTTTGGCGCCGTTTCCGGTTCCTTATCTGTATAAGTTGGACCGTGAGTTGGTCGGCGAAGGCACTTTTGTCAGCCACTATTCCGAGTATCAACCCCGTCCCCACCGGAAGCACAGTACGTTGGTGAATCATTTCAGGTATTATAACCAGATGAGCAACCGATGGGAGGTTTTGGACATGGACGGTGTCGACAATTCTTGCTTGTTGCCTGAGACGCTTACCGCCGGACAGCATATTTACGTTTATGCCGTCGGACCGTTGAAGTGGACGGCGGCAACCACGGTCAAAGACGATCTGCGCGGCGTATTTTTTATGCGGGCGATGATCGAATTTATTGTCCGAACATTTTTTATGGTTATGGGGATAATATGTTTCCTTATGTTTCGGAGCAACGGAAACGGTGGCGGCGGCGGTCTGAATCCGACATCGATGCTTTTGCTTACGACTGCCTCGCGATTTTAGTTTCGGGAAGCCTCAGGCCTTCTGCAAGCCGTGAAAACTTACTTTTAACAGAGTCCCTTCGTCAGTGAAGCGGCTCTGTTTTTTTATAAAAACCCTGATTGTAGAAATCAGGGTTTTTCAATTTTGAGGAGGATGTTATAAACCTATCGGTGTTGTTTTTATCCTGCTTTTTTAAGACATAGTGTTTTCCGAAAGGGTTATGGAAATAATATAAAATATTTTGTCTAATATGTCAAGAGAGATTGTTTATGCTTGTCCTTATCAGATTAATCCCTATAATTAATAATGAAATTTACAAGTTACAGGAGAATGATTTTGCGCACAGAGTTTTATATCTTTCGTCACGGCGAAACCGAGTTGAACCGCCAGAAACGCTGGCAGGGTTCCGGAATGGATTATGATTTGACCGAAAACGGCATTGTTCAGGCTCAGAAATTGGCGGCCAAACTACAGGGGAAGGGGATTGAAATCATCTTTTCCAGTCCTTTGAGGCGAGCGTTTCACACTGCGGAAATTGCGGCCGCGGTGCTTGGCGTTCCGGTTGCGGTAGAAAATGATTTGCGGGAATGCTTTTACGGCGAGGCAGAGGGACGCCTGATTGCCGATTTGCAACGAGAAGTGCCGCAAATTGTCAACAATTGGAATCGTCCGCAATTTTGGGATTTGCGCTTTGAGGGCGGCGAGAGCAAAGGCGAAGCCTTGCAACGGGTTTTGGCGGTGTTGGAACGGTTGGCGAAAGAAAACGCGGATGTGATTGGTATCGCAATTCACGGCGGAACCATGGCATCGTTGTTGAATTATTTCGGTTTTGAATTCGAAACCGTTCCCAACTGCGGCGCTTTTCATCTGATATATGAAAACGGAAAAGGAACCGTAAACGGCGGGATTTTCTGACCGCAGAAACGGTTGTCGGAAAAATTCGGTTGCGGAACAAGGCCGGACGCCGGTTTGGAAGTGAGGGAAAAACAGCTCAAGAGGAAGGCAAAGCGTTGTCAATATTCAATATGATCGAGTTTGTTTTTCCATTCCTCCATGATTTCAACCGCTTCCTTAATTTCCATGTGATGCAGTTGGATCGGATTTCCTTCGTAAAAAACGCGGTCGCGAAAACCTATGTTTTCGGCATCATATCGGTCGGCGGCATAATAAATTTCGGCAATATTGGCCCATTTGCAGGCGTTGAGACACATCGGGCAAGGCTCGCACGAAGTGTAAAGGATGCAGCCGCTCAGGTCAAAACTGTTAAGGTTGCGGCAGGCGTTACGGATGGCCATGACTTCGCCGTGGGCGGTGGGATCGTTGTCGAGTGCCACCCGGTTGTGTCCTTCTCCGACAATTTCGCCCTGTCGGTTGACAATGATGCAGCCGAAAGGGGAACTGCCGCTGTCAATCGACTGTTTGCTCAAGCGAACGGCTTTGGTCAGGTTTGCCAAATGATCAATCATGAAAAATAAACTCCTTTTAAAAATTGCGGATCACAGATTAATCCAAAAAAGATGAAAGTAAAGAATTAAAAATGTTATTTTTTTGTCAAAATATCTTGGCTTTTGTTTAAAATTATCTTATAATCGTTAACAACAAAAAGAGGTATGCCATGGCAGGAAAAAAGCGCAAAAAAATCTTGATCGGAACGGCGTTGGGGTTAACGTTGGCCGCCGGCGTATCATTGTATCCCCTGATGCGTTATGCGGTTGATACCTATGCGGCGGATTTTGACAAAGCCAAGGCTGTGATTGAAGGCGATACGGTTTCCAAGCAACGGTTTTATGAAAACCTGAATTATAGTGACGGCAAATGGAAACTGACTCTGAAAAACGGCAAAGTGGTTGATGCCGGCGAAATAACCGATTTTCGGGTTAAAGACCGTAAGCAGCATCAGGTATTGCGAAACGTGAAGTTGAAAACGACGGTTGACACCGTCAGAGTGCGTTACGCCAAAAACGGCGAAAAGCAATATTCTTCGGCAATTGTTTACGGAATGGGGGCGCGGGACAGTTTGGGCTATCTGCCTTCTTTCGGCTTGTACAGCTGGGATCAGTTGAAAATGCGTTATTTTAAGGCGGATAACGAAAAGTTGCAGCGAATTGTTGATAAGTTTAACGATAAATACAACTGTACCCGCCGCCACGAATACCAGCATTATCTGAATGCTCTCGCCGGTATCGGCCGCAGCGGCCAGAGTTATGAAACCAAGTTTGTCGAATGTTGTCTTGACGAGGTCTCGGCCAATGTTGCCCAACTGCTGGAGCAGCGCAAAAACTACTTGGATAACGGCAAGGACGTTTCTTATATTACGTGGCGTTTCAAGTTTTATGCCGACAGTGTTAAAAGCGGAAAAGTAAAACCGCAGGCGGGCGTTTACACGAAAGAAGAAATTGAGTTGATTGCCAACGGCGTATTTGATGTTTGGATGAAAGAAAAGTTTGATCTGTATATTAAAAAAAGCAGCGGCCGGGCAATTAATATTCTGCGCAAAACCAATTATAACGGAATTCAGCCCAATGAAACGCGGCATCGCGAACTGATGACGAAATGTTTTACGATAGACGGCATTGACTTTTATCCTCATATTGCCGCGCGGGAAGATGAAATTCGTGTCAAGATTCCTAATGAAACGCTGAAAGTGTTCCGATATTTGAAAAAAGAAAAGTTCAAAAAGATGACTTATGTTGACAAGTTGGAACAACAGCGAATTGAAAAAGGGGAACGGGAATATAATCTGACGTTGGCCAAAAATAAAGCGTTGGCAAAAATGCGCAATATTCTTAACCGCGGCAATGAACTCTGAAAAAAGAGCCGGTTAAAAACCGGCTCTTTTTTATTCTTCCTGATCGTCCTTAATGCGCACAATATCGGCGCCGACGCCGCGCAGTTTGTGTTCCAGTTTTTCGTATCCGCGGTCCAGGTGGTAGACCCGGTTGACAATCGTTTCCCCTTCGGCGACCAAGCCGGCCAGAACCAGGGCGAAAGAAGCGCGAAGATCGGTTGCCATAACCTGAGCGCCGTAGAGTTTCGGAACACTGCGCACGATTGCGGAGGCATGGCCGTGAACATTGATGTTGGCGCCCATACGCAACAGTTCGGGCACATGCATGAAGCGGTTTTCAAAAATGGTTTCGGTGACCATGGAGGCACCGTCAGCGGTCAGCATCAAAGTCAGGAACTGTGCCTGCAGGTCGGTCGGAAAGCCCGGATAATAGTCGGTCATGATATCTTTGCCTTCCAGAACACAGTTTTCGGCATCAATTACGATGCTGTGCGGTTTTTCGCTGATGCGTACCCCGGCTTCGGCAAGAATTTTCAGCGGGGTCTGCAAAGTGGCGGCCTGAGCGTTGATCAGTTCTATCTTACCGCGGGTGATGGCGGCAGCAACGGCGTAAGAGCCGGCTTCGATACGGTCGGGGATGACTTTATGGATGACGCCGCGCAGTTCTTTGACGCCTTCGATGGTCAATATCGGCGTGTTGATACCGCTGATTTTGGCCCCCATCGCGTTGAGCATTTCCGCCAAATTGCCGATTTCGGGTTCCATGGCGGCGTTTTCGATCACGGTGGTGCCGCGGGCTAAGGTTGCGGCCATTAAAATGTTGCAGGTGGCGCCGACCGAAGCGATGTTAAAAATCAGGTGTGCCCCCTGAAGGCCGTTTTCGGCTTTGGCAATCACATAACCGTTTTTGATTTCGATTGAAGCGCCCATTTGTTCAAGCGCCGAAAGATGGATGTCCATCGGGCGCGCCCCGATGGCACAGCCGCCCGGCAGCGAGAGCTCGACATAATGTTCACGTGCCAGCAACGGACCGAGAACGTAATAAGAAGCCCGCATTTTGCGAACATAGTCATAGGGGGCAACCAGACTTGCCGGTTGCGCGGTTTGATAGGAATATACTTTGCACGGGTTGCCGTCGATGACTTCGTCGTGGCTGTCGATTTTGGTTCCGAGTTGTTCAAGCAGCAAATTCATCGAACGGATGTCGGAAAGAAGCGGCATGTTGGTAAGTGTCACCCGTTCGCGCGTAAGAAGAGAAGCGCAGATCAACGGCAAAGCGGCGTTTTTGGCACCGCTGATGTAAATTTGTCCGGTAAGTTTGTTGCCGCCCTTAATTTTCAGTTTGTCCATGTTCTTGTGCTTTCTGTAATTTCAGTTTTTGCAGAGCTTCCTGCTGTTTTTTGCGTTTTTCAAGATTTTTTTGCAGAGCTTTGGCCTCGCGCTCAAAGCGCAATTCGGACCGCCGGGGTTTTCTTTCAGTCATATTAAGTCCTATCGGTAAAACATCGGCTGTTACTATAACAGCTTTCGGTTGTTGAAATCAAGCGCTTCGGATGCATTTGTGCAAAACAACCCCCGGTCACAAAAGCCGATCGCGGCAGAGAAGGTAGAAAAGGGCGGAAGATAAGACAACTGATAGTTTATAAGAAAAACTTAATAATAACTATTGATGTTTGTAAAAAAAATATGTAAATTATTGATTGTAATTTTCTTAAATCTAAAATTAAGACGGGTGATTGTTATGAAAAAATATGTTTTGTGTTTGTTTGTGTTGTTATCCGGATGTGGTACCGGGGTTACTTTTTCGCATCGGCAAAACGGTGCGGATATTTATACGGCGCAGTGTAACGGGGCTTTTGTGAATATTTCTTTTTGCTATCGCTTGGCGAGCCAGGCTTGCAACGGCAATTTTGAAGTGATCAGTTCTTCGGTGGAAAATGCCGGCTCTTCAGGACAGATTGATATGACCCAACTGATGGGGCCGAGTTACTCAACGACCCCGATGATTAACCGCTCAATTATGTTTTATTGCAAATAGGCATAAGGCCGGCAATATTCGGGTTGTAGTGAATCCGGCAGAAAAGAAAAGCTTCGGTTTCCGAAGCTTTTTTAATTTGAATGGCAGAGATATTTTTAATGTCAGTTGTGTTTGTTGCCGCGGTTGAGACTTTTGGGATAGCTGCCGCTTTTCGGAAGATGAGAAGCGGCAGCCTCAAAACGTTACCGAAGATCAGTTTGTTTTCATTTCAGATTGTCGCTGAAAAACTTTTCCAACTTGTCAAACGGAATTTTATCGGTTTGGTCGTATAAATCGACATGGTTGGCGTTGGGGATGATCATCAGTTCCTTATTGTCGCCCTTAAGCTTTTTATAGGCGTCTTCGCTAAAGTAACGGCTGTGGGCGTTCTCACCGTGAAGCAGCAGAACGGCGCTTTGAATTTCGTCGCTGTAGGACAGTATCGGCATATTGATAAATGACAGCGAAGAAGTCATGTTCCAGCCGCCGTTCGAGTTTAGCGAATTTTTATGATAGCCGCGCGGCGTTTTATAATAGCCGTAATAGTCTTTTACAAATTGCGGTTCTTCACCGGTCAGCCGATCGGGAAGTCCGGGAGCGACGGCATATGAGCCGTTCTTGTAATCTTCGGTCCGCTGGGCGTTAAGACGGCGTTTCAATTCACGGCGCTCTTCTGAGGTCATGGCATCAAAATAGCCGTTGGCGTTGACGCGGCTCATATCATACATGGTGGACGTCACCGTTGCTTTAATCCGAGGATCGACGGCTGCGGCGTTGAGAGCAAAACCGCCAAATCCGCAAATGCCGATAACGCCTATTTTTTCGGGATCGACATCGGGCCGGGTACTCAGATAATCGACCGCAGCGCCGAAGTCCTCGGTATTGATGTCGGGAGAAGTGACGTTTCGCGGTTAGCCGCCGCTTTCGCCGGTGAAAGAAGCGTCAAAGGCCAGGGTGACAAAACCGCGTTCGGCCATCGTCTGGGCATAAAGCCCCGAAGCCTGTTCTTTAACGGCGCCGAAAGGCCCGCTTACCGCAATTGCCGGCATTTTGGCACCGGTTTGATTTTTTGGCGTATAGAGGTCGTCGGTCAAAGTTATGCCGTAGCGGTTTTTAAAGGTGACTTTTTGCACGTCGGCTTTGTCGCTTTGCGCAAAGGTTTTGTCCCAGGGATGATTTGATTCCAAATTCATTGCAGATGCTCCGTTGAGAGGTAGGGTTGATAAAAGCAGTCCGAACAGGGCGGACAGGGTTGTCTTAAAACCATTTTCAGGCCATGTTGTTACCATTGTTTTCTCCTGTCGTTGGGTGGTTAAAAAGCGGTTGTATATAATATAAGCCGTTTTAATTTGGATAACAAATACTTATATTTTATCTTATTCTATGCTTTTTAGGCATATCACCAGCCAGAGGAGTGTCAATGAGGAAAGGAGTTGACAATTTGGACAAAATGATCTAATTTTTAAGCATGCAAAATTTATTAATTGTCTTTTATTATTAACTTTAAACTTTAACAGGATGAAACGAAAAGTAAGAGCCTTATTAAATCTGATGAAGGAAATGGGTGTGACAATCAACGATCTGCTCATCTATGACGACAGTATCGAGACCACCAAAAAATTTCCTCTGGAAGTCTACTTCTCCGACCAAACCCGCTCTTTTGACGTGGAGCACTATTACAAGGGAAAACACCGTACGCCGGAAGGAGTCATCATCGGCAACACCGTTTTCGCTTTGGCAAACAGGGCGCAAAGTATTGAATGCGGCGTGGCCGAACGATATTGCAATCAAGCTTTTTCGCGCGACTTGACAGGAACGTTGCCGACCGAAGAGCAGGTTGCGCTTTTAACGGAGAATTTGGATCTTTATGAACAGATTTCCGTGTTCCTGCAACAGGGAAGACTGGGAAAGAACCGTTTGGCGATTGCTGATGAGAGCAACTCCGACGAGTGGCAGAATTATTATAATATGCAGCGGGGAATTAAATGCGCTCACAACAGTTGGACGCTGGTTCTGCCGGTTATCAATCTTGAACAGTGAAATGCCTGAACCGGTTGCGGTTTGAAACATTTCTTTTATTTGAACAAACGAAAAGAGGTTTCCGTTATCGGAAACCTCTTGTTTTTTGAGACTCGGCCGACTGGTGCCGGTTCCGCTACATCTTCGGATTGCCGAAGAAATCGTAACCGGCCGGGTCATAACCTTCATGATCATAACCCATAATGTCGTAACCGTTTTCGTCATAACCGTCGCGGTCGCGATTGTAACGGTCATAGCCTTCACGGTCAAAACCGTTGCGGTCGAAACCGTCATAATCGTAACCGCCGCGGTCGAAACCGTCGCGATCAAAACCTTCACGATCAAAACCTTCACGGTTGAAACCGTCGCGACCAAAACCGTCACGGTCATAGCCTTCACGGTCAAAACCGTCGTAATCGTATCCTTCGCGGTCATAGCCGTAGATGTTGAAGCCTTTGTGGTCATAACCGAAACGATTGTAGGTGCGATTTTTTTTCATAGTTTTATAGTTTTACAGAATAATAGTTTATTGAGCAAAATTATAGTTGTTTTTGCCGTTTTTGTCAATATTGTTTATGTTGAAGCGGGGAGAAAATGGCCGCGCCTATTCCCACTCAATCATCGGATAGTCGTCTTTGCCGCCCGGCAGCTGGAAGTGCCACCATTCGCTGCTGATTGTCTCGAAGCCGACCGAAGTCATCATCTTTTTTAACAGCTCACGGTTGTTGATTTCTTCCGCATAGCGGGTGTCGAGAAAATCTTGCCGCGCCTTCTCCAAATGTTTGTAAAAAGGCTCGGTCACCCCTTTGGCGATTTGTTTGGCATATTTTTTCTCATAAGCGTCCACTTCGGTCGGAAATTTGAGGTTGCGACCTTTGAGGTCGGTCAGGCAGCAGTCGATTGCGGTGCCGTAACAATGCAGACTGTTTTCGGCTTTGCTCGCAAACAAACCCTCAACCGGCAACAGTTCCAAAAAACGCCGATGGGCAATCGGCGGCCGGTAGGCGTCGGTAATTCTCAATTTCATTTCCAGTTTGGCGAGTTCTCCTGCCAACTCCTGCAGCCGCACCGCCACGTCCAGATGCGCATAGGCGCGGTTGCCGAAACCGACTTCCCGGTAGACCGGGCGCATCACGATATTTTCGGAAGTGGCGTACATCATGTCGATGATAAAAGAGCTGCCGCTGATTTCGGTGAGGCTGTTTTTAATAAGAAAATCTCTGTCCATGATTTTATCCTTTCTGTTGCCACGATCCGTTGTCGTTTTGCTGCCAATAAAAAATATCGGCATTTTGCTGCTTGAGCTCTTTCCACATTTGCCGCGCCTGGGTCAGGCTTTCCGGCGCATTGCCGTCAAAAATGTTGAAAACCCGTTCAAATTGCTGCATCGTTTCCCATCCGCAGCGGGCGCCGTCGACCAAAAACAAAAATTTGGCTTCGTTGGGGACGTCGTCGCCGGCGGTCAGCCAAATCGGCTGCAGTTCTCCCGAACCGTCCTTGCGGCTGCCGTGCGGCAAAAAAGAAGTGTCGTTATAGGTCCATAACAGCGCATTCAAAAAATCGACCCGCTCGTCGTTGCCGATTTTCACCGCAATTTTGTTGCCGGTGGCATAGGCTTTTTCCAGCAGTTTCGGCAACACGTCCTCCAGACGCTGATTTTGCAAATGATAAAAATCGACCCGGCTCATGGCTTTAGCTTTATTTGTAAAACGTTGATGTCATCTTGCTCGGCATTCTGAATCATCAGATGCAGCGGGCGTTTTTGCTGGCGCGCTTCCTCAATGTGTTCCAGCGCCGCACCTAAAGTAACGCAGTCTTTGAGATCGGTCTTGATGATGATGTCGCCGCGCTTGATGCCCTGACGGTCGGCGTCGCTGCCCAGTTCCACTCCTTCGACCAACAGTCCCATCGTGGTCGGCGAAAGTTTCATGTTTTTAACGATCTCAGGCGTGATTTCCTTAAGAATCAGGCCGGTTTGTTTTAGGATTTTACCGCTTTCCGAGTCCGGCTTGACCTGTTCGCGCGGGGTCGCTTTGGGCGATTTCGGCATATTCTCCACTTTGACCGTCAGCGGTTCAATCTCCTGATTGCGCCAGACGATCAGTTGAATCTCTTCGCCTGCCGGCGTTTCGGCCACCAAACGCGAAAAGTCTTTGCAATTGTTGATTTCGTGCTGTCCGAGACTGATGATCACGTCGCCCGCCTGCAAGCCGGCACGGGCGGCCGGTCCGTTTTCGGTAATGCCGGAAACAATAATGCCCTGTGCGTCCTTAAGATTGAGGCTGCGCGCCAGATTTTTGGTGTTGGGTTGTACCCGGATACCGATCCAGCCGCGTTTGACTTCACCGCTTTGTTCCAGTTGTTTGACGATCCACGCCGCCAGGTTGGCCGGAATGGCAAAGCCGATCCCCATGTTGTTGCCCGAAGTGGAAAACAGCGCCGAATTGATGCCGATCACTTCGCCTTTGGTATTAAACATCGGACCGCCGGAACTGCCCTGGTTGATGGCGGCGTCGGTCTGGATAAAATTGTCGTACGGTCCGGCGGCAATGTCGCGGGACTTGGCCGAGACGATGCCGGCGGTTACGCTGCCGCCGAGCCCGAACGGGTTGCCGATTGCCAACACCCAGTCGCCGACCCGAATGGCGTCGGAATCGCCGAAGGTGACTTTGTCAAGTTCAAACGGCGGTTCGATTTTGATCAACGCAATATCGGTTTTTTCGTCGCCGCCGATAATGTCGGCTTCGGCTTCGGTGTTGTCAAACAACACCACGTTGACGACTTCGGCGTTTTCAATCACATGATAGTTGGTGATGATATATCCGTCTTCGCTGGTAATGAACCCCGAGCCCAGTGCCACCCGGCCTTCCAGCGGATCATAATATTCGCCGTCGTCGCTTGCGGCGGCGCCGGGAATGTTGATCTGGTCGGGCTGCTGGATGGTGGAGATGTTGACCACGGTCGGGATCAGCTTTTCCGCCAGGTCGGCAAAAGACGGAAAACCATACTGCGCCTGTGCCGGAAAAACCGCGCCCGCAATCATTATTGTCAGCCAAAGTCGTAATTTGCGCATTTCTTATCTCATCGATTGGCGAAAAAATTGAAAAAATTCGCTGTCGGGAGACAGAACCATTGCCGCATTGCCGTCGGAAAGCGCGTTTTTATAAGCTTCGAGCGAACGGTAGAAGGCAAAAAACTCCATATCCTGTCCGGCCGCGTTGTTCCAGATCATAATCGCCTGTTCGTCGCCTTGGCCGCGAATAATTTGAGCCTGCTTGTTGGCGTCGGCAAGAATGAGGGTTTCTTCCTTGTCGGCGCTGGCCTTGATCTTTTGTGCGGCTTGCGAACCCTGAGCGCGGAATTCTTTGGCTTCGCGTTCGCGTTCGGTTTTCATCCGCGCATTGATCGCCTGTAAAACTTCCAGCGGCAGGTCGGCGCGTCGGATGCGCACGTCGGCCACGCTGACGCCGATCTGTTCGGCGTCGACCTTAACCGCGGCACTGATGTCGTTCATGATCTGAGTGCGTTTTTGCGACAGCAGTTCCTGCAAAGTGCTGCGGCCGAGGATTTTGCGGATTGACGAATTGACGATTTCCGCCAGTTTGCTTTGTGCCTGATATTCGGTGCGCACGGTTTTGTAAAAGCGCAGCGGATCAACGATCTTATAACGGGTGAAACTGTCAACGTCGAGACGTTTCTTGTCATTAAGCACCACCTCTTGGGCCGGCGGGTCCAAATTGAGCAGGCGGGCATCATAAAAAACCACATTCTGAATCAGCGGAATTTTCATTTTCAGGCCCGGTTCCTTAACCACCCGGATCGGACGGCCGAATTGCAGCACCAACGCCTGTTCGCCCTGATTGACCGTGTAGATGCTGCCGGCGGCAACCGCCAGCACCGCAATGCCGAGAGCGGCCAAAATATACTGAAGTTTACTCATTGGCGGTGCCTCCTTTGGTTGTTTTCAGCCCGTCCAGCGGCAGGTAAGGCAGCACGTTGGTGCCTTTTGCCGAAGGATCGAGTATCACTTTGTTGGAATTTTTAATGACATTTTCCATCGTTTCCAGATACATACGTTTGGCGGTGACGGCTTTGCCTTTTTTATAAGCCTGATAAACCGAGTTGAAACGATCGGCTTCACCTTTGGCTTTGTTGACCACCGCTTCTTTGTAGGCTTCGGCGCTCAGCAAAATCTTCGAGGCGCGTCCGCGAGCGTTCGGTACCACTTCGTTGCGGTAGGCTTCGGCTTCGTTTTTGAATCTTTCCATATCGGCTTTGGCGCGCTGCACTTCGTTAAACGCGTCGACCACCTGCTTCGGCGGATCGGCTTTTTGCAGTTTGACGCGCACAATTTCGACGCCGGAGCCGAAGTCATCCAACACTTTTTGCAGTTCCAGCTTGGTGTCTTCTTCCACTTTGCCGCGGTCGCCGGAAATGATCGGCATCATTTGCGACTGGCCGACAATTTCGCGCAAAACCGACTGGGCGGCCACGCTCACCGTCTGATCCGGATTGCGCATGTTGAACAGGTAGTCGCGGGCGTTTTTAACCCGCCAGACTACGGTCAGGTTAATGTCGACGATATTTTCGTCGCCGGTCAGCATATGGCTCTCGGTAAAGGCGCGCGAAACGTTGGAAACACGATTGCTTTCGGCAACGCCGAGGTTGATGCTTCGTTCCTGGGTCATGCTGACTTTTTCCACCGTTTCGATCGGGAAGGGCAGATGATAGTGCAGTCCCGGCTCGGTGGTGTCGACATATTTGCCGAAGCGCAGCACGACGCCCTGTTCGTTGGTCTGTACCTGATAAAAACCGGAAGCCAGCCATAAGGCAAGGACGCCGGCGATGATCAGTTTGGGACCGGCATCGAGCTTAAGCCCGCTTCCGCCGGTTTTGGGTTTGCGAAATTTCAGAACCTTTTCGCTGTTGGACTCGCCTTGCCACGGGCCTTCGTCATTGTCGTCCCACGGTCCTTTGTTTTCAGCCATATTTTTACACCTCGTTGTTTATTGTGTTGCTTTAAAATCATATATAATATAAATACAATCTAAAAACAATTAATCATATGACAATATCAACAGGAGAGAGTTAAGTGGAAACCGATTTGCGACAGATCGCCGCCCGATATTTTGCCCCGGAAACGATCGAAAGCGTCAAGGTGTTCAATCGCCGGGCAATCGTCACGCTGGTCAATGCCGCCGAAGACGCGGCCCGGGCCGGGGAGTTGGAAAATGCCTTGAAAGAACGTCCCGAAATTGACAAGGTATCGGTTGTTTATACTTCCGCCCGCCGGGAAGAAGGCGACAATCACTGGAAAATTCCGGGGGTTAAAAAGATTATTGCGGTTGCTTCGGGCAAAGGCGGAGTCGGAAAATCGACCACCGCGGTTAACCTGGCGCTGGCGTTGGCCGCTCTCGGCAAAAGAGTGGCGTTGTTTGATGCCGATATATACGGGCCGTCGGTTCCGACCATGCTCGGGTTTGAGGGCGTTTCGCCGATTTCGTACGACGGGCACACTTTTGAACCGTTTGAAAACCTCGGGCTGAAATCGATGTCGATCGGCAGCCTGATTGAACGCGATACGCCGCTGATCTGGCGCGGTCCGAAAGCCTGCGGCGCGTTGCAGCAGCTGCTGACCGAAGTGAACTGGGGCGAAATTGACGTTATGGTGATTGATATGCCTCCCGGCACCGGCGATATTCAGATTACGCTGGCCCAGCAGGTGAAACTTGACGGCGCGCTGATTGTTTCCACTCCGCAGGATATTGCGCTGATCGATGCCGTCAAAGGGGTTAACATGTTCAAAAAGGTTGACGTGCCGATATTGGGCATCGTGGAAAACATGAGTTATTATCTGTGTCCCGACTGCGGTCACAAGGAATTTGTATTTGGCGAACACGGTGCACGCGAAACGGCGCAGCGTCTGGGCGAAAAGTTTTTGGGCGAAATTCCGCTGAATATTAAAATCCGCAGCTATTCCGACGGCGGAACGCCGATTGTTTATGCCGAACCCGACAGTGCGTTCAGCGAAGCGTACCGTGAAATTGCCGCTCAGATAGCCGCAGCCCTCTGATTGTTGAGGAAAAAAGGATCAAAGTCCGGATCGTTCCAAACGACCGGGCTTTTTTGGTGCGCGGGTTATTTAAGCAATAAGTGATTTTGGAAAACAAAAGATAGCCGGGGAGTTTGTGAAGCTGATAGCGAACTGACTCTCCGAATTTTTAAAACCCGTAAGGTTTCTGAACATATATCCAGAGCTCCCCGACTACAACCTGAATATAAACTTAAGATTGACAGATGTCACGCTTTGTATTTGTATAAATTATTAGATGTGGACAACTAAGAATAGAAAATGTCGAAACAGCAGCGGAAGAAGAAAATTTTTTTTATTAATTATAATAAGTTATGTAAAGAGAACTTCTGAATTTACCGCTTTGGCGATGAAAAAAAGTTTAATCAAAAAACAACCAAAAATAGAAAATTGACAATGAAAAAGAACAGCGGCGAAAAATAAATTGCCGTTTTTGCCATAAAGGCAGATTCGTAACGGTGGGGTCAGTTGTCCGGATTACGGTTTTCTTTTTCGATTTGTTTAATCCGAAGCAGCAGGTCATCGATTTTCAGTTTGAGGGACGATGCCGGGTTATGCCGCAAAGCGTTCTCAGCCTGTCTTTTGGCCATGGCAACGTCGTTGCCGAGCAGGCTGAACTCGGCGGCGGCATAGCTGGAGTTGGCAATGTCGTTTTGGAGACCGTAGGCGCGTGCCAGCAACAACCAGGCATAATTTTCGCGGTTATAAATCAAAACCTGATTGAGCATCCGGATAATTTCTTTGAGTTCGGCCGGACCGGGGTTGTTTTCCAACATTGCCTGCGACAAATTGATCTTAAACAGGGAGGACGCCGGTTGTCGTTTCAGGGCTTGGCGATAAGCGGACACGGCAGCGTCAATTTTTCCGGTTTCCAGCAGCATTTGTCCTTTCAATTCCCAAAAATACGGATTTTGCGGTTCCTCGTTGATCAGGCCGTCGATTTTTGCCGTGGCTTCTTTCATCTTCAACTGTTTGAAATAGGCAATCGCCTGAGCATAGCGTGCCGGGACGGAACGGTCGTTTGCGGGATATTTGAGAAACGTTTGGCGAGGTTCTTCGGTATAAGCGAACAATTTGGCTTTGATTCGTTGAAACTCTTTTTCCTGATTCCCTTGTCGCGGCGCTTCGGATTCTCGTGACGCTTTTTCCAGAAAGGAAATCCGTTCGTCGGTCAGCGGGTGAGTGCGGTAATAGTCGCGTTCGGAAATTCCTTCCATCCGATTCTTTTTCTGAATTTTTTTCATAAATTCCAGCATTCCGGCCGGAGACTGGTTAATTTTTTTCAGCAAGGCGACAGCGGCTTCGTCGGCGCTTCGTTCTTCGCTGATCTGATAAGTCAGCATCGAGTTAATGGCCGAACTTTGCGAGCCCAGAATGGCGGCAATGCTCAAGTCTGCCCGTCCGGCGGCAATTCCGGCCAAACTTCCGACCACCATGGAGGCCAGACTGACATTTTGGATTTCGCGTGATTTTATCTTATGGCGTAAAATATGGCCGCCCTGAATATGCCCGGTTTCGTGAGCCAGAACGCCGGTCAGTTCGTTTTGGCTGTCGGCGCCGATAATGGTGCCGATATTGACAAACATCCGGTTGCCGTCGGAAACAAATGCGTTCAGTGTAGGATCGTTGACGATATAAATTTGTCCGGGATGAAAAGTTACCCCCGCCGCGTTAAAAACCGGCCGCAGCGTCTGATGCAAAAAGATTTCGGTTTCTTCATCGGAAATCAGAGAAATGGCTGCGGCGGTTCCGCAATTTAAAAAAACTGACAGCAGCACAAGACTGCATGCCAGTTTTCTGAAGTTGCCCAGAGCGTTGATTATCCGTTGATGAGTTTTTTCCACCACGCAACCTTTCTTTTTTCCGTTTTATTTTCATCTCCGTTTTCCGAAGATGTAGTCATTTCATGGCTGTTATACAAGATCACGGGTTCTTCCCGGGCCGGTTTGTTTTCGTTTTCCTCACCCGAGGCTTCCGAATTGCGGTGATTGTTGCGCCGGCGGTCAAAACGATAGCGGCGGTCACGGCGTCCGCCGCGGCGGCGGTATCCGCTTTCTTCTTTTGCGGCGTCGTTTTCGTTTTTGTTGTTATTGTCTTCGGTTTCAACCGCAACTTCTGTTTTTTCAACCGGAGTGTCATTGTTGTCGGAAGCGACAACCGCCTTTTGGGGTTCGACACATTGGTTTTGTTTGGCTTCTTTTACCGACTCTTCGGTTGACTTGACCTGTTTGACCCGCTCAATTTTATAATCGGCAATGTTTTTGATGCTTTCGTCGGCGGTGATGATGACCTGCATTTTGTAACGTTGTTCGATTGTTACCAGATCGTTGCGTTTTTGGTTAAGCAAATAAACGGCGACGTCCCGCGGCAAAGAAATTGTAATTTTGGACGAACGGCTCTTGTTGCCTTCTTCTTCAATCGTCCGCAAAATGGAAACGGCGCCCGATTCGATTGTACGGATAATGCCGCGGCCGTGGCAGTGAGGGCAAATCTGATAATTGCTTTCAAAGAAGGAAGAATGCATCCGTTGCCGCGAGATTTCAAGCAAGCCGAAACAGCTCATTTTGCCGATCTGTACCCGGGCACGGTCTTTTTTCATTGCTTCTTTCATCCGTTTTTCGATGGCCTGATTGTTTTTGGCTTCGTCCATGTCAATAAAGTCAATTACCACCAGTCCGGCCAGATTGCGCATTCTCAGCTGTTTGGCAATTTCGTCGGCGGCTTCGAGGTTGGTTTTGAGAGCGGTTTCTTCCAAATCCTTTTCTTTGGTTGCCCGTCCCGAGTTGACATCGATTGATACCAGCGCTTCGGTCGGATTGATCACCAGATAGCCTCCCGATTCCAACTGTACGTTGGTGTCGTGCAGTTTGTCCAGCTGGGCTTCGATTTGAAAACGCTGGAACAACGGAATGTCGTCTTCTTTGCACGATTTAAGCTTTTTCATGCTGTGCGGCGACAAAATTTTCATGAAATCACGGGCGGCCTGATAAGCGTTGCCGCCGTCTACGATAATTTCCGAGATTTCTTTGGTAAACATATCGCGTAACGCCCGCTTGATCAGATTGCCTTCTTCATAAATCAAAGCCGGTGCCGCCGATTTGAGCGCGTCCAGCCGGATCTGTTCCCAGGTGCGGATCAGGTAATTGTAGTCGCGGACGATGTCCGACTTGGTTTTTTCTTCGCCGGCGGTACGGACAATAAGAGACATGTCGCTGGAAACCGGCAGTTCCTTGATAATCGATTTAAGCCGTTTACGGTCGGAAACGTTGGTGATTTTGCGCGAAACACCGCCGCTTTTGATCCGGTTGGGCATCAGCACGCAATAGCGTCCTGCCAGCGAAAGATAAGTCGTTAAAGCGGCGCCTTTGTTGCCGCGTTCTTCTTTAACCACCTGAACCAGCAGAATTTGACCCTCTTTGATGACGTCCTGGATTTTGTTCTGATGAAACAGTTTGCGCATTAAAATCAGTTTTTTCTGCACTTCAAAATCATATTCGCCGTCATCATCGTCATCGGCGGCAACTTCATCATCGCCGGCAGCGCCGATAACGTCGCTTTCGGAAGTGCCGTACGCACAGTCGTCATCTTTTTCGCAGATTTTTTCTTCGGTTATACCGGCGCTTTCGGCTAACGTCTTGACTTCGCTTTTAACCTCTTCCGGGGCGGTTTCCGCCGTTTGGGGTGCATTTTCGGCCGGCGCGGTTTCCGCTTCGGTTGTTGCCGGGGCGTTGTTGTTTTCGGCAGGGACCTCTTCCGGAGAACGGCGGTTTTTGGCAGGGCGTCCGCGACGACCGCGTCCGGTTCTTTTGGCGCTTTTTTCGGCGGTTGGATTTTCTTCGGCAGCCGGAGAAGTCGACGAAGTGTTCTCCGAATTCTGCTCTGCGGGGGCTGTCGGTTCTGTCGGCTGAGGAGCTTCGGCAGTTGCGGCAGTTGCCGTTTCTTCGGTAACGGCGTTTTCCGCAAGTGTTTTGTTTTCTTCTGCTTCTGTTGTTTTCGCTTCGGCGGCGGCCTGAACGCGCGCAGCCGCTTCGGCGGCTTCCTGTTCCAGCCGCTGGGCGCGTTTCAGCGCTTTTTCTTCACGGATGCGGGCACGCTCAAGTTCGCGTTCCTTAATGGCCTGCTTTTTGTTTTCAATCATGGTGTCGATTTCTTTTTCCATCTCGGCCATGGTTTTGTCGTCTATATTATAATAGTCGGGATGAATTTCGCCAAAAGCCAAAAAACCGTGGCGATTGCCGCCGTAATCAACGAAGGCCGCCTGCAGAGACGGTTCTATCCGCATGACTTTGGCTAAATAAACGTTGCCTTTGATTTGTTTTCTGCTGCTCGATTCGAATTCGACGTCTTCAAGTTTGTTGCCGTTTACCACCACAACGCGGGTTTCTTCGGGTTGGGTGTCGTCAATTAACATTCTTTTGGTCATATTTTTCATAAACTCCGTTGCTTCCGCCGTGCCGGCGGAAAAATTATCATTGTCGGAGAGAAATTGTCTGTGCAAAGACAGGAAGTTTCCTGTCGCGGCGGAATATGTAAAGTCGGTGTACTTCCGCGTCACCGACCGTCCGGGCGTACCTGTCGTTCCCCCAATCGGCGTTTTCCTGTTTTGCGGCCCGCGGATAAACGTTTTGTTGCTTGTTTATTTGTTTTCGAATACCCATCGGGTCAGAATCTCTATCCGGTTCAAACCTCGTTTCCGGTCCGATGTTCGGCACGCTTTTCACTTTGAAAAACGGCGGCAACCGGCATTAAGGGCTTTAAGAAATATCAGATCACGTTATACTGCCCTTAAGCGGTTAAAAGACACCTGACCTACAGCAACAATATACTGCCTTGTCTAAAATTACAATATGAATTTTAATTTTTTTGTTTCGTATTTTTAACAGATTGGTAATAAGTGTGGTTTATAATCATCAAAACTGTGTTACAAGCCAGAACCATAATGAACGGATTGACCAAAAAAATATCGGCGGCTTTCTGCCGGGTGCTGCTGTCGTTGACGCTGATTGTGTCAACGGCGGTTTTGTGGTGTCCGTCTGCCGGTGCGGCCGGGCGGATCAGCGGTTTGCGAATCGGTCAGGGAATCGGCAGCGTGCGGATCGTGTTTGATGCCGACAGCGAATTTGACTATAATGTTTTTTTGCTTGACGGCCCCAAACGGCTGGTGGTGGATACCAAGAACGTATATGTGGGTAAGGCGCTGGAAAAAACCAAAGACAACAATAATCTGGTCGGTCGGGTGAGGGTCGGCGACATTCGCGATTCAAAAACCCGGGTGGTGTTTGATCTCCTAAAACCGGTCGTTGTCAAAAAAGTGTTTATGCTGCCCCCGCAGTCGACTTTTAAATGGCGACTGGCCATTGACGTCACCGTGGCTTCGGAACGTGAGTTTCGCCAAAAGGCCGGTATAGACAACGCTTACGGCAACAAAAGTTTGTCCTCGGGCACCTGGCATCATGAAGAAACGGCGGCCAAAGCGACGCCCGCCGCCCAAAACCTCAAAAAAGTGGTGGTGATCGATGCCGGGCACGGCGGTCATGATCCGGGCGCAATCGGTTACTCGGGCGTTCATGAAAAAAACATTACGCTGGCGATGGCCAAAGAATTGAAAAAACAACTTGATCGCAAGGGAAAGTACAAGGTTTATCTGACCCGAAGCGCCGATGTCTTTATTCCGTTGCGCAAGCGGGTAGAAATTGCGCGCAAGCATAACGCCGATCTGTTTCTCTCCGTGCACGCGGATTCTGCTCTCAACCGCAAAGCGACCGGCCTGTCGGTTTATACGCTTTCCGAAACCGCTTCCGACAAGGAAGCGGCGGCGCTGGCCGAACGTGAAAACAAGGCTGACGTGATCAGCGGTCTCAATCTGGTCGAGCAGTCAAAAGAAGTGAGCGACGTGCTGATCTCGCTGGCGCAACGCGAAACCCGCAATCGTTCTTCCGAATTTGCCAAATGTTTGGAAGACGAAATGCGCAAATCGGTCAAATTGATCAGCGATACTCATCGTTTTGCCGGCTTTGCGGTCTTGAAAGCGCCGGATGTGCCGTCGGTTTTGCTGGAAATGGGCTATCTTTCCAACAAAAACGAAGAACGCCTGCTGCGTCAGGAAAGCTACCGCCGCAAGCTGGCCGTCTCCGCCGCTGCCGCCGTTGACCGTTATTTTGAAGATATGAAGCACAAATCTCTGTTTTGACGGCTGATAAAGTGAGAAAATTTATTGTCGTTTGCAATAAAAACTGCTAAGAGTGTGTGCATGGTTTAATCTGTGGGTGTAAATATGTTTAAAACGTTGTCTTCCATTCTGAGCACTTTTTTCTTTTTTGCTCTGATTCTTCTGGTCGTGATTATCAGTTATCTCTGGCGGTTCAGCCAAACTCTGCCCGATTACCGGCAGTTGGAAAAATATGAGCCGGCGGTAACGACGCGGTTGTTTGCCGGTGACGGACAATTGCTGAAAGAATATGCGGTGGAACAACGGTTGTTTATGCCGGTCGGCAAAATTCCCGACCGCGTCAAGCAGGCTTTTATCGCTGCCGAAGACAAAAACTTTTATACTCACTCGGGAATTGACTATTTCGGAATTATACGCGCGATCTTGCGCAATGTCAAAAACATCGGCAGCGGACGCCGTCCCTCGGGAGCGTCGACCATAACCCAGCAGGTTGCCAAAAACTTTTTGCTTTCTTCCGAAGTTTCTTATGTGCGCAAAATCAAGGAAGCTTTGCTCTCCTGGCGAATTGAACAGGCTTTTTCCAAAGATCATATTCTGGAATTGTACTTGAACGAAATTTATCTCGGCAACCGTTCTTACGGGGTGGCGGCTGCGGCACTGAACTATTTTGACAAGCCGTTGTCGGAACTGACGGTGGAAGAGGCCGCTTATCTGGCCGCACTGCCGAAAGGACCGAACAACTACAATCCCCATACCCGTCACGAAGCGGCGGTGGGACGTCGCAATTGGGTGATCGGACGTATGCTTGAAGAAGGTTATATTGACGAAGTGACGGCCGAAGAGGCCAAAGCGCAGCCGTTAGAAGTGGTTGAACGGGACAACCGCTTCCTCAAACATGCCGATTATTTCAGCGAAGAGACCCGGCGGGTGATTGAAAAGCAGTTTGGCGAAGAAGCCCTGAACGAAGGTGGCTTGATCGTCCGCACGACCGTCGATCCCAAGTTGCAGGAAATTGCCACCCGCGTTTTCCGCGAAGAACTGCAAAATTACGATCGTCGCCACGGTTGGCGCGGTGCTTCGGCCAACATTGCGCTTGAAGACGACTATATATCGGTGCTTCAAAAAACCGATTTGCCGTCCGGTGCCGACAAATCGTGGCAAAAAGCCGTGGTCACGCTGGTCAACAATGCTCAGGCACAGATAAAAACGGCGGACGGTACTGACGGCGTCATTCCGCTTTCGGTGCTTTCGTGGGCCGGAAAAAATTTGCCGAATCAGGCGGTGGGTAACGCACCGAAATCGGTTAAGGAAGTGTTGAACGCCGGTGACGTGGTTTGGGTTGAAAAAATTAGCGAAGAAAAGATCAAAAAGCAAAAATTGCCGGCTCACGCTTATAACTTGCGCCAGGTTCCCGACGTGGACGGCGGTCTGATTGCAATTGATCCGCATACCGGCAGGGTTTTGGCGATGGTCGGCGGTTATTCTTATCAGCGCTCGCAATTTAACCGTGCCACTCAGGCGCGTCGGCAAACCGGTTCTTCTTTCAAACCCTTTGTATATCTCTGCGCGTTGGAAAACGGTTATTCGCCCACCGATCTGATTTTGGACGCGCCGTTTGTGCTGGATCAGGGAGCTGGATTGCCGAAGTGGAAACCGGTCAATTATTCCAAAAAGTTTTACGGTCTGATGACGCTGCGCGAAGGTATTGAAAAATCGCGCAATCTGATGACGGTACGTTTGGCCCAGGAAGTGGGAATGGATAAAATTTCCGCTTTTACCAAAAAAGCCGGCATTAATAAAAATCTGCCGAAATTGTTGTCGATGTCGTTAGGCGCCGGAGAAACACGGCTGATGGATTTGACTGCCGCCTATGCGGAAATTGTCAACGGCGGCAAGAAAGTGACGCCTTACCTGATTGAACGTATTCAGGACCGTTACGGACGTACGATCCTCAAACAGGATGACCGGATTTGCGACGGTTGCAATCATGAGGTTTGGCAGGAGGGGCCGACTCCGGTTCTTCAGGACAACCGGGAGCAGTTGTTTGACAGCCTTTCGGCCTACCAGATGACATCAATCCTCGAAGGGGTGGCGGTGCGCGGCACCGGCGCGCGTTTGCGGGCTTTGAAAAAGCATCTCGGCGGCAAAACCGGAACCACCAACGACAATAAAGAAGGCTGGTTTGTCGGTTTTTCGCCCGATCTGGTGGTCGGAACGTATGTCGGATTTGACGAACCGCGTTCGTTGGGACGCCGTGAAACCGGCGCCAGCGCGGCGTTGCCGATTTTTTACCGTTTTATGGAAGAGGCTTTGAAAGATCAGCCCGATATTCCGTTCCGTATTCCGGCCGGCATCAGACTGGTACGCATCAATTATCATACCGGCAAACCGGCAGTGCCCGGCGATTCCGTGGTTATAACCGAAGCCCTCAAGCCGGAATTCAGCTTTGACAAAGCGGCCCAGCGGGTTGTCGGCGGCAATTCCGATGACGAGGAAAATAACGGCCGCGGTGATTTTAAGCAATTCGGAAATTCGGACGAAGCCGAAAATTTCCAGTTGGGAACTCAATATTAATCATCTTGAATCAGAGGAAAAAACATGCAGGCAGAAGTTTTAACGCTTATTGAAGAAATCAGGCAGTCGCTGGCACTGCTGAGGAGGTCTCTTTGACTATGACAATGCGGTCTTGCGGCTGGAGGAACTCAATGCGCTGACGGCGGCGCCGGAATTATGGAATGATGCGGCGCGGGCGCAGAAACTGTTGAGCGAGAAAAATGCGCTGGAAGAAAGCCTGACTTCGCTTCAGCAAACAGAAAGTTCCTTAAAAGATTTGGCAGAGCTTTGTGAGTTGGCAGAGGAAGAAAATAATCGGGAATTGGTGGACGACATCATTGTCCAACTTCGCGAACTCAAAGCCCACAGCCGCCGCGGCGAGTTGGAAGCCTTGCTTTCCGGCGAAGCGGACAAAGACGACGCTTTTCTGGAAATCCATGCCGGCAGCGGCGGCACCGAAGCTCAGGATTGGGCGGAAATGCTGCTGAGAATGTACACGCGCTGGGCAGAAGCCCATCATTATAAGGTCGAATATATCGAAGAGGCGGAAGGTGACGTGGCCGGTTTGAAATCGGTCACGGTTAAGATCTGCGGCCATAATGCCTACGGTTGGCTCAAATCGGAAAGCGGCGTTCACCGTTTGGTGCGCATTTCGCCTTTTGACAGTAACGCCCGCCGCCATACCAGTTTTGCTTCGGTAGGGGTTTATCCGGACATTGACGATGAAATACATATCGAAATCAACGAGTCCGATTGTCGGGTAGACACCTATCGTGCTTCGGGCGCCGGGGGGCAGCATATTAACAAAACCGATTCGGCGGTGCGGATTACCCATATTCCGACCGGCATCGTCGTCCAGTGCCAAAATCAGCGTTCCCAGTTTCAGAACCGTGACGCGGCTTGGAAAATGTTGCGTTCGCGCTTATATGAAATGGAGTTGAAAAAACGTGAAGCCGCCGCCGAAAGCGAACGCGATACCCAAGGAGACAACGGTTGGGGTTATCAGATCCGTTCTTATGTTCTGCAGCCCTACAAGTTAATCAAGGATTTGCGCACCGGGGTTGAAAATTCGGATGCCAAAGCGGTTTTGGACGGTGACATTGACTTGTTTTTGGAAGCGGCTTTGGCTGATAAGGTAAGCAATAAATGAAAAAAGTGTCCAACCGGCTCTATATTGCCCGCAAAATCTTTGACTATACGGTTGTGCTGCTGCTGATCGGACTGTTGTTGTTCATTTGGCAGTTGTACCGCGGGCCGATTACGGTTCCGTTTCTGAAGCCGTATATCATCGCTGCCCTCAATCAGGACAACGAAAATGCGGAAGTTACGGTGGACAGCGTGAACATTGAACTGGTTCGTTCGATTAAACCGATCAAAATCATTGCCCGCAACGTCGTTTATGAAGAAAATAACGGCCATATGCAGGTAAACGCGCCCGACGTTGCGGTTTCGTTCAGCATCAAAGCGCTTTTGCAGGGCGTGATTGCGCCGAGTTCGATTGAAGTAAACAATCCGTCGGTTTATATTTTTACCGATTACGGCGTGCAGGACAAAAACAAGGCTTCGGAAGTCAGTCGTCGCCAGATCGACTATTATGTCACGGCTTTTGAAGAGTTTTTGGAACGTTTTAATTCTCCCGACCGCACTTATTCGGAAAGCTATATCAATGATATCGCCATTAACAACGGCAAAGTGGAGTTTCATGAAATCGATTTGGGACGCAAATGGGAATTTGCCGATCTCAATTATCGTTTTGAACGTAATTTCAGCGATATCGAAACCGAAATCGGCGGGGCGGTCAAACTGCGCGACAAGCTGGTTAATGTGGGAATGGAAGCGCGTTACCGACCGTCGGATAACCGGTTGGCGGCGCAGATTTATTTTTCCGATCTGGTGCCGGCAGACATTGTTGACACTTATGTTGACGGCAGCGGCAGACGCGACTGGTACAATGTTAACCTGCCGATCAACGGCAAAGTTGCGGTACTGATCAATTTTAACGAATTTCTGAAAAATCGCGACAACCTGATTGAGGCGGTAGACACTGCGCTGGAAAAAATCAAATTCCAAACCGAAGGCGGTCGCGGTTATATTTTGTTTGATGCCGAAGACGAGGCCTCAAAATATGACATTTCCTCTTTTATGCTGGAAGGCGAAATAAACGGCGGCTTAGACAAGGTTGCGGTAAAAAACGCCGATTTTTATCTCGGCGCGCAGAAGGTAACGCTCGATTTCAATGTTTCGGGGCTGGCGGATTATTTGCTGAAAAACTCCAAGAAAAACCTTAAATTGTCGCTGACGGCCGCAATCAAGAAGTTGAAGCTTGACGATTTGTACACTTATTGGCCGCGTTACATCGCACCCGACGCCTGGGAATGGTGCAAAGACAGTATTTTCGGCGGTGACGCTCAGGATGCCCGTTTTAAATTTGATTTCGGCTATGACAAAAAGAGCAAAAAGTTCGGTTTGTCCGATTTGAGCGGCGGCGCTTATATTGCCGATTCCAACCTGCGCTATATTAATACGATGCCGATGGTCAAAAACGTCTACGGCCAGTTTTCGGTCACGCCCGACAGTATTAATATCGCGCTGGATAAAGCCGTTTCCGACGGCATCATGCTCAATGAAGGAAACGTGCGGATTTATGATCTTGACAAATATAACAATTACATTGATATCCGGCTGGTTTCCGCCTCGTCCATCAGTGACGCTCTTCGTCTGATCGATCATCAGCCGCTGGCTTTTACGTCGCAGATGGGGTTGAAACCGGATATGATTGAAGGAGAAGCGGAAACCGAATTGAAGCTTAATTTCGAATTGAAAAAAGACCTCGATTATGACGACGTTAAGGTCGCCGTTCGCTCAAAATTGCGTAACATACGGATAAAAGATGCTTTGGACGGCCGGCCGATCACGGCGGAAGACCTGCTTTTGCAGGTTGACAATCAGGGAATGTCGGTTACCGGCAAAGCCGGTTTTGACGGCGTGCCGCTAAATGTGGTGTGGGACGAAAACTTTAAGCAAAATAAAGATTATCGCAGCCGTTATAAAATAAGTATGAAAATGGATGCGGCCGCCGCCAAAAAACTGGGGGTGGATTATGCAATGCTGAAAGCGCCGTATTTTGAAGGGACGGCGGATATTGATGCGGTGGCAACAGTGGCGCATAATGATGATCTGACGATTGATCTCAAAGCGGCGCTGGGGCGCTCGGCAATGAACTACAGTTTTCTCGGTTTTGTCAAGCATTACGGCGCGCCGGCAGACCTTACCGCCCGGTTGGTGCTGAAAAAGGGGAAATTGACCGCAATCCCGAATTTCAAATTGCATAAAAGCGGTTTTGACATTGCGGGTAAAATCAATTTTGACCGGCAGGGCAATTTACGGGCGGTGGATATTGAAAATATCAAGGGGCCCAAAACCCGTGCCAGTGCCAAAATAGAAATACCGGCTTCCAAAAAAGGCATTGTCAAAATTAATATTTCGGGCAACAGTTATGACTTGTCAGAGTTCTTTAACCGCAGCGAAAAAAAAGCTTCAGGCGGCAACAATGACGATTCCGGGTGGGAAAATACGCCCGACGTTGACATTAATATTGCCGTTAACCGCCTGTGGACCAACTCGGACGTATCTGTAACCGGTTTTGCCGGCAGTGCTCAGTTGCGTAACGGCGTCGGAGTACACGAGATTCATATGATCGGCAATTATGACAATAACCGAAGCATGAATTTGAAAGTTGACTATGTTCCGCGCCCCAACAAAGAATGGTTATTGTCCGTCAGCAGCAATCATGCCGGAAATACGCTGCGTTTTTTAAGGATATATAACGACATGCACGGCGGCAATTTGCAAATCGAAGCCAAACGCGGCGCAGACAAACAGTTTATCGGCCATGCCAAAATCCGCGATTTCAGCCTTCATAACACGCCGGTACTGGCCAAACTCCTGACGGTGGCGTCGTTTACCGGAATGGTCGATTTGCTGACCGGGGAGGGAATGACATTTTCTCATTTTGATGCCCCGTTTAAATATCGAAATCATATATTATCTGTAAAAAATGCCAAGACTTACGGCAACGTGTTGGGCTTGACTTTCAGCGGTGCGTATAACACCGCCAACGAGGATATCAGTATCAAGGGGATGATTGCCCCGGCTTACGGACTAAACACGATGATCGGGAGAATTCCGCTGGTCGGAAATCTGTTGGCAGGAAAAGACGGAACCGTATTTGCGGCCAATTACTCGATTACCGGCACTTCCTCCAATCCCAAAGTCAGTCTTAATCCGCTTTCGGCCTTGAGTCCCAACTCGTTAAAAGATGCGGTAGCTTCGGTTTTCGGAGGAGATGACAATGACGGATTCTAGGTATAAAATCGGCATAGACTTTCACGGCGTTATTACGGAGGCACCGGTTTTTTTTCGCGATTTTGCGGCGTTGGCGTTGGATAAAGGATATGAAATTTATGTTATTTCCGGCGGTCCGCATTTGGTGGTTCAAAATTTTCTGAACGCGTGGCACATCGGTTATAATCATATTTTTTCGCTGATTGACCATTTTGCCAGCCGCGGCCAGGTAAAATATTTTTCCAACGGCAATTTTAAGGTCCCCGACGAGTTGTGGAATACGGCAAAAGCCGAATATTGTCTTAAAAACAACATTGATATCCAAATTGATGACACTCCCAACTACGGCGCTTCGTTTTCCACGCCGTTTTGTTGTTACAATCCCCAAACCCATACTTGTGAAATCGGTGGCAGAACAATTGATTTCAATACGTCTCCGGCGCGTTCGTTAGAGGAAATAGAACATTTTTTGCAACAAAAAAATTAAGGTAAAAAAACACCCCCGAAAATCGGGGGTGTTTTTTGTGTGCTTGTGTTTGGTCCGGTTTACCAGCTATAGCTTAAGCCCAAACCGAAAGTCGAGGCTTTGTAGTCGTCGCCGAAGGTGTGGTTGGCCCAAC
>CAJUKS010000004.1 GCA_910587405.1 uncultured Alphaproteobacteria bacterium
CGCCGCTCATGTCGTAATTACCTTTACGATAGGACAGGAACAGGCCCAGCTTGTTATTGAGATCGTGCTGCAGGTCACCGCCGGCTTCAATGCCCCAGACCTCGGCGTCGATATCGGTCGGGGTCTTGATGCGAAGCGTGTTGTAAACCGCGTTTGCCCACAGATTGTGGAAGGCCTCGCCGTTCCAGTAATAATCATAGAAACCGCAACCCGGACAATACAGACGATTAGTGCTGACTTTGTTCATGATATTGTAAACCATGTTGCTGTTTTGCGCCAACGCAGCGGCGGGCAGAGATTCGGCCCCGATCACTTCCGGTGCTACCGGACGGTCGCTGCCCGGCAACGGCTGCGGTTTGATCGACGGAATATCCGGCAGTTCCGGCGTCGGAACGTCAGGAACATCCGGTTCTTCCGGTTCAACATACTTGTCCGGATTCTCTTCGTTGTTCATTGCAAAATACCATTTGTTGCTGTTGTCGGCAATTTGATCGTATTTGACGTCAAACAAATACGGGCTCTTGTAAACGCGCGAGACCACAAACGAGCCTTCGTTACCGGTGGTATCGTTTTCCGATTCTGCAAACAAAATCTCGCCTTTGCCGCGGATATCGGCGTTTGACGAAGCATGTACAATCAGTTTGGTGACGCCTTCGACATTGCCATTAACATTCAACATATCCGCGCTCATGTTATCGGGATCAACGTCGATATGCATAAAGCTGTCAGTCGCCGAATAGCCTTTCAGTTTGACGGTTTCCAAATAACCGTTGGCGATATCAAACACGCCGTTGTTCAGCGACAAATTAGTGACCGCAGCTGCGTCGTTCAGCGAGGCAACAAAAGCGCCTTTGCCGTCCCAGTTCTTGGCGCTCTGATCTTCGTGTTGATAAGAACCAAAACGCAAGGTGGTACCGTTGACCGTCACTGTTCCCGCATCGACGATATCGTTATTCATCGCCACATATTGTGTTGTAGTGCCGGTAGCGGCATCAATGATATCATTGCCGGTAAAATTAAGATTATATTTTGAGTCAGCATAAATAAGATTACCGTTCTCATCAATGCCTATAGGAAATGATCCACCTTCAATATTGTCATTAATTATCCATGCGCCGCCGCCGGTGGTATCGAAAGTAAGCATCGGCGTACCCTTACCATAAACAGCATTGTAAACTTTACCGCGTGTCGGATCTTTGGTATAGTTGCCGGACATGAAATGTATATTTGCCCCCGAAGTGAAAGTTATTTTTCCCGTGGTATAAACCGCACCACCGTTCGCTTTTCCTTCTGCAGCAGTACTTTCAGCATAATTGCCGATGAAATCGCTGGTAATATTGCCGATTGTTCCATGATTATCAATCGCACCGCCATTGGCAGAAGAATCAGAGCTGAAAGCATGATTCCCGGTAAAATCGCCAGTAATATTACCGATTTTATTCCAATTGTAAATTGCGCCGCCATAAGCATAATAAGAACCGGAACCAGACCCAAAATTTGAAGCATAACTGCCGATAAAATCTCCGATAATGTCGCCGATTGTTCCTGAGTTATAAATCGCGCCACCTCGAACAGAAGAACCGCCGGAAGCATAATTACCGATAAAGTCGCCGACAATATCGCCGATCGTGCCACTACCTTCATTATTAATCGCCCCGCCTGAGGCATAAGAACTGCCAGAAGCATAGTTACGGATGAAATCGCCAGTAATACTGTTGATTGGAGCATTAACAGAAATTGTAGTATCACCGGTAGAATTATAAATAGCCCCGCCATAAGCAGATGAACCGGAAGACTGGGCATAGTTGCCGATAAAATCACCGCTGATACTATTGATTGTAGAGGAAGGACCAGAATTATAAATTGCCCCACCGTAAACGGAAGAATCTCCAGAAGCATAATTGCCGATGAAATCGCCGATAATGCTGTTGACGGTACTACGACTATTATAAATCGCCCCGCCATAAGCACAAGCATACTTATTGGAAGTATGCACATAGTTGCCGATAAAGTTGCCGCTTATATTGCCGATTGTACTATTACTGTCATTGTAAATCACCCCATAAACATAAGAAGCGCCAGAGGCATAATTGCCGATGAAGTCGCCGGTTATATTGCCGATCGTAGCATTACTAGAGTTATAAATCGCCCCGCCGGGGTTAGAAGAAGAACTGGAAGTATAATTGCCGATAAAATCACCGGTAATATTGCCGATCGTACCACGAGAATTAGAAATTGCCCCGCTAATAGAAGCATAATTGCCGATGAAGTCACCGGTAATATCACCGATTGCACCCTCATTCTCAATCGCTCCGCCACCGCTGGAAGCATAGTTATTGATAAAATCTCCGGTTATACTATTGATGCTGGCATTTTTGGTGTTGTAAATCGCCCCGCCTTCGGCAGAAACATCGGTAGAAACAAGCGTATTATTTCCTGTTGCCGTTCCTGTTACCGAGTTTCCAATAAAATCGGCCTCAATATCACCGATGATACCGGCATTGTAAATCGCACCGCCATAAAAGTGCAGGTATCTGTTTTTACTGGTATTATTAACTAACTTTCCGCTGACATGGTTGTCTTTGAAAAGCTTGTTTTTGATATCGCCGTAATTATTTCCGTCTGCATTATTAACGGCAACACCGCCCGATTGATAGGTAATTGATGCTGTCGGATTAGTAATTGTCGGGAACACAAGTTCCGGTTTGGTTATTGTTTCATATCCTTCCGGTTGGGTATAGGTATATTTGAAATACTTTGTCTGATCGTTTGGCAGTTGAACCGCAACCACGTCAGCCGCGTCTTTCTGGTCTTCATCGACTGCAGCCCAGCTGACGTTCTTTGATGTTGCAAACGCTTCCGGTTTCAGGTCGATTTTGTAGTATTTGGTGGTCAGGTTACCTTCCGCATCCGCTTCCTGTAATGTGAAGTTATAATCGTTTTCCGAGCCTTCGGAATAGGAAAACACGCTGTTTTCTTCCAAAGTCGGGGTTAGAGAGGCGGCAATCGTCGGGGCGCTCAAAAAAGTCGTCGCCGTTAAGGCTATTGCCCAAGAAGTATGTTTAGTCATTTCTACACAATCCTTATCTAAATGCATTTAAAAGTTCGTTTTTTTGATACATTTTGCTCTTCTGCACTCTTCTTGCTACTCTATTGATAATCTCACAATTTTCTTGATCTTCATTTTTATTTGTTGTACGATTTATCTGTATCAAAAAAACGAACCTTTTTTTGCGACATCTCGAATTTCCCTTTTTCTAAAAATCAAAACAAAACGTTTTATCGTTATCTATGACCATAAACTTCCTCATCTGACGCAAGTGATATTAGCTGCCCCAAACTTCGTTCGTTTCACCCAACGACTCCGTAATCCTGACGGCCGTATGTTTGCATCTCCCCGTTTGCGCAAATCAAGTGGCCTTCAAACCATAAAAAAACTCCCCGAGTATTCTCAGGGAGTTTTTAAGTTGCAATTAAAACTGAAATTACTTCAATTCAACCTTAGCGCCGGCAGCTTCAAGTTTCTTCTTGATTTCTTCGGCTTCGGCTTTCGGAGCGCTTTCTTTTACAGTCTTCGGCGCACCGTCAACCAGGTCTTTGGCTTCTTTCAGGCCCAACTGGGTGATTGCTCTGATTTCTTTAATGACGTTAATCTTGTTGTCACCGGCAGCAACCAGAACAACTTCGAATTCGTCTTTTTCTTCTTCGGCAGCGGCAGCGGCACCACCGGCGGCAACAGCAACGGCGGCAGCGGCAGAAACGCCCCATTTTTCTTCTAACATTTTAGAAAGATCAGCAGCTTCCATAACAGTCAGGGCTGACAATTCATCGACTAATTTGGCTAAATCGGCCATTTTTTTTCTCCAATAAATAAAATTAAATCTTTTAAATTAAAAACCACAAACAAGCGGCAACCTAAGCTGCCATGTCCTTTTCCGAGTAAGCTTTGGTAACCCGGGCCAACTGAGCGGCCGGAGCCTGCAGCAGACCGATGATCTTGGCGCGCAGTTCGTCGACCGACGGAATGCTTGCCAAACGCTTGATTTCTTCAACGGAGAGAACACCGGTTCCCATAGCGCCGCCGACGATAATCAGCTTTTCGTTACCTTTTGCAAATTCGACACAAGCTTTGCAGGCAGAAATCGGGTCGTTGGCAAATGCAATTGCGGTCGGACCGGTAAATTTGTCTGCCAAATCTGCAAACTTTGTATCTTTCAGAGCCAGACGAGTGATGCGGTTTTTAGTTACCTTGAACCCGGCACCGGCTTTGCGGATGTTGTTTCTCAATTCAGAAACCTCAGCCACGGTAAGCCCTTTATAATGAGAGATTACCACAACTTCGGAATCGTCAAACAACTGCTTGAGTTCATTCAGCAATTGTGCTTTTTCATCACGATTCACTTTTCTATCTCCAAACAAAACATCTAAAATCCAGATGTTATATTTTACAATTTCACCTTTGCGGCAAGCCGCGCGGTGAGGTTAATCTGTCCAGGAGAAAAAAACTCATATCTTCACTCCCGTCTATGCAGGATATTTAAGGTTGCCCACCTGCAGTCTTGGACAGTTTTTCAAAAAGGCCCGCAACCGAACCTTTCCGAAACGCGGGGCAGCGACAGCCGCCCCGAAATTTCAGCCGATCTTACAAGTTGGCAAGATCTACGTGCACGCCGGCACCCATGGTCGAACTGATCGAAATCTTTTTCAGATAAGTTCCTTTGGCACCCGACGGCTTGGCTTTGATAACAGCGTCGATCAAAGCCTTGGCATTTTCATAAATAGCTTCTTCGCTAAAGCTTACTTTGCCGACACCGGCATGAACGATACCGGTCTTTTCGGCACGGTACTGAACTTCACCGGCTTTTGCTTTTTTAACCGCACCGGCAACATCCATGGTAACCGTACCCAATTTCGGGTTCGGCATCAGGCCTTTCGGTCCCAGAACGCGGGCAACGCGACCGGCCAATCCCATCATGTCCGGGGTGGCGATGCAGCGATCAAAGTCAATTTTACCGGCCAAGATCGAGTCGATCAGATTTTCGGCACCGACGACATCGGCACCGGCAGCTTTTGCTTCATCGGCTTTTTCACCCTGAGCCAAAACGGCAACGCGGACGGTTTTACCGGTTCCGTTTGGCAGCGAGCAAACGCCGCGAACCATCTGGTCGGCATATTTCGGATCAATACCCAGGTTAATCGCCAAATCGACGGTTTCGTCAAATTTGGCATTCGCATTTTCTTTAACCAGCTTAACGGCATCCTTCAAAGAATACAGCTTAGACTTTTCAATGGTTTTATATGCGTTTTCAATTCTTTTTCCTGCCATTGTCCTACTCCACAACCTTTACACCCATCGAAACAGCCTGACCTTTTACCATATTCATGGCGGCTTCAACTGTTGCGCAGTTCAAATCCGGCATTTTGGCTTCGGCGATTTCTTTTACCTGAGCCATCGTAATCTGTCCGGCAAAAACCTTACCCGGTTCTTTGGAAGCAGATTTAATCTTGGCTGCCTGTTTGATATAATAAGCAACCGGCGGCAGCTTGGTGATAAAAGTAAACGACTTGTCTTCATAAGCGGTGATAACGACCGGCACCGGAATACCCGGTTCCATTTTCTGGGTTGCTGCATTGAAAGCTTTGCAGAATTCCATAATATTCAAGCCTTTCTGGCCCAAAGCAGGACCGACCGGCGGAGAAGGGTTAGCCTTTCCGGCGGGGATTTGCAGCTTGATTAATCCTAAAATCTTCTTTTTAGATTTAACAGCCATTTTAATACCTCACTTTACAGGTTTGTGGTAAGATTATGGCGAATCCCCCACAAATTGTGATAAATAAACGAATTTTCATTAAGAAAGGGACTCCCCTCCTTAATGATTCGCCTTTGTATACCACAATCAATTCATTTTGCAAGCTTTTTCTTTACCACAAGCACTCTTTTTTCAGAGTTGCCGATATCTTCGGTTGACAACGCCGACGCAATCGCCTATTCTCTTTTTGCAATGATCAATTATTTTCACTAACATTTTAAAATTCAGCAATATGAAAAGCGAAAAAGTAACCTACTGTGTGGCACAAGGCGAAAATCTCAACATCTTTGCCGCCTCGCTGGAAGCGCTTTCCCTCTCGGGAAAATGCATCATCGCCAAATACGGCGCAACAGTCATGTACATCTCGGCGGGCTCTACCCAAACCGAAATTCTGCGGTTGTTTGCCCATGCCGAATACAACGGTGCCGCAATGCAACTGGTCGGCAATCTCTGACCTTTCGCCGTTACATCCGTTCAAAAACACTGCTGTCTTTCGACCGCAGTGTTTTTTAGTTTCCGGCAGTTATCCGCCGCTTGGGTTTTTAAAACACGAAACGGATCCCCGGTATTCCGGAGATCCGTTTATCATTTTTTCTTTCAGCTACTTCAGTTCCGAAGTGCAGTGCGGGCAGCGAACCGCCTTGATCGGAATTTCCGAGCAGCAGTACGGACATTCCTTGGTGGTCGGCGCCGCAGCCGCGGCTTCTTCCGCCTCTTTGCTTTCAAGCGAACTCTGAACCTTGTTGATGCCTTTGATCAGCACAAATACGGCAAAGGCGACAATAATAAAACTGATGACCGCGTTCAGAAAACTGCCGAGATTTAAAGTGGTTGCGCCGGCCTGAACCGCCTGTGCCAGCGAAGCATAGCTGCCTTCGTGTCCGGGAACGTCTTTCAACACAAAAAAGAGGTTGGAAAAATCCATCGTACCGAGCAATACCCCGATCGGCGGCATAATCACGTCTTTGACCATCGAGTCGACGATTTTGCCGAAAGCCGCCCCGATAATGATACCGACCGCCATGTCAATAACATTGCCGCGCATCGCAAATTTCTTAAATTCCGAAAAAAAAGACTTTAACATATTTTTCTCCTGCAATTTTTGTTAATGTATCCTAATCTGCAAAAAAAGATTATCAACCCTCGGGCATAATCTTTTTTTGGCTTCGATGTAAAAAGCCGCCCTAAAACAACGGCGGCTCAAAACTTAACTGACTTTTTCAACCTGATTGAATTCAAGCTCAACCGGGGTCGAACGTCCGAAGATCGATACCGAAAGCTTCAGACGCGATTTTTCGGCATCCACTTCCTCGACCAAACCGATGAACGAAGCAAACGGACCGTCACAAACGCGAACCTGTTCGCCGATTTCGAAATTGACCACGGTCTGCGGACGTTCAACGCCTTCTTCAACCTGTTTGATAATGCGATGGGCTTCGGCATCCGAAATTGCCTGCGGTTTGTTGCGCGATCCCAAGAAGCCGGTAACCCGCGGCGTATTTTTAACCACGTGCCAGCTGTCATCCGACATTTCCATTCTCACTAGCACGTAACCGGGAAAAAACTTGCGTTCCGAATTGACTTTGGCGCCTTTTTTAATTTCGACGATATTTTCGGTCGGAACCATCACTTCCAGAATCTTATCTTCCATATTTTTCAAAACCGCCTGTTCGCGGAGCGATTCGGCAACCTTTTTTTCCGAACCCGAATACACATGTACGACATACCAATGAGCAGCCATTGCCACTTTCTCCTAACCAAAAATCAATTTAACGATAAAGCCGAACACCTGATCGACACAGAAGAAAAAGGCAGCGGCAATCGCCACCAGAATCAACACCATAACCGAAGTTTGAATCACTTCCTTATTGGTCGGCCACGTAACTTTTTTAACTTCCTGTTTTACTTGTCTGAAAAACAAAACCGGACTAACTTTTGCCATCAACTTCATCCACTCAAAAAATTTTAAAACAACGCCCACATGACGTGAACGGACAGCCCTGTTTTACCGGTCGCGGCATCCGATCGGAATTTTCCGAGCACCAAACCGCACCGCCGGGCAAGACTGTCTGATTTTTCAGCAACATAAACTATTAAAAGCAATATTGCAACATCTTTTTTCAAAAATTGCCCAGACGAATCTCGGCCAAACGCACCGTATGTCCGCTTGCTTTTATGCCGACAAAAGTATCGTTGCAATCGCAATACGGCAAATTTTGTACATTTTTCACAAATAGATTGATTAAATCGCCCGGCAGGGATATAATTATCGGAAATCAATTAATTCTTGCGGGGAAAAACAATGTCCAACTCAAAATCACCTCAAATCGCAGCCGCAGCCGCCCTGATCATGGCTGCCGGAAACGGCGGCGATGCCCAAGCGGCCCAATTGATGGAACAAATGAACCAACGCCTGCAAAACAAAATGGAAAAATACGCTGCCCAAAAGCAAAAAGACGATTCCGCCGCAAGTTTCACGGAAGAAGCCGCTAAAATGGGACTGGAAGTCAACGACAGTATTCCCGATCAAAAAACGCCTTCTTATACCTTCACTCAGGACGGCACCACCGTGGAAGACACTTATAACAACGGCAAAACTAAAAATTCGGCAACGATCAACGTCTCGCGCGCCGTCGATACGGTCGACCCCAACGCTCCGATCGTCAGCACCACCGTTCGCACCGACGAAGAAGAACTGAGTCGCCGCGGCAAAACCACCTCTACCGTAACCGCTACGGCCAACACCCTTGAAAAATTCAGCAGTTTCGGCGGCAACAGCAAACAGGAAACAAACTTTTCCCACACGCGCGAATTTGACCGTCAGGGACGGTTGCGCTCGGAAGAAACAACCCGCTTTCAAGACACTGCAAACGAAGCGGGCGCGCTTGACATCAGCCACGGCTACAATGCCGCCCACAGTTACGGCAATTTGCAAAGCCAAAGCGCAGAATTTGATGCCAAGGGCCGGACCACTTCCGAAAAAGGCCATTATGAACATCACGGCAGTTCCTCTTCCGTCAGCGACATGCAACAAAATGCGCGGCGCGGCGCTGATTTGGAAGAATTGTCTTCCGAAAACCTGAAAGGGTTGAAAAACTATACCGAAGCTGAGGCGCAAAAAGATGGTCGGAACCAGGCCGCAGCCGAGGTTAAAACCGATCGGTACGATAAGAACGGCAAGCTGAAAAAATCTTTGTGGGGCCGCATCCGCGAAGGCGCAAGCGAAATTTACGGCAAATTCAAACAAGGCAGAAATAAGACCCAAGCCGTGGAAGTGATTTCGGAAAAAGGTAAAACAAGCGGCACCAAAATGGTTACCCGCAATGACGGCACCGTTAAAAAAACTACCCTCAGCGACCGCGCCGCCATCCGCCATTTAAAAAAGCTGCGCAACGGCGTTAACGAAAACCTCGAACGGCTTACCGGCGCCGAAAACATGGAAGAATATGCCGGCAGAGTTACCGATGTTGACCAAGAAAAAAGAATGCCTTTGGGGCAGATCTTTGAAAGGCACGATCAAAACAAAGTCAACGAAGCCCGTGACAATCTGGACGCCGAAAACGGCAAAAAACTGGACCAGCAAAAACAAATTTCGGCAACCGACATTATGAATCATATCGTCCAGGCCAAACTGCAAAAAGGCGAATAAAACGCTGCTCTGCTTAAAATATAAAAATCTGTCGTCTTTCCTTCGCTCCCGAAGCCGGGCTTAAGGCGGCAGATTTTTATCTTGGGTTCTTTAGATTTATTTAACCATTTTCGTTTACCCTCTTTTTCGGATATGCAACCGCGTATCTAGGGCGTCAGAAACCCTTATATCATCAGTCGTTCGCATACGACTCAAAATTTATGCCGATCTCTGTCTTGGACGGATGTCGGCTGAATAAGGCTATGCGCCCAATAGGCCGAGCCGTTTGATGATATACGGTTTCTGAACATCCGCCCACCCCTTCCGGTGGGTTTTGTTTTTAATGACTAACAAAGGATGTTTTCCATGAAGAAACTGTTTTTATTTCTAATCATCGGTGTTTTTACGGCAACGCTTTGTTCCTGCGCCACCATTATGAAAGACGATACGCAAACGATCCCCATCAAGGCCAACGTCGACAAAGTAAACCTCAAAATTATGAACAAAGTCGGAGAAACCGTCTTTGAAGGACAAACCCCGACCATGATCACCCTCAAAACCGCCGCCGGCGGTTATTTCAACCCCGAAAAATATACCGTCATCGCCTCCAAAAAAGGTTATCAAACCAAAGAATCCCTCATCGACTGGCACGTCAGCGGCTGGTATTTTGCCGGCAATCTGGTTATCGGCGGCATTCTCGGATATCTGATCATCGATCCGCTGACCGGAAATATGTATTATCTCGACGAAGCCGTTAACCTGAACATGACGCCGATCAGATAGCCCAACATCAAGGCGGTGTTTCTGCCGCCTTCGTTTTTTAACAAGATTTATAAATGGCACTTGTTTTTGTCCAACTGTTAAGTTATTATTGTTTTGAAAGTTTATTTTGGAAGTAATAATAATGACTGAGAACGTTTCCGTAACCGAATTAAGCGCAACCGACCGCAAGGCTCTTTTCACCGCTTTTCCCGATTTGCACCAACTTTTTCCGGCAGGTACCGAGAACCAATATATCGTCCAATATATGGATCATATCGCCAAATCCTGCGGCGTCAAAAACGGTGCGGCGCAGGTTTTGGAATTTGCCGCCGTTGCCACCGCGGCCAAGCTTCGAGTCAAAATCGCGCAAGGAACTTTTTCGGCCGCCGATATCGAGGGCATGGACGGTTCCCTGAAAAGCGACGCTCTGCCCGGCGCCGAAGCATTTAAACAACGCCTGCAAAAAGGCAACGTACAACCTGCGGTTAATCCGGCGCTGTATTCCCAAATCAGCAACATGGATTTTAACACCGTCATTTCGATGCTGCCGATACAAGATCAGCTCTGCAAACAATGGGGAATGCTGCTCAAGGCCGGGAAAGCCCGCAGCATTTTGACAAGCGAATTGCAGTCGCGCTATACCTGTCTCGAGTTTTTGGGCGGCAACGAAACTCAAAGCGGGATGGGACTTAAGGCCGACGAATTCCATAAAACGATCGGCCGCCGCCTGGTCAACGGTTCCACCGCCGCAGGCGACGACAATGACATTTTTAAGGCCTTCACCTCTTTGCATATGATGTCCAACGCCCTGCAGGCAAAATCCTGTTTTGAACTCGGCAAAACCTTCCCCGAGCTCGAACAAAAAATCCGGCGCGAAACGCAATTTTTCAGAAGACACGCCGCCGAAGCCCTGGCCGTCTCGGACATTTGCGCTCACCACGGTCTCAAAATCAACGACATAGAACAATTAAAGTCGGTTATGCAATCCGAAGAAATCAAAAATTACGCCTACGGCACTCATCTGTCGGTTTTGGACATGTATGCGTTGCCGGACGTCAAAAACGGAAGATGCGCCGCCATCACGCCCCGCCAACCGGATCAAAATCTTGCCCCGGCCCAAAGCGACATTGTCAAAAAAATCAAACAAATTTGCGGTTCTTCCGACAACCGGTCTTTCACGAATCCGAAAGAAAGAGAATAATATGGCATCTTGCAAGCTCGAAGACATTCCTTACTTGCTCAATGAACTCTGCCGTTCTTTTGACGACGACGCATTGCAAAAGCTGGTGCGACTGGCGGCAAAAATCGAAACTGACGATAATCTGAAAAAAGACTATCTCAAGATGCTTCAACAAAAATATCTCCGTGAACTTCCCTCGATACTGAACGGCAGCTACCAAAAACAGTCTTTGGAAGAATTGCACAATGCCGTTTTTCCCCAACGCGTCTGCCGGCAACTGTTTGATACCGAAAACCAACCGAACGGCGAACCGGCCCCCCAACGCAAAACGACACTCATGTTGGAGAAGATAAAAAGGCTGAAATCTCAATAAAAATCGTCCTATTACAAACAAAGATATTGAGAAGAAGCCTTTTTTAATCATTACCCCCCGAAAAAGCTCTCTCAAACAATTTACGGGATCCCTTCCCTTACCGCTTTCAGCGCCGTCGTTGACGCCACAGTTCAAACAGAACATACAGCGTCAATAAAATGATTAAGGCCGCCACCATCCCCAAATTCATCCGGCTGCCGAAATAAAACGCCTCCTTAAACCGCACATAAATATAAAAGGTAACCGCGGCAAACCCGACGGCAAAAACAATCGCCAGACCTGCCAGCCCCAAACCGTTTTCCAGATATTTCCATATTTTTTTCATCGAAACGACTACCTGCCGCCGTCGTTACGGTTTGACACATATCCAAAATTCTTTAAATTTTCTGCTGATACCGACTGAGGTTTGTCCGCTGTCGTCTTTTTCGAGGCCAACCCTCGATGAGCTTTAATCTGTTCAACTATGTTTTTCTTTTCCGGGATCTTATTCGGGTTTTCCTTTTCCAAAGATTTAAAATTATTTCTTCGGGCTTTATACATGTATTTATAAGCTAAAATAAAATTTGTTCTCCGATATTTACCGTCCGGCGAATAAAACATTTCCGTATCCAACTTCTTTTTTTTCCGCTCCCGGTAATCTTTTCCCATAAACTTGCTGAATTCTTTAGAGCTTACTCCCGCATTTGCAAGCAACGAAGCCCCCAAAATATCGGCCGCGGTTTCACAGCCGTCCATATATTTTGTTTCTGCTCCTTTAGGGCGTTGGCTGAATTCCAAAGCGTGTCCCAACTCATGTGCCAGGATCTCCGGTAACACCTTATCCCCGGTTTTATTTAAATCGCAAACACAAATGACGATTTGATTTTTAGCGCCTTTTTGCTCTGCTCTTTTGAAAGAACAGCTTCCGTTTGGTTTTTCCCACTTGCTCAAAACTCTGTAACGGATTTCGCTGTTCTCCAGCAATTTCTTTAAATCTTTAGCGACATTCGAATCATTAGCCGTAAATTTTTTTATTAAGTCCTCAATTTTTTTGACGCCCTCCTGATGTTCCTTACTGTCTAAGGAATAGGCCTTATTGCTTGGGAAATCTTCATCCGATTTCCAGTCCGGAAATTGGCTTAAATCGTGCTGCTCATAAATTTTCTTCCCGCGTTTTTTATCAATACGAAGCTCGCTGCCAAAAAGAAAATGCCGTTTGGCATACCTTTTGTTTCCTTCATCGCTGACAATACGTCCCAGCAATTCGTTTTTTTCTTTCTCAGGCATTTCTTCACAACATCTGCCGACAACATTTTGCAGGTGCCGTTCCAAATCAAACTTTGCTTTTGAAGAAAAGATGCCCATCTCAATTCACCTCCATACAAACAAAACGGTTTAAATATTATAGTATAATCAGGTCCTAAAAGCAAACGGTTTGTATAAAATAAGCTTTTCTGTCTGTCGGCGCTGTATGTCAGTTTTAAATGTATTTTTTATAAAAAACGGAAAAAAGAGTGACTTTTTAAATTATTTGTTATAAATATATTTACAGATAGAACAGAGTAGAACGGAAATATTACCATAATAATGGGTTAATATCATGACAAATACCACTGATGAATATCCTCATTCTGTAGTTTATGCCGGGACGGCTCAGCAATATAAGAGACTCAAAAAAATTTGGCATGCCATAACCAACAATGGATTATACAGACGTCTGAGAGCCTCAAGGCTGAATCCGTATCATACGTTCTTGAGCCGGGCAGAAGCGGAAGACGTCAAAACGGCGAAGGAACTGGCTCGTGCCAAAAATCGCGGATATATTTTGTATAAAGGGACACGCATTAGCACGGAATTGCATTGCCCGGTAGCGGAAGAATTTGAAAAATACGGTAATGTTATCCGCGGCGGTCAGGATATAACTGCCCGAATTCCCCGTAATCGTGACGGAAAGTTGGATTTAATGGCAGAAGAACCGATTGTGGTGGCAATTGTTCCGGTCGAAGGTCCGTCCTTGGTCGGGCATGCCGCCATGCAGTACAAAAACCGGGTTGTCAACCGCCGCAGTTCAATGATGGATGACGAACCGCTGTTCAAAACTTACAGCCGGGAAGCCGATTACTATTTTGTTTATTTAAGTCAATTGGGAATAGACCCCAAACGTCTTGAACGAGAAATGGATAAAGTAAACATTCGCAAAAGCGGAAAGTATAATTTGTTTACCAACAATTGTGCCGGGGCGGTTTACAGCGTTTTCAAAAATGTGGGTGTCCGCATTAACCTTTTTGGTCCGGATCGTTTGGGATTAACCATAGCAACACCGGGAAACAACCCGTTTGGTTTCGGTATAGAAAATTGGTGCAGAAGACACGGCGTGCATGTTCATGCAAAATAAATGCGCGACTTGTATAAGTACAATAATAATCTGCAAAAACGGAATCCTTTGGAAATAGCCCTGATAAAAAGCCGTTACGAAAGCTTTAGAGGACGGTAAAAACTGATGCTGCCTGAGACAGGCTTATTAACCGCAAATATAACGCCTGTCAACATGCGTTTCCGCTAACATATCCAGTATAAAATTCCGTTTCCGCCCGCCTTTCGCGGGTAGGTAAACTCATTTCCCCGTGAGTTCTTGTCAACTTTTCCATATGCCATAAAAAAAACGCCCTTCCGGACGTTTTCTTATGGCAGGGGCAGTAAGATTCGAACTCACGACCCTCGGTTTTGGAGACCGATGCTCTACCAACTGAGCTATACCCCTATTTTGCGGCAGTTTGCCGACACGTCTTTCTACATACACAACAATTTAAAATAAATCAAGCACTTTTTACGCCGCCTTTACAAAAAACGCTTTTGCTGCCGGCTTTTTGCTCACTTTGTCTTCACGGCTGCAACACCTGTTTGCTCAAACCGTTTTCAGTCTAAAAGCTAAACCTCCCCGCAACAATTTCCGCTTGCAATTTCCGCCGGGTTCTTTAATATCAGTGCTGCAGCCGGAAATCGGATGCGGAGTATCGTAGCTCCTTTAGAACAAACAAGCAACTCCTCCAAGGGGAGCTGTCGATATAAGTGTATTTGACATACAACGAATAAGACAGACTGCGTTCTAACAGTTACGAACTCCCCGCCTTGATCTTTTCAGGGCGGTTTTGTTTTCAATTAATTCAACAAAACCAAGGGAGTTTTTAACAATGAAATCTCAATTGTATCTCAAACGCAAACTCGGGCAGAAACTGTCCGAATATCGCCACAATCATCACCTGCGGCTGGAACACGTTACCAAACGGACCGGTATTCCGTGGCAACGGATCGACCGGCTCGAACTGGGTGAAGAAACCGGATGGCCGGTCTACAAACGGCTGTTGGAATTTTACAACCTGGAAGCGACGGTCGAATTGACGGATGAAGTTCCGTTCGGCCGACCGAAGAACTGCAATCCCGTCAGCTGACAAACATAAAGCGCCGTCATCTGCGGCGCTTTCCCGTTCTTTTGCGGCCACGCCCTATCCGTCTTCCAAATGCAGCAGCACGGATATGCTGACCATCACCACAATCAGTGCCGGCGTCCATACCGCCAGCATCGCCGGAATGTAACCGTTGATTCCGAAAGCATAAATCACTTGTGACAAAAAATAAACCATAAAGCCGGTCGAGATGCCGCCGACAATCAAAAACATCACCCCGCCGCGACGATTGTTGGGACGCAGGGCAAAAACGGCCGCCACCAACACCATCGCGCATAACAAAAACGGCGAATTCCACAATGACATATAGCGCATCTGATGCCGCAGGGCCGAAAAACCCGCCAACTCGTAAAAACGGATCGTATCCGGCAAGTTCCAAAAAGAAATCGCTTCCGGATCAATAAAGTTTTCTTTGATGCGCTCAATTGTCAATGTGGTTTCATAGTCCACATTATTGATTTTTTGCACCGGCTGTCCGGCTTCAAAAATCCTCACGTCTTTCAGTTCAAATTTATTGCCTTTCAGTTCCGCCGCATAAGCCTCCACTCTTTTAAGCAACTGCGACTGGCGGTCCATTTCCAACACGCTCACTTTTCTAAGCAGCAACACGTCTTCTTCCTGACGCACCGATTTGGCTTCCAACACCAAAAAGGTGTTTTCGTCCACCGCTTCGCGGATCCACAACCCCTTGTTGGAAAACAAAACCGCCTTCGGATCCTTCGTCTTAAAACGATAATCCAGCGTCTCATAAACTTCGTACAGATAAGAAGAAACAGGATTAAGCATCGTAATATTGACAATACCGACCATAAACACGGCCGCCAGCACCGGCGCCAGAAATTCCCAGATCGAAACCCCGGCGGCACGGATAATAACAAATTCGTTGCTGCGGCTGACTTTCCAAAACGTAATCATCGCCGCAATCATCATAATAAACGGAAACACCATTTCAAAGGTGCGCGGCAACTTGGAAAAGGCCATTTTCAGAATAAAAACCAAATCCACGTCCGGCCGGTCGGCAGTACGGCGTAACAGTTCGATCACTTCAAACATCAGAATAACGCCGGTTACCATCAACAGAACCGCAATAAAATTGATTAAGATCTGTTTGGTCAGATATCGTCCCAAAATAGAAGTCGGATTCATCGGTTTCACTTTGCCTTGTTAAATTTGCTGCCCAGCATACCCAAAATTATGATGATTGGCAAGCAAAGTTTATGCTTCTTGGGCTTCTTTTACCAACGAATCGACCAACGTTTTCAAACCGTTCAGCTGGCGCACCCGTTTCATTCGTTCGCCGGAAATGATGCGACGGATTTTCTCCACCGTATCTTCCAGTTCTTCATTAACAACCACATAGTCAAATTCGTCCCAGTGGCTGATTTTTTCCAAAACCATATTCATACGCTTTTCGATCACTTCGGGGCTGTCGGTCCCGCGACCTTCCAAACGGCGGCGCACTTCTTTGATCGACGGCGGCAGCAAATAAATCGTCACCGCATCGGCGCCGGCCTTTTCCTTCATCTGACGCGCTCCCATCCAATCGAGATCAAACAACACGTCTTCGCCGACATTGATAAAACTGTCCACTTCCGAACGTAAAGTTCCGTAACGGTTTCCGTACTGCGAGTCGACATATTCGTAAAAAGCGTCTTCCTTAATCAGCTGATCATACTGCTGATCGGTAATAAAGTAATAATCCACCCCGTCAACCTCATTATGACGTTGCGGACGGGTGGTGACCGAAACCGAAAACTTGATATGCGGATCACGGGCAAGAATTTCCTTAATGACGGTTCCTTTGCCGGCACCGGACGGCCCTTCGATAATAAACATGGTACCGCGGCGAACCTTACGCAGATAATTAATAACGTCTTCCATTTTCTACTCCATATTTTGTACTTGTTCACGCAATTGCTCAATAACCGCTTTTAGTTCCATTCCGCGATTGATAATCTCAATATCCGCCGCTTTGGAACAAGTTGTGTTGGTTTCGCGATTCAGTTCCTGACACAAAAAGTCGAAACGGCGTCCTAACGTCTGCCCGGCTTCCAGCAATTGCCGCGCTGTTTTGACGTGAGCTGTCAGACGATCGATTTCTTCGCGAATATCGGCCCGGTTCACCAGCAAAACCGCTTCCTGAGCCAGCCGTTCCTCACTGATCGGATTTCCTTCCAACAATTCGGCCAGCTGGGCGGTGAGCTTTTGTTTGAGAGCTGCCGGTTGCAAGGCGGCTTTGCGGGCAATGTCTTTGACCAAAGCTTCAATCCGGTCAACTTGTTGTTCCAGCACCGACTTAATTTTTGCACCTTCCTGACGGCGATCAAACTGCAACCGCACGCAACATTCTTCAAAACCGGCGCTCAACCGTTGGCGGATCAACTCGAGTTCTTCCTCGCCAAAACGGTTTTTAACCACTTCAATTACGCCGTTTACCCCCAGCAGCTCACTGGCGGAAGGAGGTGCCAAATCATCGGGATGGGCACGGTACAAATCCACCGCGGCACCGGTCAGGCGTTCCAGCAATTCGCGATTGATGTTAACCTCGGTATCGCTGCGTTCAAGCGTCACTTCAAGCGAAACATTCATATTGCCGCGTTCAAAATAAGCGGCGGCAATATTGCGCAGATTAAGACTGATTTCATCCAACCACGACGGCAGCCGGGTTTTCAGATCCAGACTTTTGCCGTTGACGCTTTTAATTTCCCACACCCAGGAAAGCGAAAAGTTTCCCTGTTCCAAACTGCCGCTCTGGCGGGCAAAACCGGTCATACTGGATATTTGCAAAAAAGTTCTCCCGAAAAATAAAATTTTGGTTATTATAGAAGAAAAAGTTTAACAATACTTTATAACGGAATCAAAAAAATGGAAACAAAATTCAAAAACGTTCTCATCACCGGCGCCTCTTCGGGAATCGGTCAGGCCATGGCCCTGTACTATGCCGCCGCCGGTACGGAACGCCTTTTTATCTGCGGACGCAACCGCGAACGCTTGGACGAAGTTAAGCGGGAATGCGAAAAATTCGGCGCCAAAGTAGACGCAGCAATCATTGACGTCAACGATCGCGACAAGGTCAAACGCTGGATCGTCGGCAGCAACAAAAAAGCAGCGCTTCATTTGGTGTTGGCCAATGCCGGAGTCGCCACCACCGCCGAAGTGGAAGAAAATATCTACAATACCTTCAATACCAACATTTTCGGGGTTTTGCACACCGTGCTGCCGGCAATTGAAATATTCTCCAAACGGCGGACCCAAACGCCGATGGCGATTGCCATGCTGAGTTCAATCGCCGGCTATCACGGTCTGGCCGGCTGCCCTTCCTACAGTGCCAGCAAAGCCTGTGTCAAAGCTTACGGCGAAGCGCTCAGGGTATATCTGGCTCCCCGCAATATACAGGTCAGCGTCATTTGTCCCGGATTCGTCAAGTCGCGCATTACCGACCAAAACACCTGTCCGATGCCGTTTTTCATGCCGGCGGAAAAAGCGGCGGCCATCATCGGACACCGGCTGGAAAACAATGTCGGATTGATTGCTTTCCCGTGGCCGATGCGCCTTTCGGCTTGGTTTCTTTCGATTCTGCCCAACCGTCTCAGCAGCTTTATCGCTTCCAAATTGCCTTATAAAGTGTAAACGCTGCCGTAGGATCGGTTTTTAAAAATCAAAAAGAGGAAACTTGCCGTTCATGACAACTTTCCTCTTTTGATTTTTCTTTTCCTATTTCTTTTTCCCGAAAAAGGCCTTGCACGCCAGCACCGACATAACAATCAGCGCCGCTGAAGGAATCAGGGTGCCGCCGGCCAAATTAAATACCGCAACGGCAAAAAGATACACCATCACATTTCTATACTCGCCGCGTCTAAAAAAGATCACGACCGGTGCTGCAAAAGCAATCAGAACTGCCCAGCAAATAATTTGAATCCAGATCATATATATTATATTTTTTAATTTTCATCGAAAAAAAGGTTAACATACGGTTCGGATTCTTTTGGCACAGAAATTGTCGAACATATAATTAACCTTAAAAATACGATATTTTGCAGATATAACACCATATGTTCGTTTCGTTGGCACAGAAAAGAGATACATATAATAATTAACCTAAAAAAACAAAATCGTATTTTGTAAGGTTGATTATAAACATTTTAACGCCTCACCGCAACAAAAAACGTCACTCTCGCTTCAAAACACTCTTATCGTTGCACCGACCGGACATAAAAAAACAGCTCCGCATCGACATCGGAGCTGTTTTCGTCCTGCAAAGAATTATTCTGCGGCAACCGCAGCGTCGGCCGACAAAATGTCCAACAGTTTTTTGGTCGCATCAGGGGCACTGATATTGTTGCAAATCGCATATTCGTTGGCCAGCCGGTCCAGCGCCTGCTCATAAATCTGGCGTTCGCTGTAAGACTGTTCCGAAAGGTTTTCGCGGCGATAAAGGTCCCGCACCACTTCCGCAATCGCTACCGGGCTGCCCGAATTGATTTTGTTTTCATATTCCTGAGCACGGCGCGACCACATGATTTTCTTGACCTTTGCCTTGCCTTTCAAGACGTCCACCGCTTCATCCATGATCGACGTTTCGGAAATTTTGCGCAAGCCTACGCTCTCGGCCTTACAGAGCGGCACCCGCAGCGTCATTTTATCTTTGTCAAAATTAACAACAATCAATTCTAATTCAGATCCTCCGATTTTCTGTGTGGCAATATCGGCAACTTTTCCCACGCCGTGAGCCGGATAAACCACAAATTCGCCGGAATTGAATGCAATTTTCGATGTTGTTTTCTTGTTCATTACTTGTTTTCCCATAAGTTAAACCAAATATCCAAATCTTCGTTTTTCTCCAAAACAGTGCCTACTATACCACATTTTAAAGGGTAAATCCAGTCTGTTTTTTTATTTTTTTGTCAATTGCCGCCGCTGACCGGAAACAACTGTGTCTGACGAAGCGCTTCTCCCAAAACCATCGTCGCCGATACCGCCACGTTAATCGAACGCGCCGCTTCGGTCATCGGAATGGTTACCCGGGCATCCACCGACTGATGAACCGCATCCGGAACCCCGGCGCTTTCGCGGCCGACCATCAGAACGTCGGTGGGCCGAAATTCAAAATCGGTATAACGCAGCGGCGATTTCGTCGTCAGCAAAACGATGCGGCCGTATTCTTCCGGATGCGCATAAGCGTAGCTGCAAAAATCATCCCAGGAATTATGGCGCCGGTATTTGACCAGATCGAGATAATCCATGCCGTACCGGCGCAAAGCCCGCTGATCGAACACAAAGCCGCAAGGTTCGATGATATCGACTTCAATCCCCATACAGGCACCAAGCCGCAGCATGGTGCCCGTATTTTGCGGCATATCGGGTTGAAACAAAGCCAACCGCATGATCAGGCGCCTTTTTTCAAAGCCATCGCTTCGGCCGTGGCAGCAGCGTCATATTCAACGTCAAAACATACCCGGCAGCCTTCGATCTCGGCGGCGGTACCGGCCGTGCAGTCGGTTTCCACTTCCTCGGCTTTGGCCAGAACCTGTTCGGCAATCATCGCCTTAAACTTCTCCAGCGCTGCCGCCAGTTTTCCTTCCGCTTTCCAGCGCAGACGAATACGATAATAAATTTCAAAATCTTTGTCTTTGCGCAGACTTTGAACCATTCGCACAAAATCGCGGGCCATGCCTTCCTGTTCCAGAGTTTCGCTGACTTCGGTATTGAGAACGATCACCGCCTTGTTGTCGGCAAAAGCTTTTCCGGCTTTTCCGTTCAGAATCTCCAGCCTTTCCTCATACAAATCGGGCGTGAGGGCAATTCCCGCCACGCAGATTCCTTCGCTGCCGTTCTCGCTCCAGCAGGGAACGCCGGTTTTTTTATATTCGTTATAGGCGGCCATAACCTTCCCCATATCTTTGCCGAGCTTTTTGCCGAGCAACGGCGTATAAAGATAAAGCGACGGCACGGCATAGGCTCCCACATTGCCGTCCGCCTGCACCTGCTTGACATTGAGTTCGTCTTTGATGATCTCTTTGTAGGCATCGTTTAAAAAGCCCAAATTGCTGCCGGCAACCGTCAGGTCGGAAAGCGGCAGCCGATTACGCAGATTTTTCTCTTCACGGACAAATTTTCCGGCCGAACACAAATCCTGCACAAAGTCCATTTCGCGCACCAAGTTTTCATCGGCATCAACGTCCGCCAATTCGGGATAATCGGTCAGATGAACCGAAGCCCGGGCATCGACCAACGCCTGATAAACATATTCGGTTGTAAACGGCATCAGCGGCGCCATGATTTTGCTCAAATTGACCAAAACGGTATACAGAACGTCAAAGGCCTGCCGGTCACCGGCCCAGAAACGGTCGCGGGTACGGCGAATATACCAGTTGTTGAGAATTTCCATAAAATCGGCAATTTCATTGCAGGCATGGGCAACATCATAAGTGTTTAAGCCGTGTTTGACCTCTGCCGCCAGCTTCTTCAGCTTCGAAAGAATATAGTTGTCCAAAAACTCGCTTGAACGGCAGACTTCTTTGGCTTTATAACCTTCCGCGTTGGCGTACAGGGTAAAGAAATAAAAAGCGTTCCAGAACGGAATCTGGGCCACGCGGGCAGCCTTGACAATTTCTTTGCCTTCCTGATCCACCGCCAGATTGCCGCCCTTAAGCACCGGAGACGACACCAGGAACCAGCGCAGCGTATCCGATCCCATGCTGTCCAGCACCATCGCCGGATCGGGATAATTTTTCAAACGTTTCGACAGTTTTTGTCCGCCTTCGGCCATCAACAGACCGGTGCAAACGCAATTCTTAAAAGCCGGCCGTTGATGCAACGCCGTCGACAACACCGTCAGAGTATAGAACCAACCGCGTGTCTGATCCATGGCTTCGACGATAAAGTCGGCCGGGAAATGATTTTCGAACCACTCTTTGTTCTCAAACGGATAATGCACTTGCGCATAAGGCATTGACCCCGATTCAAACCAACAGTCAAAAACGTCGCTCACCCGGCGCATCATGCTTTTGCCGGCCGGGTCTTTGGGGTTGGGATAGACCACATCGTCAATATACGGTTTATGGAGATCGGTCACTTCAATTCCCGTTTTGGCTTTGATCTCTTCGATTGAACCGAAAACGTCTACATGGGGATATTTCGGATCGTCCGATTTCCAAACCGGGATCGGCGTTCCCCAGAAACGGTTGCGCGAAATCGACCAGTCGCGTGCGCCTTCAAGCCATTTGCCGAAACGTCCGTCTTTGATATGCTCGGGCACCCAGTTGATTTCCTGATTGTTTTTAACCATCTGGTCGCGAAAATCGGTGACCTTGACAAACCACGAAGACATCGCCTTGTAAATCAGCGGCGTATCGGTGCGCCAGCAGAACGGATAAGAGTGGGTGTATTGTTCTTTCTTGACCAGCAATCCGTTGGCTCTCAGCCACTGCATGATCGGTTCGTTGGTTTCAAAAACCTGTTTCCCTTCATAATCGGGAACTTCGGCGGTAAATTTTCCGGCTTCGTCCACCGGACAAACCACCGGGAAGTTTTCATCATAGGCCCGGCAGGCGTCAAAGTCGTCCTGTCCGAAACCGGGCGCAATATGGACCACGCCGGTACCGTCTTCGGTCGACACGAACTCGCCGCTCAAGATCTTAAACGCACCCTTTTCTTTTAAGGCCGCAAAATAAGGAAACATCGGTTCATAAGCGGTGCCGACCAGTTCGGAACCTTTCAGGGTTCCGACCCGAACCGCATTTTCCAGTTGTTTTTTGTAACGTCCGAGCAGTGCTTCGGCCAAAATATATTTCTGTCCGTCCTCTTCCATCACCGCATAGGAAATATCGCTGCCCACCGCCAGCATCAGGTTGGAAGGCAAAGTCCAGGGCGTGGTGGTCCAGACCAGGATCTTCATACCGTTTTCCAGCTTGAACATCACCGTAATCGCATTGTCGGTCTTGTCCTGATATCCCTGGTTGACTTCAAAGTTTGACAACGGCGTTTCGGCAGCCCAAGAATACGGCAACACCCGGAAATCCTCATAAATCAGCCCCTTGTCGTACAATTGCTTAAAATTGTTGATGACGCTTTCCATAAACGGCAGATCCATGGTCTTATAATCACGCGAAAAATCAACCCAGCGACCGATCCGTTTGAACATATCCACCCAGATGCCGGAATATTTCAGCACATCCTGACGGCAAAACTGATTAAACTTTTCAACCCCGAACTCTTCTATCTGTTTGCGTCCCGAAACTCCCAACTGTTTTTCGGCCGACATTTCGGCGGGCAGGCCGTGACAGTCCCACCCCAGGCGACGATCGACTTTTTTGCCGTTCATGGTCTGAAAACGGGCCACAACGTCTTTGACATACGAAACCATAATATGCCCGTAGTGCGGCGTTCCGTTGGCAAACGGCGGTCCGTCATAAAATACGAATTCGTCGGCACCGTTACGGTTTTCGACCGATTTTTCAAAAGTCTTGTCTTCTTCCCAAAATTGAAGCACGCTCTTTTCAAGCGCGGCAAAATCCGGTTTTGCTTTCTGTTCAGCATAATGTTTTGTCATTAATCCAACACCTTAAAGTTTTTGATTGTGAATCTGATTGATTAGAAATTTAGAATTTGTGTATGTGCAAAAAAGTATATCCCCTAGGGGATAATAATCGAAACCGCGTATATCAAAAAGCTGCACATAAAAACTGTCCGCATTAAAATTTATTTCCGGCTTAACAATTTAATACAACAAAGCCGGCAAGTCAAGCGCTTATATCATCGGGCCGACACCGCTCTTTTTTACTTGTAAGGGATATAGTTTTATGATAATATTTTATCTATAAATTTTATCAAAAAAGGAGTCCGCACATGGACAGCAAAAAAATCGCCCGCGGCGGCGTCAGCGTTGTTGAAACTCTCGCCAAATACGGCATCAAAGGCACCGGCACGGTTATCCGTTGCGGCGCCGAGGCAACCGGCATATTGGTCAAAGAAGCCTGCAGCCTCGCCTCCCATTTTTCCGGTTGTTCGCTCGGCAACAACATCGGCGACTTTCTTATGAAAAAGACCAACGGACTGGTCAAACACGTCACCAAAGCGGCAGAAAAAGGCGGCATCGCCGTGGTAAAGAACCTTGCTGAACGTGCTCGCAACGGATTGTCCTGACATGGAATGCGCCAAAGATTATCAGGCGGTTATAAATGCCGAGGGCAAGCTGGCCTTTGTGATTTCCGCAGGCACGGCCGCTCCGGGAAGCGCGCCTCGGATCGTTTACAACGGCGGCAACTCGGCTTTGCTTTACCGCTCTTCGGGTGACGTTTTGGTGTTGGACGGCCTTCCCCCGCAGGTTCGGGAAACCCTCGCCCAAGTCAAACAAGCGGTTATTATCGAAACCGACCGCCAAACCGGTTACACGTTGTATGATTATGCGGCAAGCATAAAAAAATAACAAACGCGATAAAAAAATTTTTTACGAGCTTAAGACACAAGCTCACGAACCGGCAACGGGATCAAAAATTTCACCGCCGATGACCGGTTCGGCCACACCGGTGGTTGAAGGAAAACTTACCGGCAGCCGGTAAAGGCGCCGCACCGCCCAAAAAGCGGCAGCCTGCGCATCGGCCGCCTCTGCTTCCCAACCAACATCCGATGCATTGCGAACCACGGCTTCCGGCAGACGTTGACGCAAAAACCGCATCAAAGTCGGATTTTTGGCACCGCCGCCGCATACAATCACCTCCCGCGGCGGTTCCGGAAGATACAGGGCCATTGAATAAGCAACCGATTCGGCCACAAATGCGGTTGCCGTCGCCGCGCCGTCTTCCAGAGTCAGTCCCTCCAAATGTTCCATTTTTTCGGCAAACACCGTACGGTCACAGGCTTTGGGAGGATTGAGCGCAATATATTTATGATGCATCAGGGTATTGAGGATTTTTTGATCGACATGACCGGTGATGGCCAGTTTGCCGTTATAATCCATATACATGCCGCCGTGCTTGGTAACCCAGTCATTAATAACCGCATTGCCCGGCCCGCAGACGAAAGCTTTCATCTCGCCGCTGCTTCCCAGCCAAATAATCTCCGAAGTTCCGCCGATATCGACAATAACCAACGGCCGTTCCATTTTGGCGGCCAGCGCTTCATAATAAACCGGCGCAAACGGCGCCCCCTGCCCGCCGGCCAAAATATCGGCGTTGCGGAACCGCGCCACGGTGCGGATACCGGTAAGATCCGCCATCAACTGTCCGTCGCCGATCTGATGCGTATAATGTTCGGACGGCCGGTGACAAATGGTATGGCCGCCAAAACCGAGAACATCCGGCACCAACGACTCTTCCTGCACAAAGCCGCAAACCGCTGCCGCCGCAAATTCACTGAAGGCAATTTCGGCACGACGGATATTAACCGCGTTTTCCGGCGAGTCCGCCCTTTTTCCCAACACCGAACGAATCTGATCCAGCAATTCGTCTTCATAAGGCACCGTCCGGGAAGGCCCCCGGCAATAAACGTCAACGCCGTCGGTTTCCGTCACCGCCAGCCCGAGTCCGTCAAGGGATGTGGAACCGACAATTCCCACCGCCGTCAAATTTTTAATATTATTCATGATTCATTTAAAAACATTATAACCATATTGCACTCCGAAAATTATATGCTAATATGCGTTAAGAATTTATTATAAAGGCGAGGAAAAATGAGTAACTTTAAATCCGAATTTCTGAATATTATGCTTGAACGCGGTTTTTACAACCAATGCACCAACGAAAGCGGTTTCGACCAATATCTGTACGATTGCGAGCAAAAAGGCGTTCCGGCGGTGGGTTATCTCGGTTCCGACCCGACCGGCGACAGTCTTCACGTCGGCCATATCGTGCCGCTGATGATGATGCGTTGGTTTCAAAAATGCGGGCACAAACCGCTGACACTGGTAGGCGGCGCCACCGCCCGCATCGGCGATCCTTCGGGCAAAGACAAACTGCGTCCTTTCCTCAGCGAAGAAACCCTGAGTCATAATATCGAAGGACTGAAAAAATCTTTCGGCAAATTTTTAAAATTCGGCAACGGCCAAAATGACGCCGTCATGGTCGACAACTGGGACTGGTTTAAAGACATCAACTACCTCGCGTTTTTGCGTGACATCGGCACCTATTATTCGGTTAACCGCATGTTGACGATGGAAAGCGTCAAAACCCGGTTGGAACGCGAACAACCGATGAGTTTTCTTGAGTTCAACTACATGTTGCTGCAGGGATACGATTTTTGCGAACTTTACCAAAAATACGGCTGCCGGGCACAAATTGCCGGATCGGATCAGTGGGGCAACATCACTTCGGGAACCGAACTCGGACGGCGCAAATACGACGTTGAACTGTTTGGCTTCACCAGCCCGATCATCACCGATTCTGCCGGCAAAAAAATGGGCAAATCGGAAGGCAATGCGGTATGGATCAACGATGAGAAACTGCCGGCCTATGACTATTACCAATACTTCCGCAACATCGGTGACAGCGAAGTCGGCAAATGCCTGCGCATTTATACCGATCTGCCGCTTGACGAAATCCGACGGTTGGAAGCTTTGAAGGATCAGGAAATCAACGAAGCCAAAAAAATTCTCGCTTTCGAGGCCACCAAAATCTGCCGCGGTCTCGAAGAAGCCCAAGCGGCTCAGGAAACTGCCGTCAAAACCTTTGAACAAGGCGGCATCGGCGGCGAACTGCCGACACTTGAAAAAGATTGCGTTGCCGGGCTGCCGGTGCTTGATTTGTTTGTCGAAATCGGCTTTTGCGCCAGCAAAGGCGAAGTGCGCCGCCTGATCAAACAAGGCGGCATCAAAATCAACGATCGTACCGTCAATGACGAAAACTACCTCCTAAAAGCGGAAGACATTGTCGACGGACAGGTTAAAATCGCTCAAGGCAAAAAGAAGTTCGGTTTGATCAAACAGATCTATTGACAAAATTTGGTCTAAATGTTAGACTGTACTCCAACGAAACAATTATTAACCAATTATAAAACTTAATCGCTATGAACAAAGAAGCACGCATTAAAAAAGTGATGACCAGCAACTATCTGTACACGCTGTTTTTCGACGACGGAACTTCGCTTGAAATTAATAAGACCAAGTTCCGCGGAACCCGACGCCCTCACGCCGGCGACCTGTTCAAACTGACGGAAAAGTCCCTTCCCGACGGAAAAACCGAGTCCAGAATGTTTCTGAACGGAAATGAAGTTAAAGGCCAACTCCTTTAATAAATAAACATAGTAATAACCCTAAAACATTTTTTTATGTTACTGGAAAGAACCTTAAAAATCGCTTCTGTCGAGAAAAGAGAGGACAGATACGGAATCTGGCCCGAAATGGCAACGCCGTTTTCACTGCCTTGCCACATTTTCGGAGATCGCAAACCGCAACGCGGTGACACGATCATGATCGAATATCAGGGTGACGACATCGTCGGTGCCGTCCTGAACGAAGTCCGCATCATGTCGCCCGCCTGATCTCGGCTGCATGGCATCTGCCCAAGACCGCATGTTTCCAACATGCGGTCTTTCGTATTTTAAATTTTAAGCCGGCACTGTCCCGCAAAAAGCTATTGACAAGCCGGGAAAAAACGCTATATTACAGAAAAACTTGCGTTTAACACTAAATTTTAAGAGTAAAAGACATGGCAAAAGCAATCAAAGTAAAAGTTAAAATGGAAAGCACCGCCGGAACCGGTACCTTTTTCGTCGCCGAAAAAAATCCGAGAACCCATCCGGAAAAACTGTCCATGAAAAAATACGACAAGAAGTCGAAAAAGCACGAAGAATTCGTTGAAAAGAAACTGAAGTAATCTTTTCTGTTTATCAAGTTGTCAAATGCCGGTTTCAAACCGGCATTTTTTTTTGATCCGTTAAACCTCTTCCCGCCGACACTCAATTCAACCGATCGGGCATCTGCCTATTTTGGATATTGACATCAGGCTTTTTTGGGGGTATTTTGTCTAAAGCACACAATTATTAACTAACAATTTTAAACGATGAAAAATGTGATAACCATTTTAGCGATCCTCACCCTAATCGCCACCGGCATCTGCTTCTACCTCTTTTCTTTTGCCGTTGCCATGATTTTCTTTGTCGTCTACCTGATCGTCGTCAGTATTTTCGTATACTGCTACTGGCATGACGAGAAACTTCAGGAACGGTGGCTGCAATCCCCGGTTTTTCCGGATTCTCCGCAGTTCGAGGACCTGTTTTGGAACATGACGATGTCCAACCAGGATTGGTACATCGAACATATTCTGAAAGAAGAAGGCGTGAAACAGTTGATTCAAAAGTACGAAACCACGATCCGCGAAATCTGGAACGACCGCGACTGGGAAATCTCCGAAAAGATCGAACGGAGTTCTGTCTATGTGAAACGGCTGAAATCAATGCTGGCCATACAGGAATTCAACGCATTGCGTCGGGACTGATCGTTTTTCGCAAAAATCCAAAGCACTGTCGGCAACGCCGACCGTGCTTTTTTATTACGCCTTGACCAACATCTGTTTTTTTTGCTTGCAATTTACATCAAATTATTTAATATTACCTCAGCATTTCTAAAACTGAATGTTATATCTGGCAAACCACTTCAACCTGCCAGCCTTTCTTTGGAAGGAGTGCCGGTAATATATTGAATAACGACGGCTGTCATACCGACAGTTTGTTAGCTCCTTCCGCCCTGATTCAAACGATCTCGGCGGTTTTGTTTTACACCCGTTATTTTTTGCTGATAAAAGAATTGCCGCGAATATAAAAACGCCATGGCATGTCCTTGTATTCTTCCGCATAATCGATTCCGATCCGCGGTCGTGCCTCAAACTCATATTTCTCAATACCGGGACTGATCCATACCGTATCGCCGTTCAAATCGATGCCATCATGTTGTCGGCGGGTTATTGCCAGCGCCTGACAAAGCTTTCCGGGACCGGTAGTCAGATGATTCAATTTTTCGCAACGGCGCCGTTTCATCATTTCCTCAATCCCGGCAATCGGTTCCAGCGCGCGAATCAAAATCGCGTTAGCCGTTCCTTCCGGTCCTGCCACCACGTTAAATTGGTTATACATTCCGTAAACAAAAAAGACATATGCACATCCACCCGGTTTAAACATGGTGGCGGTACGCGGCGTCAGTTTATTCGGCCAGGCATGACAGGCTTTGTCGCAGCTGCCGATATAAACCTCCAGTTCGGTAATCATTCCGGCCGTCAAAACACCGTCAATCCGCGTACACAAATAAGCGCCCAGCAGATGTTGCCAAGCCAGTTCAAACGCGTCTCCCTGATAAATTTCCTTATCAAACCTCAAGCCGAAATCCGGTTGCATCCTTTTCTCCGTTGATGTATTTTTGCTCAACTTACAGCTTTTTAAGACAAAAAACAACCGCCCCGCCTCCAAAATAAATCTTTTTTATACTTGACATCAAAATTTTAATTTATATATTAGCCTGCTCAAATTGATTATTCTAAATAATTATTAACAATAAAAAACCTATCAAAATGAATCAAAATGTGTTTATTTTTTTAATGCTTGTGTGGGCCTTGTGCAATTTTTCAGCCTGCGGAACCCTGATTTTACGTCGTTGTACCAAAACTATTCAACAACAACAAAAATGGAAACGCGTTATCAAAAGCAGTGTTTTTCTCAACCTCGGCGCAATGATCGTCTTTTCCGACAGTCTTGTCGAAAATTTCGGCTTGTTGCTTCTGATGATCGGAAACATCTTCCTGTCCTCATGGAGTATCAAAGCCGTCTGCCGCCAATACGAAAAACAGCTTCGCCGGCAAAAATTCGCTTTTCGAGTCGATTGGATCAAGCACAACATTGCCTACGGCACGGTTGAAATCGACGGAATCAAGTATCACGCCTTTATTCCTCCGGTATGGATGAACGAATACCAGGACGAAAACGGCCGTCTTGTTCCGGGAACTTTTAAAAAATATCCGGTCCGGTCGACACTGTCGGCACAATTCAAACGCTTCGTTCCTGTTTACGGCGACGGTATGCGGCCTATGGTTGAACTCGGCTGACCTGTGACAAATTCTGCAAAAGGAGCGGCATTCGCCGTCTCCTTTTTTTATTGCCGACATTCTGACCCAACCGACCTCTTCCGAAATTGCAGGCATTTTACCAAGCACCGGTTGGAACAACTTGACTTTTTGCCGCGGTTGTTCCATAATTTGTCCATATTTTAATTATTAATCTAAATACTATGAAAAAATTTATCATTTATCGGCACGGAGAATATGACGATCGTCAAGAACTGACCGCCCAAAGCGCTCAGGAAATTTTTGCCCGGACTTTGCTAATCAAACAACACATCGGCTGCGCCGGGACGGTCTTTACCTCTCCCGTCTGCCGGGCAGAACAAACCGCGCGCGTCATTTCCTTGGCTATGGACAATGCCCGCATTGAAACCGAAGCGCTGTTGGCCGAACATATGTCCGATTATCCTCACGAAGGCAGAGACAGGTTGATCAAACTCGCCGGAGGACAAAAGTGCGACATCATTGCCGTTGTCTCCCACCGTCCCAACATCAGCCGGATGTTTATGGTCGGCCTCAACCCCGGAATGGAAATTATTTTTGAGGCTGAAAGCTGGGGAGAGATTTTTGAAAACCTGGGCGGCAATCTCATCGCCCGTTCACAAACAGCCCCTGACGCATCCTTATTGCAGCGTTATTTCAACCCGGTCTGCAGCGAAGAAGAACTGCAACAATTACGCCGGCTTGACTTTTTGGCGCCACAACTGTAAAAACCCGGATTCGGGTATAAAAAAAGCGACCTGAAAGGTCGCTTTTTTTTTGAGAACAGCTTTCGCTTTTAACGGCGGGCAAACTTGCCGGCACGTTCTTTGCGGCGCTGTTTTTTCGGATTTTCCCGTCGGTCACCGTTAAACGGCGGCAACCACGGAACCAGTTCGTTGTTGAACTTCATGTTCACCCGCCAGCCGTGACGATCCTGAGGATTGGGACAACCGGCATTGCGTTCGGCACGAATCTCCATGAACTCGGCGATCGACGCATAATCGGGCATATCTTCCGACATGGCACGCAGCGTTCCGGGAACATAGGTCATACGCGGCATCAAAGCCTGAGCCAGCAGAGCATTGACCGGCCCCTGAAACGAAACTTCCGCACCGCCGCCTTCTTTGTCTTCGATCATATACTCATAACCGTCAAAGGCAGTGATGATTCTCATATAACCGTTGCCGAGCAGCACCAAGGTGTTGTTGACCGAGCGGCCGATCTCACGCAATGTGATGTGACCTCTTTCCTCTTCTCCGTCAACATTCCAGCGTTTGCCGTCGCCCTGAGTGATTTTATACATCAGAACTTTGGTGCTCTGAGAGATGTCGAAACGGAAAAAGCAGTGGATGATTTTTTTCTCTTCCATAGTTAGTATAATTTAATTGGTTAATAATTCTTTTGATAAAACCAGTATAACGACAACAAACGACAGAATCAAGTTTTTTGTCAAATTTTGGGTGGATTTTTTTGCCAGTCAATAACCACGATCTCCGGAACACTGCCAAACCGCAGCGGCAGCACACTGGTTCCCGTGCCGACCGTCACCAACATCCGCCGTCCTTCTTCCTCAATCAGCCCGCGAATATAACGCTGTCCGTAAACCGAACTCGAAACCGGCGCCCCGATTCCGGGAATATAAATCTGACCGCCGTGCGTATGACCGGCCAATGTCAAAACCACTTGCGGCGGCACCGCGGGAAAAACGTCCGGCGAATGAGAAAGCAAAATCACCGGCCCTTCCGAGCGGGCCAACGCCCGTTCAATATCGGGATGCCCGGTATCAAAGTCTTCCACCCCGGCCAGATAAAACGCCCCTCCGGCCGTCTTAATCACCAATCCTTCATTTTGCAGAACTTTAATCTGATTTTGTTGCAAGGCCGCGGCCATTTCCCGATTCCCGTACCAGGCATCATGATTGCCCAGCACGGCAAAAATGCCGTACGGCGCTTTGATTTCAGACAATCCGGCTGCAATTTTCGCGGCAGGCATCGAACTTCGGCGCCGGTGACCGTTGGCCAGATCGCCGCCCACCAACACCACATCGGGCCGTTGACGGTTAATTTCCGCCGCCAGTTTCTGCAAGCGGGACTGTTCGCCGGGTGCCAGATGAAGATCGGACACCAACACCATCCGTATATTTTCCAACCCCGGCGTCGAGAACTGATAATGCCTGATCGCCAGCAGACGCGGCTCAATCGCGGCCGCCCACAACAAAAACAAACAGCCGACGACCACGCCGCTCCAAAATAATTTCCGCATCAGAACTGACCTTGCGCCGCAATTTTTTCCAACTCTTCTTTAATTTCGGCATAGCGGACGTTTTTAAAAAACTTCTCTTTGTCTTTCAAAACCCATGCGGCCGCCAGCGGCGAAGTACGGTCAAGCCGATACCCTTGTTGCATCCATTTCTGCAAACAATAAAAATTTCCTTGTATCGCCAAGGTTATTCCCACAGCATAACCAACATACTTAAAGTCCAAAAGCGGATAGGAACCGACTTCATTGTCAAACAAGCTACAGAGAACCGTCAAACCCGCCAGCCATAACAATCCGTCTTTAAACAAACCGCGGAAGAAAAAACCGAAAACACCCAAAAGAAAAAACAACCAGCTGAAACCAAGATGCAAACGGCGGACTTTTCCGCTTTCGGGATGATAAAGGATTAAATTATGATTATCGGCCATGGCATGTTTCCCCGTTTTTATAAAATTTTTTCATCCGGATCTTTTTCACCAAGTCGGCGCTGACGGTCGAAAGGATAAATCCCAGCGTCGGAATGATCGCGCCGATGAAAGGATTCTCCATTTTAAGAACATACATAACGCAAATCATAACAAAATAAGCGGTCAGCGCCACCGCGATTTTGCGCATATTGCTGATCTCCCATGCCTTGTCGGCTTCCGCCTTTCGGTTGCGGCAACGGATGAGATTGATTTCTTCTTCAATATTCATAAAAGCCTTCTTCAAACAAGTTTTAACCTGCATTCAAAGTATCAGCGATTTTCTTTCTTGGCAAGAATTTCTCCGCTGGCAAACCGCAAAACAAAAAAGATGACTTTTAAAAACTTTTCCGTTATAGTGATGACCAAAATGTTCAACCGAAATGAGACCTTAGTGAAAAAAATTATATCGGCGGCAGAGGCCGGCAAATTAATCAGGGCAAACTCTTCTTTAATGATCGGCGGCTTTTTGCGCTGCGGAACCCCGCAACGGGTCATTGAAGAAATCATCAAAAACCGCACCGACGGACTGACCCTGATCGCCAACGACACCAGTTACCCCGAATATGACCGCGGCCGTTTAATTGTGAACAAACTGGTCCGCAAAGCCATTGTCACCCATATCGGAACCAACCCCGAAACCGGCCGCCAGTTTAATGCCGGCGAGTTGGAAGTCGAACTGGTGCCGATGGGAACGCTGGTTGAAAGAATTCGCTGCGGCGGTGCCGGTCTGGGCGGTTTTCTAACCCCGACCGGGGTAGGCACCGTTGTCGAAAAAGGCAAAACGGTCATTGAAAGCGACGGGCGCAAATATCTGCTCGAAAAGCCTCTCACTGCAGACGTTGCTCTCATATACGGCAGCAAAGTCGATTGTTACGGCAATGTTTTTCTTGACGGAACCACCCGCAATTTCAATACCGCCATGGCCACTGCGGCCGCGACCGTCATCGTCGAAGCCGACCTTATTTGCGACCAACCACTTAATCCGGCCGAAATTACCATTCCGGGTATTTTTATTGATTATATTGTCAAGTAAAGGATTTCAGGATGCTTTCAAAAGAACAGTGCCGCGCGGTCATTGCCCAACGAGTGGCTCAGGAATTTAAGCAGGGAGACGTCATTACCCTCGGTATCGGGCTGCCGACTGAAGTTGCCAACTACATCCCGCATGAAGTCGAAGTCATTTTTCACTCCGAGAACAGTTTGCTCGGAGTCGGCCGTCATGATCCCGACGCCGGAGAAAACCCCAAAATAACCAACGCCGGCGGCATTGCGGTAACTACCCGGCCGGGCGCCGCCTTTTTCGACACCGCCACATCTTTTGCGATGATTCGCGGCGGCCATGTCAACGCCACCGTCCTCGGTGCTCTTCAGGCAGATCAGCACGGAAATCTGGCCAACTGGATGATCCCCGGCGCTTTTATTCCCGGAATGGGCGGCGCCATGGACCTGGTCGTCGGTGCCGAGCGGGTAATCATCGCCATGGAACACACCAACAAAGGACAACCCCGCATCTTAAAAGAATGTACTTTGCCCCTCACCGCCGCCGGCGAAGTGGATCTGATCGTTACCGAACGCGGCGTTCTCGAAGTCACGCCCAAAGGACTGGTACTGAAAGAAATCAATCCGGCATTTTCTCTGCAGGAAGTGATCAATTCAACCGAAGCAGATCTGATCATTGCCGACACCCTGACCGAAATCGCCGTTTAGACGGAAAACAGGCATGAAAAAAACGGGGAAATTCCCCGTTTTTATTGTCTTCAGAACGTCTCCGGCCAAGCCGGAGGATTTGTCGGTAAGTTTATTGCACCAAACGGATGCTTTCAACTTCAATATCCGCCGGCGCCATCATATGAGTGTCGATTTCGCCGCGAATCTCAACCCGGTCGTTGGGAGTCGCCTTGACGGTTTGCATATCGTCGTCGTCAATTTCAACCTTAATCGAGCCGGTCTCGTCTTTGAAGATGTATTCTTCGTCGCCTAAAGAGCTGGCAATGTAACCTTCAAGAATAACTTCCGTATCATCGGGCAGATCCTTGACATCGGCAACCGTGAGCTTTTTGGCACTCGGCGTGTTACTGTTGTCTGCAGCCGCCGGCAATGCCAAACCGGACAACAATAATGCCGCAAGCATCAATTTTACTTTGTTCATGATAACCTCCTTGTAAATATTGTTTTCTCCCCTAAGATAGGCTGTCAAATTGCAAAAACAACGGTTCTAAAACTTATAATCAAGCCCGCCGCGGGCGGACGGCAAAACTTTAAAAAAGAAAATGGCTTTCCGTCATCAAGACGAAAAGCCGTTTTTCTGTTAACCGTTAAGCGATCACAACAGTGTTTCCTTAACGATTTCGGGACGCCACCACGAACTTCGATAGATGTCCGCGATGTAGCTTTTGGGCTTGGATACTTTCCAGCCGTTAGAGGCTATGTATACAAACCCCTTTCCGCGACTGATCCGAAAAGCCGGACAAACAGAACGTTCTACCGCACCGCACGAAACTTCGGAAAAGATTCTGCGTTGCGCCAGATCGATGTACTTGTCGGTTCCGGAAATAGAGACCCCGAGACGAAATTCGGTTCCGGACGGGGAAACTTCGCGGATCACGCACCACTTCAACTTCTTTTTTCTGGGGATATTAAAATATCGCCGCAGAAAATAAAAAGAGTTGAAGAATTTTTTGTTCTTCATAAAAATTAAGTTTAAAAATATATAGAATTGTAGCGTTTCGTGCATTAGTATAGAGTGAATTAGACAAAAAGTCAATCCTTTTAAAACGACAAAATTTTGGACATTTTATTGACATAAAAATTATAATATTATATGATATCCTTAATAAATCTAATGGAGAAAAAAATGGCGGCAAAAGAAAGCAAAAAACCTTCTATCGACAAAATCAATCTCGAAAACCGGATTTTGGCAGCCTTCTCACTGATGGAAATGTGCAAAACCGATGCCGAAAACATCAGTGCCGGCGATCTGACGGAACTGTATCAGAAAGTTGCCGATCTCAATAAACGCGCCTTTGAAGACGAAACCGTCTTTAACATTGTCGCCGAACACGAGCTGGATCAGGTCAGCAACATCGAACAGCTGAAAGAAAAAATCCGCCGCAACCGGGTTGTTTCGACTTATAAACAACTCGGCTTTTTTGCTTTGTGCAGCGGATCGACGAAAGAACGAATCCCCGAAGCGCCCGAAATTCTTGCCACCATTATGCACAACATGGGGATCAAAAACGCCGACGCCCTCTCCGAAGCGATCGTTAACCGTCAGCTGGACGACGAAAGCGCCGACAAACTGTTTAAAGAACTCAACGGACGTCAAAATATTCTCAAAAAAATGCTGATCAGCGATTTCAAAACCTATCAGGATCAGAAAACCCGCAACGAGACCATCGAACAAATCCGTCCCGATTTGGAAGAATATACTTTCCAAAAGAACCCGAGTGCGGAATATTCTTTCGAAATTCGCAAACAACAGAAAGAATTCCGCAAAGCCGTACGCCAAAATTTCAACGAAGAAACCAAGCTGGAGTTTCTTAAGTTTTACGGCGCGATGATGACCGAAGGCAAAAACGCGGCCCAGGGAAGTTCGATCGGCAGCACCTATTCCGCCTTTTGCCAAATGATCCAGGCCGACGTCGGCAAAGAAGCCGCCGGCGCCGAAATTGACCGCGCCCTCGGACTCTCGGTCGAAGACGCCGCACAACCCGACATTGAAGCCAAAAGAAAAGCTGCTTATAAAGAAAAATGCCTCGAATTGTATTTCAAAACCGTCGCCGGCATCTTGTCGCAAAAATACGAGTACAACCGCAAACACAATATCGGCGGCAGTTGGGACATGTACCTGAGAAACATTAACGACAACTATATCCGCAGCCTCAACAACGGCGTCAACGACATCGGCTCGCTGGCTTTTCAGGATGCCGACTACAGCAAACAATTCATCAGCAAAGCCGAAGAATATAAAATGAACCGCGACATGCGCGACGAGACTGCCGAACAGCAAATCATTTCCGTTCACCACAAATTTCCGATCGGTGCCGCTTATGACGTTTATGACCAACTGTGTCCGCCGGTATCAGAAAAAGAAAAGATAGAAAATTGTCAACGGCTGGTCAATGTCCGCAGCAACAACGTTTTTGTTATCGGACAAGAAAAACACCAGTCGATGGAACCGCGGGGCACTATGAAATTCGGCGTCAATCCCGATGCCGGCATCTTCGCCGCCCGCATTAACTGCCCGGGTTTAAGGATCGTTATGCGCAGCCTGCCGCCCTATATGCAGGAAGGTATTGCCAAATACGTTAAAATGGGCGAGAGCGAAAAGACCAAAGACATTGCCGTCACCATGCGTTTTTCCGAACCCAAGGAAATTACCGCCTTGCGCGAAAGTCTCAGAAACGAAGACACTCACGTCAGCGCCATTCAGAAATTTACCCGTTATTATAACGACGGCAAGTAAAAATTTACGTTGTATGATCCTGTCCGCTCCGGCGGCAGGATCATTTTTTGTCAGGACCCCCGCCATGGAACTCCAACTATCGCATTTACATCGGCATTTTGACCGTTTGCAGCAGCAATACGGCTGTCCGGATCTCGACAGCATTTACGGCGCCGGCTGCATTGACAAACCGGATTTGTGTCTGATTTTTATGAATCCGACCGGTCGCAATATTGCCGCCGACCGTCACTGGAAGGGCTTGAAGGCACCGTGGCTGGGCACCAAAAATTCGTGGAAATTGTTTCAGGGTATCGGGATATTGTCGCAACAGACACTGGCGGAAATACAAAGCAAGAAACCGGCCGACTGGGATGAAGACTTTGCCGAAAAGATCTACCGGGAAATAGCCGCCAACAAAGCTTATGTTACCAATCTCGGCAAATGTACTCAAAGCGACGCGTCCCCGGTCTCAAATACCGTTTTTAAACAGTATCTGACTTTGCTTGAACAGGAAATTGATCAAATCCGTCCGCAAACCGTCATTACGTTCGGCAATCAGGTCAGTTCGTTGTTTCTGAACCAGCCTGTTTGTGTTTCACAACAGCGCCGCACCGCGATAAAAAAGACAATCAACAACCGCAGTTACGACGTTTTTCCGGTATTTTATCCGGTCGGACAGGGAATGCGGAATTTGGGCACCGCAATCGAGGATATCCGCTTTCTCATTGAAAAACGGCGCTGAAACTACTCAACATGAAAACAGCTTTTACCGCCGGCAACAATTCTGACTCATGTTTGCGTCAGGCGAACGGTTTTGTTCACTCCGCACGCTGCGCCTCTCCAAACTTCGGACTGATCGGAAATTTTCGGTTCATAAAAAAAGAGGGATGCATTTGCACCCCTCCTCTTAAAGAGTTCGTAAAAAAATTACTTTATCTCCTGCCATCCGGCCATTTCCGACACTGTCAGAACGGCTTTTTTGAAGTCGTCCTTTTTCAGCACCAGCTTGGCTTCTCCTTTGGAGATGGTAACCAAGTCGTTCGATTCGCCGATCGTGTAACCGGCTGCGATGAACTTCTCAGCCACCTCAGGTGCCCAGCCGTTGAAGAAAGACAGAATCGTCATGTCCTTCCCGTTGGCGATGCGAATTTTGATACACTGGGCGTTTTCCTCGGGGTCGAAGGTCGAAACGACGGTGATGAAACCGGTCATTTTACCCGCGGTATCCGATTGCACCAGTGCATAACCGTTTGCTTCGCCGCATGCCATCTTATAAAAAGCCGGCATTTCAACAGCAACCGCACGGGAAGTGAAATTGCTGATGATAACGGTGTTAGTTTCCTGAGCGTTTGCTGCGAAGGAAACGAGTGCCATCATGGCAACGAAAATAGAAGCGATCTTTTTCATATTCTTTTAGTTTTATATTTATAATTTTAATAATTGACAATGTAAGTTTTTGTATCTTATTTATAACCCATTCGCCTGAATTTGTCAATAAATTTGTCAAAAATATTCAACCGCCGTCATTTTTATTCCCAGTGCTCCGGTCTGTTCTTCATCAACAAACCTTTTCCACCAAAATGCCCGACCGCGCCGGGATTTCCGGAATACAAAAAAACAGGGAACCGAAGCCCCCTGTTTTCAACCGTGAAAGAAAAATTATTTCTTCAATTCGTCGATGCTGTTTTGAATAACATTACCGTCGATGGTTTGCAGCATTTCACCATTCAAAATCATGGTCGGAACGCCGTTAACCTGAATTTTTCCGGCTAATTCATTATTTGCAGCCATCATATCGCGGATCTTGTCGCTGTCGAGGTCAGCTTTCAACTGCTCAACATTCAAACCGATCTTGCCGGCAATATTCATGATGCCTTCTTCGGTCAACGGTCCTTCAATGGTAAACAAAGCATTGTGCAATTCGACAAACTTGCCCTGTTCGTTGGCAGCCAAAACGGCTCTGGCGGCATAGTCGGAAGCTTCCGACAGGAAAGCCAGCGGTTTGAACACAAATTTAACGTTCGGGTTGTTGGCAATAACCTTGTTCAGTTCCGGGAACAACCGGTGGCAGTAACCACAGGCGTAATCAAAGAACTCAACCAAAACGATATCGGCATTCTTTTTGCCGACAAACGGAGAATTCGGATCTTCGTTCAAATCCTTCAGGTTTTCCTGAATCGCCTTGCGGGCTTCGGCCATTGCTTCTTCCTGCATTTTCTGCTGATATCTCTGCATGGCGTTAAAAATGATTTCCGGTTTTTCGTTCAGAATTTCTTCAACGTTAACCGCGGCAACGGCAGTCGGTGCCGATACCGGAGCCTGAGCTTCCGCATCGACGGATTTGGCGCAGGGGTAATAAACCTTAACCAAAGCGGCTACCGAAAACACCAAAGCCACGAGCGATATAAAGAGTGATTTTTTCATAATCTATTTTCCTCAAAATTGTGATGTTATATAACAAATCAGCTATAATTTAACCAATAACGATTATATTTACAAGAACAAAAAATTTTTTGTTGTAAAAATCCAGCCTTTTTTAACTTTTAGCCCTTATAATCGCTCTGCAACAACAGTTATGGAGAAGCCGCAATGATGCACCTCAAATTTCCGGTCGTTTCCCGCACCCGGGCCTTGGAAAACAAAATTGACTCTTTTCACGACAAAATGATCGAGGCGGCCGCCGTTTTCCGCAAATCAATCCAGATTTTTCTGTGTGCCGAAAGTCGCAGCGAATACAAAGCCGTCAACCGCCAGATCAAAGTCATCGAACACGAAGCCGACAAATTGCGCCGCGACATTGAAAACGACCTCTACTCCGAAAATCTGCTTCCCAACCTGCAGGCCGATATCCTGCAGCTGGTCGAAGGTCTCGACAAGATCAACAACCAGTTTGACGACGTCATTTACAAGTTTTACATCGAACAACCGGAAATTCCGCAAAAATTTCATCGCAAACTGATCGATCTCTGTCATCAGGTTGCCGATTGTGCCGAAAACATGGCGATTGCTTCCCGCGCTTTTTTCAAAGATCTGAGCACGGTACGCGACTACTCTCATAAAGTATACATTATGGAACAGGAGTCCGATTCGACCTATAACGACCTCAAAAAAGCCATTTTTGCTTCCGATATGGAACTCGCCAACAAACTGCAGCTGGACCTGCTGATCACCGAAGTGGCCGATATTGCCGATATTGCCGAAGATTGCGCCGACGAACTGTTGATATTTACCCTGAAAAGAGACATTTAATGCTGAGTTTCTGGATATTTTTAAGCAGCGGACTGTTCCTCGGCTGGTCTTTGGGCGCCAACGACGGTTCCAACATTTTCGGCACCGCCGTCGGTACGAGGATGGTAAAATTTCGCACCGCCGCAATCATATCGTCGCTGTTCGTCATTTTGGGCGCGGTCACGGCCGGCGGCGGCACCACCGACACCCTCAACGAACTCGGAAGCGTCAACGCGCCTGCAGGCGCGTTTATGGTCGGCCTGGCCGCGGCTTTGTCCGTCTATTGGATGAACAAAAGCAAAATTTCGGTTTCGACTTCTCAGGCAATTGTCGGCGCCATTATCGGCTGGAACCTGTACAGCGGCAGACCGACCGATCTCGGCATACTTTCCACCATCGTCGGAACCTGGATTTTTTGCCCGATTCTTTCCGGTTTTCTGGCCGTCTTGATCTACCAGGCGACTCGTTTTGTCATTCGCCGAACCGCAATCCCGTTGCTGAAACTTGATCATTATACCCGTATCGGACTGATTCTTGCCGGTGCTTTCGGGGCCTATGCCTTGGGCGCCAACAACATTGCCAACGTCATGGGAATTTTCACCGCATCCAATCCGCTGCACGGCCTCAACTTCCCGGGCGGATTTTCGCTCAGTCCGACTCAAGTGTTGTTTTTGCTCGGCGCAGTTGCCATTGCGGCCGGTATTTTTACTTATTCGGGACAAATCATGCAGACGGTCGGCCGCAACATCTTTATGATGAGTCCGCTGGCAGCATGGGTGGTCGTTGTTGCTCAGTCAATGGTTTTGTTTTTGTTCGCTTCGGCCGGCCTCAACAACTTTTTGCTGGCGCATCATCTGCCGGCACTGCCGCTGGTACCGGTTTCCAGCTCACAAGCCGTTATCGGCGCCGTCATCGGCATCGGGCTGTTAAAAGGGGGCCACGGCATCAACTGGAGTATCATCCGTCGAATTTTTATCGGTTGGATAACGACGCCGATCATTGCCGCCGCCCTGTGTTTTGTATCCTTGTTTTTCCTCGAAAACGTCTTTAACCTGACGGTTTACAATTAATTTGGCCGATGCGGCCGCTCACCGATTATTCGCGATGATACGGATGATGATTGATGATCGTCTGTATCCGATAAATCTGCTCGGCCAGCACCGCCCGCATCAACATATGCGGCAACGTCAGCTTACCGAAAGACAACAACAAATCCGCCCGTTCGCGCGTCGACGGCAAATGCCCGTCGGCACCGCCGATCAAAAAGCAAATTTCCGAACAACCGTTCAACATCCACTTTTCAATCCGGGCTGCCAGTTCGGTCGACTTCATATTGTCGCCCCGCTCGTCAAGAACAATTACTTTTGCGCCCGCGGGAACAGACGCCGTCAAAAAACGTGCTTCTTCTTCCTGGGTGGCATTATCCTGCTCTTTTATCACCACATCCCATCCCGAGCGTTTGACATATTCGTCAATCAACTGCTTTTCCGGCGAGTTTCGTTTGCATTTTCCGATTGCTATGATTGTAGCTTTCATCTTCTTCTCCGTTGTATCCGACAAATATCGTAATAACATTTTCAAACGCCGAAGCCAACCCCAAATATAAGGTTTTACCGCCCTTTCCCGCTTGACATTTTTGTCTAAAAATTTTATATTGTATTTAGAAAAAATATTATTCTTAAAATTAAAAACTTATGAATCTTTTTAAAAAACTTTTTCGCCGCCGGGGTTCCTGCGATTCCAAAGTTGCGGACAACGACATCCTGTTTTCTCCCGAAGATTCCCGATTTCAGTCCCTCATCAGTCTGCCGGCACCGATCGTGCATCCCGGCGACATGATGGAAGAACTCGGCATCGCCGTCTGTATGCACCGGAAAAGTTCCGTCGCCTACAACTCCGAGGATATCAAGGCCTATGAGGTGCTTTCGCCCGATGACAACAAGCATCTCTGTTTTTTCCTCGGCATGCTGAAAGACGGCTGCTATTACGGAAACATCCCCGGTACCGCCTGCATCTGCACCTGCTGCCAAAGCGACTATGTTTTCAAAGAAAGCACCGGCTTCCGGATACCGGTGATGATTCGCAAAGACAGGGTTTATATGCTGGAGTGCTGTTACGACTGCAAAGCTTTTCGGGTTGAAGCCGACTGTCTTTACAAAGTTAACCGCCGCGACGGCAGCCGCGAAACCATGCTTCGGTTTGGAGGCAACAACCGCCGTCTCGACAAAGCATTTCCCGTCATCAAAGACATTCTGCGCTGACACCGGCGTACAAGTCACCAAAGGACTCCTGTTCACGACAGGAGTCCTTTTTTTATTCCGGCTCACCTGACAAAGACCGGTTTTTAGAATAGTTGCTTGACTTAACCTGAGGCAAACTTTAAAGTAAATATTATGAAAAAATCAACCTTATACATCATTCACGGCTTTATAGGTGCCGGTAAAACGACCTTTTCAAAAAAATTGGCGTCAGAAACCGGCGCGGTTCATCTAAATCCGGATGAATGGTGCGTTAAACTGTTTACCCCCAAAAACTATGAAGCAAACTGGGAAAAATGTTTCGCCGATACGATGGATATTTTATGGAATAAAACAAAAGAGTATTTAGGCAAGGGCACGGACGTCATTCTCGATATGGGTTTTTGGGATCGGAAATCCAGGGACGCGGCGAAAAACCTCGCCATCGAATGCAATTCATATTTTAAACACTATTACATATATGTACCGGATAACATTGCCAAACAACGCATCTCGCTACGCACCGGCAAAATTGCTGAAAATAATGTAAAGAATTTCGACGAAATCAAAAAGCGGTTTTCGGCTCCCGAAAGCGATGAAGATGCGATAATCATAAACAACTGTTAGATTAGAAACAGGCCTCTCCCTGTTCGTCAGACCTTTGTCAAAAAACCGGCGTTTTAGACGCCGGTTTTTCAAACAAAAGCTTATTCCTTGCGCAGGTTGGCCACCGAAGTCCACATTTTTTCCAAATTATAAAAATCGCGTACTTCGGGACGGAAAATATGCACAATAACATCATAAGCATCGATCAAAACCCAATCGCCGCGGGTTTCGCCCTCACTGACCGACTTATACCCCGCCGCCTTCAGATTCTCCTGAACCCGCTGAGCCAGAGAAATGACATGACGGTCCGAAGTTCCCGACGCCACGACCATTTCGTTGGCAATCGAAGTCTTGCCGCGCAAATCAATCACCACCATATCTTCGGCCTTACCATCTTCCAAACTGGCGGTAACGATATCCAACACCTGATTTTCTTCTTGTTTTTCTTTTTTATTTAACAAAATTCTCACTCCTTATTTTACAACGGCGACCATGAAGTTTCGACCGGTTTTTCTCCGTCTTCTTCCGCTTCTTCCTGTTGTTTTCTTTCCCTTTTAATATAATGGTTCACATCCAATAAACAATCGAACAGTCCTTTTTTGGCAACGGCCGAAATCGCATAGACCTTCTTGCCGACGGCCTGTTCCAACTCCAGCACCTTGGCAGCGGTTTCTTCTTCCGGCAAAGCATCGCATTTGTTTAAGGCTACCACCTCGGGCTTTTGCGCCAACAGCGGATCATACAATTCCAACTCGCGGCGGATGTCGCGATACGACTTGACAACGTCTTCCGACGTCACGTCAATCAAATGCAAAAACACTTCGCAACGTTCAATATGTTTAAGAAAACGGTCACCCAGCCCGATTCCCTCATGTGCACCTTCGATCAGTCCCGGAATATCGGCCAAAACCATCTCATAGCCGTCCACCCAGGCCACGCCGAGGTTAGGATGCAGAGTCGTAAACGGATAATCGGCAATTTTCGGTCTGGCTTTGGTTACCGCACTCAAAAAAGTGGACTTTCCGGCGTTGGGCATACCGATCAATCCGACGTCGGCAATGATCTTCAGACGCAGCCACAACCATTTTTCTTCTCCCGGCCAGCCCGGTTCGGCATAACGGGGCGCCTGGTTGGTTGAGGTTTTAAACGTCGTGTTGCCGCGGCCGCCGTCCCCGCCTTTGGCAGCCAGATAAATCTGTCCCGGGCGCAGCATATCCGCCAACACCGTTTCACCGTCTTCGGCCAAAATTTCGGTTCCGATCGGCACCTTAATCACAATATCCGGCGCTTTGCTGCCGTTCTTGTCCGACCCCATGCCGTTTTGACCTTTTTTGGCTTTAAAATGTTGGGTATAACGAAAGTCAATCAGCGTGTTGAGATTGGCGACCGCCTCAAAATAAATGCTGCCGCCTTTGCCGCCGTCACCACCGTTCGGACCGCCGAATTCAATATATTTTTCGCGACGGAACGACACACAGCCAGCACCGCCGTCACCTGATTTTATAAAAATTTTAGCCTGATCCAAAAACTTCATGATTACTTTCTCTTAAAAAAAACGGAGGGGATCGTTCAACCCCCTCCGCCGTGACCTTTCGACAAGTTATTCGGTAACTACGGAAACAACCGTTTTGTCACCCGATTTCTTGAAAGATACCTTACCTTCGGCAGTGGCAAAAATGGTGTGGTCTTTACCCAGACCGACGTTTTCACCGGGATGATACTTGGTGCCGCGCTGACGAATGATGATATTGCCGGCAATGACGGCCTGTCCGCCCGATTTTTTCAAACCCAAACGACGTCCTTCGGTATCGCGTCCGTTAGAAGTACTGCCACCTGATTTCTTATGTGCCATAACTAAATCTCCTGAAAAACCTATTGCCTATGCAATTTCTGCAATTTTAACAATAGTAATATTTTGTCTGTGGCCGTTTTTGCGGCGATAATTCTGTCTTCTTTTTTTCTTGAAAACAATAACCTTATCAGCCTTAGCCTGTTTCAAAATGGTTGCTTTAACCGACGCACCGGCAACCAACGGTTTGCCGACATTGTCACCCAAAGCCAAAACCTCGCTAAAAACAATCTCACTACCTTCATCACCAGCGAGTTTCTCGACTTTGATAACGTCTCCGGAAGCGACCTTATATTGTTTTCCGCCTGTCTTAATTACTGCGTACATTTTTCTCACCTAAATTTTATTTTGATTATTTAAACACAAAACGTTGTTTGCAATATACATAAGTTTTTTTTGCTGTCAACAATATTTTCAATAAAAATGCCGCACGGCTTATTTATTAAGAATCCGATACAGCTGAGGCTTCATGAATTTGCCCTGCCAGATTCCCCGTTTTTCGCTACGGGCTTCTGCCTCGGCGGCAGAATAATCGGAGTACTTGCTTTTATAGACCACCGCCCAGCCGGCCTTCACCATTTCCTCGTTAAGATTGAGCTTTTTCCCCGACGGCATGGTCACATAACAGGTGCAAAGACTGCGTTTATAGCGGTCCAGATCATGCTCGACGCATTTTACCCGTCCCTTGTCAACCAAATTTTGCAAATATTCTTTGGCGTCAAGGCCGCAGGCATATTTCTTTTTGTTTTCCAAACGGCAGTCCTGATAATATTCAGGCGAGTCGATTCCTTCCAGACGGATCCGCACGTTTTTCATTTCCAGACTGTCGCCGTCCACCACCGTGACGTTTACCGCCGCGGCCGCAGCGCCCGCATACAGGCATCCGGCCAACAAATAACTAAGCAGTTTCATGTTCTTTCCCCCGCAGGTTTACGCTTGGCTTTTATTATAAAGGCAACCGTTTTATTATGCAAACACTAAATTATTACATGATAAATTAAAAAAATCTTTGTGTTTTAATAATTTTGTCTTATTATAAGGGCAGTTTTTTAAATTTGGTTTAAAAAAGGATTAGGAATCGTGTCAAAGAAAAAAGCTCTCTGTCTGTTGATCATTTCGTTGTTTACCGTCAGCAGCTGCCGTTTTTGGGACCGCAGCATGCAAGAAGTCATGAACGACCCGTTGGACAAAGCCAACGCCCCGGCCGAAGATTACGGCAAACGATATGTCGAACTGGCGCCCCTCTCAATGCCCCGTTCGGTCATTGTCTGCCGCAGCAAACAATGCGCACCGATCAAGCTGTCAATGTCAAAAGAATACATCTACAACAGCCTGGTCCAGATGTTTCAGAACAACAACCACCAGAAAGCCTTGGTTTGCGCCGCCGACGTCGGCAGTCACAACTGCTTTGAAAATTACGTCTCCCTGCCGATCACCGTCGGCATTACACCGGCCTACATGTATATAGATTCGGTTAAGATCAGCGACATTACCGTCAACAAAGGCAGCCGCTCCATCAACATGATGCTTAACTACAACGTTACTTATAACGGACAGACGCCCGACTGTGCTCCCGACAAAACTTTGATGTTCGTCAAAAATGCCGACAACATCGTCATGGAAGACAAAGGTTATCGCTGCAAAATGACCACCATCGGCACCACCACCATAAAGACCCTGTTCCTGGTTGACTTTATCGACCTTGATTACGGCTTCATCGGCGGTTACTATTCCATCGGTCTTTCCGGTCCCGCTTACGGCGGCGGTTCGGGCTACATGATGATCCGCATGGCCAAAACCGGTTACCCGCTGCTGCCGATGCCCAAAGCGCCGGCTCAGAAGCCCAAGTTAACCCCGGGACAAGAACAGGCCGAGGCTTACATCGACGGCAAGGACACGGCACCGGCCGCCCGTACCGACGGCGTGGAAGTATTTCCGATCAACTACAAGAAATAAATGCTTCGACGATTATCTTCAAAACTGCCTGTTAACAGCAGGCAGTTTTTTTATATTTACAATTTCACCGGCTTTTTCGCCAAACTTGAAAGTCGTTTCAATTTCGATCTTTCGTTTTTCCGCTTTTCAGGCCGTTTGACAGCCGTCGTAAAAAACGGCTTCGTCCAAATCGGACATTTCAGAATATAAAAAAGCCCCCGCAACGGGGGCTCGGCGGAATTGTAACGCTTACTTCTTTACCGCATAGGAAAAATAACGCGGTTTTTCATAAACCACGATGCGCTCGATTTTCTCAAAGGCGGTGGTCTTGTTCCCATAAATGATTTTGCCGTTGGTTCCCAGCATCTTGCCGTGACGTTCCTGATATTCCTTCAAATCCATCAAATTCATGAAAACGCCGTTTTCAAAAAAGACGTTCCAGCCATAAGCCGAATCAATATTCACATGCAGCGTTTTGATGTTCTTGTCATAATCAAGAAACTCCGGCATATAAGTCTGCGAAACTTCATAAACTTTTTCATTCAGGCTGCCGTCATACCAGGTCAGGTTTTTGAACGTTTCATCATCCTGAGCCGCCAACGAATACTCACCGTTGCGGCTTGGCTCATTAACAGTTGCCGGTTCGGCCGTCTGAACGGCGGCAGGTTTATCGCTGTTTTTTACCGTCTCCGCATTTGGAGTATCGGCGAGTGGAACAGACGTCGTTTCAGGCGTCGATGCCGCCGACGGACTGTTTGCCAAAAGTTCGGACATGGTCGCCGCCGGTTTGCCGCTCGGAACCGCTTTTGCCTCCGTCGATATCGTCGCGATCGTCGGTTGAGGTTCAGTCTGCGTTGCCGAAACCGCATCATCGTTTTCCGTTCCGTATTTGCTCAGAGCCGTGTCCAGATCGTCAATGCTGAAATCGTTAAAATCGATCAAATCATCATCGGCAATTTCACCGACATCATCGTCGTCGATGCCGGCCGAAGCCGAAAGCGTCGACGCATCGGCAGATAAAAAGGATTCCAGATCGGCCGGATTATCCCCGTCGTCCAATCCCATACTTTTCAGATTAATTTCCAAGTCGTCATTTTTCCCGTCTGCCATTGCACAATCCTTAACATTCAGAATTTAAACCCGATAACAGCTTATACAATATAAGTTAATTTGTTTTTAACAAAAAAAACATCATACTTCAAGCGAAGATATCACAAATAAAAAAAGTTTTTCAGCCGTACCCGGATAAGGCGTAACTGAAAAACCTTTTTTATCGGAAAGTATATTTCCTGATATGAGAGTTATAAGGGAATAGAAATGAGTACCCTCAAGCCTCCTATCGGTGAATCGAGCAACTCAATTTTGCCCCCGTGTGAAACAATAACGTCTTTGGCGATCGACAAGCCGAGACCGACGCCTCCGGTTTCCTTGTTGCGGGATCCTTCAATCCGGTAAAAGGCTTTAAAGACTTCTTCCCGCTTATCGGCCGGAATTCCCGGACCGTCGTCATCAATCGTCACTTCCAGCTTGTTGTTGTTGCTTTCGAGTGATACCGCTACCGTACTGCCGTAATTGAAAGCATTGCCGATAACATTGGTCAAGGCCCGTTTCAACGACTGTTCCCGGCCCTGAATGGCGCTTACCTGATCGTTGGTGCTGTAACGGATCAAAGCCTGGCTGTTGCGGAACTTGTTCAAAATGCTCAAGATCATTTCGTTCATATCGACAAAGGTCGACGGCTCTCCGCCTTCTCCGCTGACAAACGACAGATAACCTTCCAGCATTTTTTCCATTTCGTTCACATCCTGCAGAAATTCCTGCTTGTCCAAACCGCTTTCTCCGCCGGTTTGATCGGGCAGCATCGCCAGCTGAAGTTTCATACGCGTCAACGGCGTCCGCAAATCATGAGAAACCCCGGCCAGCATCTGGGTCCGTTCACTGATCTGACGCTGGATTCTTTCCTTCATTTTGATAAAGGCAATCCCGGCGCGCCGCACTTCGGATGAGCCGTAGGGTTTAAACTTCTTATTATCCACGCCTTTGCCGAATTCTTCCGCCGCACCGGCCAAATCCGCAATCGAACGCACCTGAATTCGCAAAAACAACACCGCCACCAAAAACAGCAGCATCGACGTCCCGATCATCCAGGCAACAAAACCGAAAATCGAAGTGCTGAAAATATTTTTCGACGATGTCGCAAATTGATATAATCCGTTTTTGGTATCAACGAAAACCACAAGATCCGGATTGCTTTTACCCATATAAATGCTGGTATTGGCATCGGGAAATTCTACCTTAAGCGCATCTTCCAGAAAACCGGTTACCAGTTTGTTGCGGTTTCGCACTTTGTGGATAACGTCATGTTTCTCCTGGTTAGGATAATACTGGAAGTCGATATCAAAAATTTTCTTAGTCAGCTCCTGAATTTCCGGAATATTGTCCGGAGACTCCTCCGCCAACCGCATGGCAAAAGCCATATTTGAGGTCAAATTGGTAGACAGCCGTTTGCCGACCCGTCCCCATGTGCCGTCAAAAAAGGCAACGATTGAAACCACCTGAACCACAATCAACGGAATGAAGATCAGCAGCATCGTCCGGAAAAACAACGTCCGCGGCAGTATCCTGATTTTCAGGTAGCGCAACGTGTCCTCCACTTTTTTCGGAAATGTCAAATGCATTTTCCAGCTCCTTGTTAGTTATCAAAAAAATTATTCGGTCAGCAGCATATAACCTTTGCCGCGCACCGTCTGCAAATAACGGGGATTCTTCGAATCCTTCTCTATTTTTTTGCGCAAACGCGTTACCTGCACGTCAATTGACCGCGGCCCCTGTCCGGCCCCCAGCAATTCCGCCAGCCGGTCGCGACTGAAAATCTGTCCCGGTTTTTGCCCCAACAGTGACAACATTGCCTGTTCGACCGGCGTGATATGAATAACTTCTCCTTGTTTGCCGGTCAGTTCCTTGGCATCCAGATCATAGCGGCATAACCCCAGATTGAGCCTGGTCTCTTGTTTTTCGCTCTCCTGAGGAGAACGACGCAAAATATTCTTGATCCGCAGAACCAGTTCTTTGGGTTCAAAAGGCTTGGCCAAATAGTCGTCGGCGCCGCTTTCCAAACCGGCAATCCGGTCGCCGGTTTCGCCCATCGCCGTCAATAAAATGACCGGCACCGCGTTTTCGTGCCGCAGACGCGACAAAAATTCCAAACCGCTTTCTTCGGGCATCATAATATCGACAATCAGCAAATCAAACTTGTATTGTTGCAGCATCAGACGTGCTTCCGCCGCCCCTTTTGCCGAAGACGCCAAAAAACCGTTTTCGCGCAAAAAACGCTGCAATAAGGCACGCAGACGCGTGTCGTCGTCAACCACCAGAAGATGAGGTTTGCGCATTTCCATCGGCTGTTTCCGCCCGCCGCTAAGCTTCGGTTGCCCCGGACGTTGTGTCGGCGGCCGCTTTCTCGGCAGTCGGCGCCTTGGCCGTTTTCTTTACCGCTGCCCGTTTGGAAGCATTGCGGCCGGTTTTGCCTTTATTTTTTTTCTTTGCCGCGGCTTTTGTCGGAACAATCTCGGAACCGCTGTTTTCTGTCGCCGGATTTTTCGCAGCCGGTTTATTGCGGAGCGTTTTTTTCACTACTGCTTTTTCAACGCTTTTGCGCACCTTGACCGCAATTTTTTTAACTTCCTGCTCTACTTGTTTGACCGGATTCTTGCGATTGTTTTCAACCGTATAAATATAATCCAGACATTTGTCAAAATACTGGTATCCGGTAATGAAGGTCAAAATTCCGGCAATCCACAGCAGCCATTCGCCGATAACGTTTACCTGACTGCCGATCAACGGCAGTTGTTGCAGCAAAATCATCGCAATTGCCGTCATCTGAAAACCGGTTTTCCATTTAGCCAACTTGGTCACCGGCATCCCGACGTGAAATTCGGCCAGAAACTCTCTCAGGCCCGAAACCAAAACTTCGCGGCACATAATGATGATCACCGGAATATAAGTCAGCGGCGTCACCAGCTGGTTGGCCACAATAATCACCAAGGCCGACACCACCAGCAACTTGTCGGCGATCGGATCCAGCAACCGGCCGAAAACGGAATTCTGATTGCGGGAACGCGCGAAATAACCGTCCAAATAGTCGGTTATCGACGCCATAATAAACAAAACGCCGGCCAAAATCGACCATACAACCGAATGAATATAGATAGAAAGAAAAATCACCGGAATAACCACGATCCGGGAAATTGTCAGAATATTTGGAAGATTATAAAACACGATGACACCTGCTTAAAAATAGGGTTGAAATTATTTTTTTTTAATATATTGCATAAAATCTATTTATGAAAGTACTTAAATATTTTTTCCGCCGTTTTTTTGCTGATTCCCGGAACATCTTCAATATCTTTCAGACCGGCCTGGGCGACCGCCTCTGCCGACCCGAAATAATTGAGCAGCGCTTTTTTGCGCCCGCCGCCGATTCCCTCAATTTCATCAAGTTTGGAACGGACGATCGATTTTCTGCGTTTTTTGCGATGAGTGCCGATCGCAAAACGGTGCGCTTCGTCACGAATGTTCTGCATATAAAACGCCAGCGGCGAGGCAAACGGCAACGCAAAGCTTTCCCGGCCCGCCTGATGATAAAACTCTTTGCCGGCATTTCGTTCCGGCCCCTTGGAAATTGCAATTATCGCGATTCCCGACAAATCAAAATCCTTCAAACTTTCGTGCACGGCATGAAGCTGCCCCAACCCGCCGTCCAACAAAATCACGTCGGGGCGGTTTTCGGGCGTCATCTTGGCAAAACGGCGCCCCAGCACTTCGCGCATCATCGCAAAATCGTCGTTGGTAATCTGCGGATCTTTAATATTGAAAGTTCGGTAGGCTTTCTTGTCAAAACCTTGCGGAGTCGCCACGATCATTGCCCCGACCGCATAACTGCCCTGGATATGCGAGTTATCATAAACTTCGATCCGTTCCGGCATTTTCGGCAGATTGAAAACCCGTTGCATTTCCGTAAGATTGTTGCGGACCGAATTTTCGAGCGCCATTTTGCGTTCCAGCGATTCTTTGGCATTATTTTTGACGTTGGCGGCAATTTTTGCTTTGTCTCCGCGTTGATACCAGTTTATTTTGGCACCGATCGCTTCGCTCAAAAATTCCCGGGCTTCAATATCATCGGCAATCACAATTTCTGTCGGCGGAACGTGAGAAGCATAGAAACTGCTCAAAAAGGCTTCCATAATTTCGCCCTCGCTCGCTTCTTCCGCCTGTTGCGGAAAGAACGGCAAATTGCCGCAATTTTGCCCCGCCCGGATAAAAAAGACCTGAATGCATACCCGTCCGTTGGCACGATACAAGGCAATAAAATCTGCCGACTTTACCGCCGCGTACTCAACATTGCTGCCCTGCTGCACGCTGGTGAGGGCGCGGATGCGGTCACGATAAACCATCGCGGCTTCAAAATCCTGACGGGCGCTTGCTTCTTCCATTTTGGCCGTCATCTCGTCACGCAACCGGTTGCTTTTGTTTTCGATAAACGCCACCGCTTCATCGACCAGCCGCCGATAGTCTTCTTTGGATATTTTGCCGACACAAGGCGCCGAACAACGTTTGATCTGATACATCAGACAGGGACGGTCGCGGTGGCAAAACACGCTGTCCGAACACGAACGCAGCAAAAAGGCCCTTTGCAGCAGATCGAGCACGTTATTGACCGCGCGGGCATCGGCAAACGGCCCGAAATATTTATATCCTTCTTTTTTAACGCCGCGATATTTGCGCAACACCGGATATTCGGCTTTGACGTCCAGCGACAGATACGGAAATCCTTTGTCGTCTTTGAGCAAAATGTTGTAATGCGGCTCAAGTTTTTTAATTAATTCGCTTTCCAGCAGCAGCGCCCGAACTTCGGTTTCCACCACGATAAATTCCATCCGTTCGATTTCCGAAACCATACGCTGCAACCGCACCGGCAGCTTGTCGATATGCGAATAGGCAACAATCCGTTTTTTGATGTTTTTGGCTTTGCCGACATACAACACCCGGCCGCCTTCGCCGAGCATCCGGTAAACGCCCGGCTTTTCGGGAGCGATCCGGATGTTTTGTTTCAAAATTTCCAGTCCGCGTCTGATATCAATCAACTTGGCACCGCTTTCTTAAAAAATTAACGTTTCAAAAAAGACAAAGCTCAAAATTCCCGAGAATCCGAGTTGGAACAAGTTGCCGACCAAAGCGCCGCCCATGGCGCCATAATCGAGTTCCCGGCCTCTTCCTTTATATATTTGATTAAAAAACAAAGTATAAAGACCTGATACCGCAATCGCCATCAAATAAAAGCTCAAATCGCCGAACAACGGAAAGGCTTCTTCCCAATCGAGAAAAGACGAAAGCAGAAAACCGATAATCACTCCCGACAAAACCATCGGCCGAAAGATTATCCCGCTGGTAAACAAAGCCTTCAATCCGTTCAGCAATTATCATCTCCCTATTGAAAACGTTTGATTTCGTTGATAATCGAATCGCTCAGTTCCTTAACCAGCGATTTGTCGCTGCCCGATACCCAAACCCGGATCAAAGGTTCGGTTCCCGAAGGATGCAGCACCACTCTTCCCTTGCCGGCAATTTTTTCTTCGGCCGCTTTAACCGCCGCTTTAACCCGTTCGTCCTCAACCGCCTGCCGGACCACTTCGCGACTGGCGACCCGCGGACTGACGAAAACAAACGGATCAAAAGCAAAACGCGGGAAAATTTCGCTCATTTTCCGGCCGCTCTTTAACAATCCGATACAAACCAAAAGCGCCACCACCAACGCATCGCCGGTTTTGCTGTAGTCGGCAACCACCACATGGCCCGACTCTTCGCCGCCGACACTGCAACCGACTTCCTGCATTTTGGCAATCACGGCCCGTTCGCCCACTTTAGTGCTGTAATATTCCATTCCCATCGCGCGGACATACCGTTCAAGCGCCGTATTTGACAACACGGTCGACACCACCGCATTACCGGTATATTTTCCGTCGGCTTTCAAGGTTTCGGCAACAAAGGCAATCAACTGTTCGCTGGCAACTTTTTCGCCCTTTTCGTTGCAGACAATAATGCGGTCTCCGTCACCGTCGACGGCTACCCCCAAGTGAGCGTTGGCTTCGCGCACCGTCTCAAACATCTTTTCCGGGTGTTGCGAACCGCACTCGCGATTAATGTTGTAACCGTCGGGCTGCGTGCCGATCGCAATCACGCCAGCCCCCAAATCCTTAAACACCTGCGGCATAATCTCGGAAAAAACGCCGTTGGCACAGTCAAGCACAACCCGCAGTCCTTTCAGCGGATGAGGCGTGTCGATAAAACTTTTGGCCTTTTCCAAATACAAAACCACCGCTTCTTTGTTTTCGCTCACTGTACCGATTCTGCCGCTGTCAAGCGCAAAATCGTCCTCGGCAATCATTTCCTCAAGGCGAGAGGTGACCTGATCGGAAAACTTGTCGCCGGCGGCGGTAATCAGCTTAATTCCGTTATCCTGATACGGATTGTGAGAAGCCGTAATCATGACCGACATATCGACGTCAAGATCCGGTGTCACCGACGTTACGGCCGGCGTCGGCAAAACGCCGAGTTTTACGACGTCAACCCCGGCGGCGGTTAATCCGGCAATCAAAGCGGCTTCCAGCATTTCGCCCGAAACCCGGGTATCGCGGCCGATCGCCGCGCGCCGTTTGTTTTTGCAAACTTCAAGCCCGCAGGCCATTCCGAGTTTAACCGCAAATTCGGCCGTCATCGGATAAACATTGGCCACCCCGCGCACCCCGTCGGTGCCAAACAATTTTTTTACCATAGTCACAACTCCTGTTACGTTTTTTTATCAATATATAAACATTCGTCGCAAATAGCAATTTCATTTTACCAAAACCAACGACTTTCCGCGCTCAAACAAACCCCGTCCATTCGGGCGGGGTTTGTTTTGTCACACGCCGCAAAAACGGCATTTTACAATTCGGGCACCGAAGCCTGGGTCTGTTTGGAGGCATCCACCGGCGATTCTCCCGCCTTGTTGATTTTTTCGCCGTTAATGACCTGCTTGATTTCTTCGCCGGTCAGCGTTTCGTACTCAATCAAAGCTTCGGACAGCCGTTCCCATTCCTCTTTTTTATCTTTAAGGATTTTAAGAGCGCCCTCATGAGCTTCACAGACCAGTCTTTTGATCTCGCCGTCAACCACACGAGCCGTTTCTTCGCTCATGTTTTTGTTTTGGGTCACCGACTTGCCGAGAAAAACCTCTTCCGAATTTTCGGCATACAGTACCGGTCCCAACAACTCGCTCATTCCCCATTCGGTGACCATCGCCCGCGCCAACTTGGTTGCCGCGGCAATGTCCGAAGACGCTCCGCTGGTTACTTTTTCGGAACCGAATTTCAGTTCTTCGGCGGCGCGACCGCCCATGCAGATAATCAAACGCGACAGCATTTTGGCCCGCGAATAAGAATACTGGTCTTTTTCCGGCAGCTGCTGAACCATGCCGAGCGCCCGCCCCCGCGGAATAATCGTCGCTTTGTGAATCGGATCGGTCTCGCTGACATTCAACGAACAAATCGCATGCCCGGCTTCGTGATAAGCCGTCAGTCTCTTTTCCTGCTCGTCCATCGCCATCGACTTGCGCTCATTTCCCATCAGCACTTTGTCTTTGGCATCGTCAAAATCTTTGGAAGTGACTTTGCGCTTGTTGCGGCGAGCCGCCATCAGAGCCGCTTCGTTCACCAGATTAGCCAGATCGGCTCCCGAAAATCCGGGCGTTCCGCGTGCAACCACGGCCAGATTGACGTCTTTTGCCAACGGAACTTTACGGACATGAACCTTCAAAATTTCTTCGCGTCCTTTGACATCCGGGTTCGGCACCACCACCTGACGGTCAAATCGCCCCGGACGTAAAAGCGCCGGATCCAAAACGTCGGGCCGGTTGGTTGCCGCAATCAGAATAACGTTTTCGTTCTCGTCAAAACCGTCCATTTCGACCAACAACTGGTTGAGAGTCTGCTCCCGTTCGTCATTGCCGCCGCCCAGACCGGCACCGCGGTGGCGGCCGACGGCATCAATCTCGTCGATAAACAGCAGACAGGGCGAGTTTTTCTTTGCCTGCGCAAACATATCGCGAACCCGGGAAGCGCCGACGCCGACAAACATCTCCACAAAATCGGAACCGGAAATCGAAAAGAACGGAACATCGGCTTCGCCGGCAACCGCTTTTGCCAACAAAGTTTTACCGGTTCCCGGAGGTCCGACCAACAAAACCCCCTTCGGAATTTTGCCGCCCAACCGCTGAAACTTGGCCGGATCTTTCAAAAAGTCGATCACTTCTTCCAACTCTTGTTTGGATTCGTCGCAACCGGCAACATCGGCAAAAGTTACTTTTTTGGCGTTTTCCAACAACCGGGCGCGCGACTTGCCGAAGCTCATCGCCTTGCTGTTGCCCGCATTAGCCTGACGCATAAAGAAAATCCATACGCCGATCAACAAAATCATCGGAAACCATGAAATAAGAATTCCCCAAAAAGTGTTGGCAGAAGTGTCTTCCGGTTTGGCATTGACAACCACGCCGTTTTTGCGCAAGGTTTCGATCATTGTCGGATCATACGGCGTATAAGTATAAAACTTGCCGCCTTCGGTATAGGTTCCGTAAACGTCCGGCCCCGAAACCGTCACTTCGGCAACCTTGCGGTTTTCCACCTGATTCATAAATTCGGAAAACGGCAGCTGCGCGCCGGCACTCGTCATCGGCGAACCTTTGCCGAACATATTGGCAATTGCGGTCAACAAAATAATTGCCGCCAGCCAAAAAATTAAACTCTTACCTATTTTCATTCCAGTTCCTTATCAATAATCAATCTGGTCTATATATAGTTTTTTTATCGGCAAAACACAATAGACTTCCGTTATTCATTTTTGCCGGGCTGCCAACAAACATTTCAACGCATGGGGAATCACCATTTTGTCATACGCGGGAAAACGCCTTACAAAGTCTTTCCATTGCAGGCTGTCCGGTGTTTTTTTCTCTTTGCTTTCACCGACAATCCACAACCGTTTCTGAAACGGAACCAACACACAGCCGCCCAGAGTACAACCGCGAAAATGCGGATCGGCCACCGTTTTAAGCAAACGCTGCAATTCTTCATATTCAGGCGGATAATTGCCGCCGCCGATCTGCCGCAGCAACCGCGCCAGCACCCGTCTTTTCAATTCCGGATGCAAAGCGTTGAGCGCCGTAGGGGAAACACTGACGGCCATTTGTTCAAAATACCGCACATAACGATTCACAAACTGATCGGTTTCATCTTCAAAATACGCCCGCGCCTCACTCAGAGCTTTGGCCGTTTCCGCCAGCCGCCGCACCGAAATTCCTGTTTCTTTTTCCAGCCGCGGCAAAAACTTGCGCATCCGAACCCGCAAAAAATCATCACACTCGTTGGAAGCGTCTTCGGCCCATCCGATCTGATTGTCACGCAGCAAATCTTTTAAGTCCGCCGGATCAATATCCAGCAACGGCCGAATCAGATTAATTCTGCCGCGACGCGAAAAAGGCTGCATCGACGCCAGCCCGTCAACCCCGCTCCCCCGTTGCAAACGCATCAAAAAGGTCTCAGCCTGATCGGTTTGATGATGCGCGATCAGCAAATGTTCAATTTCATGGGCGGCACACCATTCTTCCAGCAGCCGGTATCGCCCCAAACGCGCTTTTTCTTCCAAACTGCCGCTTGCATGGTCCGGAAACCAGTCAAGAATATGATGTTCCGTCTCCCATTTTGCCGCCAGCGCCGCCACCATTTCGGCTTCGGCAGCCGCTTCGGGACGCAGATGGTGGTTAACCGTCAACATCACCGCGCGACCGCCGTGTTTTTGGACATACTCACGCAGCAAAAAGGCCAGTGCCAGCGAATCCGCGCCGCCCGATACCGCAACCGCAACTTCCCGCAGCACCAGATTATGATCGGCGGCAATCCGATCCATTGCGGCGGCAAACTTCTCAGTCAGACTTTCCATCGTTTACAGCCTGTTTTTCATTATTTGCAGCCGAGTTTCTTGGCTCCTTCGGCCGCCTTGTTTTTCAGTGTTTTGTCGGCTTTCGGAAATTCGGTCGGCAGACTGACGAAAGCGGCGCAAGCTTCATCTTTTTTGTTGAGAGATTGCATCGACATGCCCAACTTTAACAAGCTGTCGGCTCTTTTCGGACTTTCCTTGTAGTTTTGATATCCCTTGGCGAAAGAAACGGCCGCACGGTCAAATTCCTTGCGGGCATAGTAGGTTTCTCCCAACCAATATTGAGCATTTCCGGCCAACTTGTCCTGAGGATGTTTGGAAAGAATCTTATTGAAATTTTCCTCGGCAGCGGCATAATCGGCCGCTTTCAAAGCTTCCAACCCTTTTTGGTAAATTTCTGCCGGGGTCGGCATTTTGATCGGCTCCAGATTATCGCCGCGGCTGATTGCACCGCCGACAATCGCCGACGGGGCATTTTGCGCCACCGGCGCCGCAAATTTGGGCGAATTGTCAACCACGGCCGCCGTTCCAGAGCCGGTGATCTTTTTTCCTTCCAACAGCTTCATCCGCACATCAATGTCTTTGTTGACCAAATCCAGCTTTTCGTTCAACTGCTTGATTTTATATTCCAATTCGTCCATTCTTCCCGACGCCGAACGGATAACTTCATCCAAACGGCCGACTCTGACTTCCAGTTCCGAATTTTCGCCGTTATAGCTTTTGCGTTGCAAAATCACCAGTTCTTCCCTCAGATCTGCCAATTCCTGCATAATCACCGTTACATCCTGAGCCGCGCACGGGACAGTCCCCGCCATCAACAAAGCCCACACCGCCGTCAACATCCGGTATTGATTTTTCATTACTGCCAACCTTTCGTTCTATTGTCGTTTTTTTTAGATATAGGGCAAAATCCCCCAAATCACAAGTCAAAAAAAAGAGGTATCCCAAAGCGGACACCCCTTTTCTATCGTCTGTAAGCTTACTTTTATTAAACCGGAAGATTAGTTGCCGGCTTTAACAACGGTAACGGCACGACGGTTCTGAGCCCAAGCAGCTTCGTTGTTGCCGAGAACAGCCGGTCTTTCTTTACCATAAGAAATGGTAGAGATTCTGTTAGCTGCAATTCCCTGAGAAACCAGATAATCTTTTACAGCGCTGGCACGGCGTTCACCCAAAGCCAAGTTGTATTCTCTGGTACCTCTTTCATCGCAGTAACCTTGAACAACGACGTCAACGTTTTCGTGTTTTTTCAGCCAGTTAACCTGAGTATCCAGAATTTCGGTAGCATTGTCGCTCAAAGCCGAGCTGTCGAAAGCAAAGAATACTCTGTCTTCGGCGTTAGCCATAAAGTTGCGTGCATCTCTGGAATCGCATTCGCTGCCGCCGAAGAAACCGCCCATTGAACCGGTCGATGAACAAGCAGACAACAAAGCAACCACGCAGAACAAACCTAAAAGTTTTTTCATTTTATTTTCTCCATATGGGTTTCATTTATTAAATAACTAATACATCAGCTAACTTAAGCAATAATAGTTTATTTTTCAATAACAAAAACACAAAAAAGCAAAAAAAATAAAACTTTTTTCCCAATGCTTGATACAACCATCGCTTTAATTCTGATTTTTCGCTATAAAACCGATTTCAGGCCCGCCGCGTAACCGTTTTTTATATTCCTTTTTTGCGCAATGACTGAGAAACGTTAGCTTTTTGCTTTATTTTCGCCGCCGTGTCATCATAATATGTTATGTCATGATCCCTGTTTTCCAACCTCAACAATCATTCAAAGTTAATTTTTCGCCCTGCTGCGGCCGTTTTTTAAAGCAACGGGCGTCTGACAATGTCAGACGCCCGTTAAAACTACAGATAAGCTTTTCTCAATCGGCGGCAGTAATCGGCATCGAAAAACCCCCACTGATTGTATTGGCAAACGCCGCGGCCGCAGGTAACCGGATACCTTGACGCGCAACCGCCCCATATTTCCGTCAAGCGAACGATAGATTCTCGCACCATCGCCAGCAATGCCGGATCGGTTTCCCGCAGAACCGGCGCCGCCGCCGACAAAAATTGCGGCAGACAGGCGTTGGTAAGCCCAAATCTGTCCGCTTCGGTCACCGTTTTTACAATCGCGGCCAGAGTTTCGCTTTTTCCTGTGGCATAATAAGCCAGCATCTCCGGCCGATACAAAACGGCGATCCCGTCTTCCATCGCGCTCAAACGATATCTCATGCAGTCGGCAACCAAATGCAGCAACCGCTCTTCCGATCCCACAAAAGATTTGATACGCGGAATAAAAACACGCCAAAAATCCGAAAGCGTAGCCTCATACGGGAAAAGATCCCGGACCAGCCCAACCGCATGACAGTCGAGCACCTCACGAACTTCCGCATAATTGCCCGGCATTGTTTCCAACAGCCTTTTCTGAACAACCCGGTGCATTTCATCGACGAGAGCGTTCCATTCTTCCTCCTGTTCCCGATGCCGAAACCATGCCGTCTCGGAAGAAGTGTTCAACCAGAGAAAAAACTTTTTTAATTTTTCATTCATAATAATAGATTTAAGTTAATAAAAAAAATTCTTTACTTGCCTTAGGCAAACGACCCGTTTTTTACCGGCCCTTCATAAAACGAAATCCCAACAATCAGCGCTCTCAATTCGGCTGATCATTTCGGAACGACAAAAAGAGCAGGCTTAAACCTGCTCTTTTTGATGTTAGCGTTTGTGGTTACGGGTTACGGTTCCATAACCATTCCGCGCCACTGTCTTGCCAACGGCTCGGGAAGTTCGAAACCCTGCCGGCACAGATCGCTCAACAGATCCATGAACTCTCTGCGCTTTCCGTAAGAACGTTCGGGATAGGCGATCAGAAAAGCGATCACGGCGTCCTGCGTAAACGGAAGCCGGGAGAGCTTTTCGGCGCTGTCCGGGAACTCGGAGGCCAGAGCCTCGGCGATGGCTTTCTCTTCCGGAGACATCGTCTTGGGCGGCACTTTCATACCTTCGCAGATCTGCTTCAGTTCCTCAGGAACCTCAAACCGGTTCTTCTCGAGGTCTTCCAGCAGCGCTGCCAGTTTTTCACCGTGGCCTTCCAGCACTTCGGGGAACTTGATCAGCATGTCGATAAACTGCTGAGGATTGAACCCCGGATGAGAATCGGCTTCGTCGTAAGAGCTCGGAAAGTTGGCCGCGAATTGCTTCAGCAAAACTTTCTTCTGAGTGTTCACCGCTGCTTCCACAACCGGATTCTTACCGGCAGCAGCCAGAATTTCACATGCAGCGCCATACAACGCTTCGAAGTTTTGAAATTTCATCATACTAAATGATTTTTATGTTTAACAATTGAGAAAATAATTCGAATTGGCTTTTAATGTAACAATTTTAGACAAAACTGTCAACAGAAAATATTGCAAATTTAAAGCGCCGTCAGCTGACGGCGCTTTAAATGTCTTAAATGACGGAAACAGTCGCCTATTTAAACCACATGTACTTTTCCGTATTTCCGGCCAGCAGCTCGGGATATTCATCCATCAGCCGGACATACAGTTCTCGGTCGGCAGCTTCCATCTGACGCACATCTTCTTCCGACTTCGGAAAAGAGGCGTCAAACATTTCCTTAAGCACTTTTCGCTGACTGCGGGCGTTCTCTTCGATTCCTTTCCGCATGGCACTCCAGGCGCTGAGAGAATTTTCCACATCATAAACAAATGCCGTCCAAAACTCGGATAACAGACTTTCCGGCTGGAAGGTGCTGGCGTAAAGTTGCTTAAAACAGTTCAAATTCATAACAGTAGATTTAATAATTAATAACTGTCGTCAATATATATTTTTTTGTCTTTTTGGTCAAGTTATTTTATCGACCGTTGCCACCTCTTTTTACAAACAAAATACCGGCCGTTTCCACGACCGGTATTTTACGGCACTTTCAACGGAACTGCCGCGGGAAAACTTCCGTTTTAAAAGTTCCCCGCAGCAATAACCGTTACTTAGCAAGCTTTCTTGCAGCAGCAAGAGCCTTTGCCTTCTTCTTTCTTGTCGTTCTTGTGACGAACGGCAGCCTGAGCGGCAGCCAGACGCGCAACCGGTACACGGTACGGCGAGCAGGAAACATAGTTCATGCCGCAGGTCTGGAAGAAATCGATCGACATCGGATCGCCGCCGTGTTCGCCGCAAACGCCCAGCCAAATGCTCGGGTTGGCGCAACGGGCTTTTTCACAGGCCAGCTTAACCAAACAACCGACGCCTTCAACATCAATCGAGGCAAACGGATCGGCAACATAAACGCCGCGGGCACGATATTCGTCCAAAATCGCGCCGGTATCGTCACGGCTCATACCCAAAGTGGTCTGAGTCAGGTCGTTGGTACCGAAACCGAAGAATTCGGCCGATTTTGCCAACTCGTCAGCTTTGAGGGCTGCACGCGGCAATTCAATCATCGAACCGACTTCGTATTTGATCTTTTTGCCTTTTTCGGCAAAGATCTTTTCGGCCGTGGTATCAATAATGTCCTTAACGATATCCAGTTCTTTCTTCGAACCGGTCAGCGGAACTTCGATTTCCGGCAGAACGTTAACGCCTTCGGCTTCACATTCCATGGCTGCTTCCAAAATGGCGCGAGTCTGCATTTCGCAAATTTCCGGATAGGTAATCGGCAGACGGCAACCGCGGTGACCCAGCATCGGGTTGGCTTCGTGCAGAGCATTGGCACGCTGCTTAACTTTTTCCAGGCTCATACCGATTTTGTCGGCCAACTCCTGCATTTCGGCATCGGTGTGCGGCAGGAACTCGTGCAACGGCGGATCCAACAGACGGATAACGACCGGCAGACCGTCCATGATTTTGAACAGATCTTTGAAGTCCTGTTTCTGATACGGCAGCAGACGGGCCAAAGCGGCACGGCGGCCTTCTTCGTTTTCGGCCAAAATCATTGCACGCATGTCCGGAATACGGTCAGCGTCAAAGAACATATGTTCGGTACGGGCCAAACCGATACCCTGAGCACCGAAATCGCGAGCCGTCTGAGCGTCTTTCGGCGTTTCGGCGTTGGCACGAACTTCCAAAGTGCGGATTTCGTCAACCCAACCCATCAGTTTGCCGAAGTTACCGCTGTTGGTGTCAGCCTTAACCGTCGGAACCTGTCCTTCGATGATCTGACCTTTGGCACCGTCCAACGATACCCAGTCACCTTCTTTGACAACAACGCCTTTGTCGGTAGTCATCGTCTTTTTGGCATAATCGATATGGATTTCGTGAGAACCGGAAACGCAGGGGGTACCCATACCGCGGGCAACCACCGCCGCGTGCGAAGTCATACCGCCGCGAGCCGTAATAACACCCTGGGCCGCATGCATGCCGCCGATGTCTTCCGGCGAAGTTTCGTTACGGATCAAGATAACTTTTTCACCTTTGGCAGCCCATGCTTCGGCGTCTTCGGCATTGAAAACGGCACGGCCGACCGCAGCGCCCGGCGAAGCCGGCAAACCGGTGGCAATAACGTTTTTCTTGGCTTTCGGATCCAACATCGGGTGCAGCAGCTGATCAAGCTGGTCGGCACCGACGCGCATAATCGCTTCTTCTTTGTTGATCAGGCCTTCTTCAACCATCTCAACCGCCATACGGACAGCAGCGGCGGCCGTACGTTTGCCGTTACGGCACTGCAGCATCCACAGTTTGCCGTGTTCAATGGTAAATTCCATATCCTGCATGTCTTTGTAATGTTTTTCAAGGTTGTTGCGAACATCAACCAGTTCCTGATACAGATGCGGCCATTTTTCTTCCAGAGAATTGCCGTCGCCTTTGCTGGCCATCGGTTGCGGGGTACGGATACCGGCCACAACGTCTTCGCCCTGAGCGTTAACCAGATATTCGCCGTAGTAAACATTTTCACCGGTAGCCGGGTCACGCGAGAAGCAAACGCCGGTTGCACAGTCATCGCCGGCATTGCCGAATACCATGGTCTGTACGTTAACGGCTGTACCCCAGTCGCCCGGAATATTGTTCAGCTTACGGTAAGTAATGGCGCGGGCGGCCATCCAGGAACCGAATACGGCGCCGATACCGGCCCACAGCTGATCCCACGGATCCTGCGGAACTACTTTACCGGTTTTGGCACCGATTTCTTTATATTCTTTAACCAGTTCTTTGAGATCTTCGGCCGTCAGATCGGTGTCGGCTTTGTATCCCTTCGACTTTTTCATATTTTCCAAAGCTTCTTCATACAATTCGATGTCGGCGCCGAGAACAACGTCGGAGAACATCTGCAGAAAACGGCGGTAGGAGTCATAAGCAAATCTTTCCGAACCGCTGGCTTTGGCCAGAGCCTTAACCGTTTCGTCATTCAAACCGAGGTTCAAAACGGTATCCATCATGCCCGGCATGGAAACGCGCGCACCGGAACGAACCGAGAACAACAGCGGATTTTCGGCATCGGCAAATTTTTTGCCCATGATTTTTTCAACGCCGGCAACCGCAGCCTTAACCTGTTCTTTAAGGTCGGCCGGATAGGTCTTGTTGTTGTCATAGTAGTAGGTGCAGACTTCAGTCGTTACTGTAAATCCGGGAGGAACCGGTAAACCAACCTTGTTCATTTCTGCCAGGTTGGCACCTTTACCGCCCAGGAGGTTTTTCATGGAAGCATCGCCTTCGGCTTGACCGTTTCCAAATGTGTATACCCATTTACTCATGGTTATTTTAGCTCCTATAGCTATAAGGTTAAAACAAAAATCACACTTTTATAGCAGTTTACGCAAAATATGATTTTAAAACAAATTCAGTTCAAGAAGTTATAACACTTCCGGCGATTCTTCAAGCAAAATCTTTTGAAGGCCTCCGTTTATCAACAGCCGGCCGATTCGTCTCTCCGCGCCGCGGCTTGACATCACAACCGCCGTATGTTAGCCTTTTGCATATTTTGGAGATATTCTCAAATGATGAAGATCGTTTATCAGGGCGTTGCCGGCGCCTATTCGCATATTGCGGCGCAAAACATTTATCCCGGACAAACCTATCTGCCGTGCGAAACTTTCGAACAGGCGATGGACATGGTGCAGAAAAACCTCGCCGACCTGGCGGTGATTCCGGTCGAAAACTCCAACGCCGGACGGGTTGCCGACGTTCATTTTCTGTTGCCCGAAACCGGATTGTTTATCAACGGCGAATATTTTCTGCGGGTCGAACATCAGCTGCTCGGCCTGCCCGGCTCCCGCTTGGAAGAAATCATTTCCGCTTCTTCGCATCCGCAGGCGCTCGCCCAGTGTTCCGCTTTCCTCAAACAACGCAAAATCAGTGCCGTCGCCCGCATCGACACCGCCAAGTCGTGTCAGGACATCCTCAACTTTCGGGATAAAAGCAAAGCGGCAATCGCCTCCAAACTGGCCGCCGAAATTTACGGATTGGAAATATTAAAATCCAACATCGAAAACGATTGCCGCAACACCACCCGCTTTTTGCTGATGAGTCGTGACGATCAAACACCCCCGGATGACGGCAGCCGTTTCATCACTTCGTGCATTTTCCGCGTGAAGTCGATTCCGGCGGCGTTGTACAAAGCTTTGGGCGGATTCGCCACCAACGGCATCAACCTTACCAAACTTGAAAGTTATCAGGTCGACGGCAGATTCGTTTCCGCCCGTTTTTATATGGAAATCGAGTCCCACCCGGACCGCCCGTCTTTTCAAAACGCTTTTGACGAACTGCGCTTTTTCGCCGACGAGCTGCATATTCTCGGCACTTATGCCGCCAGTCCTTTCAGGGAGAAATAACGACATGACTGAACAATTGATTATATTTGACACCGAATACGCCTCCTGGCAGGGTTTTCTCACCGCTCCCGAAGCCGAAAAGAAGAAGGCGGAAATTGTCCAAATTGCCGCGGTTAAAGTAAATTTGCCCGACTTAAGCGTGGCGGAGAACCTCAATCTTTACATCAAACCGCACTTCACCCCGCGCTTAACCGAATATTTTATCAATCTCACCGGTATCACCGATGCGCTGCTGGAACAAGAAGGCCTTCCTTTTCCCGAAGCCTACCGGCGTTTTAAACAATTTGCCGGCCGCCTGCCCTGCTACTCGCACGGCTGGTCGTTAGCTTCGGGATCGACCGCCGACGGCATCGTCATCGGCTACAATCTCGAAATGTTCGGCATCTCCGACGATTCTCCGCTCGACTATCGCAATATCGCCGACTGGTTTAAACAGGCCTACGCGGAAAAAAACATTTCGATCAAATGCCAAGCCTCGGGACAAATTGCCAAGCTGCTGGGCCTGGAAGCACAACTTAAAGAGTTGGGACTGGACGAACACAACGCTTTTTATGACGTTCATTCCATCTTGGCCGGCTTGCGTTTTCTCGGTTTTAAAAAGCTTTTTTAATTTTGTCACCGGTTGTGCATCCGATCATACAAAGGTTAACCGGTGTTGTTGAAAAACAACCGGTTCTTTAATTTTTTGCAAACTGAAATAAATTTTATAAAGAATCGATCAGATCAATCGATTGATCAATCAACTTCCGACGTGTCGGTTCATCCAGATGGGCCGTCAGCGCTTTTTCCAACAACCCGACGCTCCGGCGGCTGACAATTTCCGCCAGCTCGCTTTCGGCACGAACCCGTTCGCCTTCAATTCGCTGTTTGGCCGTTTTCTCCTGCGCATCCAGCCTTTGTTCCAGCTCGGCGGTCAGATTCTTTTTCAACGCGCTGATTTCCCGCTTTGACTTTTTCACCACCGCAGCAGTTTCGTCATCGATTCCTTCGAGTTTTTCCTCATAAGCCGCCAACAGCTTCCGCGCCTCGGTTTTAAGATTCTCGGCATCGGTGATACGTCCGGTCTCTTTGGCAATATGTTGCCCCAAAAAGCCGAACAAAGCCTTTTTCAGCGGGATAAACAACCCGACCGCCACCATCACAAAAGCCATTCCGACCCAAAATTCGGGCGACAGGTAAAAGACCTCGTGTTCGCCCCCCAGTTCCTGAGTGGTGCTTTTTAAAATTGTTTCCACGTTATCCGCCGCACCGATAACCGCTTCCTGAGTGGCATCCAGCAGCTCTTTTCCGGCCGTGTTGACTGACTGTTCATCCATCGTTTCGTTCCTGTTCGGCTATTCGGGCAATATCGGCAACCGAGACGTTTTCCAGCCCCAGCTTGGCAGCAATTCCGGCAGCCAGCGCAACCGAGATTTTTTCAATCTGTTCCATTGTCTGATGCCGGTTTTCGGCAATCTGCCGTTCGTTTTCCAGCAACATTTCCTGCAAACGCCGCGACGTTTCGGCATCGCGTTCGGCAATTGTCCGATGCAGTTCTTCGCTGGCCTTATGCATTTCTTCCGCCGCTTCATCATTGGCTTTTTTCAATGCCTGCCGATATTTTTCCAACGCCGCTTCCGCCGCCTGCTTAAACTCGCCGGCAGCATTCAGATAATCATCAATCTTACGTTGGCGTTGATTTAAAATATCGGTAATTTTCGGCACGATCATTTTGGCCATAATCAGCCACATCAGCCCAAAGCTGACCACCAGCCAAAAGCTCTGCGAACTGAAAGTTGAAAAATCAAGCTGTGGCATCGACGCCGTTCTCCTTTAAATAAATTGCCGCATCCGACAACGGGAAAAGCCGCCGGCTTCCCCCGTTTCGCAAACCTGCAGCCCTTTTTATTCCCCGCCGGTCAGCATGACCAGAGCGATAACCAGCGCATACAGCGCAATCGCTTCAATAGCGGCAAAACCGGCCCAACCGTAGATGTCCACGTCTTTCTTAACCTGCGGGTTACGTCCGACCGTTGTAATGATGGTGGTCCACAGTTTGGTAACGCCCCAGGCCGCTACGGTCATCGACAAAGCGCAAATCGCCGCACTAATATAAGCTATAGGTTCCATTTAATTTTCCTTTCCGAATTTAATTTTAACATTTTAACCATAATAATCATTTTCGTCAGTGGCTGCGGATGGCATCCCCGAGATAAATACAACTCAGCACCGTATAAATAAACGCCTGCAAAAGTGCAATAAACAACTCAAAAACTATAATGCAGGCATCAAAAAACAACGGTACGATTCCCAACACGCCCAAACTGACCACAAAACCGGCAATAATCTTGAGCATAATATGCCCGACCGTCATGTTGGCGACCAGACGGACCGTCAGACTGAAGGGCTTGGAAAGCATCGAAATCGTCTCAATCGGCATGATCAGCGGCGCCAGCGCCAGCGGAATTCCCTTGGGCATAAAAGTTCTGAAATAACCCCATTTGCGTTTTTTGATACCGACCGCAATATTAAACAGCAGTGCCACGATCGACAGCGTTCCGACCGCGGTGGCGTGGGAAGTAAAGGTAAAAGCATACGGAAACAGCCCCAACACGTTGCCGAAAGCAATAAACAAAAACAACGAAAAAATAAAACTGAAATATTTCAGGCCTTCCGGTCCCAGATTTTCTTTCATCAAATTGGCAATAAAACCGTATATGCATTCGGGAAGCGATTGCGCCAGCCCCGGCACGATGGTGCGCCGCCGCAGACAAAGGCCGAACAAAAGAGCGGCCGCCAACACGGACAGCATCATAAACAACGAGGAATTGGTAAAAGATATATCGACATCACCGACCTTAAGCGGAATAATCGGCTTAATCACAAATTGTTCCATCGGATTTGACACGTCAGCTACTCCTCATCCTCTTTTCGTTTTTCTTCCGCTTGGGCCAGACGGTAAACGTTCAAAAACCCCGCGGCGCCCCCCAACAGTAAAAACAACGCCAAAAACAGCGGCCGCGTTCCGGCCAGCCGGTCAAGCACAAAACCGACCGCACCGCCGACCAACACTGCCGATAACAACTCGACCGCAATTCTCATTCCGATCGCCGCCGCACTGGAATATTCCGACGTTTTGGCCGATGCGGCATGATCCACCTCCCGTTTTTTCAGACGTGAAATCTTATGTTCCAGCTCCCTGATGTCATCGGGAATTTTTTTCATCGGACAGCATATTCCTTAAATATTACTTACTTGTTAAGATCCAGATATTTATTTAACACTTCCTGCAATGTTTCATAATCCGGCATCCCGGGCAGAATTTCCTCACCGTCGGGACCGCGAACCAAAAACGACGGCGTTCCCTGAATACGCAGTTTTTCGAGGGCATCCTGACGTACCGCCATAATTTCTTTGGCCGTATCGTCGTCAGCCATGCAAAGATTGGCCTGTTCCTTGCTCAGACCTTCCAGTTCCGCATAACTGGCCAGCAGCTTTTCGGCTTTGAAGGACAATCCCCAGGTCAACTGCTTTTTAAACAACACGCTCAGAAAATCGAAATATTTGTCAGCCGGCATACAGCGCGCCAGCATCGCCGCTTTCATCGACCGACCGTCAATCGGAAAATCGGCAAACACCAGCTTGACTTTGCCGGTGTCGATATAATCTTTCTTAAGCTGAGGCAGCATATTCAGATGAAAATCCGCGCAATGGGAACATCCGAGCGAAGAAAACTCATAAATTGTCACCGGTGCGGCCGGATTGCCGAGAACCCGCACTTCATCCATTTCAAAACGGCTCGGCACTACGCTGCCGTCCACAACCGGAACCGCGGCTTGAGCAGACCGGACCAAAACCAGGTTTCCGTCCACCCAGTCAAAACCTTTCTGAAACAGATAATAGCCGTCGGCCATAACAAACATAAACGTAATCGCCAACATTTGGCTGATTTTTTTTATTATATTTTCAAAAGTCATTGCTGCTCCTGTTTATTTGCGATTCTCAACTATAATATTTTTACCCAGACGGACCAGACTTTCTTTTAACCTGTCATCTTCCACGCCGCCGGTCAGTTCTTCAATATAATTTTGTTCTTCTCTGCTTACAAGTATTTTCTTAAGCGGCGGTTGATTAAATTGCTTTGCCTTCCGCAGCAACGGCACCGAACCTTGTCTGATTTTCATTCCGGTTACCGCGCCATAACCGAAATACGCGTTCACCTTGTCAAGAATAAATTTTTCACGATGCTGAATCTCCAACGCAAACGCACCGTTCGGCACCGCAATATGCAAAATGCCGCCGTTTCGTTCCCCCGGTTTGAAGCTGATTTTCTCCGGCACCGTACAGGCGGCCAGTTCTTCGCCGGCAATCTGATCCCAAAAAGCCAGGATATCCGCGGAGGCCAGACCCTGTTTGCCAAGTATGCGCCGCAGCAGCGGAAGGGTTTCCGATGCCAGCGTATTCAGCCCCGAGGCGCTGCGTTTGTTTTCGTGCGGAGAAATTTCTTTTTTCATAATTGCCGTTTTACCACAAACAAGCCGCAAAAGCAAGCTGTCTCGGCATTTTTTTCCCATGGCGCCAAAATAAAGCGGCCCCGCATAAAAAACTTGATTCTATTAAAAAATTAATGTACTCTCTCAACCAGAATTTTTATTTTTTAACGAGAGGAATCTTAAGAATGTTGAAAAAAATGCTGGCCGGTGCTTCGGCAATAGTTTTGGGGATGGTTGTAGCATCTGACGCTATGGCTGAATGCGACGGTATTTATCTGGGTATCCGCGGCGGTGTTGCCGAACCGGATATCGGTGCCAAACATACGACCGGTGACCGTCTCGATATTGATGATAACCTGTTCATGCTGAGCGGCGCAATCGGCTACCGTTACACTTACTTCCGTGCCGAATTCGAATATATCTGGCGTGACAAGAGCGAAGACTCCGAAACGCTGCGGATTCCGATGGAAGGCCGTCCGGACATCGTTTCGACCAGTACGGCGACTTTCGATTACGACTCGTACATGTTCAACGTCTATTACGACTTTTCTCCCTACACCTGGTTCACTCCCTATGTTCAGGCCGGTATCGGTGTAACCAACATGGAATACAAATTTACTTATGATACAGGTAAAGACAGTTACAAAGAACATAACTTCACTTGGGTACTCGGCGGCGGTATTTCGGCCAAGATGACCAACCGTCTGAACCTTGACGTCGGTTACCGTTATTATGACATGGGCAAAATCGGCAAAGGCAAAGTTCATAATCAGGAAATTTACGGCGGTGCCCGTTACGTTTTCTAGGTTGATCCGCTTTCAACAAAAAGCTCCGAAATCTTTCGGAGCTTTTTGCTTTCCGGCAAATGAGTTCTCATCCGACGGAACAACCCGTTTTCGCAACCATCCTCAATTAAAACGATTCGTCAACCACTCCAGCATAATCCGATGATTGGCCTCATCAAAAAACAAACGGTTGTGATCCACCTGTTCAGCCAGTCGGAATTGCTTGTCAGCCGACGGCGCCAACTCAAACAACTCGCGGCCGTGATGCGGCGGAATCAGACGGTCACGGCTTCCGTGCACAATCAACAACGGCCCTTTGTAAGCGGCAACGAACTTATCCGACTCCAGATGCCGGGTCAGAACCCAACCGGCCAGCGGAATCTTTTTTTCTGTCACTTCACGATACAGGGAACGGAAAGGAGCGGCCAAAATCAATCCGTCGGGAGAACGAAGCCCGGCAACGGCCGAAGCGGGGGCCGTCCCCATTGAATAGCCGAATACGACTATCCCGTTATGCCCCGGTTGCTTTTGAAGATAATCAAAAGCGGCCACAGCATCGGCATACATATTATCCTCGCTCAGTTCGCCGCCGCTGTGGGCAAAACCGCGATATTCGGGCATCAACACCGAATAACCGGCCTTGCGGTATGCCTCCATCCGAGGCGCAAAAGTTGCAATCTGCCCCGCATTGCCGTGAAAAAACAAAATGGCCGGTTTATCGGGTTCACCTTCGGCATACCATGCCATAACCATACGCCCGTCCGCCGTTACCAAAGGTTGTTCCCTGAACGCCGGCACCCCCGCGCTCTGCGGTCCCACATAAAACTTATCGGGAAAAAAGATCAGATAATCTTGCACGGCGTATAAACAAATCACGTATATGCCCGCAAAAACAACCGCCGCCGCTCCCCATCGCGCTATTTTTTTCAACATTTTTCATCTCCGCCAGAAAAAACTTGACTTACCCCCATGGTAATGGCGTAGATTATAAACATCAATTAATTTCGGATAAGTTAAAATGACTAACAAAAATCTATATCTGAGCCGTCCGCAGCTGATTGCCGAACTCGGACGCTGCCTTGCCTGCAAAACCAAACCCTGCATGAATGCCTGTCCGGTTAACTGCAATCCGCAGGAATTCATCGCCAAAGCAATCCAAAACGATTTTGACGGCGCCGTGGAAGCCATCACCCGCAACAACCCGATGGGACAAACCTGCGGCCTGATTTGTCCCGACAAATTTTGCATGCGCGCCTGCACCCGTTCCAACATCGACTTCCCGATCAACATCCCACGGGTTCAGGCCACCATTTTGGAAAAATACCGCACCCCTCAAAACGCCGCTCATCCCAAACAGCCGGCCAACGGCAAAAAAATTGCCGTCGTCGGTGCCGGACCGGCCGGCATTGCCGCCGCTTCCGAACTATCCAGGCTCGGTTACCATATCGTTCTGTTTGAAGGATTTGAAAAAATCGGCGGCGCCCTCAACCTGATCCCCGACAACCGGCTGCCGTTTGAAGTCATCGGCAAAGACTGGAGTTTTGTCAATGACCCGGATATGATTGAACTGCATTTAAACAGCTTTGTTGAAAATCCGTCTGCCTTGCTTGAGCAGAATTTTGACGGGGTCATCATTGCCTCCGGCGAGCCCGACAGTATTGATCTCGGCATTGAAGGCGAACAACACACGCTTTCTTATCTCGAATATTTGCGCTATCCCGCCAAATATGCCGCTTCCGGCAACGTTGCCGTCATCGGCGGCGGCGCGGTTGCCGTCGACTGTGCCCTGACGGCGGTTCAAAACGGTGCCGAAAATGTCGAAATGTTTGTCCGCCGCCGTGTTTCCGATATGCGGATCACCGGAGAAGAGCGCCACGCATTGCTTGAAGCCGGCATTGATCTGACCACGATGACCAGAATAAAGAAAATCGGCACCGACTGCAATTTCATCACTCTCTACACCAGTAAAAACCGCTTTAATCAGGGCAAACTGGAAGAAATTCCCGACACCACCATTGCCCGACCCGGCTTCAGTTTGGTCATTAAAGCGATCGGCAGTTCTTCGGAACGTCGCTGCGATTCCGAACGCGTGATCGCCGCCGGCGACTGCAAACACGGCGGTTCGACAATTGTCGAGGCGCTGGCTTCCGGACTCGAAGCCGCCCGCACTCTTCACCAACGACTGTCCGCACAGAACTAACAAAGGAAACCGGCATGGCGTATGAAAAAATGCATCATCTTTTGGAACTGGCCATCCGTATGCAATCGGACACCGAGGGTGTTGCCGTTGCGGATATTTGTCGGCAATTCGGCATTTCACGCCGCACCGCCGAACGTATGCTCGAATTTTTGCGCCGAAAATTTCCGCAATTGAGCGAAACTACCGGTGAAAAGGGAATCAAACGCTGGCGGCTGCCCTCCGGAACCCTAAAAAACTACATTAACTTTTCCGCCGACGAGATTTCGGCCTTGCAAAACGCGCTTCGGCTGATGGAACAATCCCAGCTTGAGGGACAGTCCCGCCTCCTGAATTCGCTTCTTCACAAGCTGAAAGCGCTGATGGAACCGGAAACATTGTATCGTATCGAAGCCGATACCGACATTATGAATGTTTCCGAGGGCTATGCTTTTCGCCCGCTGCGACGGCTGAGCATCAATCCCCGCCATATCGATTTGCTGCGTCACGCCGTCACCGCCTGCCGCAAGATCCGCATACGATACAACTCCGCCAGCGGCAACCGCAACTGGCGAACCCTGCACCCGTACGCTTTTATTTACGATAAAAAGCATTATCTTATTGCCTATGCGGAAAAGCACCGCGATTTTCGTTGTTTTAATCTCGAAAATATTCTCGAATTGAAAGAAAGCGATGATTATTTTATCCGCAAACCGGATTTTGACTTGCAAAAATATTGCAGTGAAAATTTCGGCGTTTTCCGCGATGCACCTTTTGAGGTGGAATGGCTTTTTGACGCCTACGGCGCCGCAAAAGCCAAAAGCTATCTTTTCCATCCCGGCCAGACGATGACTGAAAACGCCGACGGCAGCCTGACCGTCTGTTTCAAAGCCGGCGGCATATTGGAAATGGACCGCCATCTTTACAGCTGGGGCAAACACGTCCGGGTAATTAAACCGCAAAACTGGCAACAAATGGTTGAAGAGGTCAAACAACATGTCTGAAAACCGCTGCATCGATATCGCCGCCGACGGAGAGCAGCCATGAAAATATATCAAGTGGGCGGATGCGTCCGCGATCGGTTGCGCGGACAACAGCCGCAAGACTACGACCATGTGGTGGTCGGTTCTTCGCCCGCCGAAATGCTTGAACAGGGTTTTATTCGGGTCGGGCGCGATTTCCCGGTTTTTCTTCATCCCGAAACCAAACAGGAATATGCGTTGGCGCGCAAAGAAATCAAAACCGGCAGCCGTCACACCGATTTCAGGTTTATTTTCGATCCTTCGGTAACTTTGGAAGAAGATCTGGAACGGCGCGATTTTACCTGTAACGCGCTGGCGTTCGATCCCCAAACCGGAGAAATCATTGATCCTTTCGGCGGCACCGACGATATAAAAAAGCGCATCTTACGGCATATTCACCGCGAACATTTTCAGGAAGACCCGTTGCGCATTTTGCGCTTGTGCCGTTTTGCCGCTCAGCTCGATTATGCCCCGGCGCCGGAAACCATGGAACTGGTTACAAAAATGACGGCCGGCGGCATGCTTGATCACCTCACCCCCGAAAGAGTCTGGAAAGAATTGGAAAAAGCGCTCCGCTTCCCCGATTTTCCGCAATTTATCCGCGTCGCCCGTCAATGCGGCGCCCTCAAAACGATTCTGCCCGAGGTCGAAAAGCTCTGGCAAACGCCCGAACGCACCGATTATCACCCCGAAGGCAACAGCGGCGAGCACACCGTGATGACTCTGGAACAAGCCGCAAATGCCAACGCCATGGTCCGTTTTGCCCTTTTGCTGCACGATATCGGCAAAACCGTTACTCCGGCCGAGATTCTTCCCTCGCACCACAATCATGAACAAAACGGTTTGCCGCTGATTCGACAGATCTGCAAACGCCTGCGCATTCCCAACCATTACCGCGATTTTGCCCTTATCGCCTGCCGTCTCCATATGAAACTTTGCAAAGTTCCCGTAATGCGTGTGGGCACGCTGGTTGACTTCTGCGAAGACCTGGTCTGCCGCGGCGTATCGCATATGGACAATTATATTGAAGTCTGCCGCGCCGATATGCACGGCTGTAAACGCCGTATTTCTCCCGAAGAAGATGCCGTTTTCGAACAAAATGCCGCTTTGCTGCGGCAAATCGGCAAATTTTTGGCCGACGTCCGCGCCGCCGATATGCCCGGCTATTCCTCCCTGCCCAAAGACCACCGTTTCGGCGAGCTTTACAGACAGTACCGAATCCGGCGGGTCCGCGAGTTTTTGACCGGTCTGCAACCGCAGACCGGTACGTTGCCGTTATCTTAATTAAAAGTCCAGTTAAACCCAAGCATCAGCCGATAATCGGTTTCGGCGTTCTTTTGATGATCCGGGTTAAGACGCATGTCAAATTCGGCTTTGAAATTCATATCCTCATTGATTTCGCGGGCATGATAAAGGGCAAATTTGTACTCGCGCGCCTCCGGTTTCAAACTGGCCGAAAACTGTTCCCGATAAACCCGGTCGGAATAATTGTCACGGCCGGCCGGCAGATTGAAGCGGGCACTGCCGCTGTAAATCCGCAACGGCGACGATATCTGCAACCCGACCACATCGGTTTTATTGTAACGGTAATGACCGTCCAAGGCAAAACTGTCGCTGGCGAGACGACTCGTCTGCATCAGGTTGGAAGCTAAACGGCCGCCGTCGGTCCATCCCTGATAATAAGCGCCGCTCAAAAACAAATTGCGCAACGGCGACCAGCTCAGTTTCAAACCGGCATAATAAGTGTTGGAATCGCCGAAGTCAAACCCGCCGGTACCGTTCAAACCAAGCAAGGCGCTGTCTTCGTACAGCACCCCGCTCATCGCGGTAACCGTCAGCCGATCGGTCGCCTGAAACGACACCGCAGAATCGAAAGCATAGGCCCGGTTGTCAAAATCACGGTCATTTTCATCGCGGCTGCCGTCGTACAAACCGTTTTCACCGGTCGAGAACCCCATCGTGATGCCGAGCGAGGAAACCGGATTGTAACGATTGTAAACACCATAAGCCGCATTCATGGCCAAAAACGGGTTGGAGAGCGTTTTATCAAAATAGTTTTGATGATTGTAGGCGGTATTTTCGGTATAATAGAAACCGGTGGTATTTTGATTTCCCGTATATTCGACTTCCATCGTCCCCAAACCGCCGGTCGAAGTCTTCATCACCGCCGGCGCATATGCAAAGGCCAGATTTCCGCTCGAGCGAACGGTCTGTTTGGGCTGATAGCGCGAAAAGGCGTACAGATCGTTCTTAAAATTGCGGTCATTGTTATGGGTGGCACTGACAAACGACGCCATCGGCATCGCAAACGGACGTTTATATTTGTCAAATACGGTAACCGAACGCGGCATTTTGGCCATCATCGCACTTTTGAAAACCGCCGGCACCGTCATCGTGGTAGCCTTTGCCAGCACACTGGCGCCGTTGACGGATTCTCCGGTCGGAACCTCAACATCGCCCTGAGGCCGCGTCGCCGCCCCGAGATTGAGCTGCCCGTGTCCGTAAATCTCATCGACACCCGGCGCTCCCAAATCGTCGGCGGTTTCAAAAATCAACTGCACCACTTCCTGCGGCGTCATATAAGGATAAGCCCCCATCAAAAAGGCAATGCTTCCGGTCACCACCGGCGCCGCCATCGAAGTGCCGTCCTTAATGCCGTAACCGCCGGTCACCGAAGACATGATATCTGTTCCCGGCGCGGCAATACAATAGTCTTTCGCCGCCCCGCAGGCGTTGGAATAATCTGCCAGTTCCAGCGTTCCTTCCGATGCCGAAGAGCCGAGGGCAACCACGGTTACAAATAAATTTTTCAAAGAATCTTTAAATTCGTCCAGCAACGGAATGCCGTTCATAATCCCCGGCTGTTCATAACTTTCGTTACCGGCCGAAAAAACAAAAACCACCTGGCTGTCCGCCTGATAACGGGCAGCTTCCAGCGCGTCCTTGATCGCCGACGCATGTTGTTTGATTGTCGAAGCGTTATAGACGTCGTTGGCATCGATACCCAAACTGAAGTTAATCACTTTAGCGCCGTCGCTGATCAGTTCCTCAACCGGTACATCCATCGGCGACATCATATCCCAACGGGCCGCAATCAGTTGCGCATTTTCAAACGCCACGCCGTGCATATAATTGCCGTCCCGGTTAGCGGCGATAATCCCGGCAACGTGAGTTCCGTGTTGTTGCGACGGATCGCTTCCCGGATAAAATCCGGTCGAGCTTTGCGACAATCTCTCCCAGTCGTAACCGTCTTCATATTTGGAAGCCCAGGCATCATATTTCGCCTTGCTGCCGTCATCAATCCGGGTCAGATAAACATCATCTTCGCTGGTAACCAGATAAGTGACGTTTTGATAAGTGGTGTCGCCGACTTTATACGAACTTGCCCACTTCCAGCAATTGACCGAATTGCCGCTTTTTGAACAGGGACCATAGTCAAAATTGTGCCCGGTGATCGATTTTCCCGCAAATTCGGGATGAGCGCCGTACACGCCGCTGTCGACGATACCGACTTTTACCGGTGCCAAACCGGATTTGAGACCGCCGGTGCCGTTTGCGGTGTAAAAACGCGCATAAGCTTCCGCGGCATTGATATGACGGAGAAAACCGCCGTCGTTGTATTCGGCGTTTTTAAAATAATCGGCGTTTAACGGCTGGTCTTCGCCGGGATCGGGCTCGCCTTCGCCGCCGCCTTCAATAACGCCGCCGCCCTCGCCACTGCCACCGCCTTCGCCGCCGCCCGGACCGGAACCGCCCCCTTCACCGCCGCCGCTGCCGGAGTTTCCGCCGTTGCTGCCGCCACCACCGCCACCGCCGCCGCTGGCCGCAATCGCAACGCCTCCGCCGATCAAAACCGCGGCGCCGAGATATGTGGTCGGGCCGACTTCCCAGACAAATTTATCGGAACGGACAGGATGCGCTGCCGCCTCAAGCCTTTTAACACAAGGGTGGCCGGGATTGGCGCCTGCCTGCCGAAGCAGGGCATAAGCATTGCGGTCCTTGCGCACAATGGCGGTACAAAGCGCCGTATTGCCTTTGGCATCGGTTGCATCCAGAGAATAGCCGTTGCGTTTCAGGCGTTCAAGCGCCAACTTGTTGCCGAACCGCGCATGATTATATATTGAAGCAGACAAGGCTTCGGTATCAATCGCGGCATATGCCGTGTGCGCGACACATACGGCAATGGCGGCCATTTCCAGCAATTTACGAATTTTCATACGGCATTCCCCAACCACTAAATTGTTTAAAAACATGCTTATCATAAATGACAATCGTTAAAATGTCAAAATAATTCCCGGTTTCCGGGTAACGACGCTTTAAATTGTCAAACCGAGAATTATATAAGGATTAATATTTTTTAAACAGAAATTGACAAATTAGAAAAAAAGATTATAGTAGGTTTAAATTTTTACTAATCCGTTTATATTGCAACTATAAGTTAACGAAAGAGAAAAACCATGAAAAAGTTATTTGTATTTTCCCTGCTTTTCTTTGTCGGTGCATGTGCACAGGGCTCCATCTACAAAGGTTATGATCAGGATTGCAACAGCCATTTTTATTCCGGCAAGTCCTGCCCGACCAAAAAAGAAGTCAAAAAAGAAGACCCCAGACAGCCCGAAAAAGTTTATGTATATAAAGAAAGACCGCAGCAACGTCGCATCACATTGGTTGCCCAGCGGCCTGCTTATGTCGTTCAGCAACAGGTTCCGGTAACTGCCGTTACGGTACCCGCTCCGGTAGCAACGGTTACCGTTCCCGTTCCGGCACCGGCTCCGGTCGTTAACGGCTGCAACGGTTGCGCCCCGGTTGTCAGACAAACTCGCGAACCGGTTGAAGTCATTTACAAAAAAGTAACTTATACCACCGTTTACGAACCGAAGACAACTTCGACCGTCTCTTATGAAAAAGAACCGGTGGTCAACCAAAAAGTTGTCAGCACCACTCAGGTCGTTGCCCAACCGGAAGTCAAAACCGTTGTAACCACCCAGCCGCAACAGGTAAAAACCGTTGTGACCACAACCAGCAAACCGGCGGTCGAAAAAGTGTCCTACACGATTGAAAATACCCGGGCCGCTGCTCCGAGCGAACTTCTGATCGAAGAAATCAAATAAAACTTCTTCTTTCGTGTCAACCCCCGCTCCGGCGGGGGTTTTGCATATCATACGCCCTTTTCTCTTTCGGCGGCCGCCTGCATTTTATTTGCTTTTTTATTTCGAAACGCTACAATGGCGTCGAAGGAGAAAACTCATGACAGTCATTCGCGTTGCCGCCAAGGCCTTTATTGTCCGCAACAATTGTTTTTTGCTGTTGGAACGGTGTCAATCAGACACCGCCCGTCACCCCGAATATGATATCCCCGGCGGCGGAGTGGAAAACGGTGAAAGCTATCTGCAGGCGCTGGAACGCGAAATTACCGAAGAAACCGGACTTAAAGCCAACATCAGACAGCCGCTACGGGCATGGAACTATTCGGAAAAAGAAGGAGAAATGCTCTACGGAGTCACTTTTGCCGCCGATTACATTTCCGGCACGGTTCGCCTTTCAGACGAGCATCAGGCCTGGCAATGGATTGATTTTGACAATTTGGAAACGCTTGATCTGCCGCGTTGGATCAAAGAAGAAGCCCGGCTGGCCGCTCAAATCGTCATCCCCGCTTCTTCCGCTGTTTGTCCGCCTCAGATCACCCGTACCCACGCAGGGGTTTACGGCATTATTCGTAACGCTTGCAACCAACTGCTGGTGATTCGCAAACGCCGCGGTCCTTACAGCGGTCGGTTTGATTTACCCGGCGGATCCCCCGAAAGCGGGGAAAGCGAAATTGAAACGCTTGCCCGCGAACTTGAGGAAGAAACCGGCTGCCGTCTCCTCAACGCCGGAAAACGCCGCCGGGAAACCGTTTTATTTACCGATTTTGATGAAGAAGACGGCCGTCCCGGATGCTTAAAACATACCGCCGTTTTGTTCGACTGCACCGTAGAAGGCAGCCCCGACGATCACATTAACGATCTCGATTCCAACGGCGCGCTGTGGATAGATGAACAGCAAATCAACGCCCGTAACGCTTCTCCTCTGGTTCAATTGGCACTCAAAAAATGAAAATACTCATCATCGGCATGCTCGGTTCGGGAAAATCGACTCTGGCTTATGAACTCAGTCGTCATTTTTCGCTGCCGCGTCTCAATTTGGACGAAGTCTCCCGCGACCCTCAGACCGGCGCCTATCGCAGTGACGAAGACTGCCGCCGCCTCATAGACGAATTTGCACGCCGCTGTTCCGACTGGGTAGCCGAAGGCTCTCAGCAGCAATTATATCGCCGGCTTTCCCCGGACCTGATTATCCATACCGACGTTTCACGCTTTACCGCGGCATGGCGTTTCACCCGGCGTTTTTTTAAAGCTCGGCGGCTGATCGGAAAAAACATCGATCCCGGTTTGCCGGTTCAGCCTTATCACTACCGCCGTCCGACCGTAGCCAAAATTTTACAGTGGGACCGTTGCAACGGCGTTCTTAATCGTGAGATTAAAGAATATACGGCTTCGATTGCTCTCCCGGTTATCAAAATAAAATCACGCCGCGACTACCCCGCATTGTTTCGTCGGCTAAAACATTTGACCGATTGAATCGGCCGCAAACGGCATTATATGATAATCAGTCAGTCATTTAAACCGGAGAAATCGGATGAGTATATCACAGGCCATTTTCGCTGCCGGCTGTTTTTGGGGAATTCAGGCGGTTTTTGACACTGTCCCCGGCGTCGTATCAACCACTGTCGGCTATACCGGCGGCAAAACCGAAAATCCCGGTTATCGGGAGGTATGCAACGGCGATACCGGCCATGCCGAAGCGGTAAAAATTCTTTATGACTCCGATTTTATCAGTTACGAGCAACTGCTTGATATCTTTTTTGCCAACCATAATCCGACCACGCTCAATCGTCAGGGGCCGGACATCGGCGATCAGTACCGATCGGCAATCTTTTACCTCACGCCCGAGCAACAACAGGCCGCGCTGAATAAAATCGCAGAATTGAACCAAAGCAAAGCCTACCCTTCTCCGATCGTCACTCAGGTGGTTCCGGCCGCCGAATTTTATCCGGCGGAACAATATCATCAGAAATACCTTGCCAAACAGGGACGAAGTTGCTGTTCCGCTACCCAACCGCCGCTCAAACGCAGTGACGAAGAGTGGAAAAAACGCCTTACCCCGGAACAATATCGCATTTTGCGCCAAAAAGGCACAGAACCGGCTTTTTCCGGAAAATATCTGGAAGTTAAGGAAGACGGAACTTTCAGCTGTGCCGCTTGCGGAAACCCGATTTTCCGTGCCGGCGACAAATTCGATTCCGGCAGCGGTTGGCCCAGTTTTGACCGTGCGATTCCCGGCAGTACCAAGGTTTCGCCCGACTTCAGTCACGGAATGGTACGCGCCGAAGTTACCTGCGCCCGCTGCGGTTCCCATCTCGGTCATGTTTTCAATGACGGCCCCACCGCCACCGGCGCCCGTTATTGCATCAATTCCGGCGCCATGAACTTTGCCCCGCGCGAAAACAATTGACATAACGGCCAAACGCACTACAATTCCCCAAAACTTCAATATTTTTCGGAATCCGTGCCATGGAAAACATCTTTCGCTACTCAATCAAAGCCATTATCATTCATGAAGGCAAATTGCTGGTCGAAAGTTGTGATTACGGTCGCGGCCGCTTCAGCAAATTGCCCGGCGGCGGACATCAATGGGGCGAAACCATGGAACAGGCCCTGATCCGCGAATGCCGGGAAGAACTCAATCTGGAAGTGCAACCGCTGCAACTGGTGTTGGCACGCGACTACATTGCCAAAAACCACCATACCGTTCTTGACGAGCCTTGTTTTCATCAGGCCGAATTGATGTTCCGCTGCAAAGTGAACGATTTTTCACCCCTCGGCAACGGCTGCGAACCGGACGGCGACGGTCAGCAGATTCTCTGGCTTCCTCTCGATCGGTTGGAAAACTCCGATTTTGTCCCCAAAGCGATCATCCCCTATCTTAAGAATATTGACACGATTCAACAAACGATCGTTTTGGGCGATGTAAACTGAAGTTTTTTCTTCTCTCTTTCAATGAAGATGCCGCCGGTTTCCCGGCGGCATCGCAACTCAGCGCAATTTGCCCTTCAGCGGCGGGCGTCCGAGCTTCTCGGCCCGTTTGCCGATCTTCCGACGCAGAATATTTTCTTCGTCAAACCTTTCGCCGATCATGGCAAACATCATCGGCACAAACAAGGTTGCCACGAAGGTCGATAAAATCATGCCGCCGATCATCCCGGTCCCGATCGCATGACGGCTGCCGGCGCCGGCACCGGTGGAAACCGCCAGCGGCAAAACGCCGAAAGTAAATGCCAGAGAGGTCATCACAATCGGCCGAAACCGCAGCTTGGCCGCACTGACGGCCGCTTCGGCATAAGTCATGCCGTTTTGTACCTGCATCACCGCAAACTCAACGATCAAAATTGCGTTTTTGGCCGCCAGACCGATCAGGGTGACCAAACCGACCTGGAAATAGAGGTCGTTTTGAATACCGCGCATATAAACGGCCAACAATGCGCCCAACACCGCAAACGGCACCGACAGAATGACCACAAACGGCAGCGACCATTTTTCATACTGGGCCGCCAAAATCAAAAAGATCATGATCAAACCGAAAACAAATGCCTGCGTCGAAGCGCCGCCGGTCAGTTTTTCCTGATAAGCCGACCCGATCCACGACAACGAATAGCCGCTTCCCAACACCTCCGCCGCAACCTGTTCCATCGCCGCAATCGCCTGACCGGAAGAATAGCCGCTTGCCGGATCGCCCAAAACTTTGGCTGCCGGGAAAATATTGAACCGGTTGACCAGTTCGGGCCCGGTAACACGTTCGACGTGCAAAAGGGTGGACAACGGCACCAGCTGGCCGCTGTTAGACTTGACATATACATAGCGCAAATCATCGGGCGTCCGCCGGAACTTGGCTTCCGACTGCAAAGTTACCCGGAAGTTGCGCCCCATGTAGGTGAAATCATTGACATACAGATTACCGAACGTCGACTGCATCACCGCATAAATCGCATTGATCGGCACATTGAGGATTCTTGCCTTTTCACGATCCAGATCCACCCGGTACTGCGGCGTGCTGACCGAGAAAGTGGTGCGGACATTGTCCAACTCGGGACGTTCGTTGGCCACGGCAACAAATTCCCTCACCTTTTCCATCAGTTCTGCCGAACTTTTGCCGCCGCGATTCTGAATATAACCTTCAAAACCGCCGGCCGTACTCATCCCCATAATCGGCGGCATCGAAAAAGCATAACCGATTCCCTCCGGCTGGCTCATGCCGTATCCGGTATAAAGCTGAGCCAGAGCTTCCGCCGACTGGCCCGGTCCTTTGCGCTGATCCCAGTCCTTAAGCACAATGAAACTCAGGGCCGAATAGGTGTTCTGGCTCGAAGAAAGGATATTGAAACCGTTAATCGTCAACACATCCTGCAGATCCGGACTTTTTCTTAACATACCGCCGACGGTATTGGTAAAATTAGTCGTCCGTTTCAGCGAAGAAGCCTCGGGCATACTGTAAGACATCAGAAGCGTTCCCTGGTCTTCGTTCGGCACCAGGCCGCCCGGCACAATCTTAAACAGCAGCAAAATCAGGGCCATCACGCCCAGAAAACTGACCACCGCCGTTTTGCGGTGCTTAAGGAAAAACCGAACCCCTGCCAGATAAAGCTCGGTTGCCGCATCAAAAAAGTTGTCAAACCATTTGAAGAATCCATGCGGCTGCTTGTGTTCACGCACCGGTTTAATAATCAGGGCACATAACGCCGGCGTCAGCGTCAGTGCCACAAAAGCGGAAATCAGCACCGAAACCGCAATCGTGACCGAAAACTGCTTATACATCACGCCGGTCATGCCGCCTAAGAAAGCAATCGGCAAAAATACCGATGACAGTACCAAAGCCACCGCAACCACCGGCCCCGACACTTCCTGCATCGCTTTGACGGCAGCCTCGCGCGGCGACAGTTTCTCTTCGCTCATCAGACGTTCGACGTTTTCCAACACGATAATCGCGTCGTCCACCACAATACCGATCGCCAGAATCAAGCCGAACAAAGTCAGCAGATTGATCGAAAAACCCAACACATACATACCGGCAAAAGCGCCGATAATCGATACCGGCACCGCCAAGATCGGAATCAGGGTCGCCCGCATATTCTGCAAAAACAAATAAACAACCGCAATAACCAGCAGCACCGCTTCAAAAAACGTATGAATCACTTCATTGATCGAAACATCGACGAATACAGTGGTGTCATAAGGAATTTCATAAGATATTCCTTCGGGAAAACTTTTGGAAACTTCTTCCATTTTCTGTCTGATCAACCCTGCCGTCTCCAGCGCGTTTGCCCCCGGTTGCAGATAGATCGCAAAAGCGACCGCCGGTTCGCCGTTAAAGAAGGAGTTGACACTGTAATCCTGAGCGCCCAGTTCAATCCGCGCCACGTCTTTCAGGCGCAAAATACCCCCCTTGTCATCGCTTTTAAGAATGATGTTGCCGAATTCCTTTTCATCGACCAACCGTCCTTTGGTGTTGACCGAATAGGTATAGGGCAGATACTCGTCGAGCGGTTCCTGTCCGAACTGTCCGGCGGCAAACTGCGAGTTTTGTTCCTGCACCGCGGCAATTACGTCCTGCGGCGTCAGATTGAAATCGGCCAGTTTGTCGGGCGACAATAAGATCCGCATCGAATAATCCTGAGAAGCAAACAGCGACGCGCTGCCCACCCCTTTGATACGGCGGATTTCATCCAAAACGTTCAATAAGGTATAGTTGGAAACAAAAATGGTATCGTATTGCGGCGACGAAGACTTCATTGTCACCACCTGCAAAATCGCATTCGACTTTTGTTCGACCTTGACGCCTTGTTTGGTGACTTCGGCCGGCAGTTTTGAAGTGGCCGCCTGCACCTTGTTGTTGACGTCAATGGTCGCCTGGTCGGGATCGGTACCGATGTCAAAAACCACCCCGATGGTCAGATAGCCTTGGGAAGTGGCGTTGGAATACATATAGATCATATTCTTGACACCGTTAATTTCCTGCTCGATCGGCGCGGCGACGGTATCCGCCAACACCTCGGCCGTAGCGCCGGGATAAATTGCCGTGATTTGAATTTCTGTCGGCACAATATTCGGATATTGCTCAATCGGCAGTACCTTCATTGATACCAGTCCCGCCAGTATAAAAATCAGCGAGACAACCGTCGCAAAAATAGGCCGGTCAATAAAAAACTTTGAAAACATGGTATTTCCTTTCGCTTTACTTGCTCAGCGTTTCGGATTTCTCAACCGGACGCACCGTCATCCCGGGACGAATCTTCATCAGATTGCTGACAATGACGCGATCGCCGGCTTTCAGGCCGCTGTCGACAATCCAGCCTCCTTCCCGCGTCATCAGGCCGGTATGAATATTGACCATTTCCACCATATTTTTACCATTCAGAACATAAACGTACGAACCGTTGGCACCCTGCATGATTGCTTCCTGCGGCACGATCAGGGCATTGACCCGGGTCAGGCCTTCCATCACCAGGCGCAGAAACTGTCCCGGTTTTAAACGCTTTTTCGGATTCGGAAAAACCGCCCGCAGCTTGATGGTTCCGGTTCCTTCGTCAATCCCCGAATTAATAAAGTTGATTTGTCCCGCCAACGGGTATTCGGTATCATTGCTGAATTTTACTTTGGCCGTAATTTCGCTTTTGTTTTCCGGATTGCGGATCAATCCGTTATCAACCATGTTGGCCAGCGACATCATCTCGCTCTCCGAAGCCGAAAAAATAACATAAATCGGATCCAACTGGGTAATGTTGGTCAAAAGTCCGGTGGCCGAAATCAGACTGCCTTCCGACTGGGCCTCCATGCCGGTTACGCCGCTGATCGGCGCTTTTACCTTGGTATAGTCAAAATTAAGCTGCGCCGTTTCCACTTCCGATTCTGCCATCTGAACCGCTGCCTTTTGCGCTTCCAGTTCTGCCATTGCTTCATCACGGGACTTTTCGCTCACAACCTGCTGTTTATACAGTTTGGCAATTCTCTCCCAATCGTTTTCGGCACGGTGAAGCTGAGCTTTGGCTTTAGCCAAGTTGGCTTTGGCATTGTTCAGCTGCGCACGATATTGCTCGGGATCAATTTCAAACAAAACGTCGCCTTCGCGCACTTCCGAACCTTCGACATAATTCTTTTTCAGCAGAATGCCGCCGACCCGGGCCCGCACTTCGGTCTCTTTGTATCCCTGCGCGCGCGCCGAGAATTCAAAACTGAGGGGAACGTCACGCGGTTCGACTTTCATTACCTCCACCGACATCATTTCCTGGCCGGCAGACGCCTGCCGCGCTTTTTCTTCTTTGCAGGCGCAAAGGGCCAACACCAAAAACAGTCCGGTAAACAACTTGCTTTTTTTCAACATCACATAACCTTTCCTAATTTATTTTATAATGCCGCTGAATTTCTCAATAACATAAACCGTTTTTTTATTTCCGTCATCTCTTTTTTGCAACCGGGCGGGTTTTGGGCCGGCATGAGGCAATTAGAAACCTTTGCCGGAAAAATGCCGCCGCGGTTGCGGTTTGGCCTTTTTGCCAAACCACAAATAACAGACAAACAAGAACAGCAAAACCCGTGATACCGGCATCGCCAGCCAAACGCCGTCCATGCCGAACCACAAAGGCAGCGTAAACAGACATAACGGCAGGGCAACAAACGCGTCGCCGTAAATCAGCAGCGACGAATCAATAATTTTTCCGGTTGCCTGATAATAATAACCGGCCACCCGCACCACGCCCAGCAAGACAAATGCGGTCGAACTGATAATCAAACCGTGCGCGGCTAAGGCCGCCGCCTCGCCGTGAAGATTAAACCATCCCGGAAAAACGTTATGCCCGGCAACCGAAACGCCCGTCATCACAATCCCCAACCCGAAGGCCGTATAATACCCCATATTGCCGATAACGTTCTGACGACGATAGCGACGGCCGCCGTACAAATAAGCGACCAAAGGCTGCACGCCGAGAGAAAGTCCGGTCATTAAAAGAGAACCGAGAGATTCCACCGCACCGACAAAAGTATACGCCGCCAGACCGTTCACCTGACCGTATTTCAACGCTTGGTAATTATGAAAAAAAAGCATTGCAATGATCGACAGTTGGTTGCCCAACGACGGAAAACCGTTGACCAGAATATCTTTCAGATATTTAAACTTCAGTTTGAACATCGCCCAGTCAAACCGCAGCTCGGTATAGCCGGTCGTGAAATACGTTAGCCCGGCCACCGCTATCACAACCTGAGAAACCACGGTCGCATAAGCGGCACCGGCAATGCCGCCGCCCAGCGGAAAAATAAACAGATAGTCAAGCGCCACATTCAGCAGCAGGCCGCCGATCATCAGCCACATCGACAACACCGGGCGGCCGTCGTTGCGGATAACCGACAACATCGCCGTCACCAGCATATAGGCCAAATTGCCGACAATCAAAATCCGCGCATACCTTACCGCTCCCGGAATCAATTCGTCCGAAGCGCCGAAAAGCCGTAAAATATCAACCAGCCACATATAAACCGACACCGTCATTGCCGCGCTGAAAACCACCTGCCACACCAGCATGTTGGCAAAACTGCGACGGGCCCGCCGAAGATCGCCGTTGCCCCGCGACTGCGAAATGATAATTGCCGCCCCGGTACCGAGCATATCGCCGACAGCGCCAAACAGCATCACCAGCGGCCAGGTGACCGCGACCGAAGCCAACCCGAGTTCTCCCGCGCTCCAACCGATAAAGATCGTGTCGACAATGCTGTAAGAACCGACGATCAGCATCCCGATCATCGAAGGTAACACGTACGACAAAAACAATTTTGTATTCTTCTTCATAAACTCACCGGAAAAAATATCGTTAAATTTTGTGTCACGGCAGTCCCCTTCTCCCGCCGTTTCTCCCCTGTTTAATGCAAACCACTCCAAAAATCAAACCTTATTTAGTCTCTCCAAGCCGATTCCCAACGGTTTATTTTTATTGAAAAAGACAAATATTCCGTGTAAAGTGAAACAAATTTAGACCAAACTTTTTACGACTGGAAAATGCGATGGACGCCGGAAAACTATGGATGTTGCAGGATTTTATAGGAACCAACAAAGTTTTATTCAGAATACCGGTTTATCAGCGAAATTACGATTGGTCCGATGTCAACTGCAACAAACTGCTGGATGACACCAAACAAATTATCGATACCGGCGAAAAGCATTTTCTCGGAACTTTCGTTTATATGCCGATCGGCGGCGGCTTTTCATTAAAAGAATATATCATCATCGACGGTCAACAACGGCTGACGACCATGATGATTTTGCTGAAAGCATTGTCTGACCTCGCTCAGAAAAACGGTGACGGCTGCTATGAGGAAATCGAGGAAATCTATTTGCACAACCGCCACTGTGAGGAACAATTCAAAATCAAACTGAAACCGGTGAAGTCCGACAACGAACAATTTTTGGCGCTGTTGAAAAACAATACCGATGCCTTGGACGAAGAAGGGCACATCTTTATCAATTATGAAATTTGCCGTAAACGCCTCGAAAAATGGATTGCCTCCGGCATCACGCCTTCAGAAATTCATACGGCGCTGGAGAAACTGGAAATCGTCGAAATCTCCTTCACCAAAGGAGAAGACGATCCCCAGGTGATCTTCGAAAGCATTAATTCCACCGGACTCGAACTTTCCTGCGCCGACCTCATCAGAAACTTTTTGCTGATGAACGCCGACAAACAGGAGGAACTGTACGAGAAATATTGGCTGTCTATTGAAAAAGCCCTCAAATCCGGTACCGATTATACCAACCTCAATCTGTTTTTTATGCAATATGTCATTTACAAAACCAGCGCACCGGTAAACTTGGGCTCTTTGTATCAAAAGTTTGTAAAATTGTTTAAAGACGGCGGATACACTCAGGAAAGCTGCCTGAAAGAACTGAAGTACCATGCCGACATTTTTCGCGCGTTTGTCTTTGAGTGCTCCGACTATCCGGCACCGATACGCAAAATTCTGAAAAATCTCCGACAATTGAAGCAAACCACAAGCTATCCGTTTTTAATCCATGTTTTTGACGACTACAAACAGGGCACGATCAACGAAGATACGCTGCGCCAAACGTTGGAATTGATCCTTTCTTATTTGGTCCGTCGTTCCGTTTGCGGCATTCCTTCCAACTCTTTGCGCGGTTTGTTTATCTATCTCTACAACCGCGTATTTAAAGTGAGCGCCAACAAAAAGAAATATTATCAGGCTATTAACAAATTTCTTTTTACCATGACTTCCAAAGACGCCATGCCGTCGACAACCGATTTTGAAAGAGCGCTGAAAACCAACAACTTGTACGGAAACCTCTCCCTATGCAAATTTTTATTGATGGAAATTGAAAACGGCAACGGCAAAGAAACTCTCAATACCGAAACTCTGACGATTGAACACATCATGCCGCAGGCCTTGAGCTCCGACTGGAAACATATTTCCGACCAAGATCATGAACAGTATCTGCATACGCTGGGAAATTTGTCGGTTTCGGGTTATAATTCGGAACTGTCAAACAAAAGCTTTTCCGAAAAGAAAAAGATCATTGCCGAAAACTCCAAAGCGGTTATCCTCAACAGCGACGTTCTGAGTAAAGACAGTTGGAATATTGACAGCATTAAAAGCCGTTCCGGCCGCCTGGCACAAATCCTGATGCAAAAATATGATATCGAACGCGTTACCGACGACAGTATTGAGTTTGATGTTGTCAATACGATTACGCTTAATGATTACAGCGACGTTACCGGCAAAAAACTGGTTACTTTCAAATTTGACCGAGAAATCTACCGGCAAAACAAATACGCTCTGATGCTGTTGGAAATGGTACGGATCTTGGATCAACGACATCCCGGCATTTTGGAGCAGCTGGCCCGACAGAACTTTTCCCTCAACCCCAGATGCAAACGTTGCTATCTCAGCTGCAAACGCGACAATATGTGCTCGCCGTACGAAATTGAGCAAAAACCCGGAATTTTCATCGAATTGAATCTGTCATCCCAAAATGTGATGAGCTTCATCGATAAACTGCTGGAACAATACGGAGAAGACAAATCGTCTTTTTCGATCAACGTCATCGCCGAAGAAACCGACGATACCGATACCGAGGAATAAACGTCAAAACAATACCGATACAAAATATAACCACAGGCCACCCTAATGGATCGACAAATTATCGAAATATCAAACGACGGATTTAACCTTTCGCTCTACCGGGGATTTCTGGTGGTGGAAAACAAAAATCAAGGATTAAAGTCCGAAATCCCTTTGGATAATATCTTGGCTTTGATCCTGTCGGCAAACAATGTATCCGTCACCAAAAATATAATCAACGCCATTGCCGAACAGGGCGGAAATATCATATTCTGCGACAAAAATTACCTTCCGTCAGCTCTCACCACCCCCTATACCGGCCACTGGCTGATCTCCTCACGGGTACGCCGACAAATAGATTGCTCCAAACCGCTGCAAAAAAATTTGTGGAAAAGCATTGTTCAAAATAAAATCTTTAATCAAGCCAAGATACTGGAATATTTCTTTCCCCAACATCCGCGCTTGGCCCGGCTCAAGCAACTGGCGCGTGAGACGCTCAGTAACGACGCTAAAAACAATGAAGGTACCGCCGCGGCAATTTATTTCAAATCTTTGTTCGGAAAAAACTTTGTTCGAGACCGCTTAGGCAACAATGCCAACATTCTGCTCAACTATACTTATATCGTTTTGCGGGCCATGGTGGCGCGTTCGATTGCCGGCAACGGATTGTTGCCCTATTTGGGGCTGAAACATTGCACCAAATCAAATCCGCTGCCGTTGGTCGACGATTTAATCGAGCCTTTCCGCGCCATCGCCGACAAAATCGTGTTTGAACAACTCAATCAACTGGTTAACATCGAACAAATCGAATTGACTCCCGAAATAAAAAGAAACTTAACCAAAATTATTACTTTTCCGGTTTTAACCGGCAAGGGATGCGTTTCCCTCAGTGAAGGAATTAATGACTTTGTAAGCAGCTTGGTCACAAGCTTCGAACTCAAAAAAGTGGTCCTGCAATACCCAACCATCCAATTACAGGAGTTGTCAAAACGGCTTCCTGATTAAGCGGGGATAAAATGACACCATTTGACAGGCCTCATACCAGCTGGTTATAATTGACTGTCTGATTAATCTCTGATAAAATCCCGTTATCAAAAAAAGCCTTCTGCATCGTGTTATAATTGACCGTCTGATTAATCTCTGATAAAATAGCACCTACAACCGGTATATCGGTTCCTTCGTTATAATTGACCGTCTGATTAATCTCTGATAAAATTAATCTCCTGTTATTTCATTAAAACGCTGAGTTATAATTGACCGTCTGATTAATCTCTGATAAAATCAGCCGCATTACGACCTTTCATCTTTTTTAGTTATAATTGACCGTCTGATTAATCTCTGATAAAATCCTTTCTACAAGCCCTTAAAAGGCCCTACAGTTATAATTGACCGTCTGATTAATCTCTGATAAAATGCGTCCGTATTTGCGGTACGTCTGCGTGCTGTTATAATTGACCGTCTGATTAATCTCTGATAAAATCTCGCAAAGCATATATTCGTGAGCAGACTGTTATAATTGACCGTCTGATTAATCTCTGATAAAATATATTTGTGATGGATTACCACCACCATTTAGTTATAATTGACCGTCTGATTAATCTCTGATAAAATGCTACCGATGCCCGAACCAAGACCACTCATGTTATAATTGACCGTCTGATTAATCTCTGATAAAATGACGACTGAAATGTCGACCGTGGCTTTTTTGTTATAATTGACCGTCTGATTAATCTCTGATAAAATAAGTTCCCTATCTAATTCTAATGTAAAATAGTTATAATTGACCGTCTGATTAATCTCTGATAAAATCTCTCATTAAGTAATGCCTTGAAATAGAACACATTTCAAGGCATTACTTGAGAATAAAATCATTAAAAAACCCGGCTAAAACAACAACAATTGCCCATTTTTTTCGCGAACATCTTCCTCATTTTCTTCGCAATTCTTCCCAAGATAATTTTCAGTCATCAAATACTGCTTATCCGTAATATACAAAAAAGATATTGAGGAATTGTCCGGAATAAACTTTGACAATTTCCGCGTTACCGTTTGTCCGACGTTTAAACTCTTTACCGGTTTGATATAAACCGAGAATTGCTTCATCACAAAACCTTCGTCCAACAGCAAATTGCGGAAACGCGTTGCTTTACGCATTTCGGTTTTGGTCCGCACCGGAATATCAAACATACAGATAATCCACATCATCGACCAACCGGTTAAAGTTTCAAGTCGCTGCCGCCCTTGGCTTGCGGAATGATGTGCTCAATCTCAACACCGATAAACCTATGATCAATGCTCAGGGTCGGATTGTAAGCGTCTTTCCTGCCTTGCTCTTTGGCCAGTTTGTATTTTAAAATATTTTTATTGTTAACATACAATTTATGCTGCTGCAGATACATCCTCGCTTCGTCATTGAGCTTTTCATTCAAACGCTGCCTTTGTTCCAGTTCAGTTTTCTTCTTTGCCGACAAACCGATATCACGGCCCAACTCAATGTTAATATCATAAGGGCGTCCGTAAATGCGGATAATATCGTTAACCACCAACCGGATTTGATTGAGAATCATGTGAACGGCCGGGTTGGCAATCTTACCCCATTTAACTTCGTCTTTATCCAAACCGGGATTGTTTTTAATCAGCAACGGCGGCAACGGCTGAGTATCATTTTGCAAAATTTCGCCGTAATACGGAAGTTGCAGATATTTTCCCTGCTTTGCCCGCACCACTTCTTCTTCCGCCAAAAACCGCGGATCGGTCTTTGCCAGCGCATCGGTGACTTCGCGATGAGACAGCACGTTTTGCTTCATTTGCTCCAAAATCAGTTTGGAGGCCGTTTGTCCAAGCATCCCTCTTCCTTTGGGAAGTTTGGTTAAAAGCGCACCGATTTCTTTTTCATCGTCAATTTTGAAAATAGGTTTGAGGTGCTCAATTAAAGCGTCCTCACTGTACAAACGCCCGTTTTTGTCGTCCGGATTTTTGGGTTCGGCCAAAAAGTCGACAAAGGTCGCCAACTCCTTTTCCGACAAATTTTTCAGATATTCTATGTCGGCAAATTCCGGCCGCGCATATAAATAGGCTTTGATCACCCGGTCGTCCAACAAAGAAATTTTCTGTTGTGCCGAAAGACCCAAGGTCTTCTTAATCGACTGTTTTCCGGCATTTATACCTTTCAATAAAAGCTCATTGACAATTTTGTCACGCTCTTCCAGGCTCAAACGGCGTTTATCGGTATCGCTGATCACCCGGACATTGTTAACTTCTTCGTATATCCGCCGCATTTCTGCAAGCGGGTGCGCTTTTAACAGGCGTTCTTCTTCTCTGAAATAAATACATTTTCCGGTCGCATAAGGCATCGGCGGCCGTTCATAAAACAAAATGTCGTAAATTTCTTTTTTGAGGCCGTCCTTTTGCATCTGTTTAAAATATTGGGCCTGCCGATCCCATATTTGGTTAAACTCGTCTTTCACCAGATAACGGGGAATCGCATAATCGACGATATTTTTTTCCAAAGCGTATTTTCTTTGCCGGATAATCCGATTTTGCGGATTTTCTTTTTCTTGGAGACGCTGATAAAAAAAGGCGCCGATCGTTTTTGAACCGGTATCTTTCAAATATTGTACCATCCGGTCATATGAAGATTTCTTAATCTTAGATTTTTCGCCTTCTTCCAGAACTTCTTCCGACAACTCCTCCGCCGCCGAAACAAAACCGGCGCCGCGATGCTTGGCCATATGCAAGATCGCCCGACCGATGTAATTTTGATTTTCCAACTTGCCGTACAGGGCATCATGACGAATTTTATAAGGAGACTTTGCTTTCAATCGGTCGGTTCCTTCCGGGGTTTCGTTCACCCACAGATTGTTTTCAAAAAGCTTTTTGGCCAACAATTCCAACCTTTTACGCGTACGAACCAAATTTTTGCGTGCTGTTTTTTTAAGGCGCCGTTCTTCTGCCCCTTCCGAAATTTCAAAAATACGTACCCCGCCGTCAATAATATCTTTAGCAAGGTTGTTCTGATCCAGTTCAATCAAGCCGCTTCCGATTGAACTCTCTCCCAAATCAAGATTAAGACGATACTTCATAAGTCACTCTCACTTTAATTGTAGTAAATAATATTTAACAATTTATAATAATAAGATTGACATTTCAACGAAAATATAATTATACTGAAAGTGATATATGTTTTGATATATTTTCAGAGATTAATCAGACGGTCAATGCATATATAATAAGGCTGAAAATGCCGTAAAATGAGGGGGCAATCCGTTGCCCCCATTATTGTGTCCAGAAAATAACTCATTACAAAAACAATTGGTTACAGAAACGCTTCACTCAATCGCTACGCTACGTTCATGGGCATATGCCAACCACCTACTCCGTCTGGCTTTCGCTTGCACGGAACCTGCTTTTTCGCAAATTTAAAATCGCCATTTTTCACATAAAAAACCGTCCTTAAAAGGACGGTTTTTTATTTTTGGTTGCGGGGGCAGGATTTGAACCTACGACCTTCAGGTTATGAGCCTGACGAGCTACCGGGCTGCTCCACCCCGCGATAAATGTCTGTTGCGCTCTGTCGGCGCTCAAGACAGTGCATACATACGCTTTTTATAAGGCGATGTCAAGCTTTAAAAACAACTTTTCTAAAAAAACAGAGAAATCACCACCGCAAAAATAAAAACCGCAATCACAATCCAATGCCACAACTTCATATTGTTCCCCTTATCAGTTAAACAGTGCCAACGACAAGGCAATCAACAACACGATAACCGCGGCAATTTTCCAGTGTTTTTGTTCCCACATTTCCGTGTTCCCTCGCCGATACGTTAATTCTTGTTTTTATATATGCCGTAACACCGGCATAACAAGTCCCGTATCAAACTTTTTGAAAACGCCCCGATTCTTACAGCCGTTTACAAATAAATGGAAATGACATACAAAACCACGGCCGCATAAATACCGGCAAAAATATCATCCAGCATCACGCCCCAGGCGTTCATCACTTTCGAATCGGCCCAACGCGCCGGCTGCGGTTTGGTAATATCAAACAGGCGAAACAGAGCAAAACCCGCGGCATACAGTATATAAGCACGCCAGTCGGCCACACCGGACAATCGGTCTGCAACCAGCGCAAAGGTCAGCAGCTGGCCGGCCGTTTCGTCAATAACCACAATGGAAGGATCGTGTTTGGTATACTTTAACACTTCGTGCGTTGCCGCCGTCCCGATAAAAAAGACAATCGCCGTCGTCGTCAAAACCCCAACCATTCCGCCGTAATAGACCGCGGCAAAAGCAAACGGAATCGTCGCCAGCGACCCCGCCGTTCCGGAAGCAAACGGACAATATCCGACCCCAAACATGGTTGCAATGAAATATGAAATCTTTTTATACATTTTGATTTTCCTAATAAATTAACTATCGGCGAGGGTAACGGAATTTTTTTTTGTATTCAATTAAAAAAATATGTTGTCATATATTTTTTTTGTGGTAAATATACTCCCGTTATCGGATTGTAGTTCAGCCTGGTAGAACGCTGCGTTCGGGACGCAGAGGTCGCTGGTTCGAGTCCAGTCAATCCGACCAACTCCAAGCGCCTGTTTGACACAGGCGTTTTTTTGTGCCCTGTTCGACAGTTTTTGTGAAAGTTATGACATATATATGTCCGCGACGCCCGGCGGTTTTAGCCGGCTGCCGTCGCAAATTGCCGGGATGTATGCGTTGGCACGGCAGGTCAATTCCGACTGTCCTGCAAACCGGCAATTCCGTCCGCTCTTTCAAGTTTTTCCCCCGACAGCGCATTGAATTTGCAACATCCGCGATTATCTCCTACAAAAACGGAGAAAAGCAATGCATTCCACATCCAAAAAAGACTTAAGTCTGCTTAACGTCATTTCGCTCGGCATCGGTTCGATTGTCGGCGCCGGCATTTTCGCTTTGCTGGGACAAGTGATTCTGCTGGCCGGCGATCATACCTACCATGCTTTTTTTATTGCCGGAATCGCCGCTGTTTTTTCGGGCTACTCTTATGCCAAATTGGCCGGACGCTACCACAGTTCCGGCGGACTGACCGACTATTTTCACATCGCTTTTCCCGAAAAATACGTATCCGGCACCCTTTCCGCCATCTATCTGGTTACCGAGGCAATTTCAATTTCCATGATTGCCAAAGCGTTCGGCATCTATATTACCGAACTTTTTAACCAGATTCCTCCTTCCGATTTGTGGGTAAATACCCTGGCTGCCGTTTTGATCATCGGCCTGGCTCTCCTCAACATGATGCAGGCTTCCGACGTCGGCCGTTCCGAAACCGTCATTGTCATCATCAAAGTGGCCATCCTGTTCGCGCTGGTGTTCGCCGCCCTTTTCCAACCCGGCGCCCGCCTTCATCCGCCGGCTTTCAGCGGAGAGTCAATGGATTTTTTGCGCAGTATCGGCGTCACCTTTTTCGCATATGCCGGTTACGGTGTCATTACCAACGCCACTTCCGACGTCAAAAAACCGCAACAAACCATTGAGTGGGCCATTTATCTGACTCTTTTCATTGTTATGGCGCTCTATATCAGTCTTGCCTGGGTGGTCTTAAACTATATTCCGACTGCCGAACTGGAAGCAAATGCCGAAACCTCGGTGGCCGAAGTTGCCCGGAAACTGCTCGGTACCGCCGGCTACGGCTTTATCTACGTGGCTGCGGTTCTTGCTTTCGTTTCGGGAATCAACGCCACTTTTTTCAGCATCTTCCGCATTTCCGATTCTCTGACCCAACAAACCGTTTTTCCGCATTTTATGCTCAAAAAATTTTGGCGACAGGGATCTCTCGGCGCCGCGCTCAATACCTTGCTGATCGTTCTGGTAACCATCTTTTTTGATTTCAGTTCAATCGTCAATCTCTCCAGCGCCGCTTATCTGGTCAGCTACCTCGGCATTTTCATCGCCAACTGGAAACTGCGCAAAGAAACCAAATCCAACCCCGCCGTCATCATTGTCGGAACCCTGCTGATGGTATTTATCCTTGCTGCCTTCATAATCAGCATCCTGCCGCGTTAGCCTCGTTTCCAAATCAAAAGCCGGAAATTTCCGGCTTTTGATTTAGATTTTATTGCGATTCATCTCGGCGGTGTTGACGATCTTCAATTTTTCCAACCGCTGTTTTTTGACATATTTCAAATAGGCTTCATACGAAAACAGCATGATCGCCGAAACAACCATCGGCAGCAGATAATAAATAATCCGATAGGCAATCAGCGCTCCAAACAAAGTCGCCTGATTATGTTCCCCGGGAATGATGTACATAAACAACCCTTCAAAAACGCCCAAACCGCCGGGAACCTGACTGAACACGCCCAAAACCTGAGCAATGATAAAGACACCGATAAACGTTGAGAACGAAATCTCCACAAACGGAATCAGGGAAAAATACAAAACTAGCGACGCCATCAAAATGTCGGCCGCCCCGATCACCACCTGAGCCAACGCCATCGGAAACGACGGCATTTCGAAAATCACGCCCTTAATCATCAACGGTTTCTTGTAAAACAGACTGAGGCCGAAATAGACCGCCAACCCCAACACCGAACCAAGCGTCACCACTTCGGTGGTCAGCTTGGACACCGAACCGGCTCCAAAGGCGTGAGAGGGCGTAATCACATATCCGACGATAATCAGAAAGAAACAGGCCACTAAATAGGTAAAACCCGAAAAAGTTACCATCCGCACAATTTCGGCGCCGTGAAAACGCCAGCGGGTATACAAACGATAACGGATGGTCCCGCCCGAAACAATCGCGTGACCGGCATTGTTGCTGACCGAAAAACCGATAAAACCGGCAAAAATCCATTTCCACGGCGCCAGTTTGCGCTTAATGTAACGCAACGCCAGATAATCATAAGAAGATAAGGCGACATAACCGCCCAAAGAGGCGAGACAGGCCATCCACAAATTATGCGGCGGAATGCTGAGCAACGCGTTTTTGATATCTTCCCAACTGTACTTGGAGAGCTGGCGATAAAGCATGTACGCCGCCAAGGCAAAGAAGAACAACCCCGCCCACGAAACCATTTTTTTTAAAACTTTTTTTGTTTGCAATGCCATTGCTTTTTTCCTTTGTTCAACTTTTTTTACCATGCCGATGACCGCAGCATCAGACATCGCTTTTCGATATAGTAATCATGAGCGCCATTTTTACAAAATATTATAAATATATTGTAAAGTTTTATAATTTTTTTCGCTTTAACGCCAAAGATCAATCAGGGTACCCGTGACAACGCCGGAAAAATACAAAACCGCCGCCAACAGCAAGTTTTCCTTCAGCCGCGGATTAACCCGGAACAAAACCAGCAGCCCCACCCCGGCACCCGACATCACCCCCGACATCATTGCGCCGAAACCGATCGCATTTTCCAGATACAATTGCGTCACAATCACCGACGCCGAACAGTTGGGAACCAACCCGATCAGACCGGCCGCTGCCGGGCCGACAATCGTCAGGTTCATAAAACGGGCAAACGGCGCCGCGCCGATCCCGGCCATCATCACACTGAACAGCCAACTGATTACAAACACAAACAAAGTGATTTTTAACGAATGGCGCAACGCCGACTGCCAAATACCCGCTTCGCACTTGCAGTCCTGATTGCGGCAAAGGGTTTCGACGTCAAGGTTCCGCGGTTTAAGCAGAGAAATCTTCGGACTGACAACATCCAGCAAAAGACCGATCGACACCGCGGCCGATACTTTCAGCGCCAAAATTTTGACGATCAGTGCCGCCGGTACCGCATTAGAAATCAGAATCGGCAGCATTTCATCGGAGGTCGAAATAAAAACCGCCATCAACGTTCCCGCCGAGATAACCCGCGCCGCATAAAAATTGGCGGCGGCAGCGGCCAAACCGCACTGCGGAAAAATACCGCACAAAGCGCCGATCAGCGGTCCGATTTTCCCGGATTTGCGGATCAGGTTAACTGTGCCGTCACCCACCCGCCGTTCAAGATATTCCAGCACCAGATAAGTCACGAGCAAAAAAGGAAACAGCTTAATCGCTTCCTCCAACGCCTCCGCGGTCATATCATACCAAAAATCTGCCATTTTTCTCCCTTTGCCTGTTAACAGGTAACCACGTTTACCGCCAGTCCGGCCAGAGAAGTCTCTTTATAGTTGGTGCTCAGGTTCAGACCGGTTTCATACATCGTCTTAATAATGCTGTCGAGACTGACCATATGGTTTCCGGTTCCGCGCATTGCCAGCCGCGACGCATTGATCGCTTTGATCGCCGCCATCGCGTTACGTTCAATACAGGGAATTTGCACCAGTCCGCGCACCGGATCGCAGGTCAACCCCAAATTATGTTCCATTGCAATCTCGGCCGCGTTTTCAATTTGGCTGAGACTGCCGCCCAAAACCGCCGTCAGACCGGCAGCGGCCATTGAACAGGCCACGCCGACCTCGCCCTGACAGCCGACCTCGGCCCCCGAAATCGACGCGTTGGCGCGATAAAGACTGCAAATTGCCGAAGCCGTGGCCATAAAAATAATATCGGCTTTTTCACGCTCATAGGGTGATTTTGACAAAGCAAAACGCTGATAATAACGCATCACCGCCGGAACGATTCCCGCCGCTCCCATCGTCGGCGCCGTTACAATCTTACCGCCGGAAGCGTTTTCTTCCGCCACCGCAAAAGCCCATAAGTTAACCCAGTCAACAATCATCAACGGATCAACGTCGTTTTCAAAAAATTTTTCCTCCAACCGGCGGTACATTTCCGGTGCCCGGCGATTGAGGCCGAGACCGCCCGGCAGCACGCCTTCGGCATGAATGCCGCGAGTCACGGCTTCCTGCATAATTCCCACCAGGCGCAATATTCCGCTTTTAACTTCGCGGGGACTGCGCAGCGCTTCCTCGTTTTTCAGCACCATGTCCGCAATCGTCAACCCGTGTTTTTTGCAAAGTTCGACCATCTCGTTGCAGCTGTCAAACGAATAAGGCACGTCGTAAGGCTCGCGTTCGACCCGGCGCGCCATTTCATCCTGTCGCGCAATCGTGCCGCCGCCGACCGAAAAATATACCTCTTCCAGCAGCGGTTTCCCCTCCCGGTCAAAAGCGCTGAACTTCATACCGTTGGAATGTTCGGGCAAAAAGGTGTCTTTTTGCAGCCGGATGTCCTTTTCGGGATCAAAAGCAATTTCTTTGCCGCCGCCTAATTTCAACTGCCGGCTCTCTTTCACCTTCCCGATATAATTTTCTTCCAAATCCAACGTTGCGGCTTCCAAACCGAGCAGCCCGTAGATAACGGCATTGAGCGTGCCGTGTCCGACACCGGTCAAGGCCAGCGAACCGTACAAATCGACTTTAACCGCACCGACGTTTTCCAACCCCTTTTGCTGTCCCAGATTTTCCACATAGCGCCGCGCCGCTTTCATCGGTCCGACCGTATGCGAACTCGAAGGGCCGATTCCCACCGCAAAAATCTCAAACAAGCTATAATACATTTTGGTCTCCGTTTGCAAAAAATCAACATAGGCCGGATATTAGCGGCTTTAATTTATTTTGCAATGACGAAACACAATTATTCCGTTTTAAAATTTATGCCGCCGCTGTGACAAATCCTTTGCTTTTTAAGCGTTTTTTGCTATAAATGCCCCAAGAGGAAAATGATGTCGCAAAAAATTAAATCACCCCGCAACAAAACGCTCGACCTCAACCTGGACGAAGGACGCCGGTATCTGGAGCGTTGTCTTACCCTTACCGCCCGCCGACCGGCGGAACAAGTCGTCAATCGCACGATTAACGGCGATTCGCTGAAAGTAATGGAATTGCTGCCGCCGGCTTTTGCCGATCTGGCGATCATTGATCCGCCTTACAACCTCACCAAAGATTATCACGGCAACAAATTTGCCGAAACCGGCGATTCGGAATACGAAGCCTATACCGAAAGCTGGATCGCCAAACTGAAACCGCTGCTCAAGCCGACCGCTTCGGTGTATGTTTGCTGTGACTGGAAATCGAGCCTCATCATCGGACCGGTGCTGAAAAAACATTTTCAAATCCGCAACCGCATCACCTGGCAGCGCGAAAAAGGCCGCGGCGCCATGCATAACTGGAAAAACGGCATGGAAGACATTTGGTTTGCCACTCTGAGCGATCAATATACCTTTAATCTCGAAGCGGTCAAAATCCGCAAAAGAGTGATTGCTCCGTACCGGAGCGACGGCTGTCCCCGCGACTGGGAAGCAACCGAAAGCGGCAAGTTCCGCAACACCTGCCCCTCCAACTTTTGGGACGACATCTCGATCCCCTACTGGTCCATGCCGGAAAATACGGCCCACCCGACCCAAAAACCGGAAAAACTGCTTGCCAAGCTGATTTTGGCCAGTTCCAACCCCGGAGACCTTGTTTTTGACCCGTTTCTCGGTTCCGGAACCACTTCGGTCACCGCCAAAAAACTGGGACGACGCTTTGTCGGCATTGAACAAAACCCCAACTATTGCGTTTGGGCCGAAAAACGGCTTGAACGCGCCGAAAGCGCGCCGCAGATCCAAGGCTATGCCGACGGCGTTTTTTGGGAACGCAATGCCAAAATCAAAAAAGCATGAGTTTAGCTTTCCGCCAGCAGTTCCTTAATAAACCGCGGAAAAGTTTCGCCGGCCCGACCGATCACATGGCGATCAAAATCGTAACTGTTGACTGTGGCATGCAGGTTAAATTCTATCGTATCGGCGCCGTGATAACGGGCAATGCGGGCAAAAGTGTTGGCAGGATATACCGCCCCCGAAGTTCCGACGGCAATCAGCAATCGGCACTTGTCCAACAAAGCGTCCACTTCGTTCATCCGCAGCAGATTCTCGCCGAAAAAAACGATATTCGGCTTCAGCGTCGCCGCCATACCGCAACCGGCACATAGGGTTTCGGTCGTCACCTCGCCGCGGGCATCCGTTATCCGGCCGCAGTTCATGCACACCGCCTGGTCAATTTGCCCGTGAATATGATAAATATTGCGGTTGCCGGCTTTCTCATGCAACAAATCGACGTTTTGCGTCACCACGCTGACAGTGCCGTTCCGATAACCGTTCTGCAATTCGGTAATTGCCAGATGCGCCGGATTGGGCCGCGCCTTCTGCAAATCAATTTTTAAGCCGTTGTAAAAATCATGAACCTGTTCCGGATGGCGCTCGTAAGCTTCAATGGTCGCCACGTCTTCAATCCGATGATTGTTCCATAACCCGTCACTGTCGCGAAAAGTCGGAATTCCCGATTCGGCCGAAATTCCGGCACCGCTTAAAATAACAATGTCGCCATACATTTTTATCCCCTCATATTTTATAAACTTTGGCATATAACACCGCCAACACGATGAGACTGTTTCTCGCCGTTTTGTTTCTCCTAAAAAAAACAGTGTCCTGATAATCAGGACACTGAAAGCAGATCCTTCTTGACCGCTATTTAATCCATTTGCGGGCTTCTTCCAGATCTTCGGGAGTGTCAATATCGGCCGGCGCCTTATTGTTGAGCGTCAGATTGTTGACCAGTTTGGCCCGGATATACATTCCGTTTTCCAACGCGCGCAACTGTTCCAGTCTTTCGCGGTCTTCCAGCACACCGACCGGCAATTCGACAATTTTTTTCAAAGAATCGGCACGATAAACATAAATACCGATATGATGATAGAAATCCTGATTTTTGCAGGTTTCCGGATTGCGGATAAACGGCGCCTTCGCCCGCGTAAAATACAAACAGCGGCCTTCGTCCTCTCCTTCGCGCAATCCCATCACGATTTTGACGTTGCTCGGCTGTTCGATATCTTCGGGCTTGTCAAAAACCATGCCGACGGTAGCAATATCGCAGCCGGTGCGTTCAACGATTTCAATCAGCTGATTGTTGATTTCCGGATTGACGTTAACCGCATCTCCCTGAAAATTAACCACGATGTCATATTTTCCTTCCGGATCGATCTCTTTCAAAGCGGCGGCAATCCGGTCGGTGCCCGACGGCAGGTTGGGATCGGTCAAAATTGCCTTGGCGCCGAATTCGGCACAGGCATCAACGATCACCTGATCGCCGGCAGCCACATACACGTCGCCCGGCACCGTTTTTTTAACATTCTCAAAAACCCGCTGCAACAGGCTTTTGCCGTTAATGTCCAGCAACGGTTTGTCGGGCAGACGGCTCGAAGCCATCCGTACCGGTATCATAGTCACAATATTGCTCATCTTTTTCCCTTTGTTTTTAGTTAAATTCGATAAGCCGCATCATATTCCTTTTGCATTTTTTGTCAACCGCGGCGGCAATATTGCAAACAAACTTCCGTCATTAAAATTTTCTTTACCCTAATCGCTTGCAAATAATCGTTTCCTGTAATATAACTGCCTCAAAAAAGGACCACCGCCATGCAAGTAGATATTTTTGACTTTGAACTCGACCGCAGCCTGATTGCCGACCGCCCGGCCGATCCGCGCGACAGCTCGCGCCTGCTCGACCTGAGCCAAGAAGGCAAAATCAGCGACCGTCATTTTTACGATTTGCCGGATGTTTTACAACCCGGAGACGTGTTGGTTTTTAACGACACCAAAGTTATTCCGGCACGCTTGTACGGCGCCCGCGGCGAAGCCCGGGTTGAAGTAACCCTCTACCGTCCGGTTGACGGCATCCGCTGGTGGTCGTTCGTTAAAAATGCCAAACGCCTGCATCCCGGCGATTCGATCCGTTTTTATACCGACGACGTCAACCCCGAAGACAGTGAGTTTACCGCCCGCGTTATTGAAAAAAAAGAAGATGACGGCGTCCTGATCAGCTTTGACTGCGCACCGGAAGCCCTCGCTTTCAACCTGCAGAAATACGGCCTGATGCCGCTGCCGCCCTACATTAAACGCGACAAGCCTTCGCAGGGCGGCATTTGGGACAAATATAACGACAAAGAAAATTATCAGACCATCTATGCCCGTTTCGAAGGGGCGGTTGCCGCACCGACAGCCGGACTTCATTTCACCGACCGCGTCTTTCAGGCGCTGGAACAGAAAGGAATAGAAAAAGTTTTTGTCACTCTTCATGTCGGCGCCGGAACTTTTCTGCCGGTCAAAACCGAAGACACCAAAGACCACAAAATGCATTCCGAATATTGTGAAATTTCTGCCGAAGCGTGCGAGAAAATCAATCGGGCCAAAGCCGAAGGAAGGCGTATTATCGCCGTCGGCACCACTTCGCTGCGCCTGTTGGAGACGGCAGCCGACGAACGGGGAATCCTGCATCCGTTTGCCGGGGACACCGGCATCTTCATCACCCCGGGTTACAAATTTCGGATTATTGATATGATCATTACCAACTTTCATCTTCCGAAATCTACCTTATTCATGTTGATTTGCGCCGTTGCCGGCACCGAAAGAATGAAAGACGCCTATCGTCATGCGATTAAACAACGTTACCGTTTCTATTCTTACGGCGACAGTTCGATTTTAAAATGCGTAAACAAAATTTAAACTTCTCGCGATTATAATATCGTCAGGGAGAAGCAGAGGTGTGGAAGAAATTTACCGGATATTTAAAACAAATCGTACCGTTGATGCAGAATTCGCTGATACCGGCGCTTATTTTGTATGCTGCCCTCACCGTTTTCCTTACCGTAACGCCGTTTAATCCGAAAGCGCTGCACTTCCTGCATCTCGGCTTTTTTATGGTATGCTTCGCCTCTGTCGGCATTCTGACTTTTTTCAATCACAACCGGCCGTTGTTCTTCATTTTGGTATTGATGATCGCCTATATGCTGATCAACTATCTCAAATATGCCCACGGCATTATTTATAACCTCAGCGTCGATTATTTTAACCTCTGCTTCCTCACGGCGGTCAGCCTGATGTTTTTCTACTTTTTGCCTAACCGGCCGTTGTTTTCGCAGGATACGGTCAACTTTACGCTTATCGTCTTTGCGGCGCTTGCCCTCGGCGAACAACTCAGCCGCTATCAGATCGGCATTGATTTCAGTCGTTTCGTATGCAACGGCTGCGGCCTTCAGACCTTCGGGCTGGCGATGTTCGTTTCGGTCTTTTTGATTATGCTGGTCCACTCGTCAATTCGTGATGATATTCTGACTACCGCTCTCTTTTTCGCTACCGCCGACGTGATGCTCGGCTTTTATCTTTCCGACCGCCCGGCACCGCTGGCCCTGTTCTTTTTCGCGGCTGCCGTCACCGTTTTCTGCGGCATTGTGCATTCAGTCCGCTACGCCGCCCGCAAAGACACCGTCACCGGGCTCGACAACGGCAACTCCTTTATCAGGGCTTCGGCTTCACTGCCGCTCAAATACGGATTGGGTATCGTCTGTATTGACGACTATAAACACCTGGCCCAGATATTCAAGAAATCCGGCATCGACGAGATTGTGGTCATGGTGGCAAAAAAAATCCGCGAGCTGGAACCGGAAACTCAGATTTACCGTTGCGGTGCCGACGAATTTATCGTCATCTTTCCGGCTGCCGAAAAAGGCACTTCGTTTGCCCGTGTCGACAATATCCGCCGCAGCGTTGCCGCCTCCGAATTTTTATTAAGCGGCCGCAAAAAAAGCCTGAAATTGACCGTATCATGCAGCGTCGCCGATAAAAAACGCAGTGATGCCAACGTATTCGAGGTCTTTATGCGCGCCCGCAAAATTTTGCAAAAAACTTACAAGTTTACCCAGAATATCACTTCTCAGGCCTAAAGCGACGATATAACAAATAAAAACCGAACAACAGCAACGGCAGCGAAAGAAGCTGCCCCATGGTGGCAAAACCAAAATAAAATCCTAACTGCGCATCCGGCTGGCGGAAGTTCTCCAACGTAATCCTGAAACAGGCATACAGAATAACAAACAAAGCCGAGACGGTTCCTTTCCGCATACGGACGACCGGAACCAGACGCCACAGCAAATTGAGAACAATCAGCATCAGCAGACCTTCGCAAAACGCTTCGTATAACTGCGAAGGATGACGCGGCAGATAACCGCCGCTCGGAAAACGCACCGCCCACGGAACATCGCTTACCCGGCCCCACAGTTCATCATTGACAAAGTTGGCCAGCCGACCGAGAAAAATGCCGATCGGCGCATACAGGGCCGCCAAATCCGTCAACTGCCAAAAATCAAGTTGGTGTTTACGCGCCGCATACCACAAACCGGCTACCGCACCGACAGCACCGCCGTGAAAAGACATTCCGCCCTGCCAGATCTCCAAAATATGCCACGGCTGTTTCCAAAAAGTCTCGCCGCCGTAGAACAGGGCGTATCCGACCCGACCGCCGATAATAATACCCAGCGTTACATAAAAAACCACGTCTTCCACGGCGGCCTTATTAAAATTCAGCCGATATTTTCTGACATCGCGCAGCAACCACAGCCAGGCTGCCACAATTCCCGCCAGATAAGCCATCGAATACCATCGCACCGGCAAACCGCCGATACTGAACATGATCGGGGAAATGTGAGGAAATTCCAATCCTGTCATAAAATACACCTGTTCCTTGTTAATCTGTTGCCGCTTTCCGAGCGCTTTTGATTGCCGCACAGTCGCCGCCGATTTTGTCTTTCGGCCCCTGCAGCTTCAAAAACGCCGCCATCATTCGGCCGACTTGGTAAAGAGTATATTAATTTTATTCAATATATCCACACCTAAAAAATATTTTTTATCCCCCAAAAATATAATCATATGTTTTTCAACGATATTTTTATCGGCAAAAAGTGAAATAAATAAATGAGGTGGAAAACTTTTTTACATCGATTGTCTTTTGCGACTCGATAATGTTAATTATTACAAATGAGCGAAATCGGAAAATTTCGCATTTTGTAGTGGAGTAAACGACAATGAATCCGGCTGAATTCAAACGGACGACCAGCAACCCGATCGACATGGTGGAGCATATTCTCCATCGTGAATCATATGAGCTGGAACGACGCAGCCCCAACGAGGTGGTAGTCGAAATTCAGGGGCGCTGGAACGAAATGCTGCTGTTCTTTTCCTGGGAAGAGTCGATGCATTGTCTTCACCTTTCGTGCCTGATAAACATTGAAGACCAGCAAAAAGACCATAACAAAATTTTTGAACTGCTGGCATTGATTAACGATGATCTTTGGGTCGGCCATTTTTCATACTGGACCGAGCAGAAAATGCCGGTTTTCCGCTATGCCCTTTTTTACAATCCCGACAACAATGATTTTTCGGCCCAAATTTCCAACATTATCAATATTGCGGTAAAGGAATGCGAGCGGATGTACCCGGTATTCAACGTTGTTATGACGAAGGGAATGGATCCCAAACAAGCCCTCTTTCCGATGCTTTTGACTACCGCCGGCCAGGCTGAATAAACCGTCGCCGTACATCAGCCCTTGTCAGTAGGCATAAAAAAAAACGATATCCTTAACGGATATCGTTTTTTTTTACTTTAAGCGTCGCGGTCTCAATCCGTTTCGGCATACACCAAAATGTCATCACTTTGCGACACTTCGCCTTGCCAAAGCAGCCATACCGGACGTACGCCGGGAACTTCTTTGACAAACTTTCCTAAAACGTCATAAAACCTGAAAACATGGTCCTTTTCAACGACGATTTCACCGGTGGGCAAATGAGGAACGGACGACGTAACGACCGCATAGGCCATGTCTGCTTTTGCAACCAGCCTTTTGCCGTTGTTAAACAACACGTCATAAAATTCCTCTTCTTCATCATCGGAAGCCACCAACAAAAAGTTACCGCAGACTTCGACAAACTTGTCGAGAGAAAACAGCGGTCGTCCTCTTCCGTTGATCACCCGGCTGTCACCTTCATCAGGAAGCAGAAACCGTCCCGGTTCCAGATACTGGGGAATATAATACCCGCAAGGGGCATCCTTCAGGAACAGTTGCTGACAGTCACCGCCGGCAAAATCATAGAACTCCCACTTTTTCCCCTTGTCAGAAGCGAAAACATGACGTTTTTTCTGCAAATCGGCCCCCCAATAATCGCTGTTAGGCTTACGGAGAATGAAACGGCCGTCTTTCCAAAACGACAAAGTGTCCGTCTCGGCGTCAAATACTTCATAAACCGCCGGACCGTCCGCCCAACGGATACATGTGTAGCACCTCGGCAGCAGTTCTTCCCCCTGTTTGGTGTACAAACCGCATGAGTCTTCCTGTCCGATCACCAGATAAGAACGATCGACAACCAGTTTGGCATCATACCGACCTTCCGGCGTTCCGAACAGATAGAAGTCACCGTCACCGCCGTATTCTGCCATCCGCAGCACTTCGCTGTAGGCAGGCGCCAGAAGAACGCCGTCACGGGCATTTTTGATACCGAGCAGTTCTCCTTCGCGAAAGATAACCACTTCGGACCACGGAACGGCATATTCATCGTTAATCACCAGCGTCTGTGACGAGAGGCCGGTTTCGGCAGAATTGCTTTCTGCAGAACCCAAACTCCTGTTCACACACACGTACACGACGGCAAATACGGCAAGCGCCGCAATAAAGAATCCAACTTTTTTCATATTAAATTTTGTTTTTATAATGTTTGCGGGAAAATCCGGCAAACCGAAATTATTAAATAATTACCATATCTCTATTTTATAAATTTCATCATTATCACTTTTTTATCCAAATGTCAACTAAAGACTATTATCTCTCCGAAGATTAAACACAATCCGGCATCAAAAAAGCACCGTTAAACGGTGCTTTTTCAACTCAGTATGCCTTTCGGCCATTTAATCTTTGGCATAGTTTTCCATTGCCCGGGTCAAACGACGGCAATAAACTTTTTTCTGCCTTTTTCCCTTGCTCCCCTCAGGCGGCAACTTGTTTCCGCGCTGAAAAACCCGGCCGTTGCTTTGTCTCGTCATTTTGAAATTAAGACGCGGCGCCCATTCAAAAGCATGAAACAGCGGTGCAATACGGCCCACAAACTCAATAATTCGCATAAGCAGTCTGATTTGGTGAACAATAATATGATTTCACCTCTGACTGTAATCCGGACTGATTGTTTTTTCAAGCCTTTTTGTTGAATTTAACCGCGCGTCCCGCTCAGCGCTTTTTTATACAAACCGACATTGCGGTTGTGTTCGTCAAGGCTGCGGGAAAAACGATGGCCGCCTTTTCCCGAAGCGACAAAATAAAGATAATCGGCATCACTGGGATTGACAACCGCCCAAATCGCCTCACGCCCCGGATTGCAAATCGGTCCCGGCGGTAAACCGTAATATTTGTAAGTGTTATACGGACTGTCAATCGCCAGGTCTTTTTTGTACAAAGGGCGTCCGAGTTCCGTCTTCCCTTCGGTCAGGGCATAAATGACCGTCGGATCTGTCTGCAACTTCATCCCCCGCCGCAAGCGGTTGACAAAAACGGCGGCAACGTCGGCCCGCTCGCTCGTAAGCCCGGTTTCCTTTTCGACAATCGAAGCCAAAATCAGCAGTTGATGCCGGTCCTTGATCATTTCCGGGCGAGATTTTTGCGCCCACGCGTCTTCCAAAACCCGTTGCATCGCCGCACGGGCCCGGCGCACAATACTGTCCCTGCTGTCTCCGCGCACATAACTGTAGGTTTCCGGCAGCAGTTCTCCTTCCGCGATTTCAAGCGTAACTTCGCCTTCCAAAGCCGGCTCGGCCGCAATCAGCCGCAGCATCTGCGCCGTGGTCAGCCCTTCGGGCAGAGTGACCTGCCGGTAATGAACTTCGCCCCGGCTGATCACATCCAAAACCTCCCGCATTGAAATTCCCGGCAGAAAAACATATTCCCCGGCTTTCAAATGCTTGTCGAGTCCGCACAAACGCGCGCTCAGACGAAACAAAAGCGGGTGTGAAATCACCCCCGCTTCCGTCAGTTTCTTTGCCACCTGACGGGAACCTGCGCCTTTGTCAATCATAATCATTGTTTCTTCACGGCGGTTGTTCGGCAAATTAAACTGATGATAAAAATAAATTGCCATACCCGCCGCAAAAACGATTGCCGCCAACAACAGTCCCTTCAGCCACGCCATTTTTCTAATCGATTTTCTTAAATACGATTGAAGAGTTGGTTCCGCCAAAACCGAAAGAGTTGGACATCGCAGCCTTGATTTCTTTCTTTTTGGCTTTCAGCGGCACCAGATCAAACTCGGCCACTTCATCCGCCGGATCTTCCAAGTTAAGCGTCGGCGGACAAGTTTGCTGTTCCAGCGCCTTGATGGTCAAAACGGCCTCAACCGCACCGGCAGCGCCCAGCAAATGCCCGATCGCCGATTTGGTGGAAGACATCGAAACCGTCGCCATATGTTCGCCGAACAAACGCTGCACCGCCAAAGCTTCGCCGACGTCGCCGGCCGGCGTTGAAGTGCCGTGAGCGTTGATATAACCGATATCCTTCAGTTCCACCCCGTGTTCCGCCGCATGACCGGCCGCCATCTTCATTGCCCGGTAAGCGCCGTCGCCCGAAGGCGCGGTAATATGATAAGCGTCGCCGCTCATTCCGTAACCGACCACTTCGGCATAAATTTTGGCACCGCGGGCTTTGGCATGTTCATATTCTTCCAGTACCAGCGCACCGGCTCCCTCGCCCATCACAAAACCGCTGCGGCCTTTGTCCCACGGACGCGAAGCTTTTTCCGGGCAATCGTTAAAATCGGCCGTCACCGCTTTCATCCGCGAAAAACCGGCCAGACCCAGAATATTGACGGCAGATTCGGCACCGCCCGCCAACATCAGGTCTGCATCGCCGCGGGCAATCATCGCTGCCGCGTCACCGATCGCATGGGTACCGGTCGAACAAGCGGTCACACAGGCATGGTTCGGGCCTTTTAAGCTGAAACGGATCGACAGGTTGCCCGAGATCATATTGATCAGGCAGGAAGGAATAAAGAACGGCGATACCCGGTGAGTGCTTTTGTTTTCGCTGATGATGACCGAATTGTCATAAATGGTCTGCAAACCGCCGATTCCCGATCCCATCATAATTCCGGCGCGGAACTGTTCTTCTTCGTTTGCCGCTTTCCAGCCGCTGTCTTCCATCGCATCGATTCCGGCAGCCATGCCGAACAAGATGAACTTGTCTACCCGGCGCTGTTCTTTGGGTTCCATCACCGTATCGGGGTCAAACTGGTGAGCTTCTTTCCCGACCGGCACCTTTCCGGCAATTTTTACCGGAACGTCATAAAGTTCTACCTCGTCGTCAATTCTTCGGATTGCCGATTTTCCGGCAATAATATTTTCCCAGTTAAAATCGACGCCCCTGCCAAACGGAGAAAGCATCCCCATACCGGTTACCACTACTCTTCTCATCAGATTTCCTTAATAAATTAACATTTAGTTGTTGAGTATTTTTTATATGAAAAAACTCGCTTTATGTCAAGCGAGTTTAGTCATCTACAACTTAAAAGACTTAAGCGTTTTTATTCAGATAATCAATAGCATCCTTAACGGTCAGGATTTTTTCGGCAGCTTCATCCGGAATTTCACAACCGAATTCTTCTTCGAAAGCCATAACCAGTTCAACCGTATCCAGGCTGTCTGCGCCCAGATCGTCGATGAAACTAGCAGTATCAGTTACTTTTGATTCTTCCACGCCAAGATGTTCTGCAACAATCTTCTTAACGCGATTAGCTGTATCAGTCATTTGATAAACCTCAAAAAATATTAAAACAACAAAGTTATTGGGTACAACATTTTAATCACCCGTGCTGCTTTGTTAGCACAATTTTATATCAATTGACAAGCATTATTTCACATTTTCTTCGCAAAATTATGAGTTTGTGGCTTAAAACACCTGATTTTTATAGGGTTGCCGCCCGAATTAAAAGTGCATAAAACCGTTATGACCTTGACAACCGCGCCCGGCATATTTAACTATTTATCAGGTAAAAATTTCTGAGAAGGGAAAACGCGCCGATGCAAAAACTGTTTTTCACCGTTTTGCTGGTTGTCGCCGTTCTGGTTACAATCCGCCTCTACCGGCAAAAAGAAGCCGAAACCGCAGCCCAAACCGCTGTTGAAGAAATTTTGTCCGTCAAAGAAGAAGTTGCCGCCCCTGCCGCCGACCCGGCGGAGCCGTCGGCCGAATTTGAAGAAGAACATCCGGAAATCACTTCCGGCGACGAAGAAACGCTGATCGAAGAATAAGCCGTCCCCCCGCCGTCTTCCTTTCGTTGAAGCACGGAAGATTTTTTGCGGTGTCCGCTTGCTTTTGCCGCGGCGGCTGCTTACATATCAGAAAAAGTCATACTAAACAATAATACTGAGGAGAAAACCATGCTTAAAATAGGAATTATCGGTGCCGGCGGCGTCGGCAGTACCGCAGCGTTTGCGCTGCTGATGCGGGGCGTTGCCCGCAAAGTGGTTCTGATTGACCAAAACACCAAAAGGGCCGAGGCCGAAGCCGAAGACATCGCGCACGCCACCCCGTTTGCCTATGCCAACAAAATTCAGGCCGGGACTTACAGCGATCTCGGCAACGCCGACGTCGTCATCATCACCGCCGGCGCCAACCAAAAACCCGGCGAAACCCGCAACGACCTGCTGGCAACCAACGTCAGAATTTTTGAAAACATCATTCCGCAACTGGCCGAACACGCGCCCAACGCCATTATCATCATTGCTTCCAACCCGATGGACGTGATGACTTCGGTTGCCCTCAAACTGTCCGGCTTCCCCGAAAACCGGATTTTCGGCAGCGGCACCGTGCTCGACACCGCCCGTTTTCGCACCCTGCTCGGCTATCATCTCGGCGTCTCGCCGAAGTCGCTTCATGCCAACGTCTTGGGCGAACATGGCGACAGCGAAGTTCTGATCTGGTCCAACGCCGTAGCCGGCACGGTACAGATTGAACAGCTCTCGCACGAAATCGGCAAACCGTTAACCGAAGAAATCAAAAACGACATTGACGACAACGTCCGCAATGCCGCCTACAAGATCATTGACGGCAAAGGTTCCACCACCTTCGGCATTGCCGGCGCCCTGTGCCGCATTTGTCAGGCAATTGACAGCAACGAATACGCGGTGTTGAACGTCTCGGCCTTTCATCACGACATCGAAGGCATCAACGACATCTGCATGGCAATGCCCTGCGTGGTCGGCCGCCGCGGCATCCATAACAAACTTTATCCGACTTTCAGCGAAGAAGAACATGCCAAGCTGAAACAAAGCGCCGAAATCATCAAAGGCTTTACCGAAACGGCTTTGAATTATATCAAAAAATAAGGCCGACCCGGTGACAGTCAAAAAACCCCGGAAAATCCGGGGTTTTTAATTGATTGTATTGACGGAGATCAACCGCCCGCCGACAACGTTTCATATTTTAATTACAAACCCCGTCTTCGATCCTCTTCAATTTGCTTGAATATTTCCGCCAACGAAACACCGATCGCATCTGCAATCATAATTAAAGTCATTAATTGCGGGGTTTGCTTAAAATCTTTAATATACGACAACGTGCTTTCGCTCAAACCGGTTTTCTTGGCGATTTGATAATTAGTCATACGGACGGCTTTCTGCTTTTCAATTAAGGCAGAAATAACTTTGTCACTGATTATTTTGGCATCACGTTTATTCATAAATTTACAATAAAACACATTGAGAAATTTATCAACTAATAACAATAGATTTCTATTTATACATTTTCCACAACGTGTCCAAAATTTCGCCGGGATGTTTGTTCAAGGCCTGCATGATGTCCAAATATTCGGTAATGTCAACCCGTCTTTCGCCGCTTTCGTTTTTGTAAACATAGGATTGAGGCTTGTTTAATCTGCGAGCAAGTTCGGTCTGTGTCAGGCCGGCGTCTTCGCGCGCCCGGCGCAGCAACTTGCGGAAATGAATGTACTCGGGGGTATAGAGAGACTGGGTCATAAAATTTTTCCTAAACACATTGCCCAAACAAACGAAACGATATCATTCTTCCGCAATATCGGCAAGGATTTTATAAGCCAGTTTCAGTTGCCGGGGAGAAAGCTTTTTAAGTTTGTGAAGGGCAGTGTAAAAAAGAGGATCTTTACCTAACAACTCATTCTCGACCAACGCCGATTTCGGATAAGGATAATGTTGATACAACGCTTGCGGCAGGTCAAACTCTGTTGCGGCCGACAAACGGATCATCATTGAAAAGGTTGGATTCTGTTCAAAATTTTCAATTTTTGAGATCGAACTTTTACTGACGTCGGCTAACAAAGACAGGCGATAAGGCGTAATCTTTTTTAACTCGCAATGTTCTTTAAAAGCAAGGATGACGTTGTTGACAACGCTATGAGTTTCTCGTGTTTTCATATTTTAACGACAAAAGATTTTTATTTTACAGTTGATTTTACTTCTTTCGGTTGACGAGTGTCAAAATAAGATCATGCGCAATTCTCAAGTCGTCTTCACTCAGCCTTTGCAAATTTTCAATCGTAACGTCAAAAAGCGGCGAACGCCCCAATAGTTCCATCGTCTGAGAATCTTTTCTCTCCGGATAGCTTTGCGCCACGATATCCGGGAAATAACATCCCAGATAGTCAGCTATGATAGCCAAGGTCATAAAAGAAGGATTTTGTTTCAAACACTCAATCTTGGAGATGGAGCTTTCACTCATGCCGGTACCCTTAGCCAACTTGTATTGGCTAAGATCACCTCGTGCTTCCCGCAGTTTGAGCACGATTTTATTGGTTATACTTTTTGCTTGTCGTTTATTCATAATACATAATATAAAATCATTTGACTTTAACTTTATAACACTCTATGATCCTAGATAGTAGGTTAATATCTATAGCCATAATATTATTCTGACGCAATACCTGTTGCAGCAGGTATCCTAAGGGCTAGAGATAGTCCGGATGAAGTGATGTTCATCTGAATTTAAACTCGTGCAGCATGTCGATGTAAATGCTGTGACTCGGCTATTGACTCTTTGAACAATAACTGAGATTATATCCCCGGTCTTCGACTATCGGCCGGGGAGCCCTTCGGGCTTGCCTGAAGGATGCCATTTCACGAGTTATGGTAACATCACCTCCCCGGCCACCTTATTTCCCGCCCTTGATTTTTGGTTTTCACTTTTTCACAACGAGGGCTGCTATGCTTCATCATCTTTTAAATAAAATTCTGCCGCAACAATCAAACATATCCCGCGAGTCCGATGACATCGACGAACCGATCCGCGGCATCCGGGAGCTTGAAACCTTTCTGGCAAATCAGAGCGAAGAAACCCGACAGGCCATTCATAAGGTCATTTCCTTTATTCTCTACCGCACCCCTTTGCAATAGACGGCAACAAAAAACCCCCGGCAAGCCGGGGGTGTAAAAACAACGGAAGCAGACGGCGATCGTCTCTTCCTTCGGATTTCAGGCTTTTGCTGCCGCAGACGCGCCGTACAGCCGGTCATAAAAGACAATCAGCGGTTTGTCGGCATGGTCGCGGAAGAAAGCCAGAGCTTTGTCGCACAAACGTCGTCTGTTGATGTACTTGACCGCGGTTTGCAATTTCTTTTGTTGCACCATTTCCATTTGCGCGGCTTCCGGCAGCGAATGGAACTTGGCATAAATTGACAAGGCCTTGGGATAGTGAATCAAAAGCTTTTCGTTGGCGGCACGACAACGACGAAGGCGGAAATAAATACAGAAGAGATCCTTGCGGTTTCCTTCAATCAGTTTTCGCTCAACCTCCAAATCCAGCGGATATCTCTTGACGTAACACTCAAACTTTGTCGTATCACGCAAAGACAGCAGCTGAAACTGAGCTTTGGTTTTGAGCTTTCCTTCCTTTATCTGTTGCTTGAATTCCTGCAGACTGTGATATCCTGTCACCGCAATCTGCCCGTTTAACGATTTTTCCATAATAAAAAAATAATTAGTTATGTTTTCTTTATAATTTGTTTTTTGTCTATCAGTCAAGTTCTTTTACATGTTGCAAAGATTTTATTTATGAGCTATAATAAAAGCATCAGAATTGAAGGAGAAAATTTAAAATGCGCAGATTTTGGACATTTTTGCTGGCCGCCGCTTTTATCTTCGCCGCGTTTTCCGCTCAGGCGGGAGTACGGTTCATCACCGATGTGCCGCAAAACACCGTTCAGGGAAAACTGCCGTCGGCCTATGCCAAATCCAAAGGCAAACGTGACTGTCAATCCGCCGGTTACAACAAAACCTCCTGCAGCGAAGACGAATATCTGGTCAAACGTTGTCCTTATGACGGACGCTATTACAAAGCCTGTTGCGACAAAGAATATTCTCACTCCAAATCGTTTTGTTTGAGCCGCGGCAAAAAGCCCAGCCGCAGATCCTGCGAAGGACTTTATGCCTGCGAATAAATAACTGATGCATCAAAACACCCTTCTTGCCGAAGGGTGTTTTTTTATGCAATCCGACGAATCCGTCCGTCGCCCGTTCCGCTTTATCTCTCTACGTTTACCTGTTTACCGCCGGATGCCTTCAAATATGGCTTTTTCGCGGCGGCACGATTTTTCCGGCTTTGATTTTTTCCGATAACAAGTTGATTTTATTAAAGTTTTTATCCTTTAGCGGTGTTGCAAAAAAAGGTACGTTATTTTGCATCAGAAATCAAGACCAAAAATCAAGGCTCAGCGAAGAAAAAAATCCTCTTATTTTAACGTACAATATTTTCAATCACCTCAAACAACCAAGGTAATAAAGGGGAAGGGTTATGAAAATATCGGGTAAAATTTGGGCGGTGTGCATGCTGTTGGCCTGCGGCTGCCTTTGGAGTGCCGGCAACGTTTCGGCCAAGGTTTGTTTCGTCGGCGATCCCGACTGTGCCGGCGGCGCCGACTTCGGCGAGTATGTTGATCCGGCGGCAGACGGCGAACTTTGCAAAAAGGAAGGCTATATTCTTAAAGCAGACTGCGAAGCCAACCCGGCCAAACATGTCACAGGCTATTGTCCGTACAACGCCAACTATGTCATGTGCTGCGGCAAAGAATACTCCTACGATTTGTGTTTATATCCGTTGGTTTCCGACGGCAAATGCGGCAACCGGCATAAATGTGTCTGCGATTCAAAGTTTCCTTTCAACGACAACTACAATGACACTTCGTGCAAACTCAAATATCCCGGCAGCGTTGCCGACGGCGGTTCTTGCGTTCAGACGACTTACAATGCCGCCAACAATTCCGGCAAAACCGATATCTATTTCTCGGAATGCATCTGCAACCCGGCCTCTTATCCGTTTTTGCGCGAAGACTGCACCAACGGAACCGAACCTTCGGACGACGGATGTACCGGCACCGACCGGATCACCCGCTATTCGTCTTGTATCTGCAACCGCGAAAAATATCAATTTGCCGCCGGCGACTGCGAATTCGGAGGCAACCTCGACAAGAAGGAATATTATTGTATCCAGGGCGGTTCGTATTTCTTTACCCAATGCTACAATTGCGATGCCTTTCCGGCGACTTCGCTTGATCATGTCAAGGGCGGCGAAGGTGTCGGCTACAAAAAATGCACTTACGGCAACCGCTATCAGATCTTGCAATGCGAAGCCGGATACCGTCCCGGCAAAGACGGCGATAACTGCCGGGAACTGACCTGTGAAGAGGCCGTCGACGAATGGCTGACCACCTATCCGGAACAAAAAGCAAGATACACCCTGCTCGCAAGTCCGCAAAATATTCAGGACAGCAAACTGGTTAACGCAACCAGCAACGCTTCCAACATCAAGACTCAGAACGTGATTCTGGCAGACAATCAACAACTTTCCAAAATCTATGCCGGCATCAATTACTACGGCGCCAGCGCCTTTGGAAAACTGCGGGGCGGTTATATGGCCGAACGCTGCAAAACCCGTCCGAACATTGTTTACACCTCAAGCAACAACGGTTTCTGGATTCCGTCTCATTCACCGTTCGGCTGGAGTTCGTCCACCAAAGGAAAAGTCAAGTTATACGGCTTAAAGCTCGATATGAGCAAATTTAACGGAACTTTCCAGACCTCGTACGGAATTGATGCCACCAACATCGATATCACGGCCCGAAACTGGACGATCCCGGCAACCGTCGACTATGCGCCGCGCTTTGTTTACGACAAAAGTTACGATAACGAAGGCTACGAGGCGATGCCGACAATCAACATCACCGGCACTTTGACCATCCAAAGCAAAGCAACCTTTGACGGTGTATCGTTTAACAAAGAAGACGCCTATGCCGGCCGCGGCTACATGGATATCCAGGTTCCGGCTTCTTATAAGAGACAAACGATGGTTACTTTCGGCTTCAAAGAAGATCAGGAATTCAAAATCGGTTCAGTTTATATGTATCCGAAAGACGTCGGGGTATGTAATTTCCAAAATTCAGGTAACTGTCTGACCGATTATAACACGACAATATCATTCACCGGTCCTAGTTCGGAAAACCCGGCCAACGTTTACACCAGCATATATCTCGGTTACGGATATCAGGGCGGAACGAAAATTGCCCATAACATGATTGCCAAACTGTCGGGGGCGTTGGTTTGGAATATGTATAAAGGGGGCGGAAACTACAACATTACGCTTTCTCCCGGAAGCAAAATATACTCGACCGATTACGGTTCCGGCGAATATGCCCGCATTAAACGCGGCAGCGATTCAAAATGGGGCTGGTGTCGGATGTCTTCCACTTACCGCGTCGTCAGATACGGAAAACACAGCGGCTGCTTGTTCAGCAACTGTTGCGGAGACTGCAAATTCCGTACCGATAAAGGCGACGATTATGTTGAAAACTATTCCATGGTTTGTTCCGTCAACAAATCTGCCTCCAAATCTTACATTGCCGGCATGAGCTTAACCAGTTCGTCTAACTGCAAATGCGGAAATCAGCGTCCGAATCAAAGTCAACTCAACCGATGTATTGTTGATTTCGGCGGACATACCCATGTCCTCATGAATTGCGGTGACAGCAAACTGTAACGGATATCCCCGCCCACACCGGGAGGCAAGCTTCCCGGCGGCAAATCCCCTTTAAGGGCGGGGCCCTTGATACGGGAAGGGAAGAAAAACGAATTGATGTTTTTCTTCCCGCACTCCCGAACCTGAAACAAGCTTAAGGGGAAACGGTCTACCGGACCTTAAACGGAAACCTTTTATACCAAATTATTATCTACAACTATTTCCGTTTTATTATTCAAGGAGAGAATACAGACCCGCGTTTCCCGGACAATCCAGAAACGGCTCCCTGTGGTTCCTTATCATAACGGTCGGTTGTACGATCCTGTTTCGACATCCCCGTCTCAAGCTCAGGCTTCCGACGATCAAATATTTCCGAAAACAGATTTAAACAACAATTAAAACCATTTGTATTATGAAAACTAACAAATTCTGGTTCGCAACGGCAGCAGCTGCCCTTGTAACCGTTATCTGCGTGTTCACCTCCTGCAGCAAGGAAGACGAGCCTTTCCTGCCAGAAGTGATCGAAAGTGAAGTTCTTGAAACCGGCATCAGCAATGACGTCAACGAGGTTTCCGGAACCGAAGGTACCAAACTGAGCTACGAATCCTGGATTGTGGTCAAGGGACAAACCCGCGCCGCTTTCGAGAACAAAGTCTCCGTTACTCTCTGCAATCAGTTGAACAATGTCGACAGTGTGATCACTGTGCAAAGCTTCGAACTCGGCGAATATACGACCGATATCGATTATCAGCCTTATGCTCAGCGAAGCGAAGGTTTCGTCACCGTCACCGACTCGGTGCTGGTGTATAAGGTGATTTTTGATCAATTTTCGTTTGCCTATAACCTGCAGTTCGAAGTTCCGGTGTATAACGACGGCGTGACCCGGCAGACCATGCCCTACCACCGTTACGGAAACATCAAGGACAACGGCTGTACGCTGGAAGAAATGGACTTTTTGGTCGAGGCTTCCGACAACGGCATGGAATACGTCTATTTGCGCAAGTTGCTCTCACACTCGCTGACGGTCGAATTTAACGGCAGCGAATACACCTTGACCGCAAAGATCGAATTGCGACGCAACCTCGGAACGGCACCTTGTATTGTTAAGTCCGAAGTTTTGGAAGACGGCAAGGACATCCTGCAATCTGGTGTTTTCGGCGCGCTTTCCGAAGTTCATTATCAATCGTGGATTAAGGTAAAGCAGTTTTGGTCCGACGGCAACGTGGTCGAAAAAACTTATACCAACCAGTGTGCGGTAGAGATTTCGCTCAATACCGAATCTAAGATGTATAAGATTCTGCCCGACATCGAAATCATACGGGAAAAAGCGGCGACGGTTACGGGAGAAACCGAAGAAACCGCATTCGGATCCGAAACCGAATATATCCGGAGCTATGTGACCCACAAGTCTTATGAAATAAAGTACAATTATTTCACTTTGACGTACCTGTTTCAGGATATGGTTCCCGTCTATGACGACAATGTCACCCGCCACCAAATGCCGAGCTATCAGTTTGACCAAATCAGCGACAGCTTCCGTCTGTCTGCGGGTGCCGACGACTATGTCAACGGAAATCCGGCATTCGGCTATATTTTCTATTCGAAACTGTCTTTCCAATTCGGCAACATTGAAAGCTCTTTCGACAAGGACATATCGCTGTATGTGCTGAAGTAAACAAGCCTTACCAAGGCTTATGCCAAGAAACCCCGGTCACAAGCCGGGGTTTTCTTCTTTGACGCTTCGGCCGGAAACTATCGTTCCAGCGGCTTAAACTTCATCGCATGCGGATTGCAGGCGTCTTCGCCGAGACGGCGCACTTTGTCTTTTTCGTATTCTTCAAAGTTGCCTTCAAACCACTCGACATGGCCGTTGCCTTCATAGGCCAGAATGTGAGTGGCCAGACGGTCAAGGAACCAACGGTCGTGCGAAGTTACCAAAACGCAGCCCGGATAAGTCATAATTCCTTCCTCCAGCGATCTCAGAGTATCGACGTCCAAATCGTTGGTCGGTTCGTCCAGCATGATCACGTTGGCGCCTTTGCGCAGCATTTTCGCCAAGTGGACGCGGTTGCGTTCGCCGCCCGACAATTGCCCGACTTTTTTCTGCTGATCGCCGCCTTTGAAATTGAACTGGCCGACATAAGCGCGGGACGGAAACTCTTTTTTGCCGAGCGTAATCATATCCAAACCGTCGGAAATTTCTTCCCACACGTTTTTGTCGGGGTTCAACTCGTCGCGGCTTTGGTCAACATAGCCCAAATCGACCGTGTCACCGATACGGATGGTTCCGGCATCCGGTTTTTCCTGTCCGGTAATCATGCGGAACAGCGTTGTTTTGCCGGCGCCGTTGGGCCCGATAATGCCGACGATTGCCCCCTTCGGAATCTTAAACGACAGATCGTCGATCAAAACCCGGTCGCCGTAGCCTTTGCTGATGTGCTCGGCCTCAATTACCAGATCGCCGAGACGTTCGGTCATCGGAATATTGATGTTGGCGGTGGTAATCTTGTCTTTCGAAGCGGCCTGCAACAGTTCGTCATAAGCGTTGATACGCGCTTTTGACTTGGCCTGACGGGCTTTGGGATTTTTGCGGATCCATTCCAGTTCGTTGGCCAGGATACGTTGACGGGCGGTTTCTTCCTTTTCTTCCTGTTCCAGACGTTTACGCTTCTGTTCCAGCCACGAAGAATAATTTCCTTCGTAAGGAATGCCCTGTCCGCGGTCAATTTCCAGAATCCAACCGGTGACATTGTCAAGGAAATAGCGGTCGTGGGTAACCATCACCACGGTTCCGGCATAATTCTGCAAGTGTTTTTCCAACCAGGCGACCGATTCGGCATCCAAATGGTTGGTCGGTTCATCCAACAGCAGCATGTCCGGTTTTTGCAGCAGCAACCGACACAAGGCAACCCGGCGCTTTTCTCCGCCGGAAAGCTTGCCGATCTCGGCATCGGCGGGCGGACAGCGCAGCGCATCCATCGCAATTTGAACATTGCGTTCCAAATCCCAGCCGTTGCAGGCATCGATTTTTTCCTGCAAATCGGCCTGTTCGTTGATGAGGTCGTTCATTTCCTCGTCGCTCATCGGTTCGGCAAAGCGTGCCGAAACTTCTTCAAACTTCTTAAGCAAATCGCGGGTTTCGCCCAAACCGTCCATAATGTTTTCCATCACGTTTTTGGCCGGATCGAGTTTCGGTTCCTGTTCCAGATAGCCGACTTTAACTCCGTCGGCGGCCCAGGCTTCGCCGTTAAATTCCTTGTCAACACCGGCCATGATTTTCAGCAAAGTGGACTTTCCGGCCCCGTTAACCCCCAGTACGCCGATTTTGGCTCCGGGCAGGAAGGAAAGCGTGATCCCTTTAAACAGTTCTCTGCCTCCCGGAAAAACTTTGGTCAGGTTTTGCATGACGTAAACATACTGGTAAGATGCCATATTGATAAATCTCCTTATATTTTGGTTATTGACTGATTATTGGCGTTTAATGTGTCCGATTCCGAAATCTTGCGGCACCGGTGCGGAAGCGGGAGTCCGATAGCCCAGATTTTCGGCCGGCACCGCGGCCGTCGGCACCGCCTGCGGCTCTTCGGAAGCACCGGAATGAACCACCGGAACCGTCTGCGTCGAAGTGTCGGTTTTGATCGTGATGTCGCCGGTTTTTATTTTTTTGCCGCGGTCATAGATCTTTTGGGCGGTCGTGCGGTCGTTGCGGTCCTTGTAAAGCAGCGTCGCGTCATAGGGCTTGCGCGGCGTAAACAGTTTGCCGTCGGGCATTTTTATGCTGCCGTCGGCATACAGGGTCGCTTCGTAAATCGGCTGGCTGTCAAAACGGCGGTTAATGTCGTCACAACCGTAAAAACCGTCCGACTGTTTGGCAAAATAGGCGTCGGCTTTGGCGTTATTGTAAGCATACATCGCGCTGGCCTGAGCCTTGTTGTTCGGCGCTTTGGTAATCAGAATCGCCCGCGCCAGCATTTCAAAGGTCTGAAACTTGGAAGCACCGCAGGCCATGCCCTGCCCGGCAACATAACCAAGCGCCTTCACTTCATCCATATAAGACACTTTCTGGGCATGCGCGCTGCTGCCGAAAACAACCGCCGCCGCCGCGGCAAGCACAAATATTTTTTTCATCACAACTCCTCGGTTAAAGTTACAGCGTATTATAGGGGAAATATTTTGCAATGCAAAAATAATCTTTGTTTTTTACCAAAAATATGGTTGACAAACGGCAAGTTTTATCATAAGTTTCAGCAAAACATCTGATATGAGGAATGTGTTATGAAACTTTATAGTTCTTTAAAGACTAAGAAAAACCGCGACAAAGACTGCAAGATTGTTCGCCGCAAAGGTCGCATTTTCGTTATTAATAAGAAGAACCCCAAGTTCAAAGCTTGTCAGGGTTAGTTTATTGAAGCCTTTCAAATTCAGCTCCGCCGCCGCGGAGCTTTTTTTGTACCTTTAAAGATTTGCGCGGCGCTGCCGTTTTTTCTTTGCTTTTCACACAAAAAAACGCCCCGGACAAATCCGGGGCTGAAAAACGAGCCGTTTTTCGGGAGAAAACTCAGGGTAAAAGCGGCGACCATGCCGGATCGGAAGCATCGGCCGGCGTAACGATCATCCGTTCGTTAAAACCGGTGAGGTCAATCGTATACAGCTTGACCGGTGCATTGCCGCGCGAAGTTCCCTTGTCCTGGCGAAAATACATCAGAACCCGGCCGTTGGGCGCCCACACCGGCGCTTCGACCAGATAACCGGCGGTCAACAAGCGTTCGCCGCTGCCGTCGGGATACATCACCCCGATATAAAACTGGCCGCCCGCCATTTTGGTAAAGGCAATATAATCGCCGCGCGGCGACCAAACCGGCGTCGCATAGCGGCCGTTGCCGAAACTGATGCGGCGAACGTTGCTGCCGTCCACATCCATCACATACAACTGCTGATTGCCGCCGCGATCGGAGTTAAACACGATCTGTTTGCCGTCGGGCGAATAGCTGGGAGAAGTGTTGATCGAAGTTCCCGAAGTCAGCTGGCGTGTCTTGTCGGTTTTGAGGTCCAGTTCATAAATGTCGGTGGTGCTGCCGCGGGCATAGCTGAGCAACAGCTTGGAACTGTCGGGCGAGAACACCGGCGCAAAAGTCATGCCTTTGAAGGCGCCGACCAGCCGCTGCTGCCCGCTTTCAATGTCCAGCATATAAACTTTCGGCGTGCTGCCGGCATAAGACAAATAGGTAATCTTTTGCAGGTTGGGCGAAAAGCGCGGCGTCAGCGCCATCGAAGCGCCGTTGGTCAGAAACTTGTGATTTTCGCCGTCCTGATCCATAATCGCCAACCGCTTGATGCGCCGGGTTGCCGGGCCGCTTTCCGAAATATACACGATCCGGGTGTCAAAATAGCCTTTTTCGCCGGTCAGACGTTCGTAAATGGCATCGGCAATCACGTGAGCAACGCGGCGCCAGTTGTCTTTGGTGGTGGTAAACGACTGTCCTTTCAACTGTTCTTCGGCAAAAACGTCCCACAGGCGAAATTCCACCCGCAGATTGTCGGCGTCGATTTCCGAAATAGCGCTTTGCACCAGCGAAACCGCATTGATCGCTTTCCAGTCGCCGAAGCGCGGCAGTTCGTCGATCGAATTGAATTTTTGAATATAGCTGTCTTCGGGGATAATGCGAAACAGCCCCGAACGTTCAAGGTCGGCAATGACCACTTCGCGGATTCGTTCGCCGTAATCGGCAGCGCTGCCGCTGCCCGACATTTGTGGAAAAGCGATCGGCATCGGTTCGCGCATGGCGCCGTTAACGTCAATTTGCAGTTCGGCGCGGGCGGGCGAGATCAAAAACCCGAGCGCCAACACAATGTAATATACAATTTTCATCTTACACCTTGGAATTTTAAAGTTTTACTTGTACCTTAACATATGTTAACATTGTTAAAATTTCATTAGCAGAGACAAAATTTTATAAAGACATAAGGATGAATATTACCGATTTCAAACTACAACTTCCGGCCCAAAAAGCGCTGATCGGCTTTGACTACGGCAGCCATCGTCTCGGCGTTGCGGTGTCGGACCTGTCACGAACGATTGCGTCTTCGCACAGCATTATCCAACGTTCCGACTGGGCGGCCGATCTGGCGGCGATCCGGCGGATTATCGATGCCAAGGAAGTGGGCGGCATGGTCTTCGGGCTGCCGCTGCAAATGAACGGACAGGAAGGCGAAATTGCCGCCGAAGTGCGCGCTTTTGCCGACAAGTTGCAACAAGCGGTGAAACTGCCGCTGGCTTTTTGGGACGAAAGACTGTCTTCGGCCGCGGTTGAAAGCTTTTTGATTAAGGAAGTCGACCTCTCGCGTTCCAAACGCAAAAAAGTGCTGGACGCTTCGGCGGCCGCCTATATTTTGCAAGGCTTTCTCGATTCGTTAAAATTTGCCTGACAGCCCTCGTCCCGCCGCACGTTTTTTATCCGGCGGCAATCCTGAACACCCCGCCTGATCACCGACACAGCCGGGTTAAACTGATGTCGCCCGCCACCCGATTCGCCTGACGTTCTTCTCGCCGTCCACACTCCTGATCACCCCGCCTGTATCCGCCCGCCCCTGCCGGTTTCCTGATCCTCAACACGGTTTGGTTTGTCTGACAGCCCCCTACCCCTAAGATAGATACAATCTCAGAGTGTAATATTTTTTTCTATTCTACCTATAATATGTATTAAATTAATCGGAGAGCCGATTCTTCTTGTGTTCCTCAGTTCCGCTGCCCCTGTCTTTCCCTGTTCTTCTCCGGCCGATTCTGTCTCTCCCCATCTCCCAACGACTCCGCCTTTTCCTCACGTCCGCTGCCGCATCTCTTCACCCTTTTTCCTCGCTTCCACGCCGTTCTCCCTCTCTCCTTTTGTCCCTGCATCTGCCGCAGCTTCCTTTCTCTCACAACCGCCGCGATTCCGAGTATCGGCGCTCACAAGGCGGCATCAATTGCCGGTTGTATCACAAAATACGACTCTACTTATAGTATACAAACTGAGAATTAAAATGCTTGCCGGGCCGATTCGTTTTTCGCCGCGGCAAAAAGACATAGAAAAACCCGCCGCAGCGGGGAAAATTGTTCTTTTATTCTTCGTTAAGGGCGCGCACCATTTTATAAATAAAGCGCAACTTTTTTTCATTCACCTTTTTAAGACCTTCCAACACCAACTGAAAAGTCGGCGAAAGCGTCAGTGTTTCATCTTCTATTTGATTGGCAGAATCGGGAAAATTATCCTTAAGCGCTTGCGGCAGATCAAAATTGAGACTGATCGCCATTTCAATGAGAGTACTCAAAGTTGGGTTTTGCTTTAGATCCTCTATTTTTGCAATCGAACTTTCACTGAGGCCGGTATCGTGTGCCAATCTGTAACGACTCACTTTCTGTTTTATCCTTTCTTTCTTCATCGCAAGGACTATTTGATTAACCCGGCTCTGATTCTTTCTTTTATTGACTAACATATTTGACTCAATTATAGGTTGCTTATTTTTGATGATATTATATTAGAAAAATATATTTAAAACTAAATTAAGTTTTACAGCATCCCTTCAAAAAAGACGGAGTTTTATCAACATTATTGTGACGACACGGCAAGACACCCGATTCGCCGACTTATTTTACCGATTCGTTTTTCGTCCCACTGAAAAGATACAAAAAAACCCGCTGAAGCGGGATTTTTTTAACGACCGTTGAGCGCTCTTGCCACTTTGTAAATCACTTGCAGCGTTTCCTCATCCATCTGTTTAAGACATTCGACCACCAAATGGAAAGTCGGCGACAGCGTCAGCAACTCTTCCTCACCTTCTCTTTCATCAGCGGTGTCCGGAAAGTTTTCCTTAAGTGCCTGCGGCAGATCAAAATTGAGACTGATCGCCATTTCAATGATCGTACTCAAAGTCGGATTTTGTCTTAACTCTTCAATATTTGCAATTGAACTGTCACTTAATCCGATATCTCGGGCTAATTTGTACCTAGTAATCTTTTTACTTATTCTTGCTTTTTTCATCTCAAGAATAATCTGATTAACTCGTCCCTGATTCTTTCTTTTGTTTACTAACATTGATAGCCTAAAACTAAATTATTAAAGCTTATTTATTGAAATATATAAATTAGCTTGACTTTGCACAATAGTTTTATATACTTCAATAGTAGTATAGAGAAATACAGTCGCAACAATGATTTTGCAAGTAAGCCTCATTCATTATTATTTTAAACCATACCTATCAAACAGGTATCCGTAGGGCTAGAGATAGTCCGGACGAATTAGCATTCGTCTGTTAGCACTTGTGCAGCATGGGATATAAATGCTGTAACTCAGTTATTGACTCTTCATAAAATAACTGAGATTATATCCCCGGTCACTGACTATCGGCCGGGGAGCCCTCTGGTTCGTCCCGAGGATGCCATTTCACAAGTGATGGTAATGCTAACTCCCCGGCCACCTTTTCTTTCAGCCCCGACTTTAACTTTATTTTTGCATGAGGGCAGTCATGGGCCAACCGATTTCCAACCAAAACAAAACAACCGTTTCCACCACTTCGGGTCGCGAACCAAACGATCTAAACGACGAACCGATCCGCAACCTTAAGGAGTTTGAAGCTTTTGTATTCAGCCAAAGCGAGGAAACCCAGCGCGCCTTGGGCAAGATTATCGCTTTTATCTTGCACTGCGCCAGGGAACAATAGTCAACATCACTCTTGACTATTAAGCAATTTACTGAGATGATACCCCCGGTCACTGACTATCGGCCGGGGAGCCTCTGCTTTGTCCTGAGGATGCCATTTCTTGTGTAATGGTAACGCTAACTCTCCGGCCGCCTTTTTCGGCCCGGGGAGCCTCTGCTTTGTCCTGAGGATGCCATTTTTTGTGTAATGGTAACATCACCTCCTCGGCCGCCTTTTTCGGCCCCGTTTCTCAGTCTTTTGCCGACGATCTCCCGCTTCCCGGATAATTTCCGCTGCGGGATGTTTTCTTTCGATCTGCGGGACGCACCGCTTTCAACTCTCTTTTTCAACCCCGATTTCGGCCGGTTTTTCTCCGATTCCCGGACCGGCTCTCGCTGCGCTTTTTATCGCAGTCAACCGCTCGCGCCGGCCGCAAAAACGCCGCGCTGCCTTTGCCTTCCAAAAACAAAAGCGCCCGATTGACAGGACACTCAGAACACCTTATAAAGAAAAAACCCGGTGCAGGAACACCGGGTTTTCAGTAACCTCTGAAAGAAGTTGACGTGTAACTTCAATCAACATGGTTACAGTATAAGCTTAATTTTATAATTTGTCAATGACAACTGATAGATAAGCTTGTCAGCTTCTTTCATACAAACGAAAGGAGTGACGGCAATGATAGTGAAAATTATTATTGTCATACGAAGATTAAAAATCTTTTTTCTGATAAGAAAATAGATTTTGGGAGAGCAATGTTTGCTCTCCTTTTTTATTTAGACCATTCTCCCTTTACGCCGGACCGAACAACCGCCTTGAAATACGGTCAAACCATTACCGTCCGTTTGCCCCGACTTTCTCTCTCGTAAAAGAAAAACCCCGGAAACACGTCCGGGGTTTTGTTCTTAGTAAGTGTCGCGTTCCACCTGAGGCGGCATCATCTGACGGTTGGGCTTTTCCACCGTCGGCGACGATTTTTCGTTGCTTTCCGTCTTGACGGTCGTCTCATTCTTCTCACCGACTGCTTCGCGCATTTTGCGCAAAGACGAACTCGCTTTCGCTGCCGGCGTCAACTTTTGATAACCGCTTTCTTCCAGCTTCTGATGAAAAGCGGCCTGAAATTTGGAAATATCGGTTGCGGCAACTTCGGCATGGGTTGCTTCGTAGCATTGCTGCACCAGTTTCTGAAAATCTTCGTTGCCCAGCAATTGCTTTTGTTTCAGCGCCTGATTGGTAATTTCTTCCAACCGTCCCTGATCGCCTTTTTCAATCGCTTTTACCGCCGCATTGTACAAAGTATTCTGACGGCACGATTCCGCCGCCTTTTCCGGATCGACGGCACGGCCGAGGCCGATGGTCTCACCGATGGCAAATCCGTTGATATAAGCCTTTACATAGGCTCTTTTGCGGCTTTCTTTGGTCATGACTGCGGTGGCCGGTTTGCCGGAAAGATCATACAGACGGCTGGCGGAAATTGCCTGACCGTCGGCACCGACTCTGGTTTTGAATACATAGCCGTCGCTATAGTCATTGATAATCTTACTGCCGTCGGCACGATGTTCGGTCACTTCGCTCAACCTTCCGCGGGAAAACTTGCTGACCTTTTTGCCGCCGTCGGAATCATATTCGGTCGATTCGGTGATTTTTCCGCTGTTATAATACTCTACCGAAAGCGCCGCGCCTTTGCCGTCGTAGACGATATGGCTGCCGTCTTTGACGCGTTCGCCGTCAATCTCGCGATATTCCGCAACTTCTTTGACCGAAAAATCGGGAAAATAATCGGTAACCGTCGTTTTTCCGTTGCGGTCGGTTTTGGTCTCGGACACCGGCTTCATTCCTAATGCTTTGCGTATTTTATTGTTGAACATGGCACAACCCTTTCTGAATATATCTATAAAAATATTGTACGAAATTTTTGTCAACAGTCAAGTTTTTTCGACCAAAAGTTTAAAAACAATTTGTTGCCTCTCCAAAAAATCGGCTGATTTAACAACAAAAAAGGAGAGCAATCACTTGCTCCCCTTTCCAAAATCTACTTCCTGATCAGGAAGAAAATTTTTATTTTCTTAATGATAATAATAAACTTTATTATCATTGTTTGCTCCTTTCCGTAAGCGAAAGGAGTTAACGCCTGTTTTTTATAAATTGACATCTATAAAAAAATAAGCTAATCTAAAACCATAGTTAGGAATTAGATGGATTAACTCCTTTCTAGTTTTAGTCAAGTCCGTTGTTGCCGCAACGGACTTTCTTTTTATACTTTAGGTTGCAAAAACTGTCAATCGGCTTTCCCGGCAAGCCTCACCCGCCAGACAATAAAAACCCCCGAAAACAGCCTTGCACAGCCGTCTTCGGGGTTGGGCATTCGCATGGTTGCGGGTACTCAACACCCGCACCGCATTTTATTCTTCGCCGACATACATACCGACGGCACGGGCGGTTTTGACATAATCGCTGCTGACATCCAACAACGTGGTGCCTTCTTTAACCACTTCGTCGATATCATAATCTTCGATGCGGTGATTTTTCCAAACCACCATCCGGTTGGTCTTGCCTTCTTCCAACAAGGCAACCGCTTTGGCACCGAACATGGTCGCCAGAATACGGTCGGTCGGCAGCGGATCGCCGGAGCGCTGAACATGGCCCAGCGTGGTAACCCGGGTCTGAAATTCTTTATAACGTTTGTTCAGTTCGGCGCTCAGATACTGGCCGATACCCCCGTAAACCGTTTCGCCGATTTTGTTGGTGGCGGCGGAAACATGCTGGCCGTCTTCGCGCTTCACGCCTTCCGATACCACGATCAGGGCATGATTGCGGCCGCTTTCCTTAATCGATTTCAGTTTGGCGATGATCGAATCGATCTTATAGGGAATTTCCGGTACCAGACAAACATCGGCAAAACCCGAAATGGCGGAATGCATCGCCAAGTGTCCGGCGTCACGTCCCATCACTTCGAGAATCAGGGCGCGATTGTGGGAACGGGCCGTCAGTTCAAGAGCGTCGAGAGCACTGGTACAAACCTGACAGGCGGTAGCAAAACCGACCGAAGCGTCGGTAATCGGGGTGTCGTTGTCAATCGTCTTCGGAATACCGACCATTCTGATGCCGGCCATATGGCAATAGTTGCTGACGATGTTCATGCTGCCGTCGCCGCCGACGACAACCAGCGCGTCCAGTTTCAGCTCACGGGCGCCTTCGCCGAACTTTTGCGACAGAGTTTCCATCGATTCCAACTTGACGCCGCTGTTCAGCGAACCGAGGTAAGATCCGCTCAGACGCGGCCACGGCGTGTTCGAAAAGTTCGCCGGGGTCAAAACGTCGTATTGCAAAGGCCGGTTGGTCAGGCCGTCGGTGCCGAACTTAATGCCGTAAACTTCCCATCCTTTAAGAGTGGCTGCATTAACAACCGAGCGAATGACCGCGTTTAAGCCGGCGCAGTCGCCGCCGCTGGTTAAAATTCCGATTCGTTTGATCTGGTTCATGTAAAACTCCTATGTCAAATAAATATTGGTTGCTTTTTTAGCATAAATGTGGTATATTTCAACACAAATTTTACAAAAATGTTGTCTGTAAAATTTTTCGGCGTAAACGCTACCTTACAAATCCGAGGATTTTTCTTAATGATTAAAAATGACAATTTGAGCAAACTGACTCATCAACTGTGTGAACTGCGGCTGGAGGAAAGACGGGTGTGTTCCGATATCCGGCATTTGGTCTCCCGCAATTCGACAATTGATTTTGCCACTGCCAAACAACTCAGCAATATGCGCAGCGGCGTCAAAAAGAAAATAGAGTCGATCGAAGCCAAAATCATGCCCAACATCATCGCTTAGGCAGCCATAACAAAAAAAGGTTGCAATTATCGTTCGGGTATGCTAATAAAAAGCAATTTTGTAATAAACGAAAAATTGAAATGAGGTGATTTAAGTGGTTCAAGTTACTGTTATCGGTAACGATGTCGGTCAGTCTTTGAAAGTTCTGAAGAAGAAAATGCAGCGTGAAGGTGTTTTCCGCGAAATGAAGCTGCGCCGCCATCACGAAAAGAACTCTGAGAAAAAAGCCCGCCGTCAGGCCGAGGCAATCAGACGTTCCCGTAAGCAACTTCGCAAACGCTTGGATACCGAAGGATTCTAGTTATCCTGAAAGTTTTTTCAAAAAACACCGCTGATTACGGCGGTGTTTTTTTACATGCATGAATTTCCCCGTTCGGCGGCATTCTTTGCCCAACCTTTCAAACTCAAAAACCCCCGGCTTATCCGGAGGTTTTCAAAACATTAAAAAAACGGAATTGATCCGTTTTTGGGGTAATTTATTTACTCAGCCAATCGTTCTGGTTTTTGCGGTTGCGGATAATTTGCTGAACATTGTGCGGCAGACTTTTAAATATCCGGTTGGAAGCCAAACGCCGTTTGCGCGGCAACTCCTGCCGTCCCCATTCGGTCTGATGATAAACCGGGGCCATTGCCCGGATACACTCGTCCAAACCGCGGTAACGCTCTCCCGACGGAATATCGGACAAACGCGCCAGCGCCCGGTCAAAGGCCCGCAATTGCTTTTGATAGTCGGGTTGACTGCAGGCTTTTTCAAGCAAAGAGCGAAAATCGGTCCGTGCCATTTTTTCAACCGCCTTGGTACAATCGGCATGGCGGGCAAAGTTTTTGGGCAGCAGTTTCAATGCCCGCAGACCATAATTAAACGTTTCGCCGCTTGAGCCGCCCATTTCCGGCAGCCGCATGATCACACTGCACAGATGACCGGCCAGTTTCGGATCGGGCGGACAACGGTTAATAAATTTTTTGGTATGTTGCAGCCATTGATTGCGGTCTTTATCGGTACGAGCCTCGGGCCGCATTACCGCATAGGCAAAATACATCGAATATTCGTCACCAAGCGTCGGCTCTTTCGGAAAACTCTCTTTCATCGCCTCAACAATCCCGCGCAGTTCGCAATCGGTATCCAACTGGTTAAACGCGGCTTCCAATTCGTCGCTGTCACGCATCCGGCAATAAAATTCGGTCAGTTTTTTCTTAAGTTCCTGAAAAGTTTCCGTCATCGGCCGATCCTGTTTTATAAGTCCTTTACCATCCGCGCGAAGGTAATCCCGTTTTCTTCAAAGATGTCGCCTTCCTGCCGATATCCCATTTTCTCGTAAAAATGAACCACCGACAGCATCGAATGCATCACAATGCGGGAATATCCGGCTTCTTTCGCCCTGGCTTCGGCATATTTTACCATCTCGCGGCCGATCCCCTCCCGCTGGTATTTGGTATCGACGGCCACCTGCATCATGCGGATTTCTTCATCATTGAGCGGGGCCAGCATCAAACCGCCGACCAAACTGTCGTCCAGCCCTTCGACACAGCCGATATGCAGATACCCCATTTCCTTTTCGCGATACATATCCAGAAACTTCAAACCGAGCGGTTCCAGAAGGATTTTATAGCGTAGTTCAACCAGTTGGTCATAACGGGAAGAACCGAAATCAACATCAATCATTTTTCTCATTGTTTACCTCCTGTCCGGATACATATTCATTAATATCATATTTGACGACTATAATCAATATTATATTGCCTAATCTTTTTTTTTGCCCTATTTATGAGTTAATCAAAAGATTAATTAAAACAAGGAATGAGATGTCTGACGATTTAAATTTAATTCGCAATTTTGCAATCATCGCCCACATTGACCACGGCAAGTCCACCCTTGCCGACCGCCTGATCGAATATTGCGGCGGCCTTACCAGCCGCGAAATGCAGGAACAGGTCCTCGATTCAATGGATATCGAACGCGAGCGCGGCATTACGATCAAAGCCCAGACGGTGCGGCTGAACTATGCCGCTGCCGACGGCAAAACCTATCAGCTCAATCTGATGGACACCCCCGGACACGTCGACTTTTCTTACGAAGTCAGCCGTTCGCTGGCCTCGTGCGAAGGTTCGATCCTGGTGGTCGACGCCACTCAGGGTGTGGAAGCGCAAACGCTGGCCAACGTCTATCTCGCCATTGACAACAACCACGAAATCATCCCGGTTTTAAATAAAGTCGACCTTCCGTCAGCCGAACCCGAAAAAGTCCGCCGCCAAATCGAAGACGTGATCGGCTTGGACGCTTCCAACGCGGTTGAAACCTCCGGCAAAACCGGTCTCGGCGTTCCCGAGCTGTTGGAAGCGATCGTAACCCGGCTGCCGGCACCGCAGGGCCAGCGTGAAGCGCCGCTGCAGGCGTTGCTGATCGACAGCTGGTACGATTCCTACCTCGGCGTAATCATTCTGGTGCGGGTCAAAGACGGCATCATCCGCAAAAAACAACAAATCCGCATGATGTCAAACAATGCGGTTTATCAAATTGACAAAGTGGGGGTCTTCACCCCTAAAATGCAGGATGCGGAAGCGCTTTATCCGGGCGAAATCGGTTTTATTACCGCCAGCATAAAAAGCGTCAGCGACTGCAGCATCGGCGACACCATTACCGACAACCGCCTTCCCTGCGCCGCACCGTTGCAAGGCTTCAAACCTTCGGTTCCGGTGGTATTCTGTTCCATCTTTCCGGTCGACAGCAGCCAGTACGAAAACCTAAAAGACGCCTTGGCCAAACTCAAGCTCAACGACGCCAGCATCGAATACCAAAACGAAAATTCGGCAGCCCTCGGCCTTGGTTTCCGTTGCGGTTTCCTCGGCCTGCTGCATATGGAAATTATTCAGGAACGTCTGGGACGGGAGTTTGACCTCGATCTGATCACCACCGCGCCCTCGGTTGCCTATAATCTCAACATGACCAACGGCGAACAGATCACGCTGTGCAATCCCGCCGATATGCCCGACCTGTCTACCGTTCGCTCGATTGAAGAGCCTTTGGTCCGCGCCACCATTCTGGTACCGGACGAATATTTGGGCGCCGTGCTCAAACTCTGCAACGACCGCCGCGGCGAACAGGAGGAACTGACCTATGCCGGCAGCCGGGCGATGGTCGTCTACAAAATCCCGCTCAACGAAATCGTTTTCGATTTCTACGATCGGCTGAAATCGATTACCAGCGGTTATGCCAGTTTTGACTACGAAATTGTCGGCCATCAGGAATCGGATCTGGTCAAGGTCCAGATCCTGATCAACGAAGAACCGGTGGACGCGTTGGCTTTTCTGTGCCACCGTTCGGAGGCGGAATCGCGCGGACGCCAAATTTGTGAGCGCCTCAAGGATCTGATTCCGCGGCATTTGTTCAAAATTCCGATTCAGGCGGCGATCGGCGGCCGGGTAATTGCCCGCGAAACCATTTCTGCCCTGCGCAAAGACGTTACCGCCAAATGCTACGGCGGCGACATCACCCGCAAACGCAAACTGCTCGACAAACAAAAGAAAGGCAAATTGCGAATGCGGCAGTTCGGCAAAGTCGAAATTCCGCAGTCCGCCTTCATCGAAGCTTTGCGTATCGGCGATCAGTAAAACGAATTTATCACTTGAGAAAGCGACAACGATTTATTATAATCAGATATATTATTCGGAGGAACTGTTTATGAAATTACCAATTCTGCTTTTATCCGGTTTTCTGGCCTTTTGGCCGTTGGCCGGTTCCGCTCAGACCGTCGAGGGCGTTCAGGCTTTCAGTCAGCCCGAAGGCTCGTGGAAGCGCGAAACGGTTGCGGAAGAAAACGCCGTTAACCCGCAGCAGCGGTTTATTGACGAGGCCGGTAAATTTGCCATCGACAATATCGTTAAGGCAGAACAGGTTTTTTGTTACGAAGTCTTCCCGCAAAACGAGGAATACGAGGGCTATACGCTTGACGGATTTCCGATTCGCGGCTTTTGCGGCGTGATGGGAGAACCGGTCCGCGATATGATCAGCCGCTATTTTCTCAGCAGCGAGAGTAACGTTTTGTTTGATCAGGCCGAACAATGCATCATCGAACCCAAAATCATTATCCGCTTTATCCGCGGTATCGACTACACCGACGTGCTGATTTCTTCGCCCTGTCATTCTTTTGCCATCTTTTACGGCGGCAGCGTCCATGTCTACAACTTTAAACCCGGCGCCGAAATTATTGACGCCATGCTGAAAGCCCTCGGCCCCAAACATGCCGAATTTGTTTCTCCGGCGCTTCTCAACCAACTGCTCCCGGTCGGCGTTGTCCAAAACGAACAACAGCGCAAGATTGTTAACAAACGCAGTGAACCGATCCGCAAATGGGAACAGAAGACCCAGGTCGAACAAGCGAAACGCGCCGCCGAAGAAAAAAAGAACAACAGCGGCTGGAACAAACTGAAAATGAAATCTTTCGGCGCCCCGCAATAAGTTTCAAAGCCCAAAAACCTTAAAAAGCACCTTTTACAAGGTGCTTTTTTTATGCGGATATTTTTATTGTCCTCTGACGATTCTGTATCAAAAAAAGGATCATTTTTTTGATACAGACAAATGGTACAGCAAAGAAAATTTAAGATCAAGAAGATTTTGAGATTATCAATAGGTTAGCAAGAGACATGGCGAAGAAGCAAAATGTATCAAAAAAATGATCGTTAAAATTCATTTTGCTAAGGACACGATAAAATGACTAAATATACATCTTTAGCAATTGCGTTAACGGCGACGACTTTTTGGAGTGCGCCCGCAATTGCCGCCCCTCTCACCCCGACTTTGGGAAAAGCAGGAGCTTATACCCTTGAAACAATAGATAAATCAAAATTTGATCCCGATAACAGCACAATGTTTGCTGATTATTATCTGACACAAGACGGTAATGTGACGCCATATTATTACCAATATCAAATTAAAACGGGACTAAAATCCCATGCCAGAATTGAGGACGGCCATACAATCAACAAAAATGATATTGCCAGCGACTTTTTCAATCTTACGGCAACAGATAATGGCGGTGCTATCCACAACAGTTATTCCTTTTCTTCAGAAAGCGGATACATCGGAGATATACGGGCCGATTTTATAAACAATTCTACGACCAATGAAACTTATGCTTACGGCGGTGCTATTTATAATGGTTATGAAATCAAAAATATTACCGGCGATTTTATTGGCAATCATGTTGATGGAAACACTCATGGCTATGGCAGTGCAATTATGAATGACAGCGGCAGTGAGATCGCAACGATTTCAGGAAATTTTATTAAAAATTACGCGATCGCCAATTCATATGCCGGCGCCGTAATATACAACCACGGAAAAATCAATAATATTTTTGCTGATTTTATCGGTAATTATGCTATTGGAAATGGTGCTTTAGGATTGGTAATCACAAATACAAACCGAGTAGGTGTTATCAGTGGCAGCTTTATTAATAACTATGCTTTACTTGAAGACACTTTTGCGCCGGCAGTCTATTCTTCCCAACCAATTACCATCGCCTCTCGCGGCAAAGACATTTTTTTCAGCGGCAATTATGCTGAAAACAAACTTAACGGCCAACGAAAATATCAAGCCATATTTATGAAAAAATTTTCTGTGGTACCGGCATTAACTCTGGATGCCTTCCAAGGAGGAAACATTATTTTTAATGACTCTATTGAAGGCGGACAGTTAAATAATGGCAAATATGACTATAATCAGCAGTTTAACCTGACAATAAAAGGAAACGGCAATAACAAAGTTATTATAAATAATGATATTGTTAACTCCGGCAATATAAATGTCAACGATGTTACTTTAAAATTTGGTGAATTTACTCAAGCTGACGGCACACACAGTATCGGACAGTTTTTAACCGGCGTTGACGGCAAAGATCCGGTTACAAACTTAAGCTTTACAAATTCGATTTTTGATTTGCATAATAACTATTATGACAACTTAAAAATTAAAAATCTAACAGCTGCAGCTTCACAACTCAATGTTAACGTCGGCAAAAAAGATAACGCTTGGACAGCAGACAAAGTCTCTGTTAACGGAGAATTAAGCGGAGATTACAAGGTTAATGTATACTCATTAAGCAAAGTTCCGGATATTGGAACCAGCGTGGTATTCTTAGAAGCTCTGAATGATACCAACCCGGATGACGAAACAATTACCGTCAACAGAGTATATGGTTCACCTTATTTATGGCTGGCAGAAAGGAACAAAAATGGAGAAACAGATGGTTCTACCTGGTATTTGGTTATGGACAGCACTGTAAATCCAGACTTTGAAATAACGCCTGAGCCGGAACCGGATCCTGTTTTACCGGATATTCCAGAGACGCCGGACACACCTGTTCCAGGCGCCAGCAACAAGGTTGTTGCCGAAGTTATCGCTTATACAGGCTTACATTCCGCTGCTGTTGAACAAACACGTTCTCTGGTCGGCAACATCAAAAGCAAGGTCACTGTCAACAGCTTGCTGCCTGATTTTTGCTTATCTGCAGAAGATGATAAAGATAATCTCTGCAAGAGTACCTTGTACAACGCTTGGGTGAATCCGATTTACCATTATACCAACATCAAAGCGCCGGTTGATATGGATGCCGATATCTGGGGCATTGAAGCCGGCGGCGACTTGCAGCATGATCTCAACAACAAGCTGGGCCTGTTCCTGTCCTACCGCAAGGGTAATTACGACATGAACGGCGACGGCAAGCATCATTACTCGACGATTGGATCTGAGATTGACATTGATTCGTATCTGGCCGGTTTGTATTACCGTTATGACCGCAACAACTGGTGGACTTTTGCCACCGTTTACGGCGGCATTCAGAGAGTTGATCTGAAGACCAAAGACGGCATCAAGTCGGATACCGACGGTACCGAGTTCGGCGGCAGCGTCGAGTTGGGTTATGACTATAACCTGTCTAAAACTCTGTACCTGACCCCGAGCGTGGGCGCCTTCTATACTCAGGTAGACTATGACGACGCCACCGACAGTGCCGGTAAGATTGCGAAGTACAACACCTTGCGTCAGCTGGAGTTGGAAGCCGGCGTCAAACTGACAAAGGCGTTTGTAACGGACGAAGGCTACGCCAACGTTTATGTCAAACCGAGTGTTGTCCGCACCATTGCTGACGGTGACGAAGTCAAAATCACCGGTTTGGGCAAAGTCAACACTTTGGAAGACCAGACGCTGGGCCGGGTTGAACTCGGCGGCCGCTACGGCTTTACGGACGCTTTGTCGGCGTATGGCTGGGCGAATTATACCTTCGGCAGCGGCTACAAAGCGACAGCGGGCGGTTTGGGCCTTGCCTATACATGGTAGTTCAATTCGAACACGAAAAAACACCCCCGGCAACCGGGGGTGTTTTTTTGTTATCAGATACCCACCGAAAATCCAAGTATGTTCAAGACGCAATGCCAAGATGTCGTTAGACGCCGATCTACCCCCACAAGTATAATTCAACCGTTAGGCCGGTAATTTTTCAACCTCCGTTTCGCGTGAAACATCCTCCGCAAAATTCATTTTGTTCTGAAGGCAACGGCGTTGTCCGGACAGTTTATCACTCCCCCCCTGAAAACGGAGGGAACTCGTAACTCATTACAACAAAAATACCCCCGGCAACCGGGGGTATTTTCCAACCGTAATCCGACTACCACGGATCATTATATTTCAACGCCGGATCGTTCAGATTGTCAATGTTGGTCGCCGAAGATTTATCCCAGAAATCACGACGGGTTCCATTCAACTGATCATAGGACGTATCAACATAATCCGAATCAAAAGCCGCACGACGGAAGTAACAGTAAACGGTTACATAGGCTTCCAACTCGCGGTAATGAACCGGATACAGATTCCAATAGACGGTATCTTGTTCGTTATTTGTGTTGGCATTGCCGCCGCCGACATTATGGCCGCCGACATTGCCGTTGATGAAGTCATCATAATAAGCCGCCGGATAGATAAAGCCCATAACGGTTCCCCATCCCTTAAACGTCTTCAGATTGCTGTCGGTACATTTACCGTCACTCTGGAACTTTCCGTCGCATTCCGGCATCACCATCGCCTTCAGCCAATTGTTTTTCTGGAAGGTCAACGGATTAACCGGCTCAATTTCATCGGCGGTTGTCCGCAACTCTCCGTTCTGGGTATACCAGTACAAATACGGGTTGTTATGGCTGTTAATATCAATCTTACTGTCGCGATAAACCGGAGTACCGGCCTGCGCCATTGCCCAACCGGACGGATTGATCGTAATAACCTTCGAGTATCCCGGCGGACAAGTCGGTGCCGGAACAAACCCGAGATAAGCCGACGTAAACGCTTCCGCCGACCCGCTGGTTACTTCCGATCCTTTTAAGGCATCGGAAGTTGCGCCGACCCATTTGATTTCATCTTTAAAGGTATTGTCGACCACATAGATACCGCGGTTGATGAAATCGGGCAGAATGTCACTCAAACGGGCGCCGCCGCGGGTGGTCAGCTTGATATCGTTCATCACCGAAGTGTAAGCCGGATTAACCTCATATTTTTCATAAGGGGTAACCGTTTTGCCGTCGGTACCTTTGATATCTCCTCCCGAATTGACGCTGGTGGTCGACGAATTCAACGCTACCGCCGCCGGAACGGTATGGGCGATAAAGCGGTCGGCACTGATGTATCCGACCGGATATTTAGTCTCATCCGTTCTGTAATCATCGACAATTTCACTGTTGAGCAAACGGGTATTGCCGCTGGTCGCCAAATTGATGGCCCCCTTACGAATGTAAACGCTGCCGCGGTCATCGTCATCAGGAATAACGTCGGTATCCGAATTGTTGTCAACCTGCAAGATGGTATCGCCTTTGGTAATGTCAAGCGTGGTATCGGCATTGCTCTCGGTAGCCAAAACCCGGAAATCACCTTTGTTGACATACAAAGCCGCATTACCCATGTTACTGCCGTCATCCGGATAGTCGCCGCCGGTAACGTCATGATCATAGACGGCAAAACCACCCGAAAAACGCGAACTTACATAATCTTTGCTGCGTGCTGCCCGGATATCTGCCACCGGACGGGTTGTCGTAATCGTATTGCCGCTGCTGTCAGTTCCGGTCCCCAACTCGGTAATTGAGAAATCCATGTCGCCGAGAGCAAACAAATTGTTGTCACTGCTGCGGGCATAGAGATCATCATGCGTAAAACCGCCGTTTTGAGCACCGCGCGACATAAAGCGGGCGTAATCGGTAACCGAATCGATATAACCGAGACTGGATCCGCTGGCTGCATCGTTGTAAGCCCGCAACATGTCATCCTGAATTGACACCACCGATTTATCAATGAAGTTGCCGTCGCTGCCTATCGTGGCCAGAGAAATAGCGTTATAGGCTCCCAGTTTGATCTGACCGTCAGCCGTATCACTGTTGACGCTGCTGGTTGCGCCGGCAACGTCATGTTCAATCAGGCCGACATTGGCATCGGGGCTGCCCGCACGCAAATTAAGGCCGCTTTCATGGTCAAACCGCACCCCTTTCTGAACGACGCTGGAGGTACCGTCACTGTGAGTAATCGTTTCTTCGGCTTCGGAAATTTGCAAACGATAACGGTTTTCGCCGCTGGCCGCATCGGTATAGTGTCCGACCAGCAAACGCCCGTCGTCGGTGCCCTTTTTCTCGGCAACCATATAAAAGTCGGGATCTTCGGTGACGTCGTTGAAGTCTTCGGGACGAACGCCGGCCCGTAGTTTGGCGGCATCAACGTTATAAGCCTTCAACTTGGCGGTCTTCAAACTGTCTTTGACAAACGCCGGTCCGTTGACGGTCAAAGCATGTTCGCCTTCCAGATCGCTGCTGACAAAATTGCCCGCGCCATCGGTTTTGGGCGTTCCGTCATCATTATACTCATAAGTGGTATAAGAGGCTTTGTGGACGTCGCCGCCGCCGACAATCACCGCCGGTGCCGCATTCTGCTCCGGCCATTTGTTGGTATCATAGTCATCATATTTGCCGCCGTCGGCTGCAACCCCGGGATTGCGTATGCTCAGCGCACCGTCAATCAAATTGACGCGCTCGGCGTTGGCGGCAATCAGTTTTTGCGAACTGGTGGTCGGTGTGCCCCCGCCGGCCGGAGTGCTGCTGGTCTTCGATTCAAATTCCATCGAATTGTCTTCCTTGCTGACGGTCAGCAAAGCGCCTGCGGTATCGGCACCGATGTTGCCGTATTCCATTTTAGCGGTGGTAACGCTGAAAATATTGGCACCGCGGCTGTTGGTCGTCACCGGATTTGACGGATCCGTACTGTCGGTGGTCGAGTCGGTTGCATAATATTTGATACCGCCGTCATCGCCGCCGGCTTCGCTTCTGACCGTAAACAGCGAATCGAGCGCTGCCATATTGCCTTCAATAAAAGCGCCGCCCTTGGAACCGATATACAAAGTATGATCCAAATCGGGCTTGTATTCGCTCAATTCGGACTTCGGCGTATCGTCGGTATTCCGCCTGAAATTGTTCTGATCGCCGCCCAGCATCCATTCCGGCTGCGGGCTCATAATGATTTGGTTAACCTGTCGGATATTGTGATTTTTGTCATTATAACTCATAAACAGGTCGGTTTCCATCGCATTCAGCACATAATCGTTCTGCCGTTCGGTCTTGCGGTGCAAGACGTCTTCGTTGGCCAGCCCTTGCGAAGAAATCGGCTGCAGCGAAGAAACCACGAACGAATTTGCCGGCAGCGTAACTCCCAGTTCGCTGTCGCCGCTCAGGCTCCAAATACCCTGCGCCCCCATAATCGTTCCGTCATTTTCAACATAACCGCCGTTACTGCCGACCATGGTCGCAATACGGGAAGTACGCGTTGACGGAAAATCGGCGCCTTCGTTGGGAATAGCGGTCAAAAACCCGGTCACCGTCTGCGCAACCACCACTTCCGAACCGTCTTCGGCGGTTTCGGTACCGGTCGTTCTTCTCAGCACCACCTTAAACGAATCGCCGCCGGTGGTAAACAATTTGGTATCCTGAGTTTTGCCGTCTTTCAGAAAACCGTACGGCAAATATTCGCACAAATGCGACAAGTCAAAGACGACTTTGGTATTGTCGTCAAAATTTTTATAGTCAACCGAGCTTTCGTCGCAGCTGTTTTTGACCACTTCATTGTTATTGATGCGGGTAAAATTGTCTTTGATATAAGCGTCCATCGCATTCGAAAGCACCCGCAACTGGTTGGCCGCGTTAATGTCCTGCAGCTCGGTGGTTCGTTCGGCCGCTTTTTTGTATAAAATCGGGGTCACCATGGCAATCAGTCCCAGCATTGCCATCGCCTCCACCAGCATTGTACCGGCTTCGTTGACTCTGTTAAATATTTTATTCATCATTTTTCCCCCAAAAATTAGAATGGCGTCATATAAACTAAACAATAATCGCAGCTGCTGTACAGGCTGTCAAGACTTTGCGGATTTTCCGGATCATAATCCTGATTATGCCGCCGCGAACTGCCGCATACGTTGGCAAAAGAGCGGCCGCCCATTGAAGTGTCTACAATATAATTCGGAATCGGCTGATAATATTCGCCGCCCTGACCGTAAACCCCCATTTTGGTTTTGATGGTTTCCAGCTTAACGTCAATTTCCGAAAGCTCCTTACGGTCAATGGCGTATCCCATTCCGTTGGTAAATCCGGTGGTGGTTCGCATGGCGTTCAACAGCATACCGTCCGGCTTGCCGGAACGAACGTCGCGCCACTTTGCCGGCACACAGCCGTAAGTCACCAGATAAACCGCGGTTGACGGTCCCGAACAACAATTTCCGACCGGCGCGGGATCGGGATCATCCGGATCGGCCGGCATTCCGCCGGTGCAACTTGCCGGCAGGGCTGCCGCGCCGCTGTTTTCCAGCTTATCCTTATCCAGACAGTAAACCCAGGTTTTATAAGTCGACACCCCGCTGTCATACTGAAAACCGTACGGCAGATCGGCTTCCAGCATATCCGCCGTCAGTTCGCCGGGCTGATAGCTCAGTCCCGGTGCCGTCGAATTGCGGTTTCTTTTCGAAATGTAATTCATTGCCGCCCGATGCTGCACATACAGTTTGGTAACCACGTTCTGTGCCTGCGGTTCGACATACAATTCCTTGATATCGCCGCGAATAGAGATATTCATTGCAAAAATCGCCGCAATAAAGGTGGCTATAATCACCCATAAATACATTCAGTTAACCTTCAAAACACTATATCTTCTATGTATTGTAGCATAAATCAGTTTTAAAAAAAAGCAATTATTAAAACGCATCTTATTTTTCACATATTTGTAACACGTCGCAAATCCGTTGTTTTTATATGCAAAAAAGCAGCTTATAATTACATTTTCCGCTTTGCCGCCGCGCCGAAATGTTTTAGAATACGGCATATTTCAATTAAGACAGGAAATGAACGCCGATGGTAAAAGTCAACCAAATTGTCCGTTTCTCGCCGCAGCGGGTTGCCCGGCGGCTGTCGGCGGTGTTGATCGCTGCCGCCGCCGCTGTCGTCATCTTTGGCGGACAACCTCAAAAAGGTCCCCGACCGCCGACCGCAAATGCGCCGGTTCTTCAAATGCCCGTTTTTTACGAATTGCCGCTGCTGGACGTTGTTACCGCCGATAACCGGAAATTCAGTCTGGAAATTTTTATCGAACCGCAAACCGCCGCCGACTTCGAACTTATCCGCCGCCGCGAAACCGCGGTCAAACAAAAGGTGATTCAATCCGTACGCCGCTTCAACGCCCGCGAATTGACCCGGCGTCAGCGGCAGCCTGCCCTAAAAAAGACCCTGTTGGAACAAATCCGCGCGGCAGCCGCTCCGGCCAAAATTAAAAACGTCTATTTCAATCGGAGACAGCCATGACGACAACGGATGCCGACGAAACAATCTTAAACCCGGAAGAAATCGCCTTTTTGCTGCGCCCGGCTCCGACCGGCCGATTGACTGACCTGGCCGCGGCCCGAATCGTCGCCGCTCCGGAAATCAAATCAAAACTGCGACACATTGCCCGGCAATATGCCGCCGCCTTAAAAAAAATGCTGTGCAGCCCGGTTGACGCTGTTTTTTCCGCGTCCCCGCAATCCGTTGTTTTTCAGTCTTCCGACATCCTTTTTACGCCCGGAGACAACGCCGAAATCATTTATCGCCTGTTAAACGACGACGCGGCCGTTCTGGCTGCCGCCGTCCTCGGCACTCCCGAAAATTGCACCCGCTTTTCGATCGGCGGCATCTCGTATAATCTTCTTTACCGCTGCATCCTGCCGCTAAACCGCATCATCGGAGATCAATTTCCTCATTTGTTCACCCAAACAGACAGCCTTTCTCCGGTTTTGCCCGCCGTTGCCGCAAACAACCGTCATCAGGGCTTTTCAGTGCTTTTACAACTTGACATTCGCGGCCATGCGGTTAAACTTAACCTGATATTCGGCGACAACGTCCTACAAAAACAGCCGTACTTCAAACCGGTACCTGCAAACGGGCCGCATCAAATTAATGCGTCTTTCATTAACGGAATTCAACGGGCCGACGTTTGCCTGACCGCGCGAACCGTTCCGCTGCAACTTCCGCTGTCACAGGTGGCACAATGGCAAAAAGGAACCTTCGTTCCGTTAGAAATGAAACCGGACAGTCCGATCCGCCTGAGCGCCGCCGGCACGCCGGAATTTGAAGCCGTAATCGGTCGCAAAGGAACCCGGATCGCCGTCAAACTGAACAATAAAGGTAACGATAAATGACAAATGTTGAACTTTGGATGAATATAGCCGTCATCCTTTTATTAATCCCCACCGTCTTTTATGCCGCTCTGCTCAGCCGCCGGCTGGGAAAAATGCAACAAAACCAGCAACGGATGATCGAACTTGCCGAGGCCTTGCGTCATGCCGCCGACATTTACGACGCCGGCGAAAAAAACGCCGCGCCCGATCAAACCGATTCGCAGCCGCCGATTGCGGAAGAAACACTGCCGGCAACGCCTTTTTTCGAAGCACGGCCGACGCCGGGTTTTGACCAACCGGATTTTGACCAACCGACGAACGACGAAACGCCGCATTTTACCGCGCCTTCATTCACCGCTGCCGACGAAGAGCCTTCCGAAGCCGAACTTGAACTTCTGCAGGCCTTAAGATCCATCAAACAATAAGGAAACTCCAATGAAAAAATCCGTTCTTTTTACTCTGTTGGCCGTTTTATCCCTGCTTTTGATCGGCGTTAAAAGCGCCCGGATTTTCCACCGGCACGCCGAAACACAAGCCCATGTTGAGGTTATTTACCCGGAAAACGGCGTTCGTTACGCCCGTGAGTTGCCTCGTCGACAAATCCGCCGTCCCGTTACCGAACCTGAGGTCGTTTCTTCCGGACGTGAAATCGAACAGGCTATCCGCCGCCGTCTCGACGCCGATGCCGCCGCCGATAACGCCGCAAGTGATTTTTCCGCGGCCGCCGACTTTGAAAGCCGGATTGAAAACCGCCGCATTGCCGGACTCTACACCGAAATGAGCCCCGCCGACGCCGCCCGCATCATCGAAACTCTGGAACCCCGGCAGGCAATCCGTCTTTTGCAGATGATGAACACCGAAAGCGCGGCCGCAATTCTGAGCCGGATGAAGCTGGATCGGGCTCGTCTCATCACCGAACAAATGTTGGAAGAGATGATCAAATAAAATTTAATTTGTAAACTTTAGTGGAAAATAACGTTAACGCCGCCTAAATTATCTCTGAAAAGAGAACAGACATGAGTGAAAAATTTCAAATCGAAAGCCCGTTTGAACCTGCCGGCGACCAACCGCAGGCGATTGACGAACTTTGCCGCGGTCTTGAAGAAGGCCAACGCAATCAGGTTCTGCTCGGCGTTACCGGATCGGGCAAAACCTTTACAATGGCAAAAATCATTGAACGATGCCAGCGGCCGGCCCTGATCATGGCGCCCAACAAGACTCTGGCAGCTCAACTCTACAGCGAAATGAAAGAATTTTTTCCTCATAATCAGGTCGAATACTTCGTCTCTTATTATGATTACTACCAACCCGAAGCTTACGTTCCCAAAACCGACACTTATATCGAAAAAGACTCCGCCATCAACGAACAAATTGACCGTATGCGCAACTCGGCAACCCGCAGTATTCTGGAAAACCGCGACGTTATCATCGTCGCTTCGGTCTCCTGTATTTACGGTTTGGGGGACGTGGCTTCCTACTCGGCAATGACTCTGGAACTCAAAACCGGAGACGAAGTGGAACCGCAGGCCGTCTATCAGCGTTTGTCGGAACTGCAATACGAACGCAACCAGCTTAATTTTGTCCGCAGCACCTTCCGGGTTCAGGGAGATACGCTCGACATCTTTCCCGCCCACCTCGAAGATCGGGCCTGGCGGATTTCTTTTTTCGGCGACGAAATCGAAAGCATTTACGAATTCGACTCGCTGACCGGCAAAAAAACCGCCGACCTTACCCAGGTGGTGGTCTACCCGGCCAGCCATTACGTTACGCCGCGGCCGGCCCTGTCTCAGGCCATTTCACGCATCAAACAGGAACTCCAGCCCCAACTTGCCTATTTTCGCGAAAACAACAAATTGCTCGAGGCGCAACGACTGGAACAACGCACCCGTTTTGATTTGGAAATGCTTGAAACCACCGGCCATTGCAAAGGCATCGAAAACTACTCGCGCTACCTGACCGGCCGTGCACCCGGCGAACCGCCGCCGACTCTGTTTGAATACCTGCCTCCGGACGCTCTGCTGTTTATTGACGAAAGCCACATCTCGGTACCGCAGATCGGCGGCATGTACCGCGGTGACCGCAATCGCAAGAGCACCCTTGCCGAATATGGATGGCGGCTGCCGTCCTGTCTCGACAATCGCCCCCTCAAGCTGGAAGAATGGGACCGGATGCGGCCGCAGACAATCTTCGTTTCCGCTACGCCCGGCAACTGGGAAATGGAACAAAGCAAGGGAGTTTTTGTTGAACAAATTATCCGTCCGACCGGTCTGCCCGACCCGGTATGCGTTATTCGTCCGGTTGAAAACCAAATTGACGACCTGATGGAAGAATGCCGCAAAACCATTCTCAAAGGCGAACGGGTTCTGGTAACCACCCTTACCAAAAAAATGGCCGAAGACCTGACCGAATACCTCAACGAAAACGGCATCAAGGTCCGTTATATGCACTCCGACATCGATACGTTGGAACGCATTGAAATTATTCGCGACCTCCGACTCGGCGTCTTTGACGTTCTGGTCGGCATCAACCTGCTGCGGGAAGGACTCGATATTCCCGAATGTTCGCTGGTCGCCATTTTGGACGCCGACAAAGAAGGCTTCCTTCGTTCGACCCGATCGCTGATTCAGACCATCGGACGCGCTGCCCGCAACGTTAACAGCAAGGTTATTTTGTATGCCGACAAAATGACCGGCTCAATCGAAGAAGCAATCGGAGAAACCGAACGTCGCCGCAACAAACAGCTGCAGTTTAACATCGAACACGGCATCACGCCGCAGACCGTCCGCAAGAGCATTTCGTCCACCCTCAGCGAAATGACCGCCGCCGACTACATCGACGACAAAGCGGGCGCCGCCGGAGATGCCCGTGACATTGAAAAGCAAATCAAAGAACTGACCAAACTGATGAAAGAAGCGGCTCAGAATCTCGAATTTGAACAGGCTGTCGTCTATCGTGACAAAATCAAGGCACTGGAGTTGCTGGCAATGCGTACTTACGACAACAGCATCTTTGTCAACGGCGGTTAAACGCCGCAGACAAAGTGACCGAGACGAATTCCCGCGAACAAAAACGCCAGGCCGACAATGACCGACAAAGACAAATAGACGGCAGCCTGTCCAAAATCACTTTTTTCGCACAACACCGCAAAATCCAGCAAATAAGTGGAAAAAGTCGTAAAACCGCCTAACAAACCGGTCATCAAAAACAGCTTCAATTCCGGTTTCAGCATCGTCCCCGCGGCAACGCAACCGTACAACAAACCGATCAAGAACGCCCCGGCAACATTCACCGTCATCGTTCCCCAATGATGAGGGACGTAGGCTGCAACCAGCCAACGCAGAGAAGCCCCGAGGCCGCCGCCTAAAAACACAAAAAGCCATTTCATTGTTTTTTCTTTGCCTTTTAGCCGTTTACCGGCAGCTCTCTTATGAGAATTTTGCCATCACCCGGGCTTTTTCGCGATTCCAGTCACGGGTTTTTATGGTCTCGCGCTTATCATAGTTCTTTTTACCGGTTCCCAACCCGACTTCCAGTTTGGCACGCCCTTTCTCGTTAAAAAACAGACGAATGGCTACCAACGTCGCCCCTTTTTTAGCCAGCGCCGAGATTATCTCGTTGATCTCGCGCCGTTTCAGCAACAATCGCCGCTCCCGTTTTTCGACATGGCTTTCGTAGCCTTTGTTGGCGTATTCGGCAATAAACATGTTGGAAATATACAGCTCACCGTTTTTTTCCACGCCGAAAGCATCGTTGATGTTGGCATGTCCCAGCCGCAGCGATTTGACTTCCGTCCCGCTCAGTTCCAGACCGGCAACAAATTTTTCATTGATAAAATAGTCAAAGCCGGCCCGTCGGTTATGAGCTACCAAACCGGTCGAAATAAAATCCGCTTTTTTTTCTTTAACCGCCATTTCGCTTATTTAACCGCTTTGATCTTGGCAACGATCTGAGGGGCCTGAACGGTTGTCAACGCCGGAGTCGCCGGCGCGTTGCCGTTATGAACCCGAATGCAGTGCCCGTCAATATACGCACCCGGTTCGATGGCAATCGTGTTATGGGTGGCATCGCCGATCAGCTTTGCGGTTTTGGCAATAAACAGGCTGTCGGCAACCGCCTTACCCTGCAACGTGCCGTACAAAAACATGCTCTGAGCTTTGACCGTTCCCAAAATATTGCCTTTGACGCCGATCACCAGTTCTTCGCAGCAGATATCGCCTTCGATATAACCGTCCACGTGTAAAATGCCGTTACTGTTGATATCGCCGCAAACCTTTGTGGTTTCGCCGATGATCGTCGGCACCTGGCGGCTGTTGTTGCTGCGGCCGAAAGCGCGCGCCAACTTAAGATACATCATTTTTTTGAATTTTTTCATCACAAATTCCTCAAAATTTTCAAGAGATTTTAGCTTTCATAAACGGCATCGGATCAACATCCTTATCCCGGTACAGGATCTCATAATGCAGATGCGGCCCGGTCGAGCGTCCGGTCGAACCAACTTCGCCGACGGCATCGCCCAACTCAACATAATCGCCTTTTTTTACATAAATTTTGTGCATATGGGCATATTTGGTCTTAAACCCGTTGCCGTGGTCCACCACCACCAAATTGCCGTAGCCCGACGCCGCCTCGGCACGAATCACTTTGCCGCTGGCCATCACCTTGATCTTATTGCCGGTACGTCCCGCCAAATCAACCCCTTTGTGATAAGCTTTGGTCTTCTTAAACGGATCCGACCTGCGACCGTACGGCGACGATACCCACAGGCTCCATACCGGTTTGCCCAACGGAACATATTGCATGACCTCGCGATAATATTCCAGATCATCGACATTTTCAAAAATCCGGCTCACTTTGTCGCTGACGTCTTTTTGCTGCAAAAACTTATTGTTTTCCGGAATATACGGACCGCCGGCACCGCGTTTGCGTTTGTCGTTGGCCAAGGCGTTAAAATAAAGGCCGCGTTTTTTCAACGGTACATTGACCGCCGCCACCGCACTTTTGATTTTGCCGATTTCCTTTTCGGCAATCGCCGCCACCCGGTCCAAAATTTCGGTTTCGGCTTTTTTAATGTCTTCTACCGTTTCCTGCAGTTCCACCAGTTGGCGCCGCAGTTCGTCGCGTTCGGATATCGCAATGTCGCGTTGCAGCGAAATCTCGTTAAGGTTGGCTTTTTCGGCCAGTTTTTCGGTATTGATCCAGTTCACCTGAGTGGTAATCTGCTTGACCTTTTCTTCCACCACCGAAGCTTGCTGCTGATATTGCCCCAGATTGAGTTCCGAAGTTTTGGCATTATCAAGCGTTTTGATCATATCGGCAATATTGCCCTGCAAGGTCACAAAATCGCCCATCAAATCGACATAAGCATCGCGGGTCGCAATCAATTCGTTGTTTTTTCTGACAATAATCAAATCCGAGCGGCGATACATATGGTAATAGTAAAAACTCCAAATACCGACAAACGCCACCAAAAACAGGAAAATAACCTGCATTTTGGAAGATATTGTAAAGACCTTGGCCCGGCCGTTGCTTCTGAAAATGATTTCCTTGTCGGAAAAGAACGATTTTTTAGAAGCATACTGCATCGGTTCGGGAGCTGTTTTTTTAGCTATTTTCATAAAATTCCGTCACCAGACAATCGGAAAAATTTTTCCGGTTAATTAAAAGTTAATTTAATATAGCAAAAAAAAATAAAAAAATACAGCCTTTTTTTGCTGTACGCCCAAAACCGCCTTCTGTCCCGCTGCAGGGAACGGCCGTTCCTATTGCTCGTCAAGAATGACAAACTCGTCACTGCCGACAAAATTGAGAACGATTCTCACTCTTTCGTCCAGCAAATCGGGATCCAGACTGTCCGGCGACAACAACCGGACTTCCGAGTCCAAGCGCTCTTTCCGAGCCTTGTATTGATCGGCCAGAACACGGGCATGTTCCACCTCGTGGCGCAAATAAAGATACTTGCGTATCCCGCGCTCACCGTAAAAAGCATAGAAGCCGAAATAGAAAATCACCAGCGTGAAGGCGATATACACTCCCGAACTTTTCAGCCTGTTTTTAAGATCAAACAAAAAACCCATGTCAAAACTCTGATACCGTTATTACAGAGTCGGATACTAGACAAATTTTGTTAATAATTAGTTACGCCGCGCCTTAATAAGCGACACAATTGTTTCCTTTCCAACGCCACGCTTTGACCACTCCGCGTTCAATCAAAAACGACGTCTGACAGGTATATTCGACCGTATAGCCGAAGCTTTGTTCAAACGGATAAAAATCATAATCTCCGGTAAACGGCGAGTAAACGACTTCCTGTCCCGGAATAAACGTGTTGCTGTAGATATAATATTCGGACGGCACATACGATTCGTTGATCTTGGTATAAGTAATCACCTTGCTGTCATCGCCAAGAAGTTTGACTGCCGACGGACGTCCGAACTTGCCTTCGACCCGGCTCACCGGCTGATTAAGCATCTGGTTCAGTTCCTGATTGTACTTTTTTTCCGAAGCGCAACCGCACAAGAGCGCCGCTGCCGAAAGCCCCAAAACCAGTTTTTTCACCACTTTTCTCCTGCTTCAATTAAAATTTTGATAAAATTTAAATAAGCAGGCAACGCCGTTTTTCAAGTTCTGTCATAACCGGCGGTCAAAGGCGGCAGGCACGATCCTTCGGCATTTTTTAAATGACGGGAAGTTCTCGCCCGTGCCGCCAAAATCCCCTCGGCGTCAACCGGCGCAAACTGAGGCAGCCGGATCACAAGACGCGTTCCTTCCGGCAACCGGTCAATCTCTTTTAACTGCGGTGCAAAAATTTCCCGATTAATCCGCACATGCGTCGTCTTATGCAAAACCGTCAGGTTGAGAAACGAATTAACGTCCTCGGATTCGATGCCGGAAATCGGAAAAATATGATGCACGTCAAGATCGGGCGGTAAACGCCCGGTTTTGGCTTCTTCAATTTCCCGTTGGCTCAAAACCCCTTCAAACTGATTGGTATAGGCGAGATATTTGATAAACATCTTGCGGACGTGACGCTCAAAAAAACGGCGGTGGTGTTTCCTTATTTCCCGAGAAACTTTGGTAAATATAACTTCCTTTAACTCCATTTCCGCTATCCGTCTGCGTTATATAATGCGGAAATTTAGACCAAAATATTTTTTCTGTCCAGTGTTTTTTTCTTTGCTAACAATTTTTGCCGTTTCTGACCAAAAAAAGCCTTTAACAACTGCGCCGCCTCATCTTGCAAAATTCCGCCTTCGACGATCGGCCGGTGATGACAGGTCGGCGCCCCGTAAAAACAAACCCCGCTGACCACCGCCCCCCCTTTGGCATCGGCGGCGCCGAAATAAATTTTGGCAACCCGCATCAGCGAAGCGGCCGCCGCGCACATCGTGCAGGGTTCCAGCGTCACATACATTTCCAACCCCCACAGCCGTTTTTGCTTCAAACGACGACAGGCTTTGCGCATGACTTCAATTTCGGCGTGGGCAACCGCGTCCTTGCCGTGTTCGCTGACATTATGCGCCCGCGCAACAATCTCGCCGCTTATCGGATCAACAATCAGGGCGCCGACCGGAACTTCGTCGGCCTTAAAAGCTTTTTCCGCCTCTTTGAGGGCAATTTTCATATAATCTTGCGGATTCATCTTTATTTTTCTTTCTTTTTGTTTATTATAAACACAAATTTATCAAGGAACCATTAAAATGAGCGAAAGATTAGCCAAATTTATTGCCCGTTCCGGCGTTTGTTCGCGCCGCGCGGCCGAAGAACTGATTGCGCAAAAACGGATTACCGTCAACGGCGAAACCGTCGATTCTCCCGCCTTCAACGTTGAAGGAAACGAAAAGATCCTGCTTGACGGCGAAAAACTCCCTGCCGTCGAAAGTACCAGACTGTGGCTTTATTACAAACCGACGGGATTGCTGACAACCCATAAAGACACTTCCAACCGCCCGACCGTTTTCGACAATCTGCCGGCCGGACTGCCGCGGGTAATATCGGTGGGACGTTTGGATCTCAATTCCGAAGGACTGCTGCTGCTGACCAACAACGGTGAACTTTCGCGCACGCTCGAACTGCCGCAAAACGGCTGGAGCCGCCGCTACAAAGTCAAGGTGCACGGTCGCGTCAGTCAGGCGAAGATCGACTCGCTGGCCGACGGCGTTACCGTTGACGGGGTTGCCTACGGTCCGGTTAAAATTCTTCTCGGCGAAACTCAGGGAACCAACACCTGGCTCACCATCACCCTGCAAGAGGGCAAAAACCGCGAAATCCGCCGGCTGATGAAGTATATCGGTCTTGAAGTGGCACGACTGATCCGTCTTTCTTACGGCCCGTTTCAGCTCGGCAGCCTGAAAAAAGGCGAAGTGCGCGAGGTTCCGCAAAAAGTTCTGAAAGAACAGCTCGGAGACAAATTCCGGTTATGAGGATTATCGGCGGTTTATATCGCGGCAAAAAACTTCTTTCGCCGCGTTCGGTTCACATTCGTCCCACTTCCGATCAGGCGCGCGAAGCTGTTTTTAACATTTTATACGGCAAACTTTCCCAGCCGTGGGATCAACTTCGAATCGCCGACATTTTTACCGGCAGCGGCGCGTTTGCGCTCGAGGCGGTTTCCCGCGGCGTGCGGCATGCAACCATGGCAGACCTTGACCTCACCGACGCGGCACGCAATGTTGCGCTTTTTGCGGCCGAAAAAAACAAAATTCGCCTGCTGAAAGCCGACGCTGCCCGACTTCCCGCAGCCGATGCTCCGTTTGATCTGATTTTTCTTGACGCACCGTACCACAAAGGGCTGAGCGAAAAAGCGCTGGCTTCGCTTCTGCGGCAAAACTGGCTGGCCGAAGACGCTTTATGCGTGGTGGAACTGGCCCGTGACGAAACCTTTGCCGTTCCGGCCGGATTGCAAACGATTGACGACCGCTGCTACGGCATCAGCCGTTTTGTTTTTCTCCGCAAACAAGCAGCTTGACTTTTTGTCTAAAAAAATCTATAATCATTACTGTTCAACTTAATTATTTACATTATGATTTCAATTTCACTTAGAGAACTGGCTGCAAATTTGACCGGTTTCTTCTTCTGGGCAAGCTTCGCCGTAACGGCGTTTTTGTTCCTCATCACAGTGGTTGTGAACATCTGCAGCCACTACAATGACAAGGAATTCTGGCCCAAAAAGGCAATGAAATTCATGATCGCCGACTCGTTCCGTTCGTGGTTTCATCTTGCCCTGTTGATCTTCAACATCATGTTCTGTCTGCGTCTGATCATCAGCGGCGGCTATTCATGGTGGTTGTTGGCCATTCCTCCGGTAAGTTTTCCGTTGAGCGGCATTATCCTGACATGGACCGCGCGCATCAGCGCCGTCATCGGTTGGGTCGTGAGCAAAACGATTGAGAACTACCTGAAAATTTTCCGCAAGAACTGGTTCTGAACCGTTCCCGTTCTCGAAAAAACACCGCCTGCTGTTAAGCAGACGGTGTTTTTTGTAAGCCGCAAAATCCGTGACAACATCATTTCTCAGCCATGTTAACCGCCGTATACGGATAATTTTTCACCGTCTCTTCATTTAATTCGGCACATTTGGCCTCGATTTTTGCCTGCAATTCTTCAATAAAGGCATTTTTGTCCGAACCCGGAACCATCGGTTCCATAAACTCGATGATCACTTTTCCCGGCAAATGTTTCGCCGAACTTCGCGGCCAGAACATCCCGGTGTTCAACGCCACCGGAATCACCGGCAGTTTGAGGTTTTGCGCCATAAACAAAAAACCGGGCTTGTATTTTTGAGTGGTTCCGGGTTTCATCCGGTGTCCTTCGGGGAAAATGATAATCGGACGTTTTTCCGCCACTCTTTTTTGCGCCGCCGCAAGCATTTTTTTCATCGCCCGCGCCCCGGCGCCCCGGTCAACCGGGATCAGTCCGTATAACCACTGCGCCCAGCCGAAAAACGGAATATAAGTCAGTTCTTTTTTCAAAATCATCACCCCACGGGTAACAATCGTCGTCATCGCGTAAGTTTCAAGCGCCGATTCGTGCTTGCTGGCATACACTGCCTGTTCCTGATTCAGATATTGCCGTCCCCGCACCTCGATACCGATACCGCCGAACACTCTCAGTCCCCATAAGGCCGTCGGCAGAATAAAACGGTTCCAATAAACCACCACCCAACTTTGCGGTACAAACCAGCCGAAAATACAGCTCAGAATGACACCCAGCGCAATCCACAGATAAATCCAGATATTGCCCAACCATGAACGAATCAAAATCATTTAGTCCTCCCCTCGTCCGCTGATACGGTTTTTAACCCATACGTACAAAAACTTGTTATACTCCGACGCAATCAGGCAAAAACTGCGCCAACTGCGCCACCATTGCTTTTCCACCCGGTCCGAATACACCGGATGCGCCAAAATAACCAACTGCCGGTTGTTGGCCCGAAATTCCGCCATGCTGCGCGGCATATGATAATTTGAGGTCACCAGCCGGATTGACTTAATCCGGTTTTGTCTGACCCACGCCGCCGCTTCGATGGCGTTTTCCACCGTGTTGGTCGATTTCTCGTCCAGCGTAATTTCCCGCGTCGTCGTAATTTCGACGTCACGGCGCTTTTTCAAAGTCTCCAGCGACATTCCCTTCGAAACCCCGGAGATCAGCAACTGCCCGGCTTTGCCGCGATTGAGCAGCTTAACGGCTTCGCTGATGCGGTTGCGGCCGCCGGTCAACACCACGATGGCATCGGTTTCGGTCACCGCATCGGTTTTAAAATGATTGATCGTATAACCAAAGCCGATCAGGCCGCCGAACCAAATGCAGACCCCGATAATCAAAGTATGACAGAACGTTTTTTTAAGCATCAGTCTACATCATTTTTTCCAAAGTGCGTTTAACCGTATAATAAGCGGTCTGCATTGCCACCATCATTGAAAACAGCGGCAGGCTGAGAATAGCCGCCCAAGCGCCCCATGACAACCGCGCTTCGTTGATAATGCCGCCTTCAATCTGCTGTGCCAAATGAGCAATCACGAAAATCGTCGGAATGGCAAACAACACGCCGACCAACCCGCCCCAAAAACCCAGCACCGCGGTTTTGGCCGCATATTGCTGGGCAATATACGTATCCTTGGCACCCAGCAGGTGCAAAATTTCAATAATGTCGCGATGCAGGCCCAAACTGGTCTGAGTGGTATAAAAAATTGCTCCCGAAGTGACGCCGATAACCAAAACCAACACGCTCAGAGCCAGCATTTTCAAACCGCCGGCAAAATTGATCAGTTTGTTCAGCCACAGTTTATGATTGTCAAGCGAAGCCTGCGGCGCCACCGTTGCCAGTTTTTCCGCCAGCGCCAGAAAATTGACTTCCGCATCCGGCTTCAGTTTGACGTCAATCAGACGCGGCATCGGCAGATTGTCGAGATCAACGTCGTCTCCCAGCCACGGTTTTAACAGCCGCTGCAACTGCACGTCGTTCAGCGGCGTGACTTTCAGGGCTTCGGGCATCGCTTCCAGCAGCGCCACCGCCCTTTGTTCCTGAATCAGGGTTTCGTTTTTGGCCTTAAGCTTATCAACCCCGTTAATCGGAATAATCTGTACCGTCAGCGACCCCAAAATGCTGGAGTTCCAGTTAACCAGCATCGAATTAATCGACAACACGCCCGCCAGCGTGACGGCAAACAGGAAGACAGCGATAGAAATCATCACCTTTAAGAACAGATTTGAAGAATCGGTCGAAAGCGGCAGTTCCCGATGGCGCATATTATTATATCTCAGCATATTCGTCTCCGTCTTCCGGGTTAATAATCGACAGACTGCGGTTTTTCAGATGAATGGTCGGATACTTGAATTCCTTGATCAAATTTTCGTTATGGGTCGCAATAACTACCGTGGTGCCGAGCTTGTTCAATTCGACAAAAAGCTTCATCAGCTTCGGCGCGATATCGTTGTCGACGTTACCGGTCGGTTCGTCGGCCAACAAAACGTCGGGACGGTTAATCACGGCACGGGCAATCGCCACCCGCTGTTTTTCACCGCCGGACAAAGTGGAAGTCAGGGCAGAAGTGCTGCGGTCGATTTCCACCCACTTCAACAGTTCGTTAACCCGCTTGCGGATTTCTTTTTCGTTCATACCGCAAACTCTGAGCGGTAACGCCACGTTATCAAAAGCCGACGAATGTTCCAACAGTCGAAAGTCCTGAAACACGACGCCGATTCGGCGGCGAAACATCGCCAGGGCATTACGGTTGGCAAAATTGACATTGTTGCCGAACACGCTGACCGTCCCCCGGCTGGGTTTTTGCGCCAGATACATCATACTGAGAAGCGAAGTCTTGCCGGCACCGCTTTTGCCGGTGAGGTAATGAAAAGATCCCTTCTCCAGCGACAAATTGATATTGCTCAAAATCTCGGGCCCGCGCCCGTAGCGGATTCCGACGTTTTCCATCTCAATAATGGGGGTTTTGCTCATTTTCCGCGAATACTCCTTGGTTTTTGACTGACTTAATACTATAATAATATAATCTTTAATAAAATCTTTTTTTTCGTCATAAAAAAAGATTTTTTGCCAAACGCCAACCGCAGAGGGAACAAAATGTTTGTTAAATGTCCGCAATGCCATACCGCCTATCGGATCGAAAACAAAACTCTTCCGCCCGAAGGAAGCAAAATGCGCTGTGCAAAATGCCGCCATGTCTGGCGCGCTTTTCCCGATCCGGAAACCGGAACTTCGCCGGAGGTGCCCCTGATTGAACTCGAAGCTTTCCGTTTTGCCTTCAGCCGCGACGATCACATTGTCCGCGAACCTGTCAACACTTTTCCGCAACCGCCGCAACGCAACCGTTTCAGTACCGTTTTGTTTTTCCTGATACTCGTCACGGCCGCCGCCGTTGTTTATTTCGGACGCCGGCCGATCATCAACGCCTTTCCGCAAACGGCAGCTTTTTACCAAAAATTGGACCGCTTGTATAATCCTTCGGTTGTTCCGCTCAAAATCACCAGTCTGGTTTGGGGCTATGAACAGCAAAACCGACATCCGGCGATTCGCCTGCGCGGCGAAATTGCCAACTTCGGCGAACAACGGCAGCCGATCCCTTCATTAAGGATCAGCCTTTATGACAACCGGCAAAAACTGATTCGCAATCTTACCGTGATCCCCACCGCAAAAACGATTGCCCCCGAGAGCCGGACCCGTTTTCAGACCGTTTTTGCCGCCCCTGAAACGCCGGTCGGACAGATTTATGCCGTCTTTGACGAATAGCCCGGTTTCCGCTTACCGGATCGGGTCAACGCAAAAAAATGACAAATGTTGAAGTTGCTGTGAAAAAGAAATAAGCCTGACCACCTTTTGGCTTAAAAACCACTTCTTTGAGAGCGTTTTTTTATTTCAGGATTTTTAAACCGCCATTGCAAAGCCAAACAATAAAATCGGGAGAACAAAGATAAACAACCGACTTTTCCCGATTAAGCCGCTGCAGAAAAACGTTCATTTTTTTGATACAGACAAATGGTACAGCAAACAAGACTTAAGATCAAGAAGATTTTGAGATTATCAATAGGTTAGCAAGAAACGTGAAGAAGAAGCGAAACGTATCAAAAAA